>NC_016630.1:1287341-1931012 GCF_000163895.2 Filifactor alocis ATCC 35896
TCAGCATTTCTTTGGAGCTTTTCAGTGTTCCGATCAGACTTTCTTTGATACGATCTCTAAGCCTTGATTTATTTCGTTTCCCAATAGCGGATTTCATCTGCTTTTTCTTTTGAAACTTCTTAAAAGCATTTGCTTGCTTATATTCCTTTGTTTTCTTTAATTCCTCTTTGGCTTCCCGAAACTCCAATTTTGATTTACGCTTTCGTATCTTGTAATCTTTTTTGCTTAGGTTATAGCTTTTTTTAGCCTTTTTCTTATCGGCATAGTTTTTTATCCCATGAAGTAATTTTGAATTGCCGTCTGCAATCTTTTCTCCGGTTTCCACACCCTGATTTTCATCACTGCCATGGGATAGGTAATCCCTTACCGCTTCACTTCCTTTTGCTAAACCTGACAGAACAGATCCCTTTGCAGACTTTTTCTTTTCTCTGCCCTGAATCATCTCTTTGGAAGACTTTTTCCCTTCCGTCTTATCGTCTGCGTGATTGTCTTCCTTTTTCCTTGTATAGACCTTATCCGAATAGTTTTTTCGTTTATACAGCTTCTTTTGAGCATTGTGCTTTTTGTTAGAGTGTTCCGTTATACCTTCTTTGGTATGAAGATTATCTTCCACATCATAAGTCGATTCAAAATAGTCGCTGTCTCTAAAGTCATTGTCATACCTGTCGATGATACCATCATTATCAAGGTCTTTTCCCAAAGGATCGTAGATTTCTTCATTTTGACTGTACTTTCCTTCCGTTCTTAACTCTTTTCTGACTTTTTCAGCCATTTTTCTTTTCTTTAAAAGCTCGGCTTTTTGTTCTTCAAAGGAGATTTCCTTTTCTGTTTTTATGCTTTTCGGTGCAGAAACTATCTCATCGGCTATTGTTTCATCATTTGCAAGGGAAGTAAAAACACTGTTTTCATCGCCGGAGACAAGAGGGGATTTATTATCTTCTTTTGAGGTATCTGTTTCCTTGTCTTTTACAACATTTTTAAGCTGTTTCACCTTTCTTTTGGAACTTCCTTGCAAAAGCTCATTCTTGGAATTTCTTTTGCTTTCCTTTTCGTGGATCTTATCCTGAAATCGGTCTTTCTCGTGAATAATTTTCCCTCGGTAATCATCGCCATGCTTTAATTTACCGGCTTCATCCGCATCCATATATTCTTTCCCTAACAGTTTTGCTTCCTCTTTGATTTTCTGCCTTTCCTTAAAATCTCGCCTTAATTTCTTTTCCACAAGCTATCACCTCACTTCTTCCGGTTTCGTTGTCATCTTCTGGTAAAGAATGGTATCTTTCGGGAACTTATCAATAAAGGGAACGATGGTGTTTCCGAAGAATAACAGTCCTTCTCCCGCATTGGAATTGGTAACATATTTAAGCTGCGGTTTGGAAATTTTCAGTTTTCTTGCCAAGATTTCCCGATCTCCTGACGCTTGATTGAGCATTAAGACAAAGTCCGTATTATCAAAGATATTTTCTATCTCCTTACTCATCAGTAGGTCTTTGACATTCTGCGTGATGCCGGTCGGAATTCCTCCCCATTTTCTGAAACGCTTCCATATTTCTACGGAGTAGGAAGCGGTCTGTTCTTCTTTTAGAAGCAAGTGAAACTCATCGATGTAATACCTTGTTGCCTTATTTCCTCTATTTTGAGATACCTTATTCCAAACCTGATCCTGAATCACAAGCATTCCGATTTTTTTAAGCTGACTGCCCAGTTCCTTGATGTCAAAACAAAGGAGCTGCTTATTTAAGTCCACATTGGACTGATGGTTAAATACATTAAGAGAGCCTGTTACATAGATCTCCATCTCCGTTGCCAGTTTTTTTCCGACCTTTTCTTCTTGATTTTTTAACATATCGTATAGATCTTGTAAGATAGGCATGTTTTTCGGTTCAGGTTCGTTAAAATACTTCTCATAAATCTTAGGTAAGCACCTGTCTATAACCGACTTTTCCTCTGCTGTCAGTCCGCTTCCTCCAACGACAAGTTCAAGCATAGACATGATGAAGTTTGCCTTGTCTTTTAACGGTGTATCTCCATCGCCGTAGTTCATATTGATGTCAAGGGGATTGAGGTAATCCTTTGATTTACTGCTAACCTTAATGACTTCTCCGTTAAACTGACGCACAAGATTGCCATATTCGCCCTCCGGATCGCAGATGATGACATCATCATCCGTTACCAAAATCGCATTTGCCATTTCACGCTTTGCACTAAAGGACTTACCGCTTCCGGGTGTTCCTAAGATTAACCCATTGGGATTCTTTAATTTCTTTCGATCCGCCATAATCAGGTTATGGCTTAGTGCATTCAGTCCGTAGTATAAGCTGTTGCTTGAATTTATGAAAAGCTCCTCTGTGGTAAACGGTATAAAGACGGCTGTTGATGAGGAAGTTAAGCCTCTGTTAATCTCCAGCTTATTCACGCCAAGAGGAAGTACGCTTACAAGTCCCTGTTCCTGTGCATGATCAAGTCTTTTTAATTTGCAGTTGTGCTTATTGGCAATAGAGCTGATTTGTGCAATGGCGTTTTCCAGTTTCTGTACTGTCCTTGCAAAGTTCATAAAGATAATGGTTACGACAAACATACGCTCATCTCTTGTCTGCAAGTCTTTGAGTAGGCTTTTCACATCTTCACCATAGGTAATTAGGTCTGAGGGTAAAATGTCCATATCATAACCCGCTCTTACCGCCTTTTTGTTTTCCTCAATTCGCATTTTGTCGATGTCGGTATTTTTTCGTTTTACCATCTTAATGGCTTCCGACTGCTCGATCGCCTTGATATGAAAGGAAATATTGATGTTATCATCAATATCCAAAAACTCGGCAAGCATACGGTCTGAAAGTTCACTGGCAAGGATTTGAAAATGGCTTATCGCTCCGATAAACTTCCCGAACTTAAAGTATCTACTCGGTGTAAAGTTAAATTCATCAGGCGTAATGTAGCTTTTGGTGCTTTCTTTTTTCTTTAGGTCTTTGTAGGAAAACTCAAAGGTCTTGCCCGGATTTAATACATCGTGAAGGATTTTCAGCCTTTCTTCTCCATTTAGGCTTTCTGCACGCACGCCCATACTTTTTAGGGAAGATAAGATGTCAATCTCCAGTCTTTCCAGTTTTGAGATTGCCTGCTCCATATTGTCCGCTTCGACGGTAAAAGTAATATACTTTGATTTTCTAAGCCCGTTATTTCCCTTTACAATCTGATTTTTTAGCATCTCTCGAAACTCAAGGCGTATCTCGTCAAAGCCGTCTTTTTTATCCGGTATCTGAATTGCCGACTGCATTTCTTCGTTTCTGCCAAGCTGATTGATATACGAAAGCTCAATCTTGACACTCGGATCAAAGGAATTTAAGAAGTTGGCAAACTGATTAAAAATAAGGTCTCGATCTTCCTCTAAGGCAAGCTGATAGTTAATATCTTCAAAGGCTATGCTTTTACTGAAGTGTTTTTCATCACTCTGGCATATCCCGCTTTTCAACATTCTAAGATAGGGAAGGGTATCTTCTACAGTATGGCGTTTCGGCTCTTTCTTAAAGATAAGGCTCAAAAATCCGTCTTTCTTTTTTTTCATCTTTGTTTTATCTTGCTTTAATTCCTGTTTCTCCTTTCTTAACGCCTTTTCGTTTTGCATGAGCTTTAGCTGCTGAATTTTTCTTTTGCTGTTCAAGGTAAACCTCCTTTCTCACACGCTTTTGCGGTTGGTAAAACTTGTGTAAATAGATATACTTAAAATATTTTTCAAAGGTCAGTCCGTCTTTTTCAAACAGTGTAATGAAAAAAATGGGAAGTGTAGACACGATGAGAAATAGAATCGCTATATCATTTGCTACAAACTTTCTCATAAATAAATAGACCGGTATTCCTACCAGCCCTGCGAGAGTAAATCCGATCAGCTGTCTTTTGGTTAAGTTAAAAGCGACCTTCGTTTTTACTTTCTTTAAGTCTTTCGGGATTGGTACATACGCCATGATTTACCTCCCATCTTCTTTTTCCTTTGACAGCTCCTCCATGTGTTCATATACGGAGCCGATTTCTTCCTGAATAATTGCAAGCTGTTCCTCTGTGCTTTGATTGATTCTTCCCTGCATCAGACAAAAATCATTATGACAATGTCCAACCTTGGTGATTCTTTTGTTTAGCTCTTTCATTTTTTTATGAACTCTGATTCTATCCATCACAAAGGCAATGCCTGTTACAAGAAGTGCTGCTTTCCATATTGTTTTTCTTTTCTTCATACTATCTTTCCTTTCTTTTTTAGTGTGCGTTTAATACACTTTTTGCCAGTGTTCCGCTTTTTAACATCATCAGTCCCAGCAAAATTGCATACCCGAGTATCGTAAAGGTACCGGTATGAATGTCTGTAATCTGTATTGTCTTAACTAATACTGCGTAAATTCCAAGGCAAACCATTAAAAAGAGTCCTTGCAGTCCAAGGGCAAATAGTCCTTTAATGTAGTTTGTTCCGATCTGTCCCCATTCTTTGTTTCCCATTGTCGCAAACGGTATGGCTGAAACCGATGAGTAAACATAGATTTCAAACATTCTTCCGTAAACAACAAGCATGATAACAATGGAGATTCCCTGTATGGCAACTTTAATGAGTGAGGTCTCAAAGAGAATCATAATGAGTTCTCCAAGCCCCTTGTCTTTTAAAGCTTCTACCATCTGAACAATTTGATCTCCAGAAACAACAGCAGAGGTGTTAATCACCCCCGCCGCTTTGTTTACCATACTTTGTGCCACATCAAAGACCGCCATTGAAAATTCAAAGGCATGAGATACTAACCATACAGCAATCCACATCTTGATGATGTATTTGAAAAAGTCAAAGGTGTCCGTATCGTGCATATTGTTCTTTTGCATGACCATATTGATGAGCTCAATACAAAGGACTGCCGTTATGATTAGTCCTGCAATGGGAATAATGACGGAGTCGTTAATACTCTTGATAAAGTTAAATACTTCTCCGTTCCATCCCATAGGAGTTTTTCCTACATCTGCTGCCACTTTCCCAACCTGATTGTTGATGTCAAGAAACATGGACTCTAAGTTTGCTTGGATACCGCCCAGTAGAAGCTCCTTGAAAAATTCTTCTATCTTGTCGAATATCCCAAACATTTCATCGCTCCTTTTCTTCCTACTTTAGTACATTGGCAAGAAGCGGAATGAGTTTTAAGCCGATAAGGACGATACCGCCTCCCGCCATCAATTGCTTCACGCCTTGGCTCTTTGCGCCGGGGTTGTCGTTCCCGTAACCTTCCATCAGGTTGATCACGCCCCACGCACCGAGTCCTGCTCCTACCGCCATTACCAATACTTTCAGTACATCTACTGCCTGTGTAAAAAATTCCATTTTATTCTTCCTCCTTGTTTTCTTTCTTTTCAATTTTGTTGTATGACTTTACTAAAAAGTTTTTGTAAGTCTTACCGTCTTTTTCACGCTCTTTGAAATATCCAAAGATATGAATGAGATCGCCTTTTACAAAGTCTTTCGCTGTTTCCACCTTTTCACCGTAAGCGGCACAGTTGATATATTCCTTGCCTTTCCCGTACTTCTTTACAAGTGCAAAATTAACGACTTCTACCGTTTCTCCGTCTTTTTCAAAACTTGAGAAAATAGGCTCTGCAACCAAGTTGGCATTGATGTTCATCATTTCCTGCTTCATATTTTTAATTTCTCCTTTTCTTTTCAATAAAAAAAGCGACTGAAAGTTTTATTTTCCAATCGCTGATGCTTTTGCTATTTAGTTTTTCCTTAGTGGGACTTCTTATCCTTATCATATTTCCTCCTGATTTTGAGTAATAAAAAAGCAGCAAATCTATTTTTTAGACTTACTGCATTCTTGTAATAACCGTATCTCTATTCAGTTTTGCTTTTCCTTTTCGCTTCATGTAGCTTTCAATATCAAACAAATTCTTCTTGTCATAGTCCTCCAAGAGCTTATAGTTCTTGTGTTTTGTAATGTCGAATTTATCCGATAGAAAAGGGCGGACGCCTCTAAGCTGAAAGATACATTTACCGCCGTCCATAACGGTTATTTCATCTTGGCTCATCAGCTCTTTACCGGTCTTTTGATAATTCAGCCCAAAACTCTTTTGATTCGATCTTGTTTCCGATGTGTTATATAGGTCGATGGTTTCTTTTCCCAGTGTTTCCGAAAGTTCTTTTAATGTTGTTTTCTCTTTTCCACCAAGAAACAAGGTACTATCACAGTTACCTACAATCGTGTCGGCATTATCTTTGTAGATTGCCTTTAACTGAGATTGTGCCTGCAATATAATACTTGCTGAAATCTCTCGGCTTCGGATTGTGGCAATCAGCTTTTCAAACTTTGGAATTAAGCCGATATTTGCAAACTCATCAAGTAGGCATCTTACATGAACTGGCAATCTTCCACCATATACATCATCGGCTTTATCACATAAAAGATTAAATAGCTGTGAGTACATAATTGATACCACAAAGTTAAAGGTATCATCGGTATCGGAGATAATAACAAAGAGGGCAGTCTTTCTATCTCCGAGTGTATCAAGCTCCAGTTCATCTTCTTTCATCAAGTCCCTAAGTTCCTGAATATCAAAGGGAGCAAGCCTTGCACCACAGCTAATCAATATACTTTTCGCTGTTTTTCCGGCAGCAAGTTTATATTTTCGGTATTGCTTCACTGCAAAGTGTGTAGGCTCTTTCTTTTCCAATGCTTCAAAGAGTCTGTCTATCGGATTCATGTATGTTTCGTCATCTTCTCTGACCTCAGACGCATCGATCATATCAAGGAGAGTTGCAAAGTTCTTTTCTTCTCTTGGAGCTTCATAGAAAATGTATCCGATAAGTGCTGTATAGTAAAGTTTCTCGGCTTTCACCCAAAAATCTTCACCTGCTTTTTCTCCCTCGCCCTTGGTGTTTGCAATGATTGTCTGTACCAATTTGAGTATGTCTTTTTCACTTCTAAGATAAGCAAAGGGATTGTATTTCATACTCTTTTTGAAGTTAATGGTGTTTAAGATTTTTATCTCATAGCCATTATCTTCAAGCATCTTGCCACACTCAAGAACTATCGTTCCTTTCGGATCGGTTACACAATAGCTGCTGTGCATTTGCATAAGGTTTGGTTTTACAAAAAATCTAGTCTTGCCACTTCCTGATCCGCCTATGACAAGTACATTCTTATTTCTTGCATACTTTGGATTCGACGGTCTGCCGTTCATGGTTAATCGTTCTGTTTGTGTTAGCAAGATATTGTTTTGAAACTTTTCATCCATGTACGGCTCGATGTCTTTTTTATTTCCCCATCTTGCCGAGCCGTACTCTTTCCCTTGTCTAAACTTTTTCGCATTTTTACCTTTGGTATAGATAATGAATTTAATTATAGCAGCAACTCCTATTCCTGTCAGTATATCCACCAAATAAATACTTGGGAGAAAACTCATTGTATTAAGCTCTAATATCCCCTGAAATATCCTGTCAATCACATCTCCACCGGTATAACTTCTCACATGATAGGAGAAGATGTTGCCAATATAGAAAAATGCAAGATAGGGAATGTTTTGTTTTACAAACTTTGCCTTATCTTGCACCTTAAATATGCCTTTGATGTCCTTTAATATTTTATCTATCACGAGTCTTTTCACCTCCAATAAAAAGTAATAAGTAGCTCCTGCCTTTCGGTGTTACAAAGGTCTGTATTCCGACCGCTTCGCTCCCTTCTTTGCACCATTCCTTTACTTCAAAATATCCTTTGTTGTTCTTGGCATAGGGTAGAAGTCTATTTTTCTTATCCCAACAAATAAGGTTCTGATCTATCAAAAACTGAATAAATACCTTTTGTGGGATATGAAGCTCTTTTGCTGTATTTCTGAAATTAGTAAGCATATGGTTATTCACCAGTTCATCAAAATACTTGGCTTTCGGCTCTAAATCTTCTATGATTTTTTCTTTTTCAGCAATCAGGTGATTGGCAAGGAGTACCGCATTTGCCAATATTTCTTCATTACTCATTTTTTTTGATTTTTGATATATCCGCCATTCTTACGAATACTCGGCAATACCTCTGTGGTTACCCATCTTTTAAAGTCCTTTGCCTGTGGTAACTTGGAAGATAGGATAAGAGAGTAAAGACCGGACTCGTTGATTATCGTAAATGACTGTCTACCACCAAGGGTGTCGTGTTTCACGACTCCCTTATCTTCTTCCGCAATGTGTCTTACCAAAGCATCTCTCGTGTTTGAATAGCCCAGTTTTTCGGCTACTTCTTTTCCGATAAAGAAAAACTCACCGTCTTTTTCCATTACAGTGAGTTTCCCGAATTCCATATTTTCAAATGTTATCAAACTGCTCATAAGCTCTGCTCCTTTTGTTTATTCGTAACTTTATCCTTAGAAACAGTATTTTTTGCCATCTCCTTAAACTTCTCAATATTTTTGTGAATGGACTCTTTCCTCTCAGCCTTTCTTTCTGATGTTGCAAGAGCATTTTTAAAGGCTTTCTCCATCATTTTCATATCTTTGGCTTGGAAAAATACGGAGTATTTGCCTGTTTCCTTATCTTTCATCACTGAAAACTTAACACCATATTTGTTAAGCTCTTTTTTCAGTTCCTTAAGCTCCGCTTCTTCTACCGGTATTTCTTCAAGCTGTCCTTTTTTCGCCATATCTTTGAGCTTGACTTCATTTCCGTTTACTTTAACGAGTTTTTCAAGCCCTCCCAGTTTCTCTGCTTCTTTTATCAGTTTTTTCAACAGATTTAAAAGAAGTTTTCCGGTTACTTTGGCAGCCTTAATCTCAAGGCTTAGTGTCTTTCTTGCAATTTCTTCGTTAATCACATTCAATATCCTCCTCTCATATCATAGCTTACAAGGGCAGAGTAATGTGCATCTATCCCACTTGGTGCATTATATGCTGCTGTTAGGACAAATGCTCTGATATTCCTAATCTTGTATTCATTTTCCTTAATAACATCTGACAGATACTCCAAATGCTCTGATTTAAGTTTTCTAAATCTTTCTTTTACTATATGTGCCGGAAGCTTCGTTTGATTGATTGTAACAAGCTCTCTATCATCAAGTATCATAATATCTGCCAGTATCTTTAATATCTCATCAAAGTCTTTAACTATAAATTTATTGCCCAACTCAAGATGTTCATAATAGCCTGTCTGTGTTCTTAACTCATCTAAGCAGTTCTGATATATATTTTTGTTTTCTATTTCCGCCTCTCCGTCCATCCTTTTTCTTGGTTCTGAATACTCGGCATCTATGACGGAATGATGGGTGGAATTATATGATGAAATATCTGTAGTAATCTTTGATGAATTATTTGTAGTATTCTCTGGTAATGGTTGGGGCATATTGCCATTTTGCATTGGCAGATTTTGCTCTGTTGCATTGGTGCAATCTGCACTTGTGCATTGGTGGATTTTGCACTTTTCCATTGGTGCATTTTGCCCTAATGCATTAGGCACAGCTTTTTCTAAGGCTTGTAATTCTTCTTTTTTCTTTTTGTTCTCAATTTCAATATAAAGTTCCTCCAGCTTTTCGGTATTTATGCTGTACCATTTTGTTTTATCTCTTGGATCTTTATTGTAGTTTCCTACGAGTAGAAAACCTGCCTTTTCCAACTTCGCAAAGGTTCTTTTTACAGTATCGAAACTCATATAGTCAAAATCTTTTTCCTGCCATGCTCTTATTGAGTTATATGTCCAATATCTTCCGTCACAGAAGTTATTGCCGGATTTCTTATTTATTTCTATCCAATAGTTTATTTGCTGTAAGATAAGAGCTTCATTTAAACCTATCTCTCTTGCCAATGTCTTATTTGCAACGATAGGTTGTTCATCAAATAAATACATACTCATCTAAAAGCTCTCCTTTCCATGATATTTTTTCACTAAAAAAGACGATAGTTTTTATCTATCGCCCTTGGTAACCATTTTTATGAAATTTTTTATATTGATTTTATGGCTTCATTGATTCCTTGTATAAAAGCTATAATTACAGTTCCTATCATCGGTATTCCGTAAGGACTTAGTAGAAATCCTATAATGAGTGCTTCTATTGCTGCTCTTGTGTTGTGTAGCATAAAGAATGAGCCTATGGCAACAAATACACACATCAGCATAAGCAAATATAGGATTGCTGTTCCTACGCTAAGCAAGAATGTTAAAAATGCAGTAAGAATACTTAACAGCAAGCTGATTGGAAATAAAATTATTTTTATTATCCATCTCATTTATTCTCCACCGCCTTTGCTAATGGAATAACTGACATAATGGTTTGAAATATTCTTTTACATATCATAAAAGCCTCCTTTTCGATATTTTGTTTGATTTTAAAAATAGGGATACAGTGCTGAAAGCTCCTATTTATCAAGCTTTTTCCTCTGTATCCCTATTATATCTCAAGCCCATTTGGTATGTGCTAAACTGTTATTGACATTATTTTGTTGAGACATTTTAATGTTCCTCCTAATCTATTCTGTTTTTCATCAGCTGGCAGGCTTTTATACAGTTTAGCACATTAGGAGGTTTTTTTTCACCGCTTAAACTTTTTTGAACCACGCGACTATCGCGTGGTTTTCTTTATACAAGAAAGGGAGTATCTTTGAAAAAGCGTACTCCCCTTTTGTATGTTATAAAGTTTACTCCCATTGTGCATGTTGTGCTCTTGCACCGTAACGATATGCAGAACCGTCCTCATTAAAATCAACTTCTATTTTATACCTCTTCCAAAGAACATACTCTGCATTTTGCATTGTAAGAATAAAGAGAGTATCATTTTTTGTTTCTTCAGAATCTACAGGATTTAACGAAAAAATATCCTTGATATCCTTTGTTCTAAAATCGTGAATTGTAAGATGGGTTAAATCAGTATGATTAAAGGTAACCTCAGATAACTGTTCACTATCCGCCATAATTCGATAGTAAGTGATGACACAGTTCTTTAGACTGTCCGAATCTTTTCCTGTAGGCGTAACACTCACAAAACCATAAGACTTACCGTCACGAAAAATTTCTAAAAGCTTGCCATAATAAAAATGATCATTTCGTTCATTGACAATCTCGCTATCAGCAGTTTTTTCATAAAAGGTGAACCCTTCGGACAAAAGCTCAGATGCCTTTGTTTCTCCAATAATAACATTCGTGTTATCTAATTGAACTTCGATTGGTTCTGACGGAAACCCGGTCAAAGACAGGAATAACATGAAGGCAAAACATGCAAAAAACATACCGGCAACTACAGCATTTGTTGATGCATAAAAATACATCGGTTTATTCGAACGATGAAACAATACCGTAATCAGTTTAATAACATGACTTAGTATTAGTACTACAACAACAATAGCAAACTCAGCCTTCAAACACATATAAAGCGCTTTTGAAAAGTGATGTGTTCTGTAATATACTGCACCGAAAACAACAATATTTGCCAAAATAAAATTCAAAATGAATAAGGTAGCCTCTTTCAATGCTGTCGAATCAGTAACATAATCAAATTGAACGCTACTGAATCTTCCTCTAAGACTTGATCCAATCAGATAAATCCATCGGGGCAAATCCGTCCCTGTTCCCACAGCTATCGCAATTCTCAAATAGATATAGATTGTCAATAAAAAAAGCAATAATGCAAGAAATCCAAAACTCAAAGGTATCAATGCCATTCCTCTTCTCCTTTTCTAAATAAAATCCACACTCTTTCTCATCGAATATTATATCACTTTATCGTACTTTCATACAAAAATTTTTTCTTAACAAATAACGGATTGTGAAATCATATTACAGGTATGATTGAAACAACGATTGGATATAGGTATATGTATGGATTTCAAAATCATCAAGTAAATGTGTTTACCGTTCTTTATCAATTCAATATTCCTATCATGCAAAAGCGGACAGAGCTGTCATCATCGCTCTTGTCCGCCTGATAAATGAAAAATATCCGATTTCAGTTATTATAAAAACTGAAAATACTGTTGTCAATTGCTCAAAATAAACTGTTTTTACATCCGGAAATCTATTTTTTTAATTAACTAACGATACGGTTTTCTTAGAACTCTTTTGCAACCATGGAAAACAAAATAGAATCTGCCAATTTTTGAGACTCTTCTTTTCCTATCAATACTTCTATCAATTTCAATGCAAATACCACTGCTGTAGCCGGTCCCCTGGATGTCACGATATGTTCATCGACACAAACTACCTTTTCTTGATAATCGCTTCCCTTCAATACCTCTTGAAATCCCGGATAAGAAGTAATTTTTCGATTTTCAATAATATTTGCCTGTCCCAAAACAATCGGTGCTGCACAAATTGCTCCAATCACTTTTTTCTTTTGATTCATCAATTGCACATGCTCAATCACACGGGGATTGTCTCTCAAATTTGTTGCTCCAGGCATTCCACCCGGAAAAACAATCCCATCGTACTCTGTTACATCTTTGATTTCGGACAATACTTTATCTGCCGTTACAGTAATATTGTGAGAACCTTCCACCATTTTTTCTTCATGGATAGATACCATATCTACATGAATATCTACTCTTCTCAAATAATCAACCACTGTCAATGCTTCCACTTCTTCAAATCCGTTTGCCAAATACACGATTACTCTTTTCATGATACGTCCTCCTCAATCTACATAAAGTTCCTGTTCTTTCATATTTTGCTATCATACTATTTTGATAAAAATATTTCGCTATCATATATTGTTCCTATATTATCATAAATTGTTCCAAATTTCATTTTTTAATCATCTTAAAAATATTTCCAATTAGAAAATATCCAAAATAAGCTTCAATACTCTACAATTCATCACAACACATTCCACTTCATTCATCATTCAAACACAATATTTTTTATCTCTTTCTCATGAAATTTTTATAACAAAATGTGAAAATAAATCGGTATGAATAAAATGATAATAGTTCCAATGCTACAAACCACAATTACTTTTTGAAATGGATGCTGCTCTTCTTTTGACATATTTTCGACATATTATTGTACCGCTTCATCCTATCTCCTCTATAGACTATCTTGATTTCTGTTTTCTTCTTTTTAATATCAAAATGATACTCTTCACTATCAGGCTAATTGATACTACTACACCAAAGATAATAAAACTAGGCAAAGCATAATAATCATACCACGGTGCTGAACGCATCGCATAAATATCCGGCATTCGTCTATAATCTATATAATTGAAAATGGACTGTCCAACAAAACTACCAAATAATCCTGCCACAACGATATTAAGAAAACGATTCAAATTCTCCAAAGTCTTCATTGTTGTCTTCTCCTAACATTTTAACTACCTATTCAGAGAAACTATTTTTCCAAATAATCCTCCCTAATCCAAGAGAACACTTCATCTTCCAATTTCCATATTCCAGCATAAGGTTGTTCCACATAACTATTTCCTTTTTCTTGATATAAGTAGATGCATCCTTCTTTTTGTTCATTTTCTGCATTATGATGATAGAATGTCATTGTGATATAAGAATCAATATTAATAGGTTGGTCATTTACGCTTTCTTTATTGGTAGATTTTGAATATTCTTTGATTTCTGTAATAATCTTTGCTATTTCTTCCTGGCTCGTTATCTTATTAGACATGTTAGAACTATTTTCCGTCACCTCAACTTCTGTGATATTTTCTGCGTTTGGAAGCAAAAGTTCTACTTGTTTTTCTCCACCACAAGCAGTTAAGTACAACATACCTACCAGAACAACTATCATTCCTATGTATTTTTTCATAGTATTCCTCCTTCTCATTAACTAAAACTAATTTATTTTGGTAAGCTTTCTCTATTAGATGAACTTATGTTCCTATTATATCATTTTTTTGTCTGATTCCTATCATTTACACTGTTTTTCCAAAAAGATTCCTGTCATTTTCAATCATCAATCTGCTTAAGGATTACTTACTTATTCAACTACTATCATCTTTTTTCTCAAATCTTGTGTTATCAATATCGATTATAATCATAGTTCATACATGATTGATTACTTTATTTTTCTATTTTATTTGCCACAACATAATATTTTTAGTTTACTTTCACTCTACTACTTTCTATTTTTAAACCTTACCTCTATTACGAATCTATTTTAGGATGATATTAATTTTTTTCATTCACTACATGACATCTAAAAACACTCATTATTTTTTTACCAAATCTTTACCTTACTCACCATAGCTTATTCTGAGCCTTCAAAAAAATAGCATAACGAATTTCATAAACTGTCACACCTCACAACATATTTTCCGTTATTTTCTTGCAAATATTACACTGATTACAACATGAAAACAATTGACATTACTTGACCTTTTCTATATACTTTTTCATACAATATGGTAATTTACAAATTCATGTTATATAAAGGAGGAAACTATGGCAAAAATTTTATTTAGTCCAAGTAAATATGTACAAGGTGCAGGAGAGCTTGCTCATTTAGCAAGTCATATCGAATCGTTGGGCAAAACTGCTCTTATCATTATTACTGAATCAGGTTTCAAAAGAGTCGGTGAAAAGATAGAAAGTAGTTTCAAAGAAAGCAATTGCAGTATGGAAGTTTGCCATTTTAATGGAGAGTGTTCTGAAGTAGAGGTAAATCGTATTATCGATAAATATGTTACAAACGGTTCTTGCGATATTATTGTTGGAATCGGTGGAGGAAAGATTGCTGATACAGCAAAAGCTGTTGCATACTATACCAAAAAACCTGTTGTAGTATGTCCAACTATCGCATCTACAGATGCTCCATGTAGTGCTTTATCCGTATTATACACAGAAGAAGGAGTATTTGATAAATATCTTTTCTTACCTCAAAACCCTAATATGGTTATGATGGATACCGAAATCATTTCAAAATCTCCGGTAAGACTTACCGTAGCAGGAATAGGCGATGCATTGGCAACTTACTTTGAAGCTCGTGCTTGCAAAATAAGCGGTGCAACTTCTTGTGCAGGCGGCAAAACAACTCAAGCTGCTATGGCGCTTGCATCTCTTTGCTTAGACACACTGTTAAAAGAAGGTTTGAAAGCTAAAATAGCTTTGGAAGCCGGCGCTTGTACAGATGCTGTTGAAAATATCATTGAAGCTAACACTTTATTAAGTGGAATCGAATTTGAATCAGCAGGACTGGCTGGAGCTCATGCAATTCACAACGGATTGACCGTATTAGAAGAATGTCACCACATGTATCATGGTGAAAAAGTTGCTTTTGGAACAGTAACTCAGTTAGTTTTGGAAAATGCCGAAAAAGAAGAAATTGAAAAAATCTACAAATTCTGTATTGAAATCGGGCTTCCTGTTACATTGGCTCAATTAGGAGCAACTGATGTTACCAAAGAACAACTGTTAGAAGTAGCAAAAGCTGCTTGTGTTGAAGGAGAAACAATTCATAACATGCCATTTGAGGTAACTTCTGAAAAAGTTTATAATGCTTTGCTTACAGCTGATGCATTAGGAAAATACTATTTACAAAAATTTGCACAATAATTTTTGGATGATCTCATAAACAACATAAATTGTGCTTCTCAAAAGAACTACACTCTTTCTAATTTGAAAGTCTGTAGTTCTTTTTTCTTCTCATGATTTATAATTTATACTTGGATAACAGTCAATACCCTATAATCCTATAACCCTTAATAAAAGTAAGTGTCATACAAAAATATAGAATTTATGATATAATGATAACTTACTAAAGGTAATTCCATTAAACATATCTGAATTTAGTTCTGCAAATACATGATAACGGAGGTGATTTACTTGAAAAAAACAAAACCATTTTTTATGCTTGTCATATACTTTTTTTCTGTTGTGATTCCTATTTTTTCAGTTGTTGTAAGAGCTCTATTGCCACATGTACTTCACACAACATTTTCAGAACCTGCTTTGATTGGAATAGAATACACTTTATTATTTTGTATCACAATGTCACTTTACGGAAAAGATGTTTGGGATTCGTTTGCTTACTTAAAACAAAAACCGTTCAAAAAAATATTCTTTGTTCTGTTTCTCTATATATCCAGTCTATTGTTGCTTTTTGTGTTATTGTATGTTTTGGATATCCCGCCGGAACAAACGGAGAACAATCAAATTGTATTGGAATATATCAAATCAGTTCCGTTTTTATGGGCATTGATTTTAATTTCCGTATTTGGAGCAATCGTAGAAGAAGTTGTTTTTCGTCATATCATGATAGGACATTTTTCGAAAAAAATTCCGACCTTCTTGGCTGTAAGTCTATCCATGACCTGCTTTGTACTCCTACACTCATTCCATTATCCGGAATTAGTGCACTACATTCCTCTCACGCTAATGATTACTACCTCATATCTTGTCAGCGAAAAAAATATGTCTATCAGCTTCCTATTTCATTTCATCAACAATGCGATTTCTGTCATTGCACTATACCATCAACCATAATATAACTACAAAATCCCGGAAAACGAGAATCTTCTTTTTCACGGGATTTTTTTCATTAATTTTACATTATGCTTTTATCTAAGAATTTTTATTTTTTCAGTTTCGATTTTTACTTTATCGCAAGCCTCTTTAAATTTCTCAAAATCTTTTCCATTTTTTATAAAACTTTCTTTTATTTTCTCCATACTTGATGAATACTTATCAACAAAATCATCAATTTTATCTTTATTTATTTTATCTATTTTATCTGATATTCTCAAAATAGCTGCAGGAATAAGAATATTGTCTTTGGGATTAAATTTTCCTTTGTGACATGCTATTATTCTACAAACTTTTTCCAACTGTTTATCTTTTTCCAACTGTTTATCTTTTTTCAACTGTTTATCATTTTGAAACATGCTTTTCAACACATTTTCTGCTTCTTCATGGTGTCGTTTATTATCATCAAATTTAGCTATATCATGAAACATTGCACTAATATAAAGTAATTTTTTCATTTCCTCTTCAAGATCATCATCATAATAAGTAACAATTTTTTTACATATTTCTAATACTCTTTTTGAATGGGCAACCGTTTTTTCAATTTTAGACTTACTATTATTTTTTAAATGTTTTGTGAGCTCTTTTTCGCATTCATCTTCACTTAATTCCATAATACTTTTCAACTTTAACACACTCCTCCTATTTTAGATTTTTTAGTCCAAAATAAGTAATCATATTCTATATGAATCTACAAAAAACACAATTTTCTTTACTTTTCCTCCGTAGATAGGCATTTCCCTTAGTCTCTATATAATGCTTCTGCATACTGTAATCATATTGCATTGAATCATATTCATATTCCAATCAAACCTATCGAACAAAAAATCTTTATATCAAAAATATAGTCTCCCTTTAGAAATATTCCAATTATAATCCTACTACAATTTCAATTTTTTATTTCAGAAATGATAATTTTTGATATTTCTCAACTTTTGATCTAATCACCACCATCAACAATATTGAAGGGTACAGGTATAAACATTTGTCGTCTTCCTGATTGCCCGTTAGATAAAAAAACTGACAACATATCAAAACTATATCACTTCAATCTGACACATTTTCATGGTTTCCAACGCACTTTGATGTGTTTGCGGAGTAACTCCGGCACACCCCTTACTATCTACAATGATTGGTAGTTCCGGAAAATGTGCTTTTAACAAAATCGCATTTGACACAACACAAATATCGGTACAGATTCCTACAAACTCAACACTTTCAACTGTTTTACCAAGCACTGAAATGTAGTCCACCAAATCGGTAGAACCGAATCCTATTTTCTCAAAAATTTTACTGTTTTCACGATAGATACCTTCTCTGAGCTGCCAACCTTGAGAACCTTTCAGACAATGCTTCACCGGAAGTTTGTTCCCTTCTTGTGTCAACAAATAGTTTTCATCATGAGTATCCATCGTATATACTACTTCTCCAAGAAAATTTTCAACTTTTTCTCTTACATACGGAATGATTTCAACTGCTTCTTTGGTTCCCAATGCACCATCCACAAAATCATTCTGAACATCCACAACAACTAATAATTTCATCATATCCACCGATCCTTCCAACACACCCAGTCAACTTACTGCATGTTACATTATATCAAACCTACCACAAAAAGATACCAAAAAATTCTATTAATTACAAGTTTCATAAATATAACAACCTGACATTGTTGCTACTGTATTTTCTGAACTGATTGCAATATAACGTCAAATTATCCTTACTCTTGTATTACCTGTACAATTGTCTATTATGATTGCCCTCTGTCATCATATTCATTACCATTCGTTGCTTGATAACTGCACCACTCTGTGGGGTTATTTCAATAAATCAACTATCGCATAACATATGATTTCACATTCAAATTTATAACCATTCAATCTGTTTTCGTATTGTAAAAAACAGCGTATAATCTTCTTACACGCTGTTTTTTACTTAAAATACTACTTCATTTTTATTCTGATTTCCAAACCTTACTATTTTGATTTCACAACCGCTTGTGCAGCTGCAAGTTTTGCAATCGGTACACGGTATGGTGAACAAGATACATAATCCAATCCGATACTATGGCAGAATTCTACAGAAGACGGTTCTCCACCATGTTCTCCGCAAATTCCCAAATGGATGTCAGGTCTTGTTTCTTTTCCAAGTTTTACAGCAATTTTCATCAATTTTCCGATTCCGTCTTGGTCAATCGCTTCAAACGGACTTACTTCCAGGATTTCATTTGCTTCATATTCTCCTAAGAATTTTCCTGCATCGTCTCTTGAGAATCCAAATCCCATTTGTGTCAAGTCATTTGTTCCAAAGCTGAAGAATTCCGCTTCTCTTGCAATTTCATCTGCTGTAATTGCAGCTCTTGGAATTTCAATCATTGTTCCGATTAAATACTTGATTGTTTTCCCTTTTTCTGCAAATACTTTTTCTATTTCATCAACAATGTGAGATTTTACAAATTTCAATTCTTTTTCGCTACCAATCAAAGGAACCATGATTTCCGGTACTAAATCGTAGTCTTTTTTGGAACTTACTTCCAATGCCGCTTCGATAATTGCTCTTGCTTGCATACGATAGATTTCCGGATAAGTTACAGCCAAACGACAACCTCTGTGTCCAAGCATCGGGTTAACTTCATGTAAGGAATTTACAACATCTCTCAATTCATCAAAGGTAATTCCCATACTGTCTGCCAATTCTTGGATGTCTTCTTTTGTTGTAGGTAAGAATTCATGTAGAGGCGGATCAAGAAGACGAACTGTAACAGCTCTTTGTTCCATCACTTCATAGATTCCGATGAAGTCTTCTCTTTGTAAAGGAAGTAATTCATCCAACGCTTTTTGTCTCATTTCCGCTGTTTTTGCCAAAATCATTCTTCTTACTTTCGGAATACGGTCTTCATTGAAGAACATATGCTCTGTTCTACAAAGTCCGATTCCTTCTGCTCCAAAGTCAATTGCAGTTTTTGCATCTCTTGGAGTATCCGCATTGGTTCTTACTCCTAAACGCTTGATTTCATCAATATATCCCATTAATTTCTTGAAGTTTCCGGTCAATTCTGCATTTACTTTTTTCACATCTCCCAAGTAAACTTCTCCTGTACTTCCGTTTAAGGAAATAACATCTCCTTCATGGATTTCCTTATCAGCATATTTCAACACTTTGGATTCTTCGTCTACACGAATTTCTTGGCATCCCGCTACACAGCATTTTCCCATTCCACGAGCAACAACTGCCGCGTGAGAAGTCATACCGCCTCTTGCAGTTAAAATACCTTCTGCACTGTTCATTCCTTCGATGTCTTCAGGAGATGTTTCTTGGCGAACAAGAATACATTGTTCTCCTCTTTCTTTTGCAGCAACAACATCTTCCGCATAGAAATATACCTTTCCGGATGCAGCTCCAGGAGATGCAGGCAATCCTTTTGCAATTCTCACTGCTTTTTTCAATTCTTTTTCATCAAAATTCGGATGTAGGATATTATCCAATTGAGCAGGTTCAATTCTCATTACTGCCTCTTCTTTTGTAATCAGTCCTTCTTCCACCAAATCAACTGCAACATTGATTGCAGCTTTTGCTGTTCTCTTTCCGTTTCTTGTTTGTAAGAAGAACAGTTTTTCATTTTGAATTGTGAACTCGATATCTTGCATATCACGGTAATGTTGTTCCAATTTTTTTGCAGAACTGATGAATTCGTCATAGATTGCAGGCATTACAGTTTTTAATTCATCAATTGATTTTGGAGTACGAATCCCTGCAACAACATCTTCCCCTTGTGCGTTCATCAAAAATTCCCCAAAAATTTTGTTTGTTCCGTCAGCAGGGTTTCTGGAGAATGCAACTCCTGTACCGCTGTCATTTCCCATATTACCGAATACCATGGACTGTACGTTTACAGCAGTTCCCAAATCATGTGCAATTCCGTTTAAATTACGGTATGTGATTGCTCTTGCATTGTTCCAAGAAGAGAATACTGCTTTTACCGCAAGATACAATTGTTTCATCGGATCTTGAGGAAACTCTTCTTTCATTTCTTCTAAGTAAATCATTTTATATTTTTCGATAATGTCTTTCAAATCTTCTGCTGTCAATTCAGGATCTTCTTTGTATCCTTTTTCCTCTTTTTTTCCGTCCAACACATAGTCAAATCTTGATTTGGAAATTCCCATCGCAACATCTGAAAACATTTGAATAAATCTACGGTAACTGTCATAAGCAAATCTTTCATTATCTGTAGATTTTGCAAGTCCTACAACAGTTTCATCATTCAAACCGAGATTCAAGATAGTATCCATCATTCCCGGCATAGAAATCACCGCACCTGAACGAACGGAGAACAATAACGGTTGATCTTTGTCAGCAAATTTTTTGCCTAATTGTTGTTCTACCAATGTTACATTCTTTTTAATTTCTTCCATCAATTCATCGGAAATTTCTTTGTTTTGATTGTAGAATTCAATACACGCTTCTGTTGTAATCGTAAATCCCGGAGGTACGCTCAATCCCAAGTTAGTCATTTCTGCAAGATTCGCACCTTTTCCTCCAAGAAGGCTCTTCATATCTTTTGTTCCTTCTTGAAAACTGTAAACATACTTTTTCATCTGTTTTTTCCTCCTAAAAACTTATACTCAATTAAATATTATAAATATTGATTCCATTCTTTTTCATGATATTTAAGATAATATCTGCTGTCTCTTCAATCGCCTTATCTGCAACATTGATAATCGGGCAACCGATGCGTTTCATAATCTTCTCAGCATAGTCAATCTCTTCCAGAATACGATTCATATCAGAATACTTATTTCCTCGTGCTAATCCCAATGATTTTAATCTTTCCTCGCGAATTTGATTCAATTTTTCCGGAGAATTGGTCAATCCAATCACTCGAATTGACGGAACTTGAAATACTTCTTCCGGAACAATAGACTCGGGTACCAAAGGAATATTTGCCACTTTAATATTTTTATTTGCCAAATACATGGACAGAGGTGTCTTAGATGTTCTGGATATCCCAAGGAGTACCAAATCCGCTTTCAACACTCCTCTTGGATCTTTTCCGTCATCATATTTTACCGCAAACTCTATCGACTCTACCCTCTTATAATATGTGTCATTGATTTGTCGAATGACACCGGGCTCTCTCTTTGGAGTTTGCTTTGTCATATCGGAAATCATAGCCAATGTACTTCCAAGGATATCTACTGTTTTTAATTGATGTGTTTTTTGAAACTCTCCAATTACACAAAGCAACTCTGTCTCGACCAATGTATGGATAATCATTGCATCTGCTTCACATGCCAAGGTCAAAATTTCTCTTAATGCATCCTCTTTCAACACATAAGAAAATCTTCTAATCTCGTAGTCATTCATATCAAATTGAGAAATTGCCGCTTTCAAAACTTGTGCCGCAGTCTCACCAAGTGAATCTGATATAATAAAAAATGTTTTTTTCATGTCTTTTCCTCATACTCAAAACTTTTCAACCAAGATTTAGTTTTCCAATACTTCCATTAACAATCTGGTAATATTTGTTTTAGAAAATTTTCCGATTACTTTCAGTTTCTTCTCATCTCCGTCTACAATTTCCACCACCGGAATACTGTCTACTTCATGAATCAGTATCTTATGCACTGCCAATGCGATATTTTCACTCGCTTCAGAATACACAATGTTTGGCATTCTCGTCATCGCCATTCCGACCGGCAACTTCTCAATATCCATTCCGCCAACAGAACATTTCAGCAAGTCTTTTCTTGAAATAACTCCGCTTAACAGTCCGTTATTCACAATAAATAAACTCCCGACATCTTCCCAAAACATATGTACTATTGCCGAATGAATAGATTCTTCCTCATCAATAGTAACCGGAACGCTCATTGCATCTCGAACTGTTTTATCTTTGATTTCTTTTAAGGATAACCCGATTCCTGTGATATCCCCATAAAAATAACCCACCTTCGGTCTTGCATAAAGCACTTTACTCATTGTCAAAATAGAAAGATCCGGTCTTAAAGTAGCTCTTGTTAAATTTAAATGTTTTGCAATGTCTTCACTCGTGATGGGTTCATTGTTTTTTACAATGTCAATAATTTTTAATTGTCTTTCGGTTAGTTCTATTTGAATCACCTCCATTTTTGAATATAACGTATATAATTTATAGTATGTCATATTAAACAAAATGTCAATCTTTTTATGATAAAAAAAGGAAAAAACTCTTGAGATTTTGAATTTTAAATAGATACTTTTTGGATAAAATATTATGGCAAATTTCAAAAGTTGTTATTTAATAAATGCATTGTTTTTCGTTTATACATAAAACTCTTGATTTTTCTTTCGAATTTTATCTATTATCTTTGGTTTATTATACGAAATTCTGATATTCAAAAAATTTTTCAAAAATATTTTTGTATCTATCTTGCATACATTTGTATTCCTTGAAAAACCTTTTCTGTCGCTGTTTTATCGTTTTTTGCAGATGCTGTTTTCTAAATTTTTTCAAAATTAAAAAGATTTTTGCTATTGACAAAATTTTGTTTCGTGATAGAATAGATTTCAAATTATTTTTTGGCTATGACGAAAAGCAGTAAAAACAAAGTTCTTTTCAGAAAGCAGATGGTTGATGTGAATTTGCATGAATTTGTTTTGAATCCGTTTCCGAGCTGATTTGAAGAAAAATTTTTTGAGAGAATTTCTTTCACTGTGTAGGAGTTGTATCTGTCGAAGACGTTCTCACAATATCAATGTTGTATTGGATGTTGTGTATTTCATGAAAGTCAGGTCGATTTGATAAAAACTGCTCCCTCTCAAAAATAAAGTATTTAAGTCCGGATAATCTCGTTATCGATTTTGAGCGAACGGTTTTTGCCGTTAAGTCGGGTGGCACCGCGGAGTTGTATCTTCGTCCCTTTCTTTACCGTATAAGGTATGAGATTGATACGAAGATTTTTTATTTGTCGCAAAGAGGTGCTTGGTTTCGATTCATTAAGACGATTGTTTTTATCACGCTTATTTGTATTGACAGCACAAAAATTAAAATAAATTTATTCAAAAAGGAGAGATTGATTATGAAATTATTTATTCCGGGTCCTGTGACCGTACAGCCTGATGTTCTTGAAAAAATGACAACACAGATGATAGGACATCGCAGTAATGACGCTTCTGTATTACAGGAACGCATTTCCGATAATATGCGTCGATTATGGAACACTTCTGAAATGATTTTACTTTCAACCTCATCCGGAAGCGGTCTGATGGAAGCTGCTGTAAGAAGTTGTACGGCAAAAAAGGCAGCGATTTTTTCCGTCGGAGCGTTTGGCAAAAGATGGTATGATATGGCAGTCAGAAACAATGTTCCTGCAGATTTATACGCTTCTGAATGGGGCGAAATCACAACACCGGAAGAAGTAGATAAGGTTCTTAAAACGGGAAAATACGATTTGGTCACAATTACTCACAACGAAACTTCCACCGGTGTCACCAATCCTATTACAGAAATTGCAGAGGTCATCAAAAAATATCCCGATGTAATCTTTTGTGCCGATACGGTAAGCTCATCAGCGGGAGTAAAATTTGATGTGGATGTACTCGGAATCGATATTATTATCACTTCCAGTCAAAAATGCTTAGGTCTTCCACCGGGAATTGCCATTTGCAATTTTTCTCAAAAAGCTGTAGAACGTGCAAAAAAGGTGGAAAACAGAGGTTTTTATCTTGACTTGCTCAGCTTATACAACTATATCTTGAAAAAAAATTACCAGTATCCTTCTACTCCGGTTTTGCCTTTGATGTTTGGATTGGATTACAAACTGGAACAAATTTTAAACGTGGAAGGTGCAGAAAACAGATACGAACGTCATAAAAAAATGGCAGAGCGTGTCAGAGATTGGGCGCAAAACAACTTTGAATTATTTGCAAAAGAAGGATATGCTTCCGATACAGTAACCGCTATTACCAACACAAGAGGAATTGATGTAAAAGCATTGAATAAGGAACTTGGCAAACGCGGAATGCAAATTTCAAACGGATACGGTGATTTGAAGGACAAAACTTTCCGTATTGCTCATATGGCAGATACCCAAATGGAAGATATTGAGGAATTGCTCCGAAATATTGACGATATTTTGAATTTGTAAAAAGCAATAAGCCTATTGTAGCTATGTTAGGGAATCTGTTAATACAATACACCCTTTTACATGAGAAGAAACATATGATGATAGATGCTGTACAATCTGTTTACAAATGTGCAATCACACAGCTCTCATCAAGGATTGATTCTCCGACATTTTATTTGATTTTTATCATCATGAAATTGTTTACTCTGAAAAAATAACAGAAAAATTATCGACTTGTTTTTCGGCAAATGATGAGATATAACTTTTTATTACAAATATTAATGATACGAGGAGGACACTATGAAACTACTGAACGTTTTAGCAAATGACGGTATTGATAAGGAGGTCTTTGAGATACTGAAAAATCAGCAAATCAATATTGATACCACACATTACGAAAAAGAAGAATTACTTCATAAGATAAATGATTTTGATATATTGGTGGTGCGTTCCGCCACCAAAGTAGACAAAGAATTGATTGATGCCATGGCGAAAGGAAAAACAAAACTTATTATTCGTGCCGGTGTCGGTTTGGATAATATTGATACCGCTTATGCCGCAGAAAAGAACATTGCCGTAAAAAATACACCAAACTCCAGTGCAAATGCAGTAGCTGAACTTGTGCTCGGACAGATGTTTAACTTAGCGCGTTTTTTGAACCTTGCCAACATTACCATGAAACAGGGAGAATGGAACAAAAAAGCTTATACCGGCATGGAATTGGAAGGTAAAACACTCGGTATTGTCGGATTTGGACGTATCGGACAAACGCTTGCAAAAAAAGCATTGGCACTTGGGATGAATGTAATCTACTTTGATCTTTATCCGGCAAATTTGGAGAACTGCACTTCCCTTTCTTTGAAAGAAGTACTAAAAAATGCAGATTTTATCTCACTTCACACAACTGCAACGGAAAAACCGGTTATCAATCAAGAGACATTGAATTATCTGAAGCCTTCCGCTTTCCTTATCAATGCGTCCAGAGGAAATGTGATTGATGAAAAAGCGCTGTTGAAAGCACTCAATGAACAGAGAATTGCAGGTGCGGCACTGGATGTTTTTGTAAACGAACCGACACCAAATGAAGAATTATGTCTTCATCCTCTCTGCTCCGTAACACCTCATATCGGTGCAGCAACCGCAGAGGCACAAAATCGAATCGGAAAAGAAGTATTACAGCATATTTTGGATTACTTGAAAGGAAACAAATAACGCATTTCTCGGCAAATACAAATAACAAAAGGAGATTATTATGATTACAATAAACCCGTTTCGCGCAGTGCGTCCGAAAGAAACCTTGGTAAAAGAAGTAACCTGTCCGCCTTATGATGTGTTGGAAGGAGAAAAACTGAACAAACTTGCCGAACTTCCCGAAAATTTTGTTCATATTATACGAAGTGAAGTTGACTTTCCCACTACGCAAGATCCGTACTCTCATGTTGTATATGCAAAAGCAAAAGAAAATCTCGACAAATTTCAAAGTTTGGGGATTTTAACAGAAGACGACAAACCGTGTTTCTATCTGTATCGTCAAATCCGAAAAGGAAAGATACAAAACGGAATCGTTGCCTGTGCAAGCACAAAAGACTACACAGAAGGTCGAATTAAACGACACGAACTGACACGGACAGATAAAGAAAAAGATCGCATTGCTCATTTTTCGGCTTGCGAAGCTCATACAGAGCCGGTATTTTTGTTTTACAAACAACAAAATGTTTTAAAAGAGTTTATACAACAGTTTGTAGAAAAAAATAAACCTATCTATGACTTTTTCAGCTCTGACGGCGTGCAACAAATTCTATGGAAAATTGACAAAATGGAGGATATTTCGTTTTTAAGGAATGTGTTTGAAAAAACAAACTCTCTCTACATTGCAGACGGTCATCACAGAACCGCCTCATCCGTAAAGGTCGGTGAATTAAAATTAAAAGAATATGCAGAACAAGAAGGTGATTCTCGGAATATGCGAGAGTTTAATCGTTTTTTATCCGTAATATTTCCGGATGAAGAACTTCTTATTCTCCCTTACAATCGAGTGATAAAAGACTTGAACAATCTGACAGAAGAAGAATTTTTGCAAAGACTTAAAGAGCATTTTGATGTAGAAGAACTGGAACAGGTAAAAGAACCTGACAAAAAAGGCACCTATGTCATGCTTCTTCACGAAAAAACATATCGTCTGAAATGGAAAGAAAAACTTCCTCAAAATATTGTGGATGCCTTGGATGTTTCCATTTTACAAAATTATGTACTGAGTCCGTTGCTTGGTATTCAAGACCCACGAACCGACAAACGCATTGCCTTTTATGGAGGAGATAATATGCTAAACGATATCCGAGAACGCTTGCATACCGATATGGAAGTCGCATTTTTGTTATATCCTACTCAAATTCAAGAAATTATAGAAGTCAGTGATAACAACGCAATTATGCCGCCGAAATCTACATGGTTTGAGCCTAAGCTTATCAGCGGACTGTTTCTTCATAAGATGTAATTTTTTGTACCACACACATAAGCTTTCGGCGTAAATTTCCATGTATGGTATAACATCTTATTTGATACTGCGATTGATTGAACAAGACTTCATCGCTCTGTTCCTGTTACTTCGTGGGGAATAAACCTAATACGATACATTATTTCAAAATGTAGACATAATGTAAGAGAATAAATTATGATGATATCAAAAAAGCAAATTCTTATGATACTTTTAATCAGTAATTAGCCTAAAAGTAAAATTCAGATTTATGGAATTGTTATCAAATTTTAATATCATCAACTTTATTTATCATAAGAAAATAAATATCCACCGGCATAGCCGGTGGTTTTTCATTTTCGGGCATAGCCCTATCTTAACTGGCAGCACACACGTGTGCTTTTTATTGGCCTGCCAGCCATGCATTTTTTATTTGCTACCCGTAAACGGGTCTCTCGGATCAAATATACTTAATTGATCACTTTCTCTATCTACTTTCAATTGATTTGATATATATTCCTGTATTGCTTTTGTATTTTTACCTACGGTATCTACGTAATATCCTTTACACCAAAACTCTCTGTTTCTATATGCAAACTTCATGTTTCCATATTTTTGAAATATCATTAGACTGCTTTTTCCTTTCAGATATCCCATGAAACTCGATACACTTATTTTTGGTGGTATACTAAGTAATAGATGTATATGATCGGGACAAACTTCTCCTTCTATTATTTCAACTCCTTTCCACTGACATAATGTTCTTATTATATCTCTTATCGCTTCCTTTTTTTCTCCATAAAAGACTTTTCTTCTATATTTTGGTGCAAATACTACATGGTACTTACAATTCCATTTGGTATGTGCTAAACTGTTATTGACATTATTTTGTTGAGACATTTTAATGTTCCTCCTAATCTATTCTGTTTTTCATCAGCTGGCAGGCTTTTATACAGTTTAGCACATTAGGAGGTTTTTTTTCACCGCTTAAGCTTTTTTGAACCACGCGACTATCGCGTGGTTTTCTTTATACAAGAAGAACCGTCCAAAAATCTTTATGTTTTTCAGACGGTTCTTCCTTTTTTATCTTAATCTATGCTATTTCTTCTCCGTTTTTTCTTTGATTTCTTCTTTGATGTCCTCTGCAATATCTTCTAAATCTTCTTTCACTTACTCTTCAGTTTCTTTGATATCATCTACAACCTCTTCCGCATCCACTACAATATCATCTTCACGGAAAGGTGATTCGTTTTTCTTTTTAGAAACAGTACTTTTAAACTTGTTAAACTGCGCCTCCGTCATTTCATTCAAATTATATTCTTTGTCTTCTTTTGTTTGAATAATGATGTCGTACTTATTCAATGCAGCTAAAGAAGCTCCGATTAAAGAAATATACGGTGCAAAAAACACTCCAACAGCTCCAATATAAATCGGTAAGTCTAAAATAACTTTTTCTTCACTTCTAATAATCACACGTGTAATATTGCCCTTTTTGATTAAATCTTTCAAAACTCCCATGATTGTTTCTTTTTTATCATTGATATTGGAGCTCATATTATCAGCAAATCCTTTTTTTGTTGTTTCTAAATAAATAATCGCTTCTAATACATCTCCTTCTACTTCTTCCAAAGCAGCTCGTGCTTCTTCATAAGTAACTCCTGTACGCTCTACTACTTGATCAATTTTCTCTAATGTAACCATAACAGCCTCCTTATTTTTTAACACAATCTATATCAAGATAACAGCATCTTAATATTCTCACAAAACAGCATTATTGTTTATGCTATGGTGCAATATGACGAACAAAATCAACTGACTTTAGCTGCAATTCGCCCAAATGCACACTGTAGTACTGCCTTACAAATCGGTCCAACTCTTTTAATATCACGGAAGAAATTTCTGCCTGCATGACTTGTTGCAAACTCTCTCTCATCATAAAATCCAACAATTGGTATGTTGTATTGTCGTATTGAGTATAAAAGATGTTGTGACCTTCCGTTTCCGACTTGCAATGATAACAATAAACACCCCCATCCTCTACTTGAAAATAAAAGGGAATACTATTATCTCTAATGATACCACATTTTAGACATTTTGAAACCTGCGGTTGATATCCACAGAATCGAAGTGCTTTGCACTCAAAATACAATTTCACCAACTCATATTTTTCTATATCTTTCAACGCGTATAAAGACTCTAACAACGCCTGTAACAGTCGATGATTGGTTTGATTCTCGACAAGAAGTTTTTCAGACAACTCTACAAAATAGTATGCAAGAAACGTTTTGTCAATGTCTTCAGTCAAAAAATAAAAGTTTTCTTTGCACTCAAATGAACTTAATTGCAACATCTTTCCCTGTGTTCTCAATACAAAGTTTCCGTAAGCAAAGGATTGTGACACTGCCATAGAACTGTGATTCATCTTTCGTACATTTTTTGCATATACGGTAACCTTGCCCATCTTTTTGGAAAACAATGTGAGAATTGCGTCTGAATCTTTGTATTTAACTGATTTTAGTACAATTCCTTCCGTATTGATATACATTCTGTTCTTCCTTATATCCTAAATTTCCTTTTCATCAAAACCGAAGTTTCTAATGTAATTTTCATTATCTCTCCAATTTTCTTTCACCTTCAACCACAAAGAAAGATTGACTTGTTTTTCCAGCATTGCTTCCAATTCTTTTCTCGCTGCCATACCAATACCTTTTATTTTTCTTCCGTCTTTTCCAATCAGTATTTTTTTATGACTGCTTCTTTCACAGAAAATCAAGGCGTCGATATCTACAATTTCTTTGTCTTCTCTTTCCTTCAATCGCTCAATCTGTACCATTGTTCCATGAGGAATTTCTTCATCCGTATAGAGAAGTATCTTTTCTCTGATAATTTCCGATATCATCACTTTCAAGGTTTGATCTGTTGCTACATCATCCGGGTAGAATTTCGGTCCATAAGTCAAATACTTTTGAAGTGTCGGAACAATGGAATCCATATTATCCCCTTTTAATGCGGAAACAGGAATAATTTCATCAAAAATCCCCAAGGCATCATACATGGAAATAATTTTCAGCGCCTCTTCCTTTGGGATCTGATCCATTTTATTGATTACTAAAATTTTAGTATTGGAAGTATGTTTCAATTGTTCCATAATGTTTTTGTCCATTCTTCCGATGTACGAAGAGGTATCTACCACACACATGATCAAATCGGTATCTTTCATTGTAGAAGTCGAAGCCTTCAACATATATTTTCCCAATTTATTGCGTGGATTTTGCATTCCCGGAGTATCCAAAAATACAATTTGACAATCCTCATCATTGTAGATTCCACTAATTCTATTTCTTGTCGTCTGCGGCTTGTTGCTAACGATGGAAACTTTTTCTCCGATAATCCAATTCAATATGGTAGATTTCCCGACATTCGGTCTACCGATAATACTTACAAAACCTGATTTATGTTGATTGTTCATCTCTATCCTTTCTTATTATGTTCATGAAACAATGCCCTTGCAACCAAAGGTTGAATAAAAATATCTGCATTGTGTTTTTTTTCTACAATTTCTAATGATTCCACATTTATGATTCTTCTTCCTATTCCTCACGCAGAATATGAAAATGCGACAATACCTGTTCTTCCCTTGTTCTCATCATTTGTTTCTCTTCTTCTTCCATATGGTCATACCCCAATAGATGGAAGATAGAGTGTGTCACAAGATAACAAATTTCTCTTTTTAAACTATGTCCATACTCTTTCGCTTGTTCTACCGCTCTATCATAGCAGAGTACAATATCTCCGATATTGACCTCATAGTCTTCATATTCTTTCTTTTCTTCTATCTCATCAAGTTCCTCTCTCTCATACATCGGAAAAGAAAGAACATCCGTGATTCGGTCAATCTGACGAAAGTTCGCATTCAGCTCTCTGATTTGATCTGCGCTTACCACACTCAAGGATACCTCATAATCTCCTGTCAAATGTTCCGTTTCCATTGCATACTCAATGATATCCGACAATGTTTTTTGAAAGACAGGATTGATATCCGACTCATAGTCTTCTATTTCCCACAAGATTCGAATCATTTTTTGCTCGCTTTCTTCTGTTCTTTCTTATACAACTCTTTTTTCTCATGCTTTTCGTATGCCTTGATAATCCTCTGCACCAATTCATGACGCACCACATCTTTTTCGTCCAAAAAGTTCATTCCGATTCCTTTGACATTCTCCAAAATCTTCAAAGAGTGCATCAAACCGCTCTGTCTCCCTTGCGGTAAATCAATTTGTGTCACATCTCCCGTCACCACCGCTTTCGAACCGAACCCCAATCTTGTCAAAAACATCTTCATCTGCTCTTTTGTGGTATTTTGCGCCTCATCTAAGATAATGAACGAATTGTCCAATGTTCTTCCTCTCATAAATGCCAAAGGCGCTACTTCAATAATGCCTCTCTCCAAGAGTTTCAAAAACTTTTCCGAACCCATAATATCAAACAACGCATCATATAGCGGTCTTAGGTAAGGATCCACCTTGTCTTTCAAATCTCCCGGTAAAAATCCCAAACTTTCTCCCGCTTCTACCGCAGGGCGTGTTAATATAATTCGCGAAACTTCTTCTCTCTTAAATGCTCGTACAGCCATCGCCACTGCCAAATAAGTTTTTCCTGTTCCCGCGGGTCCCACACACATCGTGATATCTTGTTTATCAATATTATCGACATACTTCTTTTGTCCAACGGTTTTAGGTTTGATAATATTTCCTTTTGCCGATAATATAATTTGTTCCGTGCATACATCAGACAGGCGTTCCGGTGAATTTTCTTCAATGGTTCCAATTGTATAATTAATCTTTTGAGTATCGATATCTTCCCCGTTATCTACCAATTTACTTAATTCTTCCAGCAAGTTGTATGCCTTCTTTACCTTATCTTCTTCTCCGACAAGGACAATGTTGTCAGAACGCAACAAAATATCAATTCCATAAAATTCTTCTATTCGTTTTATATTTCGGTCAAAATTCCCAAATAATTCTTCTTGAAATCTCGTATTTTCTGTATCAAATTTTAATTCTATGTTCAAACTCAACAAGTCCCCCATTCCAACTTAATCTCTCTATCTTGCACTTACGATTTATTATCTAAAATACTTTTCATAGAAATGATTCATATTTTTTAAGGCTCTTGCACGATGGCTCACTCTATTCTTTTCGTCCTGAGTCATCTCTGCATAAGTCTTATCTGTTCCATCTACCAAAAAGAGCGGATCGTATCCGAATCCATGTTCTCCACGATATTCAAATCCTATCCTTCCCATTGTAATTCCCTTGAATGTCTTTTCCAATCCATTCGGAAATACGACAGCTATCACACATACAAACTTTGCCAATCTCAGAGATTCTTCATAGTCTTTCATCCTATCCAACAACTTTTCGTTATTTGCATGGTCATCAGTCGGCTCGCCTGCAAATCGAGCCGAATAAATTCCCGGCTGTCCCTTCAAAATATCTACAGATAATCCGGAATCATCTGCAATTGCAATCTTACCGGTGCGTTTTGCAATCTCCCTTGCCTTAATCAACGCATTTTCTTCAAAAGAATCCCCGTCTTCTACAATTTCGATTCCTTTCAACCCTACATCATCCAAAGATAAAATTTCTACAGACTTCAAACGAATTAACTTTTGTAGCTCCTCTACTTTATGTGGATTCGAAGTCGCAAGAACAAAATCGTACTTCTGAGAATCATTCTTTTCATAACTTGACAAAAAGTCTTTGATTTCTTTTTCTTCTATATTTTTTTCTATCGGTTCTTCCTCAAAAGGAATTCCCTCAATGAGAGAAACAATTTGTTTTCCAAGCGCAGTTTTTTGAAGTTCGATAATTTCTTTACATCCAATTTCCGCCAAGGTTAACAAAGAATCCAGCTGTTGTCTTCGGAACGCAACTCCTTCTGCCGTTCCCTGCAACTCAACATACTCCAAGTTTTCATTCATCACAACATTCAAATCAACATCTGCCTTGGAATCAAATTCATAGTTCAAGTCTAATATGTTTTTTCCATTTACAATCCCAACACTCACTGCACTGATATAATGAGAAATCGGAAATTCCTCTATCATTTTTTTGTCATACAACTGTTTACATGCTATTGCCATTGCAACAAAAGAGCCGGAAATAGAAGCTGTTCTCGTTCCTCCGTCTGCCTGAATGACATCACAGTCAATCCAAATCGTACGTTCTCCAAGCAAGTCAAAATCAATTGCATTTCGAAGACTTCTTCCAATCAACCTCTGAATCTCTTGTCCGCGACCATCTACTTTTCCTCGGGAAGAGTCTCTCTTTTTTCTTTGTTCGGTAGAGCGAGGTAGCATTGCATACTCCGCACTGACCCAACCTTTTCCGGTTCCTTTCAAAAAAGCCGGAACTTTTTCTTCCACACTCGCCGTACAAATTACTCTCGTATCTCCAAAACTGACCAATACGCTTCCTTCCGCATACTTGTTGATTCCTGTTTCTATGTTGATATCTCTAAGCTGAATGCTACTCTTCACTCTTTTTCCTCCAATATCTTAATTTAATGCCGAATAAAACTTTTTACCAAAGTTATTTTCCCATATTTTAATCCAATATTCTTTTGGTTAGATTCCAGATAAAATGTTATTTTCTCATTCCAATTATTATACCACAACTTCTAAATGTATTTTATCCACTTTTATTCATTAACACCATTATAACATCATTTGTTTCATAACTATATTGTTTTTGTATGATTCTTTTCTATTATTCAAAATTCTCATTCTGTCTGCTTTTATTTTGTTCTGTTACTATGTGTTTCACTTGCTCTATGGTGTAATTTCAAACTACTGTTCCTATTTTATATCATTCCGGCAGCTATTCAACATGTTTTAATACTGAAACTCAATAGAATGATTTCATTATTTCCCGGAAAATAAAGTGTTTCAGACACTTGAAAAAGTTATGGGCAATCTCCGCAAAAGTGTAAATAAACTGATTCATGAAACAATCAAAAGTATAACTATTGGTTCAATCGTTTCATCGGGTTTTAGTATAAATAGCGAACTGTTAGAGAGGGCATTGATTTCAAATTCAAGTTTATCACAATTCAATCGGATTTTATTATTATCACAAAAAATCGTAACTACGAAAAGACACCTCTTCATAGCTACGATTTTTCAAAAAGGAACATTCGCTCCCTATCTTCCAAAATATTCGTTGACCGCCTCTACAATCGCATCACTCATCAGTTTTTGATAAGAAGGATCGCTGATTTTGCTCACTTCATCCAAATTTGTCATAAAACCGAGTTCCAGCAAAACTCCCGGCATATTTGTCTTGCGAACCACAAGTAATCTTGTATTTTTAATTCCTCTATCCTTCGCACCTGTTGCTTGAATCAATTTGCGTTGTACAATTTCTGCGAAACGCTTACTGTCCTGAGAATTGTAGTAATGGGTTTCAATCCCTTTTGCGGATACATTAGATTCTCCTGAATTATGATGAATACTGATGAACAAATCACTATCCGTTTGATTTGCCAAGTTTGCGCGCTCATCCAAAGTAGGATATACATCTGTGTCTCTACTTGTAATTACCTCATACCCTGCAGAACGAAGTGCCGGCACTAAGAAAGAAGACACCTCTAAATTCAAATCTTTTTCTCGATATCCGTTCTTTACCGCTCCGCTATCCTTTCCGCCATGTCCGGGATCAATGCTGATAATCGGAGTAGTGTGACTATTCTTAATTAACTTCAAGGTAAATGTTCCGCTGCTTCCCGAATTTGTTACCTCATAAGACACCCTGTCTTTCAAATCTATTTGGAATTGATAAGAATTGCCTTTGTCCAATACTCTGATGCCGTTCAACAATCTGTCATCCGATTTTCCCACGGTATCCACCGGCACCCCATTCAAAGAAGACTTATCCACAGAAAATACAATCTGACTTCCCGACTTATTTACCGAAATATTTTTCCCTCTTGTCAAAGGTAAGCTGAACACAGCACTGCTTTTATCTTTTTCATAAGAGTATGTTGAAGAAGTCACAACTTTTTCTTTGTATTGAATCAAAATTTCACGATTCTTTTTGTTGACTGTGACTTGATTCATATCAACAGATGATTTCACTACAACTTCCATTCGATTGACATTTCCGACAGAATCATATTCTATCTTAATATCATCAATTAAATTGGTCTTTCTATACTGCATATTCAACGGTTTCAACGAAGCAAAAGAAACTGAAATTCGATTTTCCGTTACCGATACATCATAATTTACCGTATCTCCCATTTGAATTGCCAAAGATTCTGTATCGTTATCTTGATTTTGAACCAATGACACCGTTTTTTGTTTTTCCTGATTCGGCGTTGACGGTTTCATCGGCTCGGTTGGCGGAATCGGCTGTATCTCGATCGGTTTTACCCCGACTCCTCTTCCGTTTTCCATATCCATCTCCTCCTCAAAAAGGTTTGAACCTGTTCCTTCCGAAAAAGATGTCAAATATAATATTTTATTGCTGCCGTCATACTTATAATCCAAATCAAATTCTTTAATCGCAAAACTGAGCGGAATCAAAGAACGGTTATTTACAATTTGAACTTTTGTACCTTTATCGAAAGACACCTTCTTATTATTTTTATAATAAAAAGTATTTCCCTTTTTCATACGAATCGTTACATTATTTCTTGTGATTCGTATTTCTTCCGCTTTTTTGTTCCACTTTACATTTGCATTTACAAGTCCCTTCAAATCCTGCACTGCAACATAGACACGATTGTTGATATTCAGAGGAGAAATTTCTTCACTAAAATATTCCGTTCCATCCAAAAATATCCTGTTTTTCGGCAAGTTGGTGCTTTTTCCGTTCAATGTATAGTTATCCGCAAAAACAGTCCCACACAATGTAGTCATACAAAAAAATGATACCGTCAGCATCAAGATATAAGTTTTCTTAAGTTTCATCACTATATTCTTCTCCCTCGTTTGGATTTCACAATTCCATGTTCTATACAAGTTTTTAAATTTTTCTATCACTCGATTCAATTTCACTCTTAGAATATCAGTCTGATTCATATTATTCAACCAATCTTGTTATATTGTAATTTTTTTGTAATTGAGCTTACAAAATAACTACACTATTCATACAATAAAACTCATTTAAAAACATCTCTATATAATGTTTGCTGATAATATGTCCATGTATTTTTGCTAAAATCATCCGTTTCAAAATAAAATACACTTCGCACCGGATTCGTGTAATTGGATATCACTTCTTGCTTTGAATAATGTACTGTCATTTTTTATTTCCAAATTTTCAATTCTTTTATCTATTTACTTCGTATGGTAAGTTATACCTTCCTCTCATGATGAAAGAAGTATACCCTACAACCCGTCGGACATTTTTATATAGTGAATTATAATTACCCTTATTATATATTGGCGCAATAAAAAATGAGCATAGCTTTTTGATATGCTCATCTTCTTGATTCTGTTAAATTTGTTCAAATGCTTCATAAAAATCTATAATGATATCTTTGCTATCTTCCAAACCTACCGCAACTCGTACCATATCATCCGATAAGCCGAATTCTTCCAAACTTTCTTTGTCATAATCACGGTGTGTCATACTTGCCGGATGTTCCACCAAGGTCTCCGCATCTCCAAGGCTCACTGCCAATTTGCACATCTTAAACTTTGTCAACAGCTCTTTTGCTTTTTCTGCTCCGCCTTTTACTGTGAAGCTAATGATTGCTCCATAACCCATCATTTGTTCGTTTGCAATTTCATGTCCTTCATGATCACTCAATCCCGGATAACACACATGCTCCACCTTGTCATGTTCCTGCAAATAATTTGCCAACAACATTGCATTTTCAGCATGTTTTTCCATCCTAATGCCCAATGTTTTCATTCCCCTTAACAATAACCAGCTATTGAAAGGGGATAGCGGACTTCCAAGCTCACACATAAAACCGTAACGCAACTTATTAATATATTGCTGATCCTTTGATACAGCAACACCGGCAACCACATCTCCGTGTCCGCTCAGAAACTTTGTCGCCGAATGAACAACGACCTTTGCCCCCAACAACAACGGTTTTTGCCAGTAGGGCGTTGCAAAAGTATTATCTACTACAACAGGAATTTCCTTCTTATTGGCAATATCACAAACAGCTCGAATATTGGTGATGCACAAGCTCGGATTGGACGGTGTCTCCAAATAAATCAGCTTTGTCTTGTCAGTAATTGCATCCTCTATTTGCTTCAAATCTCTTGTATCGACAAAGGAAACTGTAATTCCGTAACGAGATAAAAAATGTTTCATAAATCCATAACAAGAACCGTACAAAAATTTTCCGGCAATCACATGATCGCCCTGTTTTACAAAAGAAAGCACAGTTGCGGAAATCGCTCCCATTCCGGAAGAAAAAGCAACCGAATCCACTCCGCCTTCCAATACCGCAACTTTTTTCTCAAATAGTTCGGTAGACGGATTTCTCCCTCTTGTATATACAAATCCCTCTCTTTCTCCTCTGAAGATTTCATCCGCTTCCTCTACGGAATGAAATGCAAAAGAAGATGTCATAAAGATAGGCGGATTCAAAGAATGATATGGATTTTCAGCAACATATCCGTCATGGATGGACTTTGTTTGAAAACCTTTTATCTTCTTAAAATCTTGAAAGTTACTCACACTTACTCCCCCTAAAATTTTCTTATCTTATCTCTCAAATTTACTCCTCCGCGCTGCAAATGAAACAGCTTTTTATTTCCGGATTTCTGTGTTTTTTCTTGTCCTGTTTTCGATGTAGGAATCAAAATATCTACACAAGCGCCGTGCGGAGAAATATTATAGCCGGAAACTGTTCCCTTTAACTGTTTTACAGTCGATTTTACAATCGCAAGACCTAAACCGGTATTTCCTTTTTCGCCTTTATAAAAACGGTCAAAAATCAAATCCATCTCTTTGGTATCAAAGCCTTGACCGTCATCAATCACTTTGATACGCATAAAATCTCCCTCTTGTTGCCCCTGCACCTCAACCTTGCTCTTCGCATAACGAAGTGCGTTCGATACCAAATTGTTGATAATACGAAACATATATTCCTCATCCAATCTATGTATCAGGTGTTCCTCTACCGAATTCAACAATTCAATATGCTTTTCTTCCGCAACAAACTTGAATTTATACAACACCTCATTCACAAAATCGTGAACTTCTATATTTTGTACTCTATTTTTATCAATATCCTCTCCCGGATTGTCCAATTTCGTCATATACACAATACTGTTTACCGTATTGGTCAACTTATTTGTTTCATCAATAATGATATTTAACGAATCATCTACATCTTCTTCCGAAATAACATGATCACGAATCGCCTCTGCATATCCCTGAATCGACATCAACGGTGTTTTTAATTCATGAGAAGTATTCTGAAAAAATTCCTTCTGTTTTTTATCATATTTGACCATTCTGTTTGCCATCTTTTGAAACGAAATATTTAAATCACTGATTTCATCCTTTGTATTGATTTCTTCCCATTCATTTTCTCCGTCAATAGAAAAAGACTGTATATTTTTTTTCAACAGATTGATTGGTCGAATAAAAGTCCTTTCAAAGAAAAATGCCAATAAAATTGCACTAAACAGCGAAATTGCAAGACCTGCCATAGATGCCCTGTTGATCAACGAATTGATAATTCCCAATTCTTCTTTTTCACCGATGACGAGGAGATATCCAATCACAGACTTGTCATCTTCAGCTAAAATCGTTCTCTCCAACACAAAATATTTTTTTTTCGGATCATTCGAATTGAAGAAAGCCTCCCCTTCCTCCAAATTCCACGACTCAAACACAACATCCTTCTGTTTGTTTTGTACAATAAAATTGGCATTCGGATACTGATGAGAATAAAACACCTTGTCCGGAAAAATATCTGTCAAATTAGCCATCTTGCCGTGTTGCTCTCGATAAAGCGACAAACTGTCCTGAATCTGACTCAAAATATGATCGGCGGCAATATTTAAATCCGATACAATCTTAGCATTCAAATTATTGGAAAAATTCATTTTTGTAATTCCCATAGAAATACCTACGGTAAACAATACAATGATAAGATAACTCAATACTATCTTTTTTCCAATTTTACTCATCTTCCTGCACCTTATATCCATAACCCCAAACAGTTTGAATTTTTACCTTAGACTCAATATCTTTCAATTTCTTTCTCAATCTTTTAATCGTATCATCCACATTTCTGTCATATCCGTCATATTCATATCCCCAAATATTTTGGATAATTTTGTCTCTTGACAACGGATATCCCTTGTTTTCCACCAAATATTTCAATACTTCATACTCTTTCGTAGTAAGTGCCACTTCTTCTTCGCCTACTTTGACAATTCGTTGTTCAATAAAAATTTTCAAATCTTCTACAGAAAGCACATTATCCTCTTTCTTCTGAACTACCGCATTGGTTCTTCTCAAAATATTTTTGATACGAACAACAAGCTCTCTTACACTAAACGGTTTTGCCAAATAATCATCAGCACCCAATTCCAATCCCAAGATCCTATCTAACTCTTCACTTCTTGCCGAAACAAAAATAATCGGCACCTCGCTTGTCATTCTTACCTTTTTGCACAAATCCAAACCGTTCATGCCACGCATCATAATATCCAGAACGAGCAAGTCCACTTCATTGTTTTGCAAAAATTCATACGCTTTATCAGCATTGTCAAAATCCGTTACTTCATATCCTTCTTTTTTTAAATACATTACAATCAAATCACGAATTCGTTTTTCATCATCTACAATCAAAATATGTTTCATTGACTCTTCACCTGTCCTTTTTTCAATCGTTTTCTATATAGTACCCCCAAAAAATACATTTATCTTATTTTTTGTTTGTAATTTCTGTGGAAATCTTTCCCATACATTTCAAATATCTCTAACTTTTCAAAAAACTCTTCCTATGAATCGGAGTCACGCCATAAGTCCTCAACGCATCGTAATGATGACTTGTTCCATATCCCTTGTTACTCAAAAAATCAAATTCCGGATAAATCCTATCATAATCTCTCATAATGCGATCACGATACACCTTTGCCAAAATGCTGGCACAAGCTATACTATAACAAATACTGTCACCGTGTATCACCGTTTCTTGCCGAATGGAGCAATTTGAAATTTCTTGGTTGCCGTCCACCAAAACAAGGTCCGGTACTTGTTTCATTTCCTGCATCGCTCTTTTCATCGCCAAAAAAGTAGCTTGCAAAATATTATATCGATCAATCTCTTCACTGCTTGCAATTCCGATTCCAAAAGAAATACTATCCTGAATCACCTTATCATAAAGTTCTTCTCTCACAGTTTCTTTAATTTTTTTGGAATCATTCATTCCAAGAATCAAGGAGTCGGACTTCATGATAACACAAGCCGCAACCACAGGTCCCGCCAAAGGCCCTCTGCCTGCCTCATCTACTCCGCCTACCAAAAGAATTCCTTTGCTATTCCAATCCTGTTCCTTAGCTTTCATTTGAAGAATCCTCTGTTTTTCTTCTTCCGCTTTCAGTCGATTCTTTCGTAAAGAAATCCCTATCTTTTGAACTCCGAGCCTATCATCCATCAGCAGAATTTGCTCCAACTCCAAATTCTTTTCTTCTTCATTCATTTGTAAAATCTTTTGTTTTATTGCTGATATGCTTTGTCCTTCAAACACAAACATCCCTCCAAATGAAACACTTACACTTGTTCCTGTGGTGTTTCCAATGTAATCCGTCCTAACTTTCCTTCTCTGAAATCATTCAAAATCGCCTGCGCTGTCCTCAAATAATCAATTTCCTGTCCACGGAGAACAAATCCTCTTTTTTGAGCAATTTTATCCATAATTTCAAGCGTTTCTAAGGTATCATCTATTGTAATGCCATATCTCTCTTCCAAACAGTTCCCATATCTTCCGCGAAGTTCATTAAGTAAAGCGAACGCAATCTCCTCCAAATCAAGCACCTCATCTCGAATCGCTCCGGTAAAGGCAAGCATCAGCGCAACTCTTTGGTCCTCAAACTTTGGCCACAGAATTCCCGGAGTATCCAACATTTCAAGATTTCCCTTCAATTTTACCCACTGTTTTCCTTTTGTGACACCGGCTCTATCCCCTGTCTGTGTTGACTTTCTCTTGGATAATCGATTGATTAATGTCGACTTGCCGGAATTTGGAACTCCCGCTATCATAATTCGAATCGCTCTGTCCTTCAATCCACGATTTTGCAATCTCTCCAGCTTTGGTGCAAAAGATTCTTTAATTTCCTGTAACAGTTCCTTTGTGCCATCTCCTGTCGTTCCGTTATAAGAAATTACTGAATGATTTTGTTTTTTATAATAATCAATCCACTTTTTCGTTTCTCTCTCATCAGACAAATCTTCTTTGTTCAATAGAATCACAATCGGTTTACTGCCGGCAATTTTTTCAATATCCGGATTTTTACTGCTTTTTGGAATACGGCTGTCCACTACCTCTACAACCACATCAACAATTGACATATTATTTTCAATCAATTCCCTTGTCTTTTTCATATGACCGGGATACCAATTGATATGCATTTCTTCCATCGTATTTTCCTCACTTATCCTATGTTTTTATTACATTATATCATAGATTCTAAATCTCTATCTTTATATTTTACAACAAAAAAGCCAGATGCTAAGCAATTATTCCTTCACTTAACATCCGACTTTAAATCCATCTCAAACTCTATTTTTGTTTTAACAAATCTCTGATTTCGGTCAATAATACTTCTTCTTTCGTTGGTTCAGGCAGCACAAGTTCAACCGCTTCTTCTTTCTTCTTCATAGAATTCATTCCCTTAATTACGATAAAGATACAGAATGAAATTATCAAGAAGTTAAATACTTGCTGAATAAAGTTTCCGTAAGTAACATCCACTCCCCTAACATTAAGTACCAAGGATGTAAAATCAACTCCACCGATAACAACTCCGATTAAAGGCATAATCATATCTTCTACCAAAGAAGTTACAATTTTTCCAAAAGCTCCCCCTATGATAACCCCGACAGCCATATCAACCACATTGCCTCTTACAGCAAACTCTTTAAATTCTTTTATTAGTCCCATCAAAAACATCCTTTCTCTTTCATAAATCCATTTCCTTTGTCTTACGATTGTACCACACAAATCAATAGAATAATCATGATTTGAACAGAAAAAAATTATTTTGCTATAAAATATTCTACATAAACACAAAAAAATCTACCGATAATATATCGATAGATTTTTTATGATAATATTCAAATATTTAATTGTATTGTTTTATCAATTCTAAGCCGCTGCTCTTTTTTTCGCCAAAGCTTTTTGGAATAGAATCAAGCCCACAATCAATATGCTTCCGATTGCATCTGTTTTGACGGAAGGGTTGATTAACATCAAACCACCCACGATAAACAGGATTCGGACAATAGGATTTGTTTTTGTTTGTACCCAACCGGATACTCCACCGGCGATTCCATACATTCCTATCAAGGAAGTTGCAATAATACGAACTACTTCTATTGCCGTAGTATCTACCAAAATCAACGCCGGATTCATCACAAAGATATACGGAATCAGGAATGCGGCAATTGCCAGTTTTGTGGCCTGCACTCCTGTATCGAACGGATTTCCCCTGGCAATGGCAGAACCTGCATAAGCTGCCAAAGCAACCGGAGGTGTGATATCCGCCAAGATTCCAAAGTAGAATGCAAACAAGTGAGCAGAAAGTATCGGTACTCCCAATTGCATAACAACAGGCGCTGCAATGGTAGATGTAATCAAATAGTTCGCTGTTGTAGGTACCCCCATTCCCAAGATTAAGGAAGTAACCATTGTAAAGAACAATGTCAAATACATATTTCCCCCTGCAGCAGTAAGAAGTCCCCCGCCAAGTTTTAGTCCCAAACCGGTCAAAGTAACGATTCCTACAATGATACCTGCAACTGCACAGGCACAAGCAACACCGATAATATTTCTTGCCCCGTTAACAAATGCCTCTCCCAATGCAGAGATTGGAACACGGGTACTTTTTCTCAAATACGGTACAATCATACAAGCTACAATCCCTCTGCTTGCAGCATAGATTGGAGAATAGTCCATTCCTAACAGTACGATAATGACAATCAAAGGAATAATTAAATGTCCTCGTTCTTTCAATATCGGTTTTATTTTCGGTAACTCTTCTTTCGGAATTCCGACCAATCCGATTTTTTTCGCTTCAAAGTCAATCATCATCCAGATTCCTGTGAAATAAAGAAGTGCAGGAATAATTGCCGCTTTTGCAATCACAATATACGGTTCTCCGACTGCATCTGCGATCAAAAATGCCGCTGCTCCCATAATCGGTGGCATAAGTTGACCACCTGTAGAAGCTGCCGCTTCTACTGCTGCTGCAAATTCAGGTCTGTATCCCAATGACTTCATCAAAGGAATGGTAAATGATCCCGTCGATACGGTATTTGAAACGGAAGATCCGGAAATGGTTCCTTGTAATGCCGATGTCAATACCGCTACTTTTGCCGGTCCACCTGCGGCATGCCCTGCAATCGCATTTGCCAAATCAATAAAAAATGCTCCGATTCCCGTTTTTTCCAAGAATGCTCCAAACAAAATAAATAGGAAGATGTAAGTTGCACAAGTTCCCAGCGGCAAACCGATAATTCCTTCCGTTGTATAGAACAAGTGACTTGCAACACGAGGTAATGCATACCCTCTATGATGCAAGAATCCCGGCATGGACTTTCCGAAAAACGCATAGATAATAAATATTGTTGCAATCACAACAATCGGAAGACCTACTACTCTACGACAAGCTTCCATTACCAATACCACTCCGATTGCCCCCACAATAATATCTGTTGTATTATATGCTCCGGAGCGATTGATCAAAGCGTTGTAATTTAATAAATAATACATTACAATTCCAAAAAATACTCCTGCAAAAACATAATCTAAAATGAAAATTTTATCCCGTCTTCCTTTTTTTGTAGCAGGATACAATAAATAGGCCAAACAAATTACAAATCCCAAATGTATCATACGCTGTAATTGAGCGGGAAATGTCCCTGTCACAGCAGTATAAATTTGAAAACTTGTAAAACAGATTAAAATTCCAACAATAAACTTATCCCAAAAACCGGTCAATCTACGATACGCAGATTCTTTATCCAACATCATCAACAATTCCTCTTGATTGATTTCATCGGAAATTGCTTGTTCTGTCAGATTTTTCTTTTCTTCTTGTTTATTTTTCAACAAACCTCACTTCCTTTCTTGTTTTTATTTTTGTTTTTTTCTGTATGCAAAAACAAAATTTTTTCTAATAAAAAGAAGTACATATCCTTTGAAACAAATTTGTTCTTTTCAAAGATATGATACTTGTCTTGTATGGGTTTTTTTGAAATAAAAAAACCTCATTGTTCCCAATACTCAATTTATGATTTGCAATTCCGGCTGCCGCATAAGACACTTGATGCAGCTCATTTTTCGGAAAATCCAATCTCAAAAAATCACCTTCTTCCGTCATTTGAACCCCTTCTGCAACAGAATCCATCATCCCTGCACCATAACTTTGAAACCATCCCGTTTTAAGATAAAATGTTTTATTTTCCAAATTTATTTCATACCGTTCAATGATCATTCCCTTATTGACAGAGTGACGAAAGCTTACCTCAAAATAAGAAGCACTTTCTACCGGAAGAATAGAAACATAGGTCCCGGTTTTATCCTGAACAACCAAACTCAGCTTGCTCGGAACGAATAAAATAAGGGCTATAGTGAACAGAAGGAGAAGAGTTCCTCTTCTCCTTACTGAACAACTTATCATACTTATTTTACTCCCTTTTCATCAAAGTATTTTTGTGCTCCCGGATGTAACGGAACAGTTACTCCCAACACTGCTTCTTCCAATTTGAATTCTTTTGCTTTTGCATAAGATTCTCCAAGAGGCTCTAAGTTTTCATAAATTGCTTTTGTGAAGTTATAAACTTCTTCTTCGCTCATATCATCTCTACATACAATCAAAGCTCTTACGCCCAATGTAGTAATATCATTTTCTGTTTTATAAACATCTTTCGGAATCACAACATCTGTATAGAAAGGATATTGTTCTTTTAATTTATCAGCTTCCGCTCCGGAAACATCTACTAATTTCAAAGCTCTTGTTACTGCAAGTTCTGTAACTGCTGTATTAGGAATACCTGCTGTTACAAAGAACGCGTCAATTTGACCGTCTTTGAAAGCACTCCCGCTTTCTTTGAAAGATAAACGGTTTACAGAGATATCATCTACTGTTAATCCATATGCGTCTAATACTTGAAGTGCATTTTGTTCTACTCCTGAACCTGCATCCCCGATAGAAACGCGTTTTCCTTTTAAGTCTGCAATCGTATTGATTCCGCTATCTGCAGCTACAACTACTTGGATTACTTCAGGATAAATAGATGCTACAGTCGCAAGTCCTTCTACTTTTCCGCTTTCTTGGAACAATCCTGTTCCGTTGTAAGCATAATCCAATACGTCATTTTGAATAATTGCAAAATCAGCTTCATCTTGAGAAATTAGCATTACATTTTCTTTAGATGCTCCTGTAGATTGTACTGTTGTGTTTACAGAAACCTTTTCATTTACCAAAGTTGCGATAGCTCCTGCTAAAGGATAATAAGTTCCTGATGTTCCACCTGATGCAAATACATAGTTTCCATCATTGGTAAGTCCTTCTGTTGCAGCTTTTGTATCGCCATCGGATGACTCAGGCGTTGTTTCTCCGCCACAAGCTGTCATTGTGAACAACATTGCTCCCACTGTTAAAAAACACAGACCTTTTCTTACAAAATGTTTCATGTCTTTTTCCTCCTTTTTATGTAACCATAATGTCAAATATATATAATATATATCTATCGCCATGATAACACAATGCATTGAAGTTTTCAATACATTCTAAAAATTTTAACAACAAAAAAACACGAAAACAGTTAAATAAGACGTTTTCCTAAAGAATTTTACCACTACCCTCGGCTGAAATAATATATCACTTTTGTATAATAGTACATACTATTTTAGAACAATTTCTTATATTTTTCTCAAAACAAAAAATTGTCTCAAATATCATTTCCGATACTCAAAACAATTTTTTATGTCATGAACAATGCTACTGCATAGTTTCGTGTACCCTTCATTTTTTACAAACAAGTTCTGTTGCTACACATCTTTACTTGTTCGGATTTGGGCGATATCCTTCCATCAACTTATCATTTTCCATAATAAACGGAATGGAAGTCGGTTGTCCTACTTCTACATCATATTTTTCCATCAAGTAATCACTTAACTCTACCCTGTTTTGAAACACATTCATACGATAAGGTTCTTGAAATGCAACTTTTTCGATGAAATAAAGTCCTCCATCTTCCTTTGGAACCAAAACTCCGACATGTCCTACAAACAGTCTGCTGTCATCTTCCGTTAATTGAGTATGGAACACAACGGAAATCATACTGATTTTATTCGGATTGGATAAAAATTTCACGCCTCTGTCCTTCCATGCTTGTTGTATCTCATTCACATGAGCTGGCACATCTTTTGTTTTTTCTGCATTGACAACTCCTGCAAATACAGCCTGAAATGTATTGTAATCTTTTTCTTCCAAAACACGTCCGTCTTGTCGTAACGAATTCAAATCAAATATAATCTCATCTGTATCTAAGTTTTTTATGGGATTTGCTTCAATAAAATCTCCCATCAAAGAGCATGCTGTAATTCTACAATTATATCCTTGGAAGTCTTTGTTTTTTCTATCCCACTGCTCTTGCATCTTGTAAGGATCATACTTTGTTTCTGTCGGTTTGCCTGTTTCAAATCCGTTGGTCAAAAATTTTCTGTCTACACTCTGTTGAAAGAAATTCACTTCATTCAAAAATCTTTGCCGTCTGCTCTCAGATACTCCGGCTTGAGCAAGTACTTTTTGAGCGATAATTTGCGTTTCCGGTTCTGCCAAATTGGTATAGGTTACCTCCTCCAACGATGGTACCTGACTTTGTTTCATACAATGTTGATATGATATTGCCATACCACAGACAATCAGTACACCTGCTATCAATAATCCTGTTTTCTTTTTCATAACTGCTTGAAGAAAGATAAATTACCTTCTTTCTTCAACCTCCTTTCAAATTCTGTCACTTATCCTATAGTTTGTATTACCTACCTTACATGGAATTATCTTTCGTTTTGAGATATAAAGGCAAAAAACCTCCTACATCAACTAATCTGCCTTCACTCATCGATAAGAGACTGACACCTTTTTGATCCGCGAAGTTTTTCATCTTCCAATAGTCGGGATGTTTGCGGATATCTCCGGTAAAATAAATTTCTCTTCCTCTTGTAAGGGAAGTTCCTCCTAACAAACCATATTCCATTCCCCACAAAAAGATATCTTTCCACACCGATACCAAACATACATCTAATTTTTCTTTACAAGCTCGATAAATACCGATATCCGATGTAATAATACTTTTTTCATCTACTACAACGATACTGCACTTGGCATATCCTTGTTTTACTACAATCGATTCTACTTTTTCCTTTGTCAATAGTTCTTTTATGACAGAATCTATATATTTGCTATGAATCGCTGTTTTTCCGAATATCGCAACATTATACCGCACATCATAGGGATAGTCTCTTGCCAGAGAACTCTGTCCTAAAGTAATATCGAATTCTCTTAAATCAAAACGATGGTGATCATAGACTTCTCGTTCGATAACTGTAGTCAAAAAAACAGGACACCCGACAATATCTGAATGTCCTGAAATTCCCTCATATAATCTTGAGTCTAATGATATCGGATGCAAACGAATTCCTTTTTTTGATAAAAATGCAACTGATTTTGAATCTGAAAAAAAACGTTCATCCACAAAATAATCTCTATGCATTGCTGTCGTTAGATAACTCAACTTTTTCTTCCTTTTGGTCTATTGTAATTTGCTTCAAAATTCCATTAATAAATTTGTAAGAATCTTCTCCGGAATATTTTTTCGAAAGAGACACTGCTTCATTAATTGCAACAGCTACAGGAATATCATCATAATACATCATCTCTGTAACCGCTAATTTCAGAATGGTCAAATCAAGCTTAATCATTCTGGAGACATCCCATCGTTTCGAAGATTTCTGAATTTTGTCCATAATATCATCTCTATGAGAAAAGTATAATGTCAAAACATCTTTCACATACCCTTCCATCAACCCTTCTCTCATCAAATATGGTTGCAAAAATTCTATCTCTTCTTCTTTTTTGATGCCCATCTCATATAGTAATTTGAATGCTTTTTCTCTTTCCGTTTTTCTGCCCATTCCGCATACCTTTCCATTTCTTTTATTGTTTTTCTTCTTCCGGCTGTGTTACTCCCTGTACATGAACATTTACAGTCATAACCTTAAACTCTGTCATTGATTCGATGGCTTTCTTCACGTTCTCTTGTACTTTTTCTGCAACTTCTTGAATAATGCTGCCATACACAATGCTTAAGAACACATCAATTTCCACAGTATCTTCTTCAAGCTGTACTTTCACGCCTTTTGAAAATTTCTTCTTTCCTAAAATTTCTGTTAAGTTTGCTGCCATAGAACCGGTCATTTTAGAAACGCCTTCTATTTCACTCGCTGCCAATGATGCAATTGTTGCAATTACATCATCTGAAATTTTTACTCCACCCATTCCTACTACTTCTTCTACGCTCATTATTTTTTCCTCCTGTCCTCTCATTTTATGGAACATTAGATAACATAATACATTATAACAAAAATTCACTTAAATGCCTATACGGAATTGAGATATCTTATACTCTGTCTTCATTTCTTACGATATAACCTCTTTAATGTGAGCAATCAAGCCTGAATGATGATACTCAGCCGCTCTTAAGATAGCATTGGAAAATGCTTTTGCATTGGAAGAACCGTGCGCTTTCACAACTACGCCATCTACTCCGAGTAACACCGCTCCTCCTACTTCTTCGTAATTCAAGCTGTCTTTCATTCCTTTCAAACTGTCTTTCATCAACAATGCACCCATTTTTGCTTTTGTGCTGGAATAAACAACTTCTTTCATCATTGCAAATATCGTCTCAGCCAACCCTTCCGTCAGTTTCAAAATGGTATTTCCGGTAAATCCGTCACATACCGCCACATCCACAATTCCTTTCGGGATATCTCTTGCTTCAACATTCCCGTAAAAGGAAATTTCCTGTGTTTCTTTGAGTAAAGGATACGCTTTTTTCACTAATTCGTTTCCCTTTGTTTCCTCTGTTCCGATATTAATCAAGCCGACTTTGATATCATCTTTTTTGAATGCAATTTTGGCAAAAATACTCCCCATCTTCGCAAACTCCACCAAATGTTCCGGTGAAACATCAGCATTTGCGCCAATATCCAAAATCACAGTAGGATTCAAAGACGGATAGATTCCCGTAATCGCAGGACGAGATACCCCTTCGATTCGACCCGCGATAAAAATTCCTCCCGCAAGCAATGCACCTGTATTCCCTGCCGAAACAACAGCATCCACTTTCCCTTCTTTCAAAAGGTTCATCATAACCACCAAAGAAGAATCTTTCTTTCGTCGAATTGCCTTCACAGGTTGGTCATCACCCTCAATTACTTCGGTAGCATGTACCACTTCAATATGACTCCTGTCCGCCTTTTGTTCATCTAATACACAATTTATCTTTTCCTCATCTCCGACCAAGGTAAGAGAAAGTTCTTTGTTTAATTTAGTAGCAAGAATTGCTCCTTTTACAATTTCTTTCGGGGCATTGTCTCCACCCATCGCATCAATTCCAATTCGTATCATGTCTTAACCCTCTTTCTTTCTGATTATCCACATTGGATAAAAAATATAGTTCTATGTTTACATCAACCATACTCTACGGATATCTAAAACTTCTTCTTTCTCAAAGCATTATGCAAACCGTTTCATGTAAACAAAATATCCGATGATTACCTGTATCAACAAAACAAGGGGAACTCCTACCATAAATTTCAAATGCTTTGTCTTGTGAGAAAATATTTTCATTCCCACAATAAAACCGACACTTCCGCCCAAAATACAGGAAAGCAACAGACTGTTCTCCGAAATGCGCCGCTTGTGCATTTTCGCCTTCCATTTATCAACTCCGCATAATACAAACGAAATCAAATTCATTCCGAAGAGATACCCAATCCCCCCGTTTATATTTTCCACTTCTTCTATCTCCTGTTCTAAATTTACAAATCAATGGTTTTTCCAAAAATCTACATTGATGACTTTAGACGGATCGGATTTTTTGTCCGTATCCTCTTTCATTGCATTTCCTTTGAGCATCCATTTTTCGGTGATTTCACTGATTTTGGAAAGGGAAGATATCAACTTATCATATTCTGATCCTTCTGGCATCTGATACATAGATTCCAAGTACATCAACACCGTATTCGGTTGAAATTCCAACTTTGAAAACACATACATCATATATTTCACCGAATCTGTTTCTGTTTCCTCTATTCGGTTGCAACTGCAAAGTGCCTCAAAGGCACGATTCAAATGGATGCTTTCTTCATAATATTGCAATTCTCCCTTTTTTTCAAGTTCCGTAAAATCCAATTCTTTATATGCAACCTGTTGTTCTTGCTGAATATGATAGAATTGCTCTGCAAATCCGACTGTTCCGTGATAAATGTATTGGGAAGAGACATTGATTCCGCTGTAATAGCTCTTTATCAAAAACATATTTCCGAAAGAGCGTTTCATCAATTGTTCAAAATGCATACAAAACTTTTCTTTTGTATTAAAATAAGCCTCATCCTTGAAATATCCAAACAAAGAATCCGTTGCCATTTTTACAGGATATACTCCATATACATTTGCGATGCCCATCACATAACGAACCAGTTTTGTATTGTATTCCGATAACTTTTCAATCTTTGTAAAATCAACGGAATACATTGCATCTTGCACTTCCTTCGGCATAACCAGTGTCTTGATTCCGTTGTCATTGATTCTGAAAAAAAATCCTTGTCTTTCAAAATAATCGACTTGATTTTCTTCTAATTCTGTTAAGGGCTGTGACAAATGATACGTCCCGTTACCATACATCAACTTTGATAGCCAATTCATTCTGGATGCATCATAATATATCAACTCTTCTTGCAGAAAGTTTGGAAAAACCGGAACCATCTCTTGTAATAAGTCAGACTTGCTTCGTGGTTTCTCACAAGAAATTTTCATCTTCTTTGCCAATTCCGACAGTTCTTCATAGGACATAAATTTATCAAGAGTATAAGGTTTATAGATGTTCTTCCATTGAAACAACTCACGATAATTATCATACTGTTTTTTCATCTCATCGGAATTTACCATACCGCCTCCCTTCAAAGAAGGTATGCCATCCTCTCCAATCTCCATTTCACCTATCATTTTCTGCAGTTCATCAGAATCCAGCACTTTTTCAATTTGATTCTTTTCTTCATCACCTAATCTCATTCCGTAAGAGCCTATCATCCCTTTGAGTTCATCTTTTATCGTAGTGTCCATATTGGCAAACAGCAGGTCAATCATCCTATCCATCACTTCGCTGCTGTTGTCCATCTCTTGCTCTATCGTTTCCTCTTCTTGTTTCTGCTTTCTTTTTTCATCTAATGAAACGATATTCTCTTTGTTAAAGTCATTATTTTTCATCTTCATCACCCTTTTGTATCTGTAACTCTGTAATCTTGTCCAACTCTCTCAACAATTTGCGACTTCTTACTCCAACCAGTTGATCCAACTCACTTCCTGCATCGTTTAACTTATGTTGCGCTTTCTCTAAAACGGCTCCGAATTTATAAAATTCCGTTTTAATAACAGAAAGAAGCTCCCAAATTTCCGATGATCTTCTCTCAATCGCGAGTGTACGAAATCCCATTTGCAAGCTGTTTAAGAGCGCAGCGGTATTGGATGGACCTGCAACTACAACTTTGTATTCCTTCTGTAAATCTTCCAAAAGATTAGGGCGTTTGGTAAGCTCTGCATACAAACCTTCAAACGGTACAAACATCAGAGCAAAATCTGTTGTAACCGGAGTATAAATGTACTTTGTGCAAATATCTTTTGCATTTTTTCGAAATACTCTCTCCAACTCTTTTCCTTGTTTTTCTATCAATTCCTTCTGTGAATTTTCATAGGCATCCATCAAACGAAAATATGTTTCCAAAGGAAATTTTGCATCTATCGGTAAATAAATTTCTTCTGACGCTGTTTTGCCCGGCATACAGATTGCAAATTCTACGATATCTTGTGTATTGGGATTTAATTTTATATTTTTTCGATACTGTGTCGGAGACAAAATCTGTTCCAAAATTTGTTCCAGTTGCATCTCTCCCATCACTCCGCGCAACTTTACATTCGTAAGCACTTTTTTTAAATCTCCGACTCCCTCTGCCAATAAATTGACTTCTCCCAATCCGCGATGCACCTGTTCCAATCGTTCACTCACTAACTGAAAAGATTTGCCGAGTCTCTGTTCTAAGGTTTCATGTAATTTTTCATCAACTGTCATTCGAATCTTCTCTAAATTTGCTTCATTCTTTACTTCAACATCATGTAACTTCTGATCTAAAGTGGTTCTCACCAACTCCAACTTCGTATCCACACGATCCATCATTTGATAGACCGTTTCTTGATTGCTATGCGAAATTTGAGAAAGATAATTTTGTTGCAACTGAGATGCCTCTGTCATGGATTGATACATTTTACTTTCTATGTTGCTTGCCACGATATTCTGATTTCGCTCTAACTGATACAATCCTTCCTTTAACAAGTCTTCCATGTCAGATTGGCTCTGTTTCACTTTGTTCTTGCCGACAAATTGAATGATTGCATAGAACAAAAAAAGAACAATCACAACTACATCAAGTACCATTCGAATATTCTCCACAATATTCTCCTCTCTATATCTCTTAAAGTACCCTACTTTTGATGAGTACCAAAAATTTTCTTATTTTTTCATTATCCTTATCTTATGCTATCTCAAAGCGTTTCGCAAACATTTTATTTGATTTTTTACAATTTTTATAAGAAGTATCCGTATAAAATCAAAGTATTATGTTTTGTCTTAAATTTCCTTGTTTTTTTCCTCTATTTCCATTCATCAATGAGTTGTTTCGCACATTTCGTGTGCTCAACTGAATGGAGTCATAAAAAAAGAAGCAGCTTCCTTCCCTGCTTCTTCTGCAATGATTTGTATCTTTCATTTTCTACTGCCTTTTAGAATATTCCTTCGCATTATTTCTCAACCCTTAAAAGTGATTGCTCATGCTAAAACTTCATTTCCATACCGGAAACTATCCTTAAAAATATTTCTCTTTTGTATCAAATTGTTTGACACAAACGGAATAGAATGTTTCATAAAATCTTGAATCATAGCTTGAAATGATAACAAACAACAAATGAAATCGTTAACGATATCAACCTATCAATTTTACAAAAAGGAATGACTCTTGTTATACTATCTTCTCTTTATTAAAATAACTGAATCGGATTCACCAAGTTTTTCAACAATCCTGCCACACTCCAAGCTGCAGTAACACTGGATTTCGGATTTTTGAAATCAGGTTTTGATGTAACCTCTACGACTGCCCTTGCGCTGTCATTTTCTATCGTGATGCGATGGGTGTTCCCTTGAGCTGTCGGATCACTCACCACACGTACGCTTACAGTATCCACACCCCCACCGGCGATACCTGTTGCTACAGCAACATTGGTATTCTTTGGAAATCCTGCAATTGCATCTCCCGCACTTCCTTCAAAGGCAATGACCCGCCTATCTGAAGGCAACTCTTTTCCTTCCAAATAAGGTGCTCCATTCAGACTCTTCGGCGCCTTTGTACTTTCAATGGCTGTAACGGCATTTCCCATCAAAGAAACTGTCGATAAAATATCAAATCCACCGACTGCACCGGAAGTCACATGTACCTTGCAACCTGTCCTTTTGGCTGTGTCTGTTATTTCGGCAAGCAATTCTGAATCCGCCAACGCACCTACTGAAGTGATTACCACATGTTTTCCTGATTGTAACAGCGGTATCACAAGTTCCCTAACTGCTCCCACACCGGCAATTTCAACAACAATATCCACCTTGGTATTCAAAAGTTCTTCAAAGCTTTCAAATACTCTGACACTCTTGTTGTTCACCTCAATGTTCGGTTGTTTCAACAGAATGTCATAAATCCCCACCAAAGTATAGTCTTCTGCTAAACGGCTAATAACAACTGAAGTCAAAATTTTCCCCAATGCACCGTAACCGATGATAGCAACTGATTTCATAGTTAATCTCCTTTATCTGCAAACGAGAAAGTATTCTCATTTCAACAAATTTTCTTTTGTATCTAATCGTTTTATCATATTATTTTTTCATCGTGTGATGATATCAAAACAATAATAATTCATAATATACCTTAACAACAAACTGACACAGATTTAGATATTCTCCAAAAACTCTGTATCCTCTCCTGAAAAGATACTTATCCTGAATGAATCATAGCATCCTACAAAACGACTTCCTAAATCTTTCTCAATCCTTTTAACGAAAAATCTAACACCGGTGCGGAATGTGTCAATGCTCCGCTTGAAATCACATCTGCACCCAAACCGCGATATTCATGAATATTGTTCATGCTGATATTACCGGAAAGCTCAACCATTGCTCGTCCGTTGATATAAGCAATCGCCTCTCTTATCTCCTCTATTGTCATATTGTCCAGCATAATAATATCTGCCCTTGCATCTACCGCCTCTTGAACCATCTCCATCGTTTCGACCTCTACCTCTATCTTTCGAACAAAAGGTGCATACCTACGAGCTTGCGTCACTGCTGCTGTCACAGAACCTGCCATGCCGATATGGTTGTCTTTCAGCAACACTCCGTCCGATAAATTATAACGATGGTTTTCACCTCCACCAATGCGCACCGCATATTTTTCAAAGGGACGCATCAACGGTGTTGTCTTTCTTGTATCTACAATCTTCGTCCTATCATCTCCCAAGGCATCCACCATTTTTCTCGTATAGGTAGCAATTCCGCTCATTCTTTGCAAATAATTCAACGCCACACGCTCACCTGTCAAAAGAGTTTCAACCGAACCGATGACACTGCCTAATATTTGTCCTTTTTTTACAGAAGCACCATCTTCTACAGAAAAATCAAAACTGACTTTCGAATCCAACAGTTCAAACACACGCATAAACACAGGAATCCCCGCCAAAACACCGTCTTCCTTACAAATCAAATCTACCTGACATGTTGTTCCTCTCTCAGAAACCGCCTGAGTGGACACATCCTCACCATTTACATCTTCTCGAATTGCTGCACGCAATAAATCATCTATCATCAAAAAATTCAGTAACGGTTTTTTCATATCATCACTCCTAATTTTCACATGCATTCAACATATTATCCAATGCTCGCTTTGCTCGTACACTCACATCTTCCGGTACAAAAATCTCTTCTTTCTGTCCTTTCAGGATAGATACGATATCTTTCAAATACACTTGTTTCATTCCGTCACAAACAATTTCATGAACATAAAATTTCTTTTCAGGGAAACGATTCTCCAACTCCCACAAAATTCCTTCCTCTGTGAGAATGATACATTCTTTGGCGTCTGTTTTTCCAACCGCCTCTATAATACCGCTTGTGCTGCCTTGTACATCAACACTTTCTATCACTTCGGGCTGACACTCCGGATGAGCAAAAACAGGTGCATTCGGATATTCTTCTCGAAGTCGTCTCACATCCTCCGAAGTCACTGCATGATGAACGGGACAATGTCCTGAATGACAAATAATATTTTTTTCAGGAAAAAGATGCTTGATATTGGCACCCAAATTACCATCAGGCACAAAGAAAATATTCTTTTCCTTGACTGCACCAAGAACTTTTTTTACATTAGCAGAAGTACAACAGTAATCTGAATGAGCCTTGATTTCCGCTGTAGAATTGACATAACAAACCACCGCAAGATCATCATATTTTTGACGCATCTCTTGAATTTCTTCTACTGTAATCATATGTGCCATCGGACAATCCGCTTTCATATCAGGCAGATAGACATGTTTATCCGGATTCAGAATCTTCATGGTCTCTCCCATAAAATAGACCCCTGCCATAATAATATTCTTTTCCTTCACTGTTGTTGCTTTTTTTGCCAAGAAAAAACTGTCCCCGACATAATCTGCAATCGCTTGCACTTCTTTGTCGACATAATAGTGAGCGAAAATCACTGCATCTTTCTCACGTTTTAACTCCATTAATTCCTCTGGATTCATGGTTTCTTTTTACCTCTCTTCTTTCTTAAGTGACAATATACACTGTATTATTTCTTATTGCCGATTTATCATAACATAAAAAACCAATATTATCAAGACAGCTGTCTTGTCAATGAAGTTATACGAAATAACCAAACTATTGTGATGTTCTATAAAAATATGTGTTGTAGCTGGTACTGTTATCAGAAAAACTCCTGTAATCTTACTTACTAACACCTTCATCTCTTATTTCAAAAAATAATATCTTTAACTCTTACAACATGGTTCATCTTGTAGCATTGACTTCTGTGTATGAGCTTTATCATCGTATGAATAAATTGCTATACAATCAACAAAGTGACTAACTCTATTTCCTTGATAAAATTTTCATTACATTCATAAAAATACTCACCAAGTTTTTTTCGACAAAAGAAACTATATCGAGCAGTCTTTACAATTTGTATAAATCAGACTGTTTTTTCAATAATTGTACTCAATAAAAAATGATAGATACTTACCTCTATCACTTTTTTATTTTATCAAATTATTCATTTATTCTCTTTTTCTTCGCTTTTTTAATCATTAACACTAAAGGCTCTGTGCAAATCTTATAAAAATTAGTATTACCAGTTATAAGTACTTATTCAATATTTCTAAGATATCACAACCATATTTTTTTGCTTTCCATTCTCCAAAGCCGTCCACTAACTGTAATTCTTGAATCGTTTTTGGCATTTTAACAATTAATTTCTTTAGTTGAGAATTATTATAAATAAAATACGGCTTGATATTTTCTTCTCTGCTCTTCCTTAAACGATAGTTTTTCAACTCTTTGAACAACTTAGTTTCTTCTAAAGGAAACACCGTATCTCTCTCAAGAATCCTATTCTCTTCATTCCTGATAGTATCTGTTCTAAGGGATGGTTCTGTCATTGTGTTCATTCTGTATTTTTTATACTTCCCAGTATAATCCTTTCGCACATCCTTATGAAAATCCAGATAGGAAGTTGCCCAGTTTAATAGCTGTTCATCAGAAAAAGCCGATTGTGACGACTGTTCATATACCTTTCTGATATAATTCACTAATTGATCTACTCGAATGACTTGTTCTTTTACTTCTTTTTTTGCAAACTTTGCATTCAAAACAGTTTTAGGATTCGCAAGCACTACTACAGATTGATACATACTGTCAAAAGTTTTTTGTGCTAAAAACTTAATCAGTCGATTGCTTTTGCTGTCAATTTTTATTTTTTTCATTAACTCTATATGTCTCTGATTTTGGGTAATAGGCGAATAAATACCTTCTTTTCTCTGTCTACCTTCAAATTCTAATGTTCGTATAAAATCTCCGTTATTATTTATTTCAATCTTTCCGATTAAATTCTTACACTCTATCACAAAACATATTTTTTTTGTAAATACAAGATAGTCAATCTGAGCACTTAACTCTCCATCCTCCAAATATACATCATGTAATATGTACATCGGTATATGACTGTTTTTTAATTCAAATGCTATCTGTTTCTCTCCAAACATCCCATACTCCAAACATTTGATATCTTGATTTATCAAAGTTTTCCCATCTGAATTGAGATATGGTTCCAATTTTTTAAGTCTCTCTAACCGTTCCTCTGTCGTGCTACTCTCTTTCAAAAAAACCGGCTCTTTCAATCTATCAAATAGTCCCATGTTACATCATCCTCTCCATCCTGTTCTTTCAAAATTATATCATATATACCCTACAAATTTCATCACACTGTTCCTACAGATATAAAAAACAAGGATTAGCAATATCAATCAAACAAATATCGCCAAACCTTGTTTCTTAATTTTAATGATTATTTCTCACGAATAAAAATTTTGCATCTCCAATATATAAATTTATCTTTTATCAACATCCCATTCTTTCTTCTAAACGATTAATAAGATTTGATTTCTGTCCATATCGTATCATATTTTTCTGTAAATTCTCCCAAATCTACAAACACTTCTCCTAACTCGCTCAATGGTTGTGTAGGATACATATTCGGATTTGTAACTTCTTCTTCCGGTAACAGTTCCAACGCATCTTTATTCGTTGTGGAATATTTGATATAAGCTGAGTTCTTTGCAGCAATTTCCGGTTTTAGCATAAAGTTAATAAATTGTTCCGCTTCTGTTTTGTGTTTTGATGTTACAGGGATAGCAATTGCATCGAACCATAAGTTTGTTCCTTCTTTTGGAAGTGCATATTCCAAATCTTCATTTTCTGCCATTAGATTCATTGCATCCCCTGCCCATGTTACAACCATAGCCAATTCTCCCGAAGCCATTGAATTTTTGTAGTTATCTACTTCATAGGAACGAACCAACGGTTTTTGTTTGATCAGCTCTTCTTTTGCTTTTTGTAACTCTTCCTCATTTTGAGTGTTGATAGAGTATCCTAATTTCAACAATGCTACTGCAATAGTGTCTCTGGAAGAATCCAACATCACAATATCGCCCTTGTATTTTTCATTCCATAAGATATTCCAACTGTCTACCGGCTCTGTCACCTTTGTCTTATTATACAGAATCCCCAAACTTCCCCATAGATAAGGAACGGAGTATTTACCGTTCGGATCATAACTTAGGTTTTTGAATCTGTCATCCAAATGAGATTGGTTTGGAATATTTTCATAATTCAGTTCTTGCAACAAATTATGTTCTCTCATATAAGCTACCATATATTCAGATGGAAAAATAACATCGTATGCGTCTGTTCCCGCTTGAATTTTTGCCAACATTTCTTCATTGGTTGCATATTCTTCGTAGTTTACTTTGATTCCTGTCTCTGCTGTAAATTCATCTAAAATTTCAGGATCGATGTAATCTCCCCAATTATACACATTCAATACTACACTTTCTTCTCCATCGGTAACTTGTCCTCCACCACAAGCTGTCAATGATACCAGCATCACACAAGATAATGCCATAGCAAAAAACTTCTTCATTTTTTTCATCATATTACCCCTTTCTAATTTTTATAAATTTAGTTCAAAACATAATCTTCTTCGAAATCTGCCCATACATCTTCACATAATCTTTTAAACAAACTATACTCTTATCTTACATCGTAATAGATGCCTTTTTCTCACTTCGCCAACTTTTCAACTGCGGAATCAGAACAATCAACATCGTTAACACAAACAAAATAGATGACAACGCATTGATTTTCGGACTGACCCCTCGTTTTGTCATGGAATAGATTTTAATAGATAAGGTCGATACTCCTGAACCTGTTGTAAAGAAACTTACAATAAAATCATCCAGTGACATGGTCAATGATAACATAAATCCTGTCATAATTCCCGGCACCAACTCAGGCAAAATTACTTTGAAAAATGCTTGTGACGGTGTTGCTCCCAAATCCAATGCAGCCTCTTCCAAGTTTTTATCCAACTGCTTAATCTTCGGCAAGACCGCAAAGATAACATACGGGATGTTAAAAGTAATATGTGCCAAAATCAAAGTAATATACCCCAGTTCCATCTTCAAAAACACAAATAGTGACAACAGGGAAATTCCTATTACAATATCAGGATTTACCATTGGAATATAACTGAAATTCAACAAAATTGCTCTATATCTCGGTTTCAAATTAGAAATTGCAACTGCTGTAACCGTACCGATCAATGTTGCCAAAACAGCCGCTGAAATTGCTACGATAAAAGTGGTCGTAACAGAATTCAAAATAGCTTTGTCACGAAACAGTTCTTGATACCAACGTAATGTAAAACCTTCAAAACTTCCTTTGTACTTCGAACTGTTGAACGAAAACACAATCATCACCACAATCGGAAGATAGAGGAATATATACATCAAGAGAGCATAGATTGTCTTAAACCAACTCTTTGCCTTTTTATTTACCACAATCCATTCCCCCTTTCATGGTCTCCGTCTTTCGCAAAATATCCCATTGTAACAATAATGAACAACAACATAATGACGGAAATTGCCGAACCGAACTGCCAATTTCGGGCATTTCTGAACTGATTTTCAATTAAGTTTCCAAGTAAGATGGTATGGGAACCTCCCAACAAATCCGACAGTACGAAAGTAGATACCGCAGGCATAAATACCATATAGATACCCGTTGCCACTCCCGGTAAACTGAGCGGAAAAATTACCTTTTGAAACACCTTCACATCATTTGCACCCAAATCATGTGCTGCCTCAAGCAAACTGTCATCCAACTTCACCAAAACGGAATAAATCGGCAATACCATAAACGGTAAAAAGTTATAAACCATACCCATCACCACTGCTCCGTTGTTATATAGCAACTGAAGAGGTCGTTCAATCAGTCCGATTGCTCTCAAAAATTCGTTAACTAAACCTTGTTCACGAAGTAATCCCATCCATGCATAGGTACGAAGTAAAAAATTGGTCCATAGAGGAAGCACGAATAAGGTCGCCATCAAATTTCTTTTCTTTCGTGGCGCTCTCGACATAATATATGCCATCGGATAACCTACAATCAAGCACATAACCGTGCTGACAACTGCAAGTATCACGGAGCGTTTCAAAACATTCAAGTATAACGGTTGAAAAAATTTACGATAGTTGTCCAAGGTAAAGACCATTGAGATACTACCCATTTCCGTCTTTTCGGTAAAAGAAAACAGTACGATAATCAACAAAGGAAGAATGGTAAATAATATAATCCAAAATACATACGGCCATGCTAAAACACTTTTTCTGTTTTTCAATTATTGCACTTCCTTTCTCATAATGTGAATTGCCTCAGGTACAAAAGCCAATCCGACCTTCGCTCCGACTTCCGCATTATGAATGGTCTGAATCATCCACTCTCTTTCCGTTTTTTCTTCCACTACAATAATCTCATAATGAACACCCTTAAACACAACATCTGTCACTTCTCCATTGATCAATCCTTTGGATGCCTGTGTAATTTCAATATCTTCCGGTCGAATGACTACATCCACCGGCAAGTTTTCTTCAAATCCTCCGTCTACACATTCAAACTCTTTGCCTTGTATAGAAACCAAGAAATCTTTTATCATAATTCCGTCTACAATATTACTCTCTCCGATAAAATCTGCTACAAACCTGTTAATCGGCTCATTATAAATGTCTTCCGGACTTCCTATCTGTTGAATCACACCGTCTTTCATAACGACTATACGATTTGACATCGTAAGTGCTTCTTCCTGATCATGCGTTACATAAATAAAAGTAATCCCCAGTTCTTGTTGCATGGTAATCAGTTCATATTGCATATCTTTTCTCAATTTCAAATCCAATGCACCCAAAGGTTCGTCCAACAACAATACCTTCGGTTCATTCACCAATGCTCTGGCAATTGCAATACGCTGTTGTTGACCGCCGGAGAGAGATTTGATATTTCTTTTTTCAAATCCTTCCAAATTTACCAACTTCAACATCTTTTTTACTTTTTGGTCAATAACATCCTTAGATATCTTTTTGATTTTTAATCCAAATGCAATATTGTCATACACATTCATATGAGGAAACAATGCATACTTTTGGAACACAGTATTGATTTGTCTCTTGTAGGCAGGAACATCTTTCATGTTTTTTCCGTCAATATATAATTCTCCGGAAGTCTGTTCATCAAACCCTCCGATAATACGAAGAGTTGTTGTCTTCCCACAGCCTGAAGGCCCCAAAAAGGTTACAAACTCCTTCTCTTTAATGGATAAATTGATATCATACAACACTTGTTTGCCGTCATCTTCAAATATTTTGTTAAGCCCGATCAATTCTACAATATTTTTTTCCATACCGTCCCCCATTCCGATGCATTTCATCCGTACTTTCACACAAAAAAGAAGGAATTTTATGTAGGTAAAAATAAGAAAATTCCTCTTCTGAATACAGCCAATCCTTTTCTATCTATCCTGTTTCATCATCAATAAAACTTTTATTTTTTTCAAAAAGAAACGAGCCTCGAAGGAAAAATTGTAAACTTAAAGTTTCCCATAGATAAACTCGATGTGTTCATTGTAAAGAATAAATACATAATTGTCAATAGAGATTAAGGTATTTTTGTGCAAAAAACACTCTGTTTTTTCTTTCTTTTATCAAAATGGACAACAATTGATATTTGCTCGCATTTACCTGGTTTTTAACATAAAAAATGTAAAAAAACAGACAATTTCTCTTCTGTCACACGATTATCTTTGCATTGTTATCATTATGACAAGTTGTATCTCAAAAAAACAGAAAGAAAAACCCTCACTTCACAAAACTTGACAAGCTTAAAAAAATAATCTTTGATAAACTTTCATATAAGGCAGAAAAAAATCATAACCTCCCTTCCAACAGGTGGCTATGATTTTTACATGTAACCTTATTTTTTATCCAAAAGGTGTATACTCTCCATAAATATAGTAATATCCGATTCTATCATCATACTGCATCGCTATATTTCCCGTTACTGATATGAAGTAAAGAGTAGGCTGCTCTTGTTCCGAAGAAAATATCGACATCGTATAACCCTCTCTTTTATCGATTTCTTCGGCATAAGCTACATATTTCACATCTGTTATGGTATAGTCTCCTTTCGGTTCTTTTTTTAGTTCCTTTAAAATTTTTATCAGTTCTTCTCCTGCATTTTTTTCAGTAATTTGCTTTTCGGGTCTATTAGAAAATGCATCATCACAATACAATTTTTCTCCTGTAGATTTCATGATGATATCTCTTCCACGGATGATAAAATCCTCAACATGTTCATTGCTTTTAGTAGGTTTTCCTCTGTAAAGCGACATAATAGGATCATCACCGGTGGTGTAAACCTTAACGAAAAGATATTCGTCCTTTTGTACTTTTCCCTTCTGTATCATAAAAGAACGTAATACCTCTGTACAATCGACCTCGTCTTCAAAAACTGTACCGTTATCTATCATTTGTACCCCGTTAAAAGCATCTGCAGTAGTAATTACCTTCAAATCCGGAAGTGAAAAAATATGTGTTCCACCATTTGAGTAGTATACTTTTTTCGTATTTTTCTCTATATAAAAAATTGAAAAAAAGCCGTCCATACTTCTGTCATCTTCAACTGAAAAAGACACATAATCTCCCGGTACTCTTTCGTTAAGTCTTGCTATTTGTCTTATCTCAAATCCACTATTTTGTGAAAATATCACAGTATTTTTTTCATAATCTTTGAACATATCATTTATTCTTGGAATATATCTCATATTATCCATAATAAGTTTTTTATCTTCTTCAGAAACATCTCCTCCATATGCTCCTGCAGACATCTCACTATATTTATCGACTATATATATCGCTTTATTATCTTCATCCAAAGCAAATTCTTTTCCAAAGAGAGGAAATATCGCATTCTCAGGAATCATAATTGTTCCGTTTTTAAAATACGGATCCGGCGATATTTCAAAACTGTCTATTTCAGTCTCTTCGTTATAAATTTTTACCATGTTATCTCCTTTTTTTAATATCATGATAAAATCTCCATCGTTGAGAGAATACGTCTCTGTTTTTTCATCCCATGTAACAGAAACACCGATATTTTCTGCCACAACACTAATAGGTACAAACACGATACCGTCTTTCATTTCTGCAGACACATTACTTGCGATTTTTTTATTGTTGATATAGATATCAATTGCATCACTCTTTCTTGAGAATAAAGCAAAAGAAGCTACCACACCCACCAATAATACAGCTAATAAAATTTTTGTTGTAGATTTTTTCAACAGTTACACCCTCCTTTATATGAAAACATGTTACACTCAAAACAGATTTTATTTGCCATCATAGAACTGTTTTGCCCCGTGTTTTCTTTGCTCCAAAATGTATCTTCCCTGAAAAAATGTATTTTTTCAACTTTATCTATTGTACTCTTCTGTTCTCATCAAATATCAACATTCCTATATTCGGAATGCAGAACTCCAAAAATAAATCCTATATTTTTCCGCTGATAAAAAGAGTAGACATCAAAAACATGAGCAACAGAAATACGAGTAACATAACAATCACTTTCTCCTTGAGCAATTCTGAAACTGTTTCCCAAATTCTAAAATCTCTTCTTGTAGGATATTCCTTTCTCGGTATTTCTTTTCCGGTATACGGATATTGATAAAGAATCGGTCTATCATACACCAAAACTCTACACATCTGTAGGTATAGTGCATAACTGACAGGTATGGAGATAACCATCCAAATAACGATACTTCCAAATGACATTTGCTCTACACGAAATCCCGCTATCAATCCTCCAATCAAAATTGGTGCAAAATTGAGTAACATGAAGCCAATCAACCATCTGATAATTCTCTTACTGTTATAAAACCGAAGTGACACAGGAGTTTCTCCACTTTTTAATTCTTCATAAAAGACCATTTGTACTTTATCTTTTTCTTTGTCGGACTTCGAGATATTCAAGGTTCTACCCTCTCTCTTTGCCTGTTGAGGAGGAGTTTTCAGTATCGGATCTTCATAAGAAGCTCCTCTATTTTGTCCAAAGGCAATAAAGGCAATAATTCCAAACATCGCTGTTATCCAGATTGGAAGCTGTGCAACCTCAGAATCGGAACCTCCCGATAAATATGACACCAAAATTTTTGAAAGTACAAATACAATTACTGTGATAATCGCAGGTTCAATCAGATATCTGTAGCTTTTTTTAACTTCTTTTTTTTTGACTGCGATTCTTCCGGTTTGCCCATTTACAACAAGCTCTACCTTCCCGGATTTTAGAATATAAAAAGGAAGGATGGCAGACATGACAAGAAGATCACCGGATTTCACATTTGTTTGCATCTGATCGGTTGAAAAATTTTTATTCAACGATTCGGATAAATCCGAGGATACCTCATCTGAAACTCTCTTTTTCAGTTGATTCTCATCTAAATCCTGCATCTTTATTTTAAAATTATTTAAATAACTGATATTAAATTCGACTAAATCATCCAAATCAAACGGTTCCGCGGCATCAAGAAGCAAATTGTTCATTTGTCGTGAAGTATTTACCGCTATCCCGTCAAGATAGCACTTTCCATGATAAACCCGAAAGCAGTTTGCTCTCACGGTATCAACGGAAGCGTCCCCTTTCACCAGTTCAAAGGGAAGATAATACCCTGTCAGTTTGCCCAGTTGCCCTTTGATACTCTTCGATTCAGGTCTTTTCGGATTCTCATCGCACCATTTCTTCACCTGCTCCATTGCCTCTTCGCGAGTGATATAAAAAGGCAAAACAGCTTCAGGCAAAGTATCAGATTCCACATAGGTTCTTCTTGCTAAGGTTCCACCGCAAAATTCGCATTTCCCAACTACCGTCTCATCTTTTATCATTACCTGTGCCGCACATCCCTTACAGGTGTAAAAAATCTTACCCGCAACCTCCATATCTCCGGAAATCTTCATCTTATGTGAGCTTTTCCACTTATCTCTCTCCTCCAGACCTTCTTTCATACTTGTCTCCGTTCTGCAAAAAAGGCAACAGTGGTTTTGTCTCAATATGTCAAATTCAGCAGGTGCTCCACAACTTTTACACTTTATTACAAAAGGATTATTTTGATTAAGTGTTTCACTTTTCATCAGTCTCCTCCTTTTATGTACCGGCAATCCATGAAATCTTTAGAAAAATACATCGTACTGTATCTTTTTCTACTTGACCTCATGGATATGTCATTAGTTATAGGTTATATATTCAATTTATCACAGTTCACAAAGCAAAGCAATCTGTTACTGCATCATATTTGTACCTATAAAATTGATACAGTAACAAATTTTGTTGTATTCTCCCCATAGAATATGACTCTGACCGTAGCCGAAAATTCGGTATCTTTGATGCTTTTAAGTCTACTATACGAGTGTTCATATCCATAATTGCACAATAATCATCGTTTTCATCCTCAACATTAAATTTTACCAACGTTTTTGGTTTGATATTTTTTGATTGACACAATACTTTTGATATGTTGAGATGTCATATTTATTTCACATAGGAAAGATTTTCACCGTTTCCTGTAATCAAAACCTCATCATTGTCACTGATACTTCCTTCAATCAATTTTCTTGCAAGCTCTGTTTCAAGATTTTTCTGAATAAAACGTCTTACGGGACGTGCTCCGAATTGAGGTGAGTATGACTGTTGTAATATGGTATCTTTCGCCTTTTCATCTAATTGCAATACAATATTTCTATCAGCAAGCTTTTCTTGAAGTTTTGCAACTTGAAGATCGATAATACGATATACTTCTTCCTTATTAAGCGGTGTAAATAAGATAATTTCATCGATACGATTCAAAAATTCGGGTCTGAATGTATGATGAAGTTTATCTTCCACTGATTCCCTTACAGATTCTTTCAGCATACCGTCATCATCGATTCCATCAAGAATAGCTTGAGAACCGAGGTTTGAAGTCATAATGATGATTGTATTCTTAAAATCAACTGTTCTTCCCTGATTGTCTGTCAATCTTCCGTCATCCAATACTTGAAGTAAAATATTGAAAATATCCGGATGTGCCTTTTCAATCTCATCAAACAACACCACGGAATACGGTTTTCTTCTAACTGCTTCTGTTAACTGTCCACCTTCTTCATATCCGATATATCCGGGTGCGGAACCAATCAATCTTGATACCGAATATTTTTCCATATATTCAGACATGTCAATTCTTACCATATTTCTCTCATCATCAAACATTGATTCGGTAAGTGTTTTTGCAAGTTCCGTTTTACCCACTCCTGTAGGGCCTAAGAAAATAAAGCTTCCAATTGGTCTGTTTTCATCCTTCAATCCTGAACGTGCACGAATAATTGCTTCTGAAACTGCGGTGATTGCATCTTTCTGACCGATCACTCTCTTTGAAAGAATGTCCGAAAGATGTAATATCTTTTCTCTTTCGGTTTCTACAAGCTTCGAAACAGGGATTCCTGTCCACTTAGAAACCACTTCGGCAATTTGCTCTTCGGTCACTTCTTCTCTTGCAGCATCTTCCTCTTCTGACATTTTTCTTTCATTTTCAGCCAGTTCATGTTCTAACTCCTGAAGTTTTCCATATCTTAGTTCTGATGCTTTTTCATAATCATAATTTCTCTGTGCATCCTCAATCTGATGTTTCACAAGCTCAATTGCACTCTTTATTTCTGTCTGCTTTTCCAAACTCTTCTTGCTGTTTTGCCAATTGATGAACTCTTCGTTATATCGTTCATTTAAATTAGCCAGTTCTTCTTCCAGTCCTTCCAATCGTTTTTTACTTCCTTCGTCAGTCTCTTTCTTCAAAGCCGCTTTTTCAATTTCAAGCTGTAGAATTCTTCTTCTGTCATCATCCAGTTCCTGAGGCATTGAATCAAGCTCTGTTCTGACCATTGCGGAAGCCTCATCCATTAAGTCGATTGCCTTGTCAGGTAAGAATCTGTCCGTGATATATCTGTCAGACAATGTGGCACACGCAATGATGGCATTATCGGAAATTCTCAACTTATGATGCAATTCATATTTTTCCTTGATTCCTCTTAAGATGGAAACAGTATCTTCAACACTTGGTTCTGAAACCATAACTTTTTGGAACCGTCTTTCAAGTGCACCGTCTTTTTCAACATATTCACGATATTCCTTCAGAGTGGTAGCACCAATCATTCTGATTTCACCACGAGATAGTGCGGGCTTCATTAAATTCGAAGCATCCATTGCTCCGTCAGTCTTTCCCGCGCCGACAATCAAGTGAAGTTCATCGATGAACATGATAATTTTTCCATCTGATTTCTGAACCTCTTTGAGTACTGCTTTTAATCTCTCTTCAAATTCCCCACGAAATTTTGCACCGGCAATCAATTGCCCCATATCAAGTGAAAAAATCATGACATCTTTCAATCCGTCAGGCACATCACCATTCACAATTCTTTGTGCAAGACCTTCTACAATCGCTGTTTTACCGACTCCGGGATCACCGATTAACACAGGATTGTTCTTACTTCTTCGGCTTAAAATTCTGATGACATTTCTAATTTCATCATCTCTTCCGATGATAGGGTCGCTCTTTCCTTCACGAGCTTCCTTGGTCAAATCCTTCCCGTATTTTTCAAGCACATCTTCTGTCTCTTCCGGATTATCGGATGTAACCCTTCTGCTCCCTCTGATTTCATTTAAAACACTTGAAAATTTCTTTCCGGTAATTCCATATTGATGAATAATGTGTTCAGAAGGAATCTTTCTTTCCGAAATTAAAGACAAATATAAATGTTCTACTGAAATATAACTGTCTCCGAGAGCTTTCGCCTCATCGTCAGCCTTCAAAAGAATTCTTTGAAATACTGCATTCGGATAAACTTGAGATGCTCCCTGTTGTCGCGGAAGATTATCAACCGCCCTGTCAACAGTCATTCTGTATTGATTAATATCAACATTCATCTCTTGTAACACTCTTGCAATAAGGCTGTCCGAATCCGTTACCAACGCCTTGTGTAAATGCAAATCTGTAATCTCAGGGTTTCCGTTTTTGATTGCTATGTTCTGAGCATCTTGAATCATCTGTAAACTTTTTTGTGTATATTTTTGTGCATCCATATTATCCACCTACTTTCTTTTTACTAACTATATAGCACACTTATAGTATACATCTTTTTAGCACTCTATGCAATAGAGTGCTAAAAGTATATTTTTTATTATTGTTTTTTTACAATTATGTCATATTTCAAACTCTTCCTTCTATCCATTTTAAATTATTTATTCGACATATTTCTAATATCTATCTGTATTCTAACGATTAAAAAACAAGATATTAGCATTTCCTCTCATTAAATAATATCTTCTTCTATTAACTCAAATCAGTATCTTCAAAAAAGATGTATTATCTTGATGATAGAACAAATAGAAAAAGATTGAGACATTACACGCCACTACAAAACAACAATTGATGCAATTTTATTTTTCAAAGCTTCAAATAGAAACTCCTTACCGAAATTTTTCATGTATCCTTTGTGGCAGAATTTGTTTTGTTCTATTCTATGAAGGTTTGTTTGGAAAATGAAAATAGGATAGTGAGTAAATATAACATAAATTTCAGAAATTGAGAGAATAGAAAAAATACTAAAAAAATGATATACTATTTCTAAATATCAAAGTTAACTACTTATCATGAAAGGAAGTTGTGACATTATGGCAAAAAAGAAAAGGATTACTTTAGTAAACAATTTCAATGAACTCATCGAAAACGGTGATATGAAACAACTCATGGCTGTTTATGAGAAATGTGAACTTCATGCTTATGACGGTCGCTACGGTATGAACACCGCTTTGCATCACTACGGTGTTCCGGCTTCTCTTATTCGTTGGCTGGTAGACCAAGGGTTAGATGTCAATACCCTGAATTATTATGGTCGTACACCGTTGTATGTACAATCTACCATAGGAAGTGATATCGTAGAACTGCTTTTTGAACTTGGCGGAGATATCCAAAAACCGGACCGATATGGTAACACTCCTTTGCATACGGCATCAGAATTTTTTCATACAAAAACGGTTCAGTTTTTGGTGGAACACGGTGCAGATGTTCATGCGGAAAATGATTGGAACCGAACACCGCTTGCTGCTTCTCTTGCGTGTTGTCGCAATAGTAATATTTCTCAAGTAGCTGAAATTTCAAGTATCCTATTGGATGCCGGCACAAAAATAACTTCTGATATGATAGAAAGAGTGAAACAGATCGGAGAAGATTTTGAATTTCATCGAGAAAACTTCAACAAACAATTTCTTTTGGAAACAGAAACAGGGCTCAACAAACTATATCAATTATTCGGTGTAACCCCCGTTGCAAAACGCCAAATTCACGATGGAGTTTCTCCTATTGTCGTGGAAGATGCTCCTTGGAAACAGCAATATGAAGCTCTTTGGAATTTTCTGATTCCTTCCAAAGGACCGGCAAAAACCATGCAAGGGGAAGTGATTCGCATAACAGGACGAGTACAAGATGAATTATACAGAAACGGCGGTGTCAACTGGGACAGAAACTACCGTAACATGCTCCATGCACTGTTAAAACACTTTGCTTCCGGTGTACCCCTTTCAGAAAAAGAATTGGAAGAGACAAAAATGTTAACATCAAGCATACGTGCCAAAGGTGCTGATGAAGATTCCTTAACCGAACGACTTTGTGAGCTTGCTGTCTTGTGGGTATTGTTAAATCCCAATCCGATTCCATTAGAAAAACCGAATTATGATAGGTGAGGTAAATAAACTATGATTGAATGGATAGAAAGAAAAAAACGCAAGCATAACTGTAAGATACATTTTGATGACAACAGTTTTCGAATCAACCATTGTGTGGTAGCTCCGGTTCACACGATTCCCGATGACATCCTTCCCAACCGGGAGTTTGATTTTTATCTTCAAACTTCTTATGATATCTATTTCCTTCGACTGATAAATAGTACAGAAAAATGTGGAACTGTTTATCCCGCAAAGAAAGATGGAATTGTCTATATCGTGTGCTTTTTGCCCATCTCTAAACATACGATAGCCACATCAATTCAAACCATTATGAACTGCTTAAAACAATACGGATTTCCCAATATGCACAATCCGAAAGCTAACATCAACTTCACAATAGAGGATTGATATGGTAAGGCAATATCTTTGAAATAATACATGTTGTGAGATTTGTTCGACAAATGATTCATCCGGAACGATAAAATATGGAAACATCTCTTTTAGAAATTTCTGTTGAGCTTTGTATTCTCCAATATTGCGCTGTCTTCGAATAACAGATTCTGTTACGAACAGTCGAGGATACAAAGTTCAAACTGCTTAAAAATAACCTAAATTCAGATATCTTCTAAAATTGGGACTCTATGATACATTTCAGAAAATCGAATACGATAAAAATATCTTTCTCGAATTTCTGTTCTCTTTTCTATGCTATGTCATTGTTCTATCAATATCATGCTACCAATTCAATTCATACTATCACTGATAAAAGTTATGATATGAATTTTCTTTTTTTGATAAGATGATAAGATAGTATTTCTTTTATCCTCTTTATCCTTGTCATCACAATAAAAATCAAAATTTTACAAAAAAAGAGTACCTTCCGTACATCCATACAAAAAGCACTCCAAACCTACCTTTATCAAAAATCTAATATCAAAAATCTAAAATTGTAATACATTTTCAGATATGTTACTATTCCAAAGGCTTACATATCATCTTTTACACCGACAGCAATCAACTTTGCCTTTGCACGCACGATGCCGTCAACTTCCATCTCCATACTGACAATAATTTTTCTTTCGCCGATTTCTTCCGCTTTGGATGTCACTGTAACCACTTCATTCATCGGTACCGGTTTTTTGAAATCAATTTCAATTCTTCCTGTAATAAAACGTCCAATCACAGTATCTTCTGTCAGTGTAAGTCCTTTGTTATTGTGAGCAAACCACGCAGCAGACGCAGTTCCGTGGCAATCAAATGCCATTGCAATCATTCCTCCGTAAAGATTGTTCGGAACTCCACCTGTATATTGTTTGTCAGGTACAAATTGACAAACACATGTATCGCCGTCTTCACTCGGATAAGAATGTAAATGCAAACCTGTAAGATTTTTCGGTCCACATCCCCAACAATATTGAAATCTTTCTCCATACGTATCTTGAATGGCTATTTTCTTATTTTCTGTACTCATTCCTCTTCTCCTCTCTCATACACATGGTGTTTCTTAACACCCATGCTCTGCAATCGTGCTTTTTGCAATCTTTATGTATCACCGGACATAGCCCTTACCTTCTCTCTTTTTAGATAGAAAATAAGAAGTTTATGTACTGACATTTGTAATTTTGAAAGCAATAATATCATTATTTTTTGTCTTACAACTATGTTTCCTCTTATCGTGTACCATAGAATATTCTGACACATAACTGATTCAAATTATTATTTTACAACATAATTGATGTAACAAAATTATTCTTTCCAAACTGCATTTCACTATCCAAATTTACCATATTTTCCCTAAAACATCAAGGTGTATCACATCATTTGTAAAAAATGAAATTGAGCTGCATTTGTCATATTTTACCGATATCTTCAAAGATAATTATTTTGATACAAAAAATATCAGGGTGGAAACAAAAGGTTACTTCCACCCTGACTTTCTCATACCACAACAAACTTTTATTTTAAGGGAAATTTAATGTCATTATCTACCATCTCATTTGCTTTCTATTTCATCACAGAAATAGTAATTTTTTTCTCTTTTGCATCCCAAACAATACTTCTTTCTGATGTTCCTTGTTTCAAACGAAATGCTTTTACAACAGATGAAACAGGCACCATCACTCTACCTTTCTTAACCTCAGGTTGTGTATCCAAATGCACTACTTCTCCATTTATTATCATTTCATTAGAACCTACTTTTAAGGTACAAACAGTATTGCCGTCTTGCAATGTAACAGTCTTTGTTTTGTTATCCCACTTCACTTGATAGCCTAATTCCTCTGCCAGGAATCGAACGGATAACATAAGTCTATTGTCTTTTAGATAAGGTGGTACATCCGCTTTTTTGACAACTTTTTTTCCATCTATTATTGTAATAATGGTATCTTTATTTAAATCACATACCACTGTAATATGTTTTTTGGTTTGTTTTTCTGCTGAATCGACAATATTGTCACTCTCTTCTTCCTGTTCTTTCTTTTTGTTCTGATCTTCTTTCTTGTCTTTTTTATCTTTTTTGTCTTTTCCGGAAGAAGAATTCCCTTCATTAGAAGTTTGTTCTTTCACATACACCAAATCTCCGTTTTCTACAAATGTCATTTCCGCAAGTTGCACCTTGATAACTGGTTTTATGATAACCGCATCTTCCGGAACATTCTTTAATTGAATAGTGTATATACCGTTATCCTCTGTAACAGTGTAACTTTCTGCAGGTACAGTCTTTTTGTCATATTTCGGTGTTGCCGAACCGATGACATCAAAATTTTTGCCATACTCTTCTTTTGTTACATAGTTCAGGTATAATCTTTTGTCTCCTTCTTTTTTCAACCCTGCAATTTTGCTTTCAATTTTGATTTCTCCGCTCTTTAAAACAGGATACATTTGTCCGTTATGTTTATTCTTCTTTGATCTTTCTCCCAACACTTTGAAATCTGCACGCATATCTTTCACAATTTTGGAGAAACTTCCCTTTATCTTTTTGCCATCTTTCTTGTAACTTGGCATCTTTTGCATTTCTTCCAATTCTGCTTTTGTAATGTTACTGTCTTCTTTTACAAGCAATGCTTTTGCTCGCTCAAGATGTGCATTGAACTTTTCAATTGCAGTTTTGTTGCCATCTGTTGCAATTCCTTCTAATTTCAACACATCCGGTTTTACAGAATCCACATATTTTTTAAGTTGTTGTTTTGCCGCCCTCACTTCATCTTGATTAGGTTCAAGCGAAGGCTCAGCATTCAACGCCTTGAAAGTAATACTAATATCAAAACATTTTTTGTCTGATAACGTAGGATCAAAATCGTCTACTTTAACTTTTATTTCTTTCACATTCTGAAGCATAGAATTCAATTTCACATTAGCATCTTCAGCAAACTGATAATCTTTATCTGCAAACAAAGAGATTGTAGCTGTATACTCTCTATCAGGCTCTACTTTCTTATCTTTCGATACAATCACATTACCAATCGACCAATTGATATTAGCTTCTTGTCTCTTAATCCCTTCTGCTTTTGCTATTGCTTGCATAGGGAAACTCTCTCCCAGCTTCAGTCCGGCAAAACTCAATTCCACATTTTGAATTTTCTTCATATCTGTTGCATCAAAAGTATGTGAAATAACAAAACCGTTTCGATTTCCTTTTTTATTGTTAATCATAAATTTACCGTTTGCACTAAGCAAGTATCCATCTTTTAATTCAACTTCTACCTTCACTTTATAAGATTTATGGAATCCTGCTTTTCCCGATACTTTCTTAAAACCGTCAAACCACTGCATATTCTTAATTACAACATGTTCGTTATCACAAGTCGCTTCTGTAGCCAAGTTTTCTTCTGCTTTCGGTTCTACAATCACAATATTAAAATCATCAATAAATTTTGAAGATTTTTCTTTTAATTCTTTTGTAATTTCTTTTACCTTTTCAACTGTATTTGCACTTTCAATTGCCTGTTCATAACCGAAAACCTCTTCCCAAGTAAGCTTATTCTTAATTTTTTCAAGTTCTGCTTTCGCTTCAGATTTTGGTTGAACAAGACTATCTTCCAACTTTGCTTTCGCAACATATTGTGCTATCTTCGGTTTGTCTTTTGCTACCTTAATGCTGCCAATATAATAATTTTTACGAGGTTGTGACAAATTTTTCAATTGTTGAACACTTTGAATTGCAACTGCCCTAATATCTTCCAAGCTCAATTCCTTTTCTTCCCACAGAGCAGTAACCACCGTAGGAGACTTTACAACAATTTTATCTCCGGGTAATTTGTCTTTACCGTTTACTTGCCAACATCTGAATTGCTCTCCTTCAGGTGCTGTAAAACCACACTCTGGAAGTTTGTAAGATGTTCCTTTTTCTACATAAACATCCTCCATTATTCCGCTTCCATCACCTTTAGCAAAAGATATCATCACTTTTTCTCCTGAAGAGATCTTCTTCAAGGCATTTTGTACTGCTTGATGAATCACATTACAACTTACAGTTGCGTGAGAAACTACATCTATACCCAAATCTTTTCCTAAGCTGTTACCCATTACTTCTTCTACTGTTTTACCGATATATTGATGCATAATCGGAACTGCTCGATTATAATATCCCTCATTAGGCTTTTCTTCATCATTCGGATCATCGCAAACTGTACCGTTATCACGAACATGAACAATTTTACCGTCTTTTACCCAAACTTTTACTTTGATAGTATAAGGTGTAATATAATGAGACTTCGGAACGTTTGCTTCTCCTTCATAAGCTGTTGCACCTTCTAACGGATCTGTTTCCAGTGATTTTAGTGCAACGGATAGGTTATGAATAAGTTGTTCCACCTTTGTATCGGTAATATTGATTACCATCAAATTTTTCTTAGCGGATTCATAAGCTTTTTCTACTACTTTCCATTTTTCTTTATCAAATGTCGATGATTTTGCATCAAGACTTTCTTTTTCAAACATCAACCTGTTCAATTCCGCGCGTTTATTTGCCCACAACAATGCTTTGGTAACACTTCGTACCTTCGATTTGGAAGCATCATTATCTGTATAAGCGGATTTTGCATCTTTCAAAGTATCTTCAAAAAACTTTTTGTACTCTTCGGTTAATTTTTTAGAGTCAATTTCTTCTGCTTTATCAATAGCAGATTTCAATTCTTGTTTGTCAGCCTCTGTCGCTTTCACTTTCGGATCAACAATAAAGGTTTTTCCGACATCATCTACAAGAGCATTCGGATTTTTTTCTCCCGGTGTATGAATCACTACTGCATCGTCATACTCCTTGACCCCAGGATTATTTACAAAAGCCTGGAATCCGATTTCTTTAAGTGTTCCCGGAACATTGAGCTCTGTAAATTTATTATTTCCGAACGCCTGACTTCCAATCACTTCCAACTTGTTCGGCAAAACAATTGTGCTTAATTTGTTGTCAGCAAACGCCAATGACTGAATCGTTTTTAATTTACTGTCTTTTGCAAATGTTACTTCTGTTAAACTACATTTTCTAAAAGCTGCATTCATAATTGTTTCCACGGATGACGGAACTTCTATCTTACCCAATTCACACATAAAGAAGCACGCTTGATCGATATATTCCAAGTTTTCATTCCATTTTACTTCATTTACATTTGACATCATAAATACACCCATTCCAAGTTTTTTCAAATCTCTCGGAAGTGTAATACTATGAATATCATTGAATTGCAATGCATAATCTTCTATTTCCACAATGGTATCCGGCAACTTAACACTTTCAATATCATATCCTTGATTCAAATTTCTAAAAGCATCCATACCAATGACTGTTACCGACTTTCCATCAGGTGTCTTGTCCGGAATCACTAAATTTTTGTTCTTCTTAATTTTTAAATTTCCTTGTTTGGAAAATCCGGTTACTGTTGTTCCTTCATATCTGAAATCATCCGTTTTCCATTCCTTGTAATTGATGGATGGATTTGTCCCCTGATTTTTAGGATCAACCAAATAGTTTTCTTTATCCTGTAATTTATTTGGATTTGTTCCGGATACAGTACGAATAATGACCTTTCCGTCGTATTTATCAGAACCGGTATTTGTTGTAAATGCTTGCTCTCCTATTGATTTTAGAGAATCGGGAACAGTAATTTCTTCGATTCTATTTTCTGAAAAAGCAAGTCTTCCGATTGTCTCTACATTTCCTTTAAATATAACGGAACTTAATTTATTTCCTCTCATCATACTTAGAGGAATATCGGTCATTTTTGCAGGAACTGTAAGACTTGTAAATTCGTTTCTAAAAAATGCCGCCATATCAACAAATTCTATGCTGTCAGGAAGAACTAACTCTCCTTTGCAACCGTTAAATGCAAATGCCATACTTCCGATTGCTCTGTACCCTTCAGGAATTTGCAGGCTGTTCAATCGTTTGTCACCAAGTTTAGCTGAAAACGCTCCTTTGGTCACAGCCTCTACTTTATTTCCTTTTGCATCCACTGTAGGAAGTTGTAAGTCTTTTACAGTTTTGAGTTTCTCAAGGCCTTTTTGTGAAAATCCTGAAACTGCATTCAGTTCCACTTCTTTTTGACTTCCGTCATCTTCTAACTCGATTACCTTAAAAGTTCCAAAAACAAAATCTTCTGTTTCCCATTTGCTGCTTGGTTGAGGCACAGACGGTTCTTCTTTATCAGCAATAATTTCCCAATAATCACTGGTATTTTTGATTCTTTCTGCCACTGTTTTGGTTGTATGAATTTTTACTACATTTTCAGATTGTAAAAAACTATATTCTCCGATTTCTTCTAAAGTAGAAGGTGCATCAATTTCTTCAATTGCAGAATATTGGAAGGCTCCATCTTCAATTACTCTGTATCCTTCAGGCATTACAATCGCCTTAATATCCATCGCATCTTCTTGGAATGCATAATCTGCTATTCCTACAACAGGTGCTCCCTTATCTGTTCTTGCAGGAAGTATTACCGGTTTGTCTTTCATTTTGTTGAATTTTTTACTTCCCTTTTTACTAAAACCTTTCACTTCATTTTCTTTGTTGTAAGTAAAATCAGAAGGTTGATATTCATTGTTCTCTGCAACAGGATCTACAACATAATTTCCTCTGCTGATTAAATTGTTCGGATTATCCTTGTTCGGAGTCCATAACAGAACTTTCTTTTCACTTGGATTCAATGGATTAGTTTTTCCGGGATTGCCGTCAAAAGCATCTTTTTTGATTCCATCTACACCATTTGTTTGATTTTTTAAACTCTTAGGAATATTCACCTCTGTCAGTTGATTGTTTGCAAAAGCTTTTTCATAGATATGAACGACCTTTGAACCCATCTCCACCTTAACAAGCTGATTGTTCATAAATGATTCCGGTCCGATTGATTGACAACTTTCCGGCAATTTGATTTCTGTCAGTTGATTTCCTTTGAATGCTGCTTTTGACGGATATCTGAAGGTAGAAGGGAATTTCACCTCTGTCAATTCATTGTTCTCAAAAGCGCTATCATTTGCATATAGCAATCCATCATGAAAAACAACTTTTTTCAAACCGCAGTCTTGGAACGCTCTAAATTGTACATGGGTATAATTTTTCGGAATTTCTACACTTTCGATTTTTTCACCTTTGAATGAGTCTTCCAAAACCCACACCGGTACAATTCCTTTCGTATCTGCTGACGGAAGTACCACATTTTTGTTTTTCTTTAATTTTTCCTTTCCTTTTTCAGAAAATCCTTTTACTGTGTAATTCACATCCGGAAACCCTGTTCCATCTTCATCTGTTCCCGGAATCGGATCATAATAGAACTCAAAATCTTCTGCTGTCCAATTTAAATTTGCTTCCGATTTCAGATAAACAGGTGTAACTTCAGTTGCTCCGTCTTCTCCATTATCGGCAAAAGCTTCAAAACCTACTTTAACCTTGCCTTTTTCATTATCAATTTTTGCATTTCCTTGCAAAATCTTATTGTTATAAAATGCGTGAATTTCTATTGCTTGTACCGATTCCGGAATCAATACTTCTTTTAATTGATTAAATGCAAATGCATTCACTTCGAGTTCCATCAATGTATCAGGAAATTCTATTGTAGTGAGCAAATTTCCTGCAAATGCCGAATCCCCAACCACTTTAAGGTACTGTGGCAATTTCACCGAAATGAACTGTGTTTTGCTATCCATTTTTCGATCCAAAAATGCATTCTTGGCAATAGCCAGTACTTTCTTTCCTTTTATCTCATCCGGTAAAACCAAATCATGATTGTTTTTTTGCTTTTCCTTTCCTAATACAGACAATCCGGTAATACAAACCGCATTTTCTTCCAAATGATGATCTTCAAAATAGGTAAAGTCTGTTTCCAACCATACATTCGTGCTTACATCATCTTTCAATAAATTCAAAGTAGAAAATTCAGATGCTTCAGGTTTTACTTCAATACCCTCTTCTGAAGGAACTTCTGCCTCATTCTCTTCAGATGAGTCTGCTGATAAATTTTTATCTTTCAAATCTTTTACAGACTCTGTGTTATCATTATCTTTCACTGAAACAATCTCTGAAGGAATTCCCTCATCCGTTTCGGCAAAAACATGCGTATTCACCGGATTGATTGATAACCCAATCATTACCGTTGAAAGAAAAATACTCAAATACTTGTTAACTCTTTTCATTCTTACCTCCTTATGTAACTTTTTATTATTAATAATAATTATTCTTATCATTTAATATAGTATATCACTCTTTTTATTCTATCACAACAAAAAATAAAATATTCATTCTTTTTTTATGTAATATGCAAGGATGAAAATACCGGTTAAAGGTGTTGTTCATAGAGATTGGATTACTAATAGGAGTTTTAACAAATAATAATATTAGTATGAAAAGAACATTTCTCCCGGATTCCAATTTACAGAAGTTCAATTAGCTTTAACATTAAAAAAGTCAAACTTTTAAAAGTTTGACTTTTTTAGTATCTGTTTGATTCAATTAATTCTCAATTCTTGTTTTGACAGGTTCAAAAACATATTAATGATATGTTTCAACTTCGTGTTTTTTCTCTCTTCCCATCAACTGTACAACGGCATCTTGCACAGAACCGTTTTCAAACAATACATGGTAGATTGCATGTGTAATCGGCATATCGATTCCCGTTTTTTGTGACATTTCTCCAATCACTTTTGTTGCCACGATTCCCTCTACCACCATATTAATTTCTGCTTGGACTTGTTCCAATGACATTCCTTTTCCAACCAAGATTCCTGCGCGTCTGTTTCGAGAGTGCATGGAAGTACAGGTTACAATCAAATCTCCGATTCCCGCCAATCCGGAGAAAGTTTCGACTTTTGCACCCATACTGACGCCAAAACGAGTGATTTCTGCGATTCCGCGCGTCATAATCGCTGCTTTGGTATTATCTCCATATCCCAATCCGTCTACAATTCCGATTCCGAAGGCGATGATGTTTTTCAATGCTCCGCCAAGCTCTGCTCCGATGACATCTTCATTGACATACACTCGCATCGTATCATTCGACACCAACTCTTGAATCTGTTTTGCTACTTCAAGATTTTTTGATGCGCACACCAATGCTGTCGGCATCTGAATCATAACTTCTTCTGCGTGAGACGGTCCGGTAAGTACGGCAAACGGATTGTCAGGAAGAAATTCTTCCATCATTTGAGAACAGCGCAATCCTTGTTTTCTATCCAATCCTTTTGAAATATTAACCACAATCACATCGGACGGTAACAATTCTTTCAGTTCTTTGATTGCATTCAAATTTCCTTGTGAGGAAACTGCTAAGATCACAATGGTAACTCCATCTAAAGCTGTTTTCAAATCATTGCTGAACTTCAATGATTTCGGCAATTCCAATTCAGGAAAATATCGCAAATTTTTTCCTGTTCTTTGCATATCTTCATATTGTTCTTTTCGTCTCATATAAAGAACTGTTTCATGTCCGTTTCTTGTTAGAGTGCAGGCAACTGCCGTTCCCCAACTTCCGGCTCCGATAACACAAATTTTATCCATTTGCTCCTCCTATCTCATACGGGTATTAAGGTTATTGAACTTTTCATACCACTTTTATTTGATGTGTAATTTCTACGGTTTTCTTAAATATTTTTGGCAACAGGCGATAATATACATGTACATCATCAATCGTACAACATCAATAATGACTTCAAAGCTGTTTGCCATAATCTGAATTCCTCTGCTTGACATATTGACCTACAATTTCTCTCCTAACTTCCGTTCTTCTCCGCACATCAATCTGCTGATATTGGTACGATGTGTGTATAGAATAAATAACCATAACAAAACAGAAATAACCATTGAAATTCCTGTCTCACCGTGAAACACCATCTGTGCGGGAAACATCATAATTCCTACAATGGCACCGAGGCTGACATATCGAAATTTTGCAATGAACAAAACTCCGACTGCTACCGATATCAATACCATAATCGGCTCCAAAACAATCATTGCTCCGATGGAGGTGGCAACTCCCTTTCCTCCCTTGAATTTCAAGAGTACAGGAAAAACATGACCTATGATAACAGAAATACCACAAAGATATCCCATATCCAAGCCGCCTAATCGGTAACCGATATAGGATGCGAGTATTCCTTTGAAAAAATCCACCAAGAAAACGAACAGTGCCGCTTTTTTACCCATAAAACGAAGTGCGTTTGTTGTTCCTGCATTTCCTGAACCCACATCACGAATATCTACATTTTTTTGCTTTTTCGCTAATAGATATGCCGGTGAGATATTCCCTAACAGATAAGCTCCTGCCATCAGCAATATAATATATTTTACATCATAGACTTCTACAGATATCATCTTCTAATTCCTCTTTTCTCGTTTCAAAAATATGACTGGAGACCCTTCAAAACCAAAATTTTCACGAATTTGATTTTCTAAATATCTTTGATAAGAAAAATGGAATAATTCTCTATCATTGATAAAAATGGTAAAGGTAGGCGGTTGTACGCTCACCTGTGTTGCATAGTAAATCTTTAATCGTCTTCCTTTATCGGATGGTGGTTGATTCATAACAACAGCCTCTCCGATCACATCATTCAGCAAGCCTGTCGGAACACGCTTCTGTGATTCCTGATACACCGCATTAATACTCTCAATAATCTTGCCGAATCGTTGTCCGGTTGTGGTGGAAACAAAAATAATCGGTGCATATGACATAAATGGAAGTTCTTGCCGAATCGATTCCGTATAGGTTTGGATACTCTTGTTATCCTTTTCAACCAAATCCCATTTATTTACCACGATAACGGTCGATTTTCCCGCATTATGCGCTAACCCTGCAATCTTGCTGTCTTGTTCCGAAATTCCTATATTTGCATCAATAACAATCAACACAACATCCGCTCTTTCCACTGCCGCATAAGAACGAATAACAGAATATTTCTCTATATTTTCATCAATTTTGCTTTTCTTACGAATTCCGGCGGTATCAATAAACAAATATTCCTGATCCTTCACATGAAAATAAGTGTCTATTGCATCCCTTGTTGTTCCGGCAATCGGACTGACAATTACTCGCTCTTCACCCAAAATCCGATTGATGATAGAAGATTTTCCGGCATTCGGTTTTCCGACGATTGCAACCTTGATAACATCTTTATTTTCTTCCATGTTCGAATCTTTAGGGAAATTTTCTGCTACGACATCCAATAAGTCTCCAATACCAAGCCCTACCGATGCGGAAATAGGCAAAGGCTCTCCTACACCCAATTCATAAAAATCATAGAAATAATCAGGCAAATTCTTATTATCTACCTTGTTTACCGCAAGCACAATCGGTTTTTTCGTTCTTCTCAGCTGTTCTGCAATCTCACGATCTTGCGGTGTCACGCCGTCACGACCGTTCACTACAAACAAAATAACATCTGCCGTATCCATAGCCAATTCCGCTTGTCTTCTCATTTGTGCCGGAATAATATCATCTGAATCGTTGTCTATTCCACCGGTATCAATCACAGTAAAATAATCGGTCAGCCATTCCGCCTCACCGTAAATTCTATCGCGAGTCACTCCCGGAGTATCTTCTACAATCGCCACTCGACTCCCTACCAATTTATTAAATAATGTGGATTTTCCAACATTTGGTCTTCCTACAATCGCAACGATAGGTCGCATCGTATCCTCTCCTATCTTTTTTCTGTATCGTTCAAATTTCACAATTTATCTCCACCATTATATCATACAATATAGCGGTCTGTATGAAATTCGAATATTTTTATTCCCATCTGTCAAATTTCATACAAAAACTACCGAAAACATCATCTTTTTTAATAAAAATTGTCATTCAAAAAAGTTGACTGTAAGAAACTCTCCTCCTACAATCAACTTTTTATCAATTCTTATCTCTTACTGTTCTTCAGAAACTCTCACTCCGTTTTGTTTTACCACTTTCGCCGGTATTCCGACCGCCGTTGCATTCGCCGGCAAATCGTGCAACACCACCGCATTTGCTCCTACTTTTGTATTATCGCCGATGACTACCGGTCCAAGCACCTTAACTCCTGCTGACAAAAATACATTGTTTCCTATTGTCGGGTGTCTTTTTCCTTTATCTTTTCCTGTTCCTCCCAGTGTTACTTCGTGAAACAGTGTGACATCATCTCCGATTTCAGCTGTTTCTCCGATGACGATACTCATTCCGTGATCAATAAACAGTCTTTTACCTATTTTTGCACCAGGATGAATCTCTATTCCTGTAAAAAAACGTGAAATTTGAGAAATCAATCTCGCTAAAAAATATAACTTTTGCTCATACAAAAAATGTGCAATACGATGTGCAAAAATAGCATGTAACCCCGGGGTATTGATTAAGATACTAAACGCACCTTTGGCTGCCGGATCTTTTTCTCGATATGTTCTTAACATATCATTCCATTGACTGGCAAGTGACATCCTATCTACCTCTACTCTCTCATTCACATTATCCATTTTTACCCAACCTATTCATACAATCCTGTTGATAAATATCGTTCTCCGTTATCCGGTGCAATAAACAATACTTTTTTACCTGTTCCAAGCTCTTTTGCTATCTTAAGAGCACCTGACAACGCTGCTCCTCCCGAAATTCCAAGTAAGATACCTTGTGTCTTTGCAATACCTACCGCATATCGATATGCTTCTTCATCTTCTATTTTCAAAATACGATTTACCAAACTCATATCCATAACAGAAGGAATAAAACCGGCACCGATTCCTTGCAATTTATGTGTGCCCGCCGGTTCTCCGGACAGTACCGCAGAAGAAGCAGGCTCTACTGCACAAATCAAAATATCCTTGTTATGCTCTTTTAATACCTTGGCATTTCCGGTCAGCGTTCCTCCGGTTCCGACTCCTGCCACAAAAGCATCCAAATCAGGCAAATCTTCCAAAATTTCAAGTGCCGTTCCTTCCGCATGTGCTTTTACATTGTCCGGGTTGTCAAACTGCTTCATCATTACATATCCTTCTTCTCTCTCCAAGCGCTCCGCCTCTTCAATCGAACCCTTCATTCCTTTTTCACCCGGTGTCAACACCAACTTTGCTCCAAAAGCCTTGAGCAACAGTTTGCGTTCATTACTCATCGTTTCCGGCATCACAAAAACCGCTTCATAGCCCCTTGCAGCAGCTACCATCGCTAATCCGATTCCGGTATTTCCGCTCGTCGGCTCTACAATTGTCGCTCCCGGTTTCAAAACTCCGCGTTTTTCCATCTCCAAAAGCATCACTTTTCCGACACGATCTTTTGCCGAACCGCCCGGATTAAAAAATTCCAACTTTGCATATACCTCTGCACGAGTCTCTTCTTCAAAACCATGGATTTTCACAATCGGTGTATTTCCTATCGTATCGACTATTGTTTGAACTATCATTTCTATCTTCTCCTTCTTCTCTCAATTTTTACTTCCCGTTTTTTGGCATAGAAAAAAGTTAGGCAAACACCTAACTTTTATGACAACTCCATTGATTGATATCAATTACTCACGAATCAACCTGCCGTATTCATTTCAAAAAAGAGTCTCTCCAAGTCATAGCTATGCCATTGTATTTACATATATTGTTATTTTACAATGAGAACTACAACACATAGCACGATCACCCTTTTCTTTTTTTATTTCAGTTATGAGGATACCCCAAAAACAAAGGCACAAAACATATTTTTTCAGAAATTGCTCCTCCTTCTTATCGGAGAATACTTCTATGATACTCTCAACTTCCTCTCTTGTCAAGGCAACACTTTATCTAATAGTACGCATACGGAGATTCATAAGGTGCTATCTTTTGAATTTTAGTAACCCTCAGCTTAAAATCCGGAATATCATACTCTTCAGGAAAGGTCTCGTTCAACGGTTCAATCACACCTGTTACACGAACCCATTGATTATTCTCAAAGTGAGGACAATCCTTCATTTCACAAAGAACACCTTCTGTTGTTGCATCTGCAATACAACAACTCACAACCATTCGCCCTACCAAAAACCTGTTTTTCCCATAAGCATCATGAGTCAAAACATATCCCTCCAGAGTATATTCCTTCCCTTTTGATGCAGGATAGGTATAAATCTCATCCAACAGAGGTAAAAAGTTATCTTTATCAAGTTTCTCTTCCGCAACAGACTTCTTTCCTATCCCCAACTCTTCAGCCGTCTGCTCAGAAGATTTTTTATTCAAATCTACATTTTGAAAAGTTTCAGAAGAAAGGGGAATCTGTCTCAGGTTCAAGCCTTTATTTACAATTGCCTCTGAATTCAAATAAGTCGGTCTCATCATCATAACGGTAATCGGTAACAAAAATACAAATTGTCCCATTTGAACCTTTGTGGTCGTCTGCGTATAGATTCTGCTTTTCTGAAAGACAATCATGGCAAACAAAATCACTTCTGTGACAACCAAAAATTTTATCATCTTCGGATGTAAAAAGAACAAAATTTCACCCGTCAGTAACAATCTTGCCAACCCAACAAACAGAGCTGACAAAATCAGCATCCAAATCAATTCATTTCGATTTATTTTCTTCAAAAAATCGCCTTCTTCCTAAAGAACATTCCATCCTGCCGTATCAATATCATCTCTAAAAAATAACATACTCTGCAAGTGCCGAAAGTACAAAACATACCGAAAAAATCATCAAAATCAAACGAAACAGTGCTTTCTTCCGGAATACAGTTGCCAGCATCAGTGTATTCTTGATATCAATCATAGGTCCGAAAATTAAAAAAGCCAACAGAGAACTTCCTCCGAACTGTCCTCTCAAGCTCGCAGCAATAAACGCATCTGCCTCCGAACACAAAGACAACAAAAACGCCAGTCCCATCAATACCAAAATAGAAACAATCGGATTACCGCTCAACTGCATCCAATATTGTTTCGGGAGAGCAACCTGCATCAATGCAGAAAGACCCGCACCGATAATCAAAAATTTTCCTACTTCATAAAATTCCGCAACGGTATGGCTCAAAATACTTTTTAAAATAACAGAACCTGAAAAAACTGATTCTATTAACTCTCCATGAGCATGTCCATGAGTACAAGAGTGCTCCTCTTCCATAATATGATGCTCATGTCCTGCCGGCAAAATACCATCATACTCTCCTACATGGCTATGGTTGTGTTCTTGACTCCAAACATCCTGCTGTTTGCCGTCATGATGATGTCCGCAACCGCAGGAACAAGTATGAGTATGTGTTTCTTGTACCAAATCCTCCTTTGTAAGAAAATTTGACACAAGAATTCCAATCATCACTGCCCCGGCATAGCCGAACAGTCCTCGATACCACATCATCTCAGGCTGATTCATAAACGCATATCTTGTAGAAAGCAATACAATCGGATTCAAGATGGGCACAGACAGCATAAAGGTAATCGCTACTCCAAGCGGAATCCCTTTTTTAACCAATCTACGCACAACAGGAACGATCGCACACTCACAAATCGGAAAGAATAGCCCCATTCCCCCGGCGACAAAATAAGCAATCCATTCTTTTTTAGGCAAATGATTCTGTACCCATTGTTCACTTACAAACAACTCAATCATAGCCGATGCAATTGTTCCAATCAAAACAAACGGTAATGCCTCAAATAATATGCTCAAAAAAATGATACCGAAATCATTCAAAATTTATTCCTTCTTCCAAAACTCTCTAATCACTCAGATTTCAAAAAATATACTATAACAAATTAGGATCGAATAGAACTCAAAATCTCTTTCACGCTTGAAGTCACTTCTTCATTATTTCTAACCGCGAATTTATACCATCCAATCAATACCAATAGTGAAAACGATATATACAAAAAAGGATACACCGGTGCTATTTTTGCAAAAAACTCATTATTATATGGAGGATAATTGACATATCCATAGTTTGCATCCAAAATTCTATTGACAATTTTAACAGTTATGACATAGTACAAAAACATTTTAAGTGCAACCAAAAAAGACTTATCATTCAATCTCTTGCCATGGCAAGCATACATATATGTCGGTACAATAATCAACAGACCATGACCGATAAAAAACTGGATAAACATCACATTCGGAAATCCAACTCCGCTCACATCAGGACCCAACAATGCCACCATAGCACATGGGATTCCCATCAAATAGCTGATACTAAAGAAATGATCTTTCTTTGTTACCAATAGCAACAACGCCACAATTTGCCAAATACGACATGGATACAGCGGCAATGAATCATGAATACTGAACTGCTGATTCAACATATACCAACTATACAACATGAATTGTTGCAACATTAAAGCAACAATAAAAGAATATCGCAAGATATTTTTGCTATCTGAAAATCCAACCTTTTTGGACAATAACAACAATATTACAATAAGTGCTATCAGTCCCAGCATCACACAATGTGAGGTTGAAAAAGTATGGAATTCTCCACCTGAAAAATATAAAACATCAACTATATGTTGCAACATAATAATACTCCTTTTTTCATCACAATCTCCCTATTATACTCACTAAGTATAAACAAGATTTGTGGAATTTTAGTATGAAAATATCAATTTATTCATTCGATATTGGTCTATCTATTACAAAGCTTTAGTAGTTTTACAATTAACCAAAGAAAAACATTTTTATATTACTGAAAAATAACATATACCTATACTATATTTACGGTAAATAAGGCATAGAACAATTAGAAAAACCAATAAAAAATGCAATTGCTATAAAAAATATCTGTTACAGATACTTCTTACAACAAATACTTCTTACAACAAATACTTCTTACAACAAATACTTCTTACAACAAATATAACCACTCTAAATGTTGATAGTCTATCGTTCTTTCTACCTCTTTATTTTTGTACCAACTCTTGCAAATTATCAAAATGATACGATTCAATCTTTGTTTTATCTCCGTCTTTTACTGTAATCAAACTTCCTTTTTGAACAGAAGTTTGAATCACTGTTCCGGAATCATCCAACACATCTACTTCCACTTCAAAAGTCTGATTCATCCCATCCTTTACCATGGTCGTTTCTTCTTTGTTTGTGATTTTGACAGACTTTACTTGTAGCGTTTGGTTCTTTTCATAAATTACCTTGTTAAGTTGCAACAGTAATCTATTTGCCAATAATTTTTCAAATCCTTTTTCCGTCATATCTTCCTGTACTCTACTATGAAATGCAAGTAATGCATCTATCATCAATTGAGCATCCTCTATATTTGTCACTTTTTCTTGTGTCTGTCGATATACTTCGTATGGATTATCTTCACTCACCGTATAGAATGTTGTCAAAAAATGCTCCACTGTCAAATCCACAGAATCTTGTTTTTTACATGCTGAAAACATCACTCCTATCACAAGAATGATTGCAATACAAAGTATTGTTTTATACTTTTTCATAACACAGACTCCTTTTCATTTCAGTTTCATTCTTCTATTAACCTAGCATACTGATTTTTTTACTATCAAAATCAACCTATCATATTACAAATGTTTCATAATCATCTGCTTTTTACAGATATGATAGATTACAGAAAACTATCTGCCATAATATTTGTTAATAATAAGATAAAATTCCAAAAACCTTCTCTTTGCTTTTATTCTACCATATCTTATTATTATTGGAAATAACTGTATCTCTATACCAAAACTTAATTAAAATTCCATACATATTTAATTTGAAAAAACACTTTCTTTCACATTGTTGTATCTGAAACAACCAAATCATATATCACTCACATATGAACCCATAAAAAGCAGCTTAACATTGTAACAAATAGGAAGGAACTGTGATGCTAAAATTCAATAGAATTCTTTCATGATTGCCTGAAAACATGGAATCATTCAAATACTTTGAAAAAATTATCGACAAACTCTGTGAAACTGTCAATAAACTGATGAATAAAACAATCAAAAGTATAAACTTATAAAGATTGGGTTGTTCAATCCTTACATTATGTTTTAGTATAAAAAACTCTCCATACAAATTTTTTATTCCTATCAATCTATTTCATCTATCAAATAAATATCCACCGGCATAGCCGGTGGTTTTTCATTTTCGGGCATAGCCCTATCTTAACTGGCAGCACACACGTGTGCTTTTTATTGGCCTGCCAGCCATGCATTTTTTATTTGCTACCCGTAAACGGGTCTCTCGGATCAAATATACTTAATTGATCACTTTCTCTATCTACTTTCAATTGATTTGATATATATTCCTGTATTGCTTTTGTATTTTTACCTACGGTATCTACGTAATATCCTTTACACCAAAACTCTCTGTTTCTATATGCAAACTTCATGTTTCCATATTTTTGAAATATCATTAGACTGCTTTTTCCTTTCAGATATCCCATGAAACTCGATACACTTATTTTTGGTGGTATACTAAGTAATAGATGTATATGATCGGGACAAACTTCTCCTTCTATTATTTCAACTCCTTTCCACTGACATAATGTTCTTATTATATCTCTTATCGCTTCCTTTTTTTCTCCATAAAAGACTTTTCTTCTATATTTTGGTGCAAATACTACATGGTACTTACAATTCCATTTGGTATGTGCTAAACTGTTATTGACATTATTTTGTTGAGACATTTTAATGTTCCTCCTAATCTATTCTGTTTTTCATCAGCTGGCAGGCTTTTATACAGTTTAGCACATTAGGAGGTTTTTTTTCACCGCTTAAGCTTTTTTGAACCACGCGACTATCGCGTGGTTTTCTTTATACAAAAAGGAAGTGTTTCCGTCTATCGACGGAACACTTCCTTTATCAGTACTCTATTCTAATACAATCCTTCTATAAGGAGTTCTTATTTATTAGCTTCTGCTAATTGAGCTTTTTTGATTTCTTCTGTTACTAAAGGTAACACTTTGTGTAGGTCTCCAACAACCCCGATATCAGCAACTTCAAAGATAGGTGCTTCAGGGTTTTTGTTTACAGCTACGATGAAATCAGATTCTTCCATACCAGCCAAGTGTTGGATAGCTCCGGAAATACCGCAAGCCATATAAAGTTGAGGACGAACTGTTTTTCCTGTTTGTCCTACTTGGCGTTCTTTTGGCAACCAACCGCTATCGATTGTAGCACGAGAACCGGAAACTGTTCCTTTTAATACTGCTGCCAAATCTTCTAATGGTTGGAATTTATCAGGTCCACCAACTCCACGACCTGCAGAAACAAGTACATCCGCTTCTTCAATGTTTACACGTTTTGTTGTTTCTCTTACTTCTTCAATAATTTCTACTGTTTTATCAGCTTCTGTCAATTTAGCGTCAAAGTTAATTACTTCACCTTTTCTGCTTGGGTCAGCATCTAATTTTTGCATAACTCCCGGACGTACTGTAGACATTTGTGGTCTGAAATCAGGGCAAGCGATTGTAGCCATAATGTTTCCACCAAATGCAGGACGAGTACTTAATAGGTTTCCTGTTCCTTCTTCGATTGCAAGACTTGTACAGTCAGCAACCAATCCTGTATGCCATCTTGCTGCTACTCTCGGAGCAAGGTCACGACCGATTGATGTAGCTCCGAATAGTACGATAGCAGGTTTCACTTCTTCAATGATAGCAACAATTGATTTTGTATATGGTTCTGTCATGTAAAGTTCAGCAACAGGGCTATCTACTACATATACTTTATCAGCACCATGGGAAATCAACCCGCCTGTTAATCCTGCAACATCTTTTCCGATTAATCCTGCGATTACTTCTTGTCCTAATTCATCTGCTAATCTTCTTGCTTCTCCAATAAGTTCCAAAGAAACTTTTTGTAATTCACCAGTTCTTTGTTCAGTGAACACTAAAACACCTTTAAATTCTGAAAGGTTCACAAAAATCCCTCCTATATTCTATATTTTTATCCGTTTTCTTTTCTACAACTTTTGCTTTAACTTACTTTCAAAAAATTATAAGATATATTTTTCTTGAAGTTTTTCAACGATAACTTTTGCAGCTTCAGCCGGGCTAAGGTTATCAAATAATTTTCCTGCTGTTTTTGCACCTTTTGTAAAGGATTTTTTAACTTTTGTAGGAGATCCTTTTAATCCAAGGTCACTTGCATCAACAGGGATATCATTTACTCCCCATACAGGAATTTCTTTTTCGTAAGCTTCAAAGATTCCGCTAACTGTCATATATCTTGGTTCGTTTAATTCTTTCAAAGCTGTAATTAAGCAAGGGAATTTTGCTCTAATTGTTTGATATCTGTCTTCGAATTTTCTCTTAACAACTACTGCGTCTTTTTCTACTTTGATATCTTCAGCATAAGTTACAGCAGGTAAGTGAAGATGTTCTCCGATTTGAGGTCCAACTTGTGCTGTATCTCCGTCAATCGCTTGACGTCCTGCAATAATCATATCATATTCTAAGTTTTTCAATGCAGCTGCAATTGTACGGGATGTTGCCCATGTATCCGCTCCACCGAATTCTCTTCCGGAAACTAAAACTGCTTTGTCCGCTCCCATAGCCATTGCTTCTCTCAAAACAACTTCTGCTTGAGGAGGTCCCATTGAAACAACAGTAACTTCTGCACCAATTTCATCTTTAATACGAAGTGCTGCTTCCAATCCTGCTTTATCGTCAGGGTTAATAATAGAAGGTACACCATCACGAATCAAAGTATTTGTTTTTGGGTCGATTTTAACTTCAGCTGTATCCGGTACTTGTTTTATACAAACTACAATCTTCATTTGTCCCATTCCCCTTTCCTATTTCAATAAGCTCTTAGCGATAACCATTCTTTGTACTTCTGAAGTTCCTTCATAGATTTCAGTTATCTTAGCATCTCTCATCATTCTTTCAACCGGATAATCTCTTGTGTATCCGTATCCACCAAATAATTGAACTGCTTTTGTTGTTACAAACATTGCTGTTTCAGCAGCGAATAGTTTTGCTGTTGCAGAGTCAACTCCATATGGCAATTTGTTTTGTTTTTTCCAAGCTGCTTTGTATACCAAGTATTTAGCAGCATCAACTCTTGCAAACATATCTGCTAATTGGAATTGTGTATTTTGGAATTTAGAAAGTGGACGACCGAATTGTCTTCTTTCTTTTACGTAAGCAACTGCTTCATCTAAAGCTCCTTCAGCGATTCCAAGTGCTTGAGCAGCGATACCGATACGTCCTCCGTCAAGAGTTTGCATTGCGATTTTGAATCCTTTACCTAATCCGCCAAGAAGGTTTCCTTTTGGAATACGGCAGTTTTCAAAGATAAGTTCAGCTGTAGCAGAACCTCTGATACCCATTTTCTTTTCTTTCAATCCAAAGCTGAATCCGGGAGTTCCTTTTTCTACGATGAACGCAGATGTTCCTCTTGTTCCTTGAGATTTGTCTGTTACTGCAATTACAACATATGTGTCAGCATAAATTGCATTTGTGATAAAGATTTTGGAACCGTTAAGTACCCATTCATCTCCATCTAACACTGCTGTTGTAGTTTGTCCTGCAGCATCTGTTCCGGCATTAGGTTCTGTCAAACCGAATGCTCCCAATTTTTCTCCGCTAATCAATGGAGCTAAGAATTTTTCTTTTTGTTCGTCTGTTCCGTTTTCATAAATTGGAGCACAACATAAAGATGTATGTGCAGAAACAATAACACCTGTTGTAGCACAAACTTTTGAAAGTTCTTCTACTGCCATAACATACGCTAAATAGTCTCCACCTTGTCCTTTGTATTCTTTTGGATAAGGGATTCCCAATAAACCGATTTTTTGCATTTTTGCTACTGTTTCTTCAGGAAATCTTTCTTCTTCATCAACATCTGCAGCAAGCGGCTTCACTTCGTTTACAGCGAATTCTTGCAACATTTGTTGCATTAAAATATGTTGTTTTGATAAACCAAAATCCATGTTTCTTCCTCCTTAAAATATGGTTAAAGTTTGTTCTGCTATGAGAGGTTAATTCCTTATGTAGAATGTATCTCATAATGTAGAATATATCTCATAGCACTTACCTACATAGTATATCTCTTATTTTGAAATTTTCCAATATCTTTTTGAAAAAATTTTAACAATTTTTCGTTGTTCTCCTGTATCCTTTGTAAAATCAACGATAAAAAAATAATTTTCTTTAATTTTTTCTTCAAAAAATTTTCTTCGTATGTGCAATATATTTCATTTTATATTGTCTTTTTTAATTAAAATTATTTTCAACAAAAAAAGCAACTCAAACATTGAAATTGTATCGACCTCCAATTGTTAGATTTTTATTCTAACTTTTTGGGGTCACATCAAATTATCTGAATTGCTTTTTGTTTTATCTATTTATTCTTGGATGTTATTTTTTTGTTGACTTCATTTGACAAATCAAGTTGTCAACTCGAAATGAGAATTATCGTTTTACGATAAGTGCTGTTCCCATTCCTCCGCCGATACAAAGTGTTGCCAAACCGTGTTTTGCATCACGGCGTTTCATTTCGTGAAGCAATGTAACTAAGATTCTTGCTCCGGATGCTCCGATAGGGTGTCCGATTGCAATTGCTCCTCCGTTTACATTCAATTTTTCTCTCGGAATGTTGAGTTCTCTTACTACTGCTACAGATTGTGCCGCAAATGCTTCGTTTGCTTCGAATAAATCGATGTCATCTACTGTCATTCCTGCTTTTTCCAATGCTTTTTTGCTTGCAGGAACCGGTCCGATTCCCATGATGGAAGGATCTACACCTGCACTTGCATAAGATACAATTGTTGCAAGAGGTGTCACTCCCAATTCTTCCGCTTTTTCTTTTGACATCAATACCAACATTGCAGCTCCATCGTTGATTCCGGAAGCATTACCTGCTGTTACGGAACCGTCTTTTTTAAATGCAGGTTTTAATTTTGACAATTTTTCCATTGTCATTCCCGGTTTGATGAACTCATCTTTATCTACAACAACTTCACCTTTTCTTGTTTTTACTACGAAAGGTGCAATCTCTTCATCAAAGCGACCTTCGTTTTGTGCAGCTTCAGCGTGTAACTGAGAAGCCAATGCCAATTCATCTTGCTCTTCTCTTGTGATATTCCATTGTTCATTGATGTTTTCTGCTGTAATTCCCATGTGGTAGTGGTTAAAAGCATCTGTCAAACCATCGTTTACCATGGTATCTACGATTGTTTTATCTCCCATTCTTGCTCCCCAACGAGAAGTAGGAATCGCGTAAGGCGCCATACTCATACTTTCTGTTCCGCCTGCTAAGATAATATCGGCATCTCCGACACCAATCAATTGTGCTGCCAAAGAAACTGCACGAAGTCCCGAACCGCAAACCATATTGATACTCATTGCAGGTTTTTCTTTTGGAATGCCTGCTCCCATTGATACTTGTCTTGCTACATTTTGTCCCAAAGCCGCAGACAATACATTACCGATATAAGATTCTTCAATTTGTTCCGGAGTGATACCTGCTCTTTTAATTGCTTCTTTTGCCGCACAAACTCCCAAATCTACTGCAGGAACATCCTTGAATGCCCCTCCGAAACTTCCTACCGCTGTTCTTGCCGCACTTGCTATTACAACTTCTCTCATGTAAAATCCTCCTAAATTTTTATAAATTTAACTACTTCTTTATTTGATACAAACGAATTTATTTGATACAAACGAAATTTTCTTACAATATCGGTCTTCGATTCTTCTTAGCGATAATCATAAAATCCTTGTTTTGTTTTTCTTCCTAATTTTCCTGCACGAACCATTTTGCGTAACAAGGTATGTGCTCTGTATTTCGGATCGCCGAATTCGGTATAAAGAACGTCCATAATGGCAAGCACTACATCAAGCCCTATCAAATCTCCCAATTCCAAAGGTCCCATCGGATGGTTCGCTCCCAGTTTCATTGCAGAGTCAATCTCTTCTTTTGATGCCACTCCCTCTGCAAAGATTCCGATTCCTTCGTTAATCATCGGAATCAAAATTCTGTTTACTACAAATCCAGGCGCTTCATTTACAGTTACAGGAGTTTTTCCGATTTCTTCCGATAGTTTGTATACCAAGTTATGCGCATCATCAGATGTCATTTCTCCACGAATAATTTCTACCAATTTCATCATCGGAACCGGATTAAAGAAATGCATTCCAATTACTCTTGCAGGATTTTGAGTTCCTGCAGCAATTTCTGTTACAGAAAGTGAAGAAGTATTTGTTGCAATAACGGCACTTTCTTTCGCCACAGCTTCAATATCGGCAATAATGGCGTGTTTTGTTGCCATATCTTCTGCAACTACTTCTATAAAGAGATCAGCTTCTTTACAGTCAGCAAACTCCATCGTATAAGTGATGTTTGCAAGAGCTTTGTCTTTTGCCTCCTCTGTCATTTTTCCTTTTGAAACTAATTTTTCTAAATTTTTAATAATACCTGCCTTAGATGTTTCGATAGAAGATTCTCTTCTTCCTCTTTCAATTACTTCAAATCCGTTTACTGCAAATGTTTGGGTAATTCCACTTGCCATTGTTCCTGTACCTACAACACAAATTTTCATCTGTAAATCCCTCCATATATCATTTTGTATAACTTAACTTACCAAACAAAAAAATTTATAAAAATTCATTGTTTACAACACAACATTTTTGCTATTTATTTTAACTCCGGAACTTATCCTATTTTGTCTTGAATTTAGGTGCTCTTTTTTCTAAGAATGCTTTCATTCCTTCTTTTTGGTCTTCTGATGAGAAACAAATTCCAAACAGAGACGCTTCAAATTGAATTGCCGTATCCATATCCGTATCCAAACCGCGATTGATACATTCCTTAGAATAACGAACCGCTATTTGTTCATTTTTAGCGATTACATTTGCCATTTCAAGTGCTTTATCTATCAATTTCTCGGGTTCCACCACATGATTGACCAAACCGATACGATAAGCTTCGTCTGCATCAATTACTTTTGCCGTATAAATCATTTCCTTTGCAATTCCAACTCCAACCAATCTGGATAATCTTTGTGTCCCTGAAAAACCAGGTGTAATTCCCAAGCTTACCTCAGGTTGTCCGAACTTTGCTTTGGCAGATGCAATTCTGATATCACAAGCCATCGCAAGCTCGCATCCTCCACCAAGAGCAAAACCGTTAATTGCTGCAATTACAGGTTTTTGGAACAATTCTATTTTTCTGAATACATTTGCTCCGGCAACTCCGAATTCTTTTCCCTCCATCGCATTCATCAGAATCATCTCTTTAATATCCGCTCCGGCAACAAAGGCCTTTCCGCTTCCGGACAACACGACAACATCTACATCGTCATCTTTTGCAATTAAATCGAATACAGCATCCAACTCTTCAATTACTTGAGAGTTCAATGCATTCAATGCTTTTGTATTGTTAATTCTGACAATACCTACCGAACCTTGTTTCTCGAATAATATTTTTTCAAAATCCATAGAAAACTCCTTTTCTTAAATACGCTTTTTATTTTCTATCGAATATCAATACACCTCTATCACTATATTTTATGAGCCCTTTCTTAAAAGTAAATCATAACCGTGTTACTCTTACTTATTCCCAAAAACAGCGTGCCCTAATCTCTCTTTTTGATAATTTTCGAAAGAAATTTTGTTATATATTTATCAATAGAAGCTTGATATTCCAAACTATTTTAGTAGTTAAAAAGTATACCATAAATCAAAAAACAAGTCCTCTGTTTTTTGTAGAAATTATCAATATTTTATATTTTTTATCAAAAATATTTTATAAAAAAGCAAATATCCTATCTTTTTTGATATTTTTCTCCGAAATCAATAAAATTATCCTGTTTTGTCATTTCATTTTCCCTTCTTCTACCTTTTCGGCACATCATACCAAAATAATATTTTAACAAAATAGCATGACAGAATTGTGGTCTGTTCAAAAAATTATCGTACCGCAACTTCATAAAAATCAGTACAGCTGAGTATTACTCAGAAGTATATCAAATACTCTAACATTTTGGTAAGAGTCAAAAAAGTATGTAATTTGAAATTCGGTATTGATGGTATTGTCTCCTACAGCGAATGTATACCTCTGAATTTTTTGGCATCTCCATTGATTCTGATACTAAAATTCTGTACAATCATCTTATAGAAAATAATATTTTTACCTGCTAATAACAGATAATATCAGAAACTAAGAAAATCTCGGAAAGGAAGAAGAATGACAATTTTCGCTCATTCCATACAAAGATCCACTATGAAAGAATTATGGCTTGTCAGCGCATGCTTGCTTGGAAAAAACTGCACATATAACGGCGAAAACAATTACAATCAAAAGGTAATTGAATTTTTGAAAGATAAATGCTATATTGCTGTCTGTCCGGAAGAAGCCGGCGGACTCGGTACTCCGAGAATCCCATGCGAAAGAAACGGAAATAAAGTAATCAACAGAGAAAATACTGATGTCACAAAAGAATTTCAACTGGGTGCAAAAAAATGTTTTTCACCAAATGCAACTCATGCACTGTTAAAATCGAAAAGTCCATCCTGTGGCAAGGGCAAAATTTATGACGGTACTTTTACCAAAACTTTAATAAATCGACATGGTATCTTTGCCGAACTATGCCTTTCAAATCATATTGTTGTAATGACGGAAGAGGATATTGTTTAACCATTCTTATCACTAAAACTGAGATGTTTCTCAATTTTCTTATACATTGAACTGCAACATATCAAATAATCTATCCGTCATTACAACAACATGTACGACTACACATATATTTTTTGTTTTCCATACAAAAAGTCCTTATCTCTCCAACACTTTGAAGAAATAAGGACTTGTTTTTTGATTTTCACAAAGTAGCGACTATTGTGCTGCTTTTGCTGTTTCAACCAATGCAGAAAATCCTTCAGGATCATGAATTGCCATTTCGGATAACATTTTTCTGTTGATTGTAATTCCGGCTTTTTTCAAACCGTACATAAATTTGGAATAGCTCATGCCGTTTGCTCTTGTTCCGGCATTGATTCTTTGAATCCAAAGTTTTCTAAAATCTCTTTTCTTTAATTTTCTACCTACATAAGCATGGCTCAATGCTTTCATTACAAATGCATTTGCCGGACGGAATAATTTAGATCTTCCACCTCTGAATCCTTTTGCAAGTTTTAATATTTTTTTATGTTTTTTCTTTGCATTAACTGCCTTTTTTACTCTAGCCATTTTTATCCTCCTTACTAATTCTTATAGATATGGTAATAATCTTGAGATACGATCTTGATCACCTTTAGTTACAATACCTGCTTGTCTCAAATTTCTTTTTCTTTTTGCAGATTTTTTAGTAAGAATATGACTTTTGTAAGCCTTACCTCTTTTTAATTTTCCGGAACCGGTCATTTTGAATCTTTTTTCAGCTCCTCTGTGAGTTTTCATTTTTGGCATGATGTTTTCCTCCTTCTAAACTTAACTGAATGTATTATTTCTTTGCAGTCGGCTCTACCATCAACACAAGACTGTTTCCTTCCATTTTTGGTTTTCCAACCGGTGTACCTTGTTCTTGAACCAACTCAACAAATTTATCCAGTACAATGAATCCAATATCCTTATGTCCTAACTCTCTTCCTCTAAACCGAACAGAAACTTTCAATTTATCTCCGTTCGCCAAAAACTTTGTTCCCATTTTTGCTTTGGTTTTCAAATCATTTTCTTCGATTGCAGGACGAAGTCTGAGTTCTTTCATTACTACTACTTTTTGTTTTTTCTTTGACTCTTTCTCTCTCTTTGCCGATTCATACTTGTACTTACCGTAATCCATGATTTTACACACCGGCGGTACAGCATTCGGAGAAATTTTCACAAGATCCAACTCTTGGGCCGTTGCTAATTCCAATGCTTGCTTTGCAGACATAATCCCCAATTGTTCTCCGCTCTCTCCAATCAAACGGATCTCTTTGTCACGGATTTCTTCATTGATTTGTTGTTCTTTGATAATGATACACCTCCAAAATTTATCAAATGATTCGCTCTGTTTTCGACATAAAAACAGGGCGAATAGCATTCTATCCGCCCTTAAATTACACAATAAAATGATTTTACCTTATGAACCGCAGTTATAAGGTGAGAGACGGATTCTCTGCTTTGCTAACCATTAAAGTATACTATTCTTTTTAATCATTGTCAATCATTTCTTTGTATCTTTCCCAAAAACGATACCCGTCTTCAAATCCCACTTTTTCAAACAAATGATTTGCTACAATATTTAGGTCCTCTACTTCTGCAATCACAAGCTCTGCATCATACCGATATGCATAACTCAACATACACATCAACAATCTTTTGGAATAAGACAATCCGCGGTAACGAGGCACAATCACAATATCACAAACAGTAAAAATTCCACGATCCAAACTTCCGTATGCCACTCCGACCGGAACGCCTTCCTCTAACAATGTAAAATAATAGAATTTTTCTTGTGTACGCGACATATTGTCATGAAAAACACGGACTCTTTCTTCAGACATATCTAAGAACTTAACATAGTTTGCCATCCAATGATCTTCGAGTTCTTCTTCAATAAAAACTCCGTTTTGAATATAGCTTGCAAAGGTAAACAATTCTTTTTGCAATTTGCTGATATCTAATACTTTTACTGTTCCTTCCATACATTTTTCATATCCGCATTTGAACAACTCCTCATCCAAATCACGATACTCTTTTGTGTATAAGATTCGATAACTCGGAGAATACTCTTTAGAAAAAAGTAAGCTCTCATTATGTTGAATTCTTTCTAACAGGGAATTCTTCTTGTCTTCCATCACATAAATCATACATGGGCTTGTATTGGTACGAAAACGAATCAAAAAATCATTTTGTCTCAAATCGGTTGTAGATGGATTTGAGTTCAATAATATCTCTTCACATAACTTAATCATACTATCCCTTCTTTCTATCCTTGTTATCTGTTGTTGCAGTCAATTCATCCGAACAGAGTCTCCATTTGTAACTGTTCACACCAATTCACTATAACACACTACGTTCATCAAAAACTTTCTTATATTATACACTTATTTGAAAAAGGAAAGCAAGCTGTTTGAAAATTTCTCACATTTCATCTGGTCAAGACAAGATATTGCCATCCGATTATGTTGTTTTTGAATATACCATTCTCTGTTTCGTTTACCCTCTGTCATCATTTCAAGCTATTGTTCATAGTTTAATGACACCGAAATTTGATTCCGGTTGTTTCAATGAGGACAATGTTAAAAAACCGGATTTTTATTATAATGTTAACCGGCGATTTGTATTATATACAAGTTATATCTCTCTTTCATTTTTGTTTATGTTGTTGATATAAAGAAAGATACCACACTCCATGGAATATGGTATCTTTTTATCTATTGCTTTGATTATTCTGTAACTGTTTCTTCTGTAGGTGCTTCTTCTGCAACTGTTTCTTCTACAACCGCATCTTCTGTAGCTGTTTCTCCTACAGGTGCTTCTTCTGTTGCCACTTCTTCTACAACCGCTTCCTCTTCAACAGTCTCTTCCGCATCCGGATTCAAATTCATTGTCAACTCTACTTTTTGAGTTTCTTCATTGATGCTGATGATTCTTGCAGTAATGACATCCCCTTGTGAAACTACTTCATTAGGATTCTTTACATAAGAGGAAGATAAATTTGAAATATGGATAAATCCATCCACTGTTTCATTTAATTTCACGAATACACCATACTCTTTGATGTTCTTTACGGTACATTCGATGATATCATCTACTTTTGCATTCTTTCTGAACGTTTCAAAAGGATCTTCGGACAATGCTTTGATACTCAAAGAAAGTCTTCCTTTTTCAGGATCAAAATCAACTACTTTTACTTGTACTTCATCATCCACTTTATAAAGTTCTTCAATTTTGTCTCTTCTGTTCCAAGATAATTCACTGATATGAACCAATCCTGTCATAGCGCCCAAATCAACGAACATTCCGTAATTTTTGATATCACGAACGACACCGGTATACACATTGCCTACTTCAAGTGTCTTAACAAATTCGTCACGCTTTGCTTCTTCTTCTCTTGCGATAATCACTTTTCTGGAAAGAATCAATCTTCTCTTTCTTGGTTCTACATCAATAATTTCCGCTTGAAATTCTTGTCCTGCAAACTCTTGAAGATCCTCGTCTTTTACAAAACGGTTTGCAACATGACTTAACGGAATAAATCCTTTGATGGAGTTTTTATACTTAACGATGAGCCCTTTATTTCCAATTTCAGCTACTTTTACATCAATGACTTTTCCTACTTCCAAATCATCCCATGCTTTGAAAGCATCAAGTCTTTTCTTAGAAAGAATGATTTCACCTGTATTTTTGTCAATCTTGATTACTTCAAGAGATACTTCATCTCCAACTTGAAGTTCTTCGTCTCCACTCATTTCAGAACGCGGTAAAACTCCGTCTGTTTTGTAGTTCAAAGTAATGTAATAAGAATCCGGTTTCACTCTTTCTACATAACCTTTTACAATCGATCCTCTATAGACCTCTTCATAATTTTGCTCTTCTTCTTGCAATAGCTTTTCCATTTCGCTACTCATCAAACCCAACTCCTTAACCTATTTTTTTATGTGAACAATAAAATCTACGACTTCGTTGATGATAAAGTCCGGAGTAGAAGCTCCTGCTGTTACTCCAATTATATCATAAGGCTTTATCGTGTCTTCGTCAATATCATTTACTGTTTCTATCAAAAAAGTTTTGCAAATATTCTCACACAAGTTGTACAATTTCTTGGTGTTAGAGCTGTGTTTCCCGCCTATAACAACCATTACATCCACTTCTTGCGATATTTTCATTGCATCTTCTTGGCGAACTTTCGTTGCATCACAAATTGTATCATAAAAAACAATATCTTTCAAATTGTCTTTCAAACATTTTTTGATTTCTTGATATTTTTCAACACTGAAAGTTGTTTGTGTTACTACAATAAAGGATTCTTTACTCCCTTTCAAAAATAAAAAATCGGAACAATCTTTTCCTATGATACAATCTCCACCTGCCCACAAATTGATTCCTTCTATTTCAGGATGATATTTGTCACCGATAATAATAATTTTTTTGCCCTTTTTTTTGTTTTCGCCGGCAATGTTTTGGATTTTTTTTACAAAAGGACAGGTCGCATCTTCGATGATACAATTCTTGTCTTGCAATTCTTCGTAATAATGTTTTCCCAATCCGTGAGAACGAATAATCACGATACTTCCGTTTGGAATGTCTTCAATTCGATTCAACTCCAAGAGTCCTTTTTCTTCCAATTTTTCCGTTGCCTGTTTGTTATGAATCAACGCACCAAACGAAACAACCTTTACATTTTGTTTCTCTTCCAACAATTTTTCCGCCCGATCCATTGCTCGTTTTACCCCAAAGCAATAACCTGCTTTTTTTGATACAATCAGTTTCATCCTAATGTTACACCCTCATTTACAATCTTCATTACTCGTTCCATCGATTCTTCATAAGTCCATGTATCTTGCAACACAACAGGCGGATGTATCACAACTTTATTTTTTCCGAACATCCGATAATCTGCTGAGATACTGATTGGAATAATAGGTGCACCTGCCTTTGACGCAAGCAACGCCACGCCCTCTTTCGGTTCACTCTCTTTTCCGTTTTTTACTCTTGTCCCCTCCGGAAAAATCCCCAAAAGTTCTCCTTTTTTCAATGACCTGATACAAGTTCGAATCGCTGCCATATCACCGGTGTTTCTTTTTATCGGAATCACATGACATTTCTTTAACAAAAAACCTATGATTTTGTTATGAAACAACTCTTCTTTTGCCAAAAAAGCAATTTCCCGATTTGTGATAAAAGCAACCCAAAGCGGATCCCAGTTGCTACGGTGATTCGGTGCGAGAATTGCCGAACTGTCTGTCGGAATATGTTCCTTCCCCTCTATTTTTACCTGATATAAAAACATGATAAACGGTTTCAATAGATTTCTAAAAAAACAATACACTCTTTTCACTCTCCTTTCTTCCTGTCCTCTCTCTATCTGCTATTTTATAACATTCCGTTCATAATACGAAATATCCTATTTAAACAAACTCTTCCAACACCGTTACGACTTCTTTTGCAAGGGAATTGCCGGCTCCCCAATCAATATTCAAAATCCCGTCTCCACCGGCAAATGCAAACACATCTGCATAGCACACTTCCTCTCTACAAACAAAAACGACTGTTAATCCGGAATAGGAAGTTGTCCTAAGATGTAACTTTTCAAAAAGCATCACCTCAATAAATCCGTCTTCACAAGGATATCTCTTCTTATGCACAAATTCGCAATAGCATTTTTCTGCCAAAATCTTCTCCATGTGAGGAAGTATTTTTTCGCGATTCAAGGTTACACAGTATGATTTCATTTTTTACGCTCCTTTACGCTCATCTACCAGTAAAAAAATCTTCTCACACACTTCATCAATCGACAATGCCGTGGTATCTATTTCAATCGCATCTTTTGCCTTGCACAGCGGAGATAGTTCTCTTGAGGAATCCAACTCATCTCGTTTGACAATTTCTTTTTCTACTTCTTCCACTGTTTTTTCAATTCCTTTTGCAAGATAATCGAGTTGTCTTCTCCTTGCTCTCTCTTTGCTGTCAGCAACAAAAAACAACTTCAAGTCTGCATTGGGAAATACGCTTGTTCCGATGTCTCTTCCGTCCATAATGACGGAATGTTTCTTCGCAAGCTCTCTCTGTAATTGTGTCATCGCTTCACGAATCTCCGGAAACGAACAAATATAAGACACTTTTTCGCTTACTTCGGAAGTGCGAATTTCGTCCTTAATAACAATGTCATTGAGCGTAATTTCATTTTTTTGATTGAATCCGACCTTCATTCGTTCCAAAAAAGCAATCCGTTCTTCTTTTTTCGAACAGTCTATCGGTGCTTGCAAGTAACCGTAAGTCAATGCACGATACATCGCACCCGTATCAATATATACAAATCCAAGCTGTTCTGCCGTTTTTTTGGCAATCGTACTCTTTCCGGAGCCTGCCGGTCCATCAATTGCTACAATCATCTTTGCTCCTCCCAATTTTTATATGAATGATATCTAATAAATATCGTACTTGCTCCAAATTTTTTCCAACTTTGAGAAATGAGCCTGTGTCTCTTCGCGCTTTTTCATACTGACTGCAATAATCAGCGCGTTTGCCATACTGAGCGGTGCAACCAGGGAGTCTACAAAAGATGCCAAATTGCTCTTGGCAATCAAAACTTCCTTAGAACACTCTGCAATCGGCGAAAAATTACTGTCTGTAATCGCAATGGTGTTGGCTCCTTGTTCTTGTGCATACTTCATCAATTCATAAGTTCGTTTGGAATATCTCGGAAAGCTGATTCCGATGACAACATCATCTTCTTTCACCTTCAAAATCTGCTCAAAAACATCATTGATTCCATATCGCACAATCTCTACATTGTCTATCAAAAAATTCAAATAATACCCCAGATAGTCCGATACGATACCCGAACTTCTCAAGCCGACAATATAGGTCTTTCGTGAATGAAAAATCATATCTACAACATGATTAAATCGTTCTTCATCCAATTCTTCAAGCGTACTTTTGATATTTTCGGCATCTGCATGTAGCACTTGTTTCAAAATGCTTCCCTTTTCAAACTTATTTGCCATTTCTGCGCGTTGCACAATCGTAATTCGCTTTTTCAACAATTCCTGCAAATCTTTTTGAAAATAAGTGTAACTTTCATATCCCAAGCGATTCGCAAAACGAACCACTGTCGCTTGACTGACTCCTGTCGCCTTTGCTAAACTTTCCGCAGTCATAAAAGCCGCCTTATCATAATTTGAAATGATATACTTTGCCAAAATCTTATGCCCCTTTGACAAATCGGAAAAAATTGTTTCGATATACTCTATCAAATTATTGCCGTTTCCAACCTTTTGCATATCCAACACAAGAAACCCTCCTGTCACTCTTTATTTTCTTTCAGTCCGGTTACTTTCTTGAGGTACTGCACTTCCTTGCTTGTCAAAGCTCTGTACTCTCCTTCTTTCAAGTTCCCGATATACAAATCCCCCATCGAAATTCGTTTCAAGGAAACCACTTTCAACCGAGCCGCTTCAAACATCTTTCTGATTTGTCTGTTTCTTCCCTCACGCAAAGTCACCTTATATTTGATGATTCCGTCTCGTTTGCCCAAAAACTCCAACTCCGCCGGTTTTGTCTTGTATCCGTCCAAAAACATTCCTTTTTGGAATCGTTCTTTCAAGTTCTCAGGAGCATCTCCTTTCACTTGCACAAAATAAGTTTTTTCTAAGTGATATCTTGGATGAATCAAACGATTTGCAAGCTCTCCATCATTGGTCAAAAGGAGCAAGCCGGTAGACAGATAATCCAATCTCCCCACAGGATAGATTCTTTCTTTCGTTCGAAACAATTCCAAAACTGTATTTCTTCCTCTGTCATCCGATACCGCGCTGATATATCGAAGCGGTTTGTTCAACATGTAGTAGACTTTATTGACTTCTGACGAAATAATTTTCCCGTCTACCTTAACCATATCATTCCCTTCTTCTACCTGCATTCCGGGACTTGTAACCTTCTTCCCGTTCACAAACACTCGACCTTCCTCTATCAGTTGATCCGCTTTTCTTCTCGACGAAATTCCGCAGTGTGCAATATATTGATTTATCCTCATCGTATTTGATTCTCCTTGATTTCTAAAATAATTCATGATACTATTGTATTGTTTGATACGATAATTAGTTCTATCATACTGTTTTATTATACTATAAATCGAAATGGTTTTGTGGATATTTTTTTAGAGAATATAAGGAGATTTGAAATGGATATCGGTGAAAAAATAAAACGATTACGCATTCTCAACCAGCTCACGCAAGAAGAATTGGCACTTCGTTGTGATTTAACCAAAGGGTTTATCTCAAAGGTAGAACGAAATTTAACTTCTCCTTCTATTTCTACACTGATGGATATCTTGGAAGTTTTGGGAACTGATTTGAAATCTTTTTTTGACGATGCGATTGATGATAAGGTTGTCTATGGGAAAGACGATATCTATACTTCTTATAACGAGCATCTCAAAACCACAATCCACTGGCTCATCCCAAACTCACAGAAAAATATTATGGAACCTATTTTGATGGAAATTCCACCGGGACAAAAAACAGAAGTGGACCGACCTCATACGGGCGAAGAGTTTGGATATGTCCTTCGCGGTACCATTTTGCTTACAATCGGCAAACGACAATTTAAATTAAAAAAGGAGAAAGTTTTTACTTTTCTCCCAACGAGGAACATTCTATCTCCAATATTTCCGGCATCAAAGCGGAAATTTTGTGGGTAGCAAGTCCTCCGTCTTTCTAAATACAACAAATACCGTTCTTATGAAATGCGATAGTTTTCGACTTTCATAAGAACTTTTTTATTTTAATTTTCTTCTACCAAATCAAACTCTTTCGCTACAATTTCGGCAGCTTCCACACAACGTTTCGCATCAATAATCACTGATACCTTAATGTCGGAAGTACTGATCATCTCCAAGTTGATACCCGCTTTGGACAGAACCATGAACATACGAGCTGCTGCTGTCGGATTGGTAATCATTCCGGCGCCGACAATGCTCAATCTTGCAAGTCCGTCTTTCATAATAACAGCATTTGCTCCGACTTTTTCTTTGAATCGTGTAATAATTTCAAGCGCTTCTTCTTTATCACTCTTCGGAACGGTGAACGCAATATCATTCACGCCTTTTTTCTCAGCACTTTGCACAATCATCTGTACATTAATATGTGCCTTTGCCAACTCATCAAAAATCAGGTATGCAACACCCGGTTCATCCGGAACACCGAAAATCGCCATCTTTACAACATCCATATCATGTGCAATTCCTGTCACAATAATTTCTTTTTCCATATCTCCTACCTCCTGAACCAGCGTTCCTGTTGTATCGGTAAAACTGGAACGCACATGTATTGTTACTCCATGAATCTTTGCAACTTCCACAGAACGAGGATGCAATACCGCCGCTCCAAGTGTTGCAAGTTCCAACATCTCATCATAAGAAATCACATCCAACTTCTTGACTCCTTTGATAATACGAGGATCTCCCGCATAGACACCGTCTACATCGGTATAGATTTCACATACCTTCGCTTTCACAGCCGCTGCAATCGCAACTGCTGTCGTATCAGAACCGCCTCTTCCCAGAGTGGTGATATCATCATTCGCATTGATTCCCTGAAATCCTGCTACAATCACAATACTTTTATCCTTGATTTCCTGCTCCAAACGTGTCGATACAATATTGACAATTCTTGCCTTACTGTACATATCATCCGTTCGAATTCCTGCTTGCTGACCTGTCAAAGAAATCACATCTTCTCCCATTGACTCAATCGCCATTGCCAACAGTGAAATAGACACCTGCTCGCCTGTTGAAAGAAGCATATCCATTTCTCTCTTAGGTGGTCTGTCAGAAATTTCTTTTGCAAGAGCAATCAAATCGTCCGTACTGTCTCCCATTGCAGACACAATCGCTACTACTTGATTCCCTTTCTTTTTTGTTTCGATAATTCTTCGTGCCACATTACGAATTCGCTCTGTTGTAGCAAGAGAAGAACCACCGTATTTTTGCACAATAACTCCCATACCATCCCTCTTTTCTATCCGATTATCAGCTTATTTCTCACTTTTCTATGAAACTCACTTCCTATTCTTCGAAACACGGAAGTCTATTCAACCTTATCTTTTTTCAAAAAAACACTCTACTCAAAATAACTATTTTGTTGTAACGGATGAAGAATCTTACAAACTCCGTCCAAAGAATTGGAACAAACTGCATCTTCCATTCTATCAAGAACCTCTTGTTCCCATTTTCGTTCACAAAATGCAATCAAAGTCGAACCGGCGCCACTCAAAGCAACACCTTTTGCACCGCCTTGCTTCGCTGCATCAAAAATCTTATCATATCCTTCAATTAAAGGTAATCGATATGGTTGATGAAGTCTGTCTTCCATCATTCTTCCCACCAAATCCAAGTCACCCCTCATCAGCGCGAGTGTCAACATCGATGCTCTTGATACATTGAATACGGCATCTTGTTTGGAATAACTTGTTGGCAACACTTCCCTTGCTCTCTTCGTCGCCAAAGGCTTGTTTGGAATATATACGACTGTACTCCAATCTTCGTTCGGCTCAATACACTGATAGAGCACTTCTCCTCTATCCATCGCACTGACAACAATTCCTCCAAGCAATGCCGGTGCAACATTGTCCGGATGCCCTTCCATTTCCGTTGCCAAAATAAGCAACTCATCTAATCCATAAGGTCTGTTGCACACTTCATTTGCCAACAGCAATCCTGCTACAATTGTTGAAGCGCTGCTTCCAAGACCTCTGGATAACGGGATTTCATTCTTCATTTTTAGATGAAAATTCTTATCTGCAACTCCCTGTTTTTCAAAAACTTTTTCCATTGCCTTCCAGATCAAATTTTCATCATTATGCGGAATTTCTCCTTTTCCAAAACCTTCTATCTCAATCTGCAATCCTGAATCACTTCGTTCCAAAGAAACTTCATTGTAGAGAGACAACGCCATTCCGAGCGTATCAAAGCCCGGCCCTAAATTTGCTGTTGTTGCTGCTACTTTTACCTGTATGCTCATCTTATGCTCTCCTTCTTTCAAAATTGCAATGATTCTATTCTAACAAATTTCATATTATCTCTTATTCCTATACTGTTTTTATCATAAAATTTCCCAATCGAAATTTCATACTGTCTTGTTCTTACTTTGTCTCTTACAATTTGTATTTTCAATTTATATTTTTTTAAGATGTTTTTTCGTAATACTTTGTAATACGCATCTTCGTAACACAAATGTACCCTTCGATTTTTATGAAAAAGTACTATTTCCTATTTCCCATAAATGACATCTAACACAGCTTGTTTTTCCGCACGTATTTTTTGTGGATTCACGATTTGAGACAACGCGGCATTCGGATCCTTCAGCCCGTTTCCTGTCAACACACAAACCACTCTTGCTCCTTTTTCAAGCAAACCTTGTTTATGTTGCTTGATAACTCCTGCCAAAGATGCTGCGGAAGCCGGTTCCGCAAAAATTCCTTCTTTCGATGCCAACCATTTTTGCGCTTGCAAAATTTCTTCATCTGTTACACTGTCAATTCTTCCCTTCGACTCTTCCAATGCGGCAGTCGCCTTAGTCCAACTTGCAGGATTTCCAATTTGGATTGCGGTTGCAACTGTCTTAGGCTCTTCAAATACACGATTATGAACAATCGGAGAAGCTCCCTCTGCTTGGAATCCTAATAATGTAGGAAGCTGTTTGTTTTTCTTTTGTTCATAATAATCTTTGAATCCCTTCCAATATGCAGTGATATTTCCTGCATTACCAACCGGAATCGCCAAATAATCCGGTGCATCTCCCAACACGTCAGATACTTCGTATGCTCCTGTCTTTTGTCCTTCGATTCGATAAGGATTCAATGAGTTTACCAAAGTAATCGGATATTCATTTGTAATTTCTTTTACAATATCCAACGCATTGTCAAAATTTCCGTCTATTGCAATTACCTTTGCTCCATAAATCAATGCTTGTGCTAATTTTCCCATTGCGATATTACCGTCCGGAATCAATACAACACAGTCCAATCCACATCGTGCAGCATAGGCAGCCGCAGATGCCGAAGTATTTCCGGTAGAAGCACACATAATCGTCTTTGAGCCTTCTTCCACTGCCTTCGCAACAGCCATTACCATTCCTCTGTCCTTAAAAGAGCCGGTCGGATTCAATCCGTCATACTTAAAATATAGTTCCAAGTCCAACTCTTTTGACAAATTCTCACTTCGAATCAGCGGTGTATTCCCCTCAAGCAAAGTACAACGAGGTGTCTTTTCCGTTACCGGTAAATAATTTCTATATGCATCAATCAATCCGTTCCAAGCCATTGTTATTCTCCTTCCATTCTTATCATACTATTACATCCTGCAATCAATTTTTGTTGTTTTAGCACTTCTAAAGCATGATTTCTATCTTTCTCTTTTGACTCTACTGCCAAAACCCACTCATCTTTTTCTTCCAACTGTTTCAAGACAGAAACACCGGATTCTTTACACACTGCTTCTAACTTACTCCAATCCTTACAATCATCCGATTTTTGTAATCGTAAGAATGCTTTGCTAACAATAGCATCCATCGCTACAATCTTCTCATCACGATACAACGATACAAGAGACTTCATTGGGGAATTTCTCACAATGCTGTCTGCTATCTCCATCACATCTCCAAGCACTGCACTTCCGGTTGGCAGTTCTCCTGCGCCTCTACCATATAGAAGGGAATCTCCAAATCCTGCTCCTTTCAAGCAAATCGCATTAAACGAATCATTCACTTGTGAAAGAAGATTCTTTTCCTTCAACATCATAGGATGAACTCTAACTTCAACCCCGTTATTATCCTTGGCAATGCCGACCAATTTGATACGATACCCCCATTGTTTCGCATATTCAATGTCTTTCGGACTGATGTTTCGAATTCCTTGTATATACACTTGATCAAACGTAACCTCTGTATGAAATCCCAAGCTTGCCAAAACAGCAATCTTTCGACCTGCGTCCAATCCATCCACATCGGATGTAGGATCTGCCTCTGCATATCCAAGTTCTTGTGCCTCTTTTAACACCTCATCAAATCCCAATCCTTCTTCTGTCATCTTTGTCAACATATAGTTCGTTGTACCGTTCATAATTCCCATAATCTCTGTAATCTTATCTCCCGACATGGTAGATGTCATCGAATGAATCACAGGAATTGCACCGCCGACACTCGCCTCAAACAACAATCCTACTTTGTTTTGCTCAGCAATCTCGGACAACTCCTTAAGATGAAGAGATAACATGTCCTTATTCGCCGTTACTACATGTTTATGATGTTTGAGTGCTTGTTTCACATACTCTTTGGTATGTTCGACTCCACCCATCACTTCTACTACGATATCAATCTCAGGATGAGATATCACTTCATTCACATCTGTTGTAAAAACTTCCTGTGCAAGAGAACAGTCTCTTTTTTTAGAAGCATCTCGAACCAAAACTTTCTCTATCACAAGCTCCGCCTGTAACCTCTGTTGTAATTCTTCATTCTGCTGTTCTATCAATTTTGAAACACCGGTTCCGACTGTTCCAAATCCCAGCAATCCAATTTTAATCTGTTTCATTCCTACTCCTCCTATTCTACTTATAATACCACTCTATCTACACATCATTTTACTTCAAGTCTACTTCATGAAAAATCGGTTCTTATCTCACAACTGCCTCTTTATGTCCTTATATTAGAGATATATGTTTTTATATAAAAGACATTATATCATCCGTTTTTTTGAATAGCAAGAAAAATTCAAAATTCTCTCTATTTTCTTCCAATTGCAAACAATTTATCAAAAAACAATAATAAATTAAAACAAGAAAGGTGTTTCATTAGATTCTACTCATAGTATCTACAACAAAATTCATCCAAAAATCGTCAACTTCCGCCATACAATCAAAAAAAGAGTAGAAGCTTATCCATCATCGGCTTCTACTCTCTGTTTCTTTACTTATTCAGTTTTACTCGGGCTTTGGAATTTATTCAAGAATTTTTCCTACTACTCCCGCTCCTACTGTTCTTCCACCTTCACGAATCGCAAATCTCAATCCTTCTTCGATTGCGATTTTTGTGATTAGTTCTACTGTCATTGTGATGTTGTCTCCTGGCATTACCATTTCTACTCCGTCAGGTAATGTGATGTCTCCTGTTACGTCTGTTGTTCTGAAATAGAATTGTGGTCTGTATCCTTTGAAGAATGGAGTATGTCTTCCTCCTTCTTCTTTTTTCAATACGTATACGTTTGCTGTGAATTTTGTATGCGGGTGGATTGTTCCGGGTTTTGCAAGTACTTGTCCTCTTTCGATTTCGTCTCTTGCTACTCCTCTTAACAATACTCCGATGTTGTCTCCTGCTTGTGCTTCATCTAACAGTTTACGGAACATTTCGATTCCTGTTACTACTACTTTTCTCGGTTCGTCTGCTAATCCTACGATTTCTACTTCTTCGGATACGTGTAGTACTCCTCTTTCTACTCTTCCTGTTGATACTGTTCCTCTTCCTGAGATACTGAAGATGTCTTCAATTGGCATTAGGAACGGTTTGTCTGTTTCTCTTTCAGGTTCCGGAATGTAGCTGTCGATTTGTTCGAATAGTTCTACGATTGCATCTCCCCATTTGCTGTTTGGATCTTCTAAGGCTTTTAATGCACTTCCTCTTACGATTGGTGTGTCGTCTCCGGGGAATTCATATTCGTTTAGTAGGTCTCTTACTTCCATTTCTACTAATTCTAATAATTCTTCGTCATCTACCATGTCGCATTTGTTTAGGAATACTACGATGTATGGTACTCCTACTTGTCTTGACAATAGGATGTGTTCTCTTGTTTGTGGCATTGGACCGTCTGCTGCACTTACTACTAAGATTGCTCCGTCCATTTGTGCTGCTCCTGTTATCATGTTTTTTACATAGTCGGCGTGGCCCGGGCAGTCTACGTGTGCGTAGTGTCTGTTTGGTGTTTCGTATTCTACGTGGGATGTTGAGATTGTGATTCCTCTTTCTCTTTCTTCCGGTGCTTTATCGATGTTATCGAATGCTACTGCTTCTCCCAATTGGTATTTTTCGTGCAATGTTCTTGTGATTGCTGCTGTCAATGTTGTTTTACCGTGGTCTACGTGGCCGATTGTTCCTATGTTTACGTGTGGTTTACTTCTTTCAAATTTTGCTTTTCCCATTTTTCTTCCTCCTAAAAATTTTAATGAAACTGTATGGTAGTTTTTTAAAATCTTTTTCGCTAATATCATTCCTATGTAGCCATACATTCTAATGGCAAAGGCTTGACATCGTTTAGTAGCAAGCTCTTTGATTTAGCACCTACCTATTGTTTCATTCTATAGGAATACAAGTATTTTGTCAATATAAAAGACTCAAAACACACTGTCAATTTCTTAGTTGTCAAAACATATGTTATCCCTTCAAAATGTTCTGATGAAACTTCATGCAACCTCTTAAAATCCGGACATCATCTTATACCTTTCATTACACCGTTTTTATGTCATAATTACATAATTGTTGTCGATATTACATTTCTTCTGATATACTGTTCAGAGGGATATTTCTTCTTCATACCGTTTTGTTAAGGTTGTACATTTTGTACGGATGTTCCAATCAATTTTGACATTCAAAAAGATGCACATAGAACAGTGGACATCTGTTTCACTTCCGGTTGGAAATTTCCCTATTGTGGTACGGAATTTATAGTTTATGTATTGTGATGCGCTGATTTTATGATGCGCAACAAATAGGAGATTGATTATATGCGTACGATATTTTTTGTATTGAACATTGTACTTTTATGTTTTTGTGCACTTACACTTAGTTGGCTGTTTAAAAACAGTTCTAAGTATCGAGATTACGACAAGCACGAAGTGATTATCCTGGAAGAGGATTCCTTCATCGTACTGGCAGGTATTCCTCAAACTTTTAAGATAGATGAAGTGGAAGCTGTCGAATTCCGTTCCTGTTACAGCATTCGTGCAGGCGGTTTTTACGGTACATTGCGTGTGCACCTAACAAACGGAAAGAGTAGCCGTCTATACCAATTTCACAGAACGATATACGAAGACAACAACAGAGTCCCGCTTGACAGAGGAGACGATATCAATCAAGCAATCAATGCTTTGATTGCAAAATTAGAGGCACATCATATTCATGCATACAAGGAGTCGGACACAGAGTAACAATGGGCGTATAATGATTGTCTATCAATATTATTTTTATTGATAATCACAATCCTTATAAGTCCTGCTTTGCTTATCTTACAAATTATCTGTCAACATAATAGTTCGTATGATGAAGTTTTTGTTACATTACCGGCTTTCATATTCAGATAAAACGCAATGAATTCATTTTTTCAATCTTGCTGCTTTCAATCATGATGTTATAGAGAGGTTTGCTTTTGATACTGCTTGTTTTAACTAACGATGCAATATCAAAACTACCTCTTTTTTATTGTTCTCTGTAACAATATTCTATACACACGACAAAAGGCTCCACTGTCCTCTTAAGTTCTACAGAACTTTTCCCTCAAAGAAGCACACTGATTCTCGTTCTTCTTCAAAAAATATTGACAAATTCATAAATTCCGATATAATGTAAAAAGTACGATATGGGATAAATATTGTATATTAAACAAGTTCTTATCACTATGCTACTATGGCTCAGGAGGTAGAGCGTCGCCTTGGTAAGGCGGAGGTCACCGGTTCGAATCCGGTTAGTAGCTCCAATAAAAAGAGGGCTGTTACAGAATGAATTTTTCACTCTGCAACAGCCCTTTGTCTATGTTTTTTACAGTTTTACAGTATTTTTCTTTTTATCCTGATTTGTTTTTCAGTTTATCTTTATCCAATTTCTTTTTGTTTATCGCATTTTATGCTTCTTATAGCATATCATCTCCCGGTTCCCAATCCATAGGACACATTCCTCCGGCTTGTAGCGCTTGAAGTACACGAAGTGTTTCATTTACGGAACGACCTACGTTCAAATCATGCACTACTTGATATTTCAACTCCCCTTCCGGATTAATGATGAACAATCCTCTCAACGCTGCTCCTGTTTCTTCGATAAATACACCATAGTCTTTGGATACTTCATGTGTAGTATCTGCTGCAAGAGGGAATTGTAGGTATCCGATTCCTCCTTTTTCTTCGTCTGCCGTAATCCAAGACTTGTGAGAGAATTCACTATCTGTACTTACTCCCAATATTTCTGCTCCGATTTTTTGGAATTCGTGACATTTTTCACTCATAGCACGAATCTCGGTCGGACATACAAATGTAAAATCTCTCGGATAGAAGAATAATACCAACCATTTACCTTTGTAATCTGCTAATGATACCTCTTTGATTTCTGATGCATCTCCTGATACCGCCAACATTTTAAAATCCGGTGCTTTGTTTCCTACCATTCTGTTTGCCATGTTAAAATCCTCCTTATATTTTTTATTTCCGGTAATAAAATCAACACATTGAGCAATTATACTGTCAAGGTAGATTTCTTACTTCCTTGTAAATAATTGATAATAAATATTATCTGTTATTTAATTACCCTTGATAATTTTATTCTAATCAAAAAATAAAAAATATTTTTAAATATTTTAACCATGTCTGTTTATCATCTCTTAAGATACTGTTTCTCCGTTATTTTGTTGTTTTTTATATCTTAGCAAATTCCGATATCACATTTTTTTGACTCAATACAAGTCTTCCAATCTGCAACCTTCCACAACTATTCAAAATATTGTCTTGAATTTTCTTCCGAATCTGCTCCCTGTTTTTTCTTTCTGTTTTTATATGAACCGCTGATTACAGCTTAAATGAAAATCTGCTTTTTTGATATTGCAATTTTGGATGAGTCTATTTTATTCTCTTCTTCATAGTCATGCACTATATCTGCATTTTAAAATAGTGTTTCGTATTAACAACTATTACAAAAAAATAAGATCACTCCCTTTCAGACACCATGCCATAAAATGGAATAATCTTATTTATTTGAATTACTGTTCTCTGTATCATCTCTTTATTTTCTTTCGTCTAATACAAGAGGGAAAAACTTTCCGGGACAATCTGTGCTGCTCAGCTGTTTGTGTAGTCTGATTTTTGCTTTTGGATATATCTTTTTCTTTTCGGCAATCCGAAGAAACAGTGCTTCCATCTGTGCATACGGGATTCGTTGTTCTCCGTTGTAGTTACCTTCCAGGCAAATTCCGTAACTCTCACGATTATGCCCTTTGACATGAACTCCTTCCTTACACTGCTCTGCCGTTTCGCTTCCTCTTAAAAGATATACTTCTCCTGTTTTGGTGATATATTCGTGGTATCCCGCACCTGCCCAACCTCGTTCTTGATGCCAACGATGAATATCTTGCCAAGTTGCTTTGCTTGCTTCAGCATGATGAATCACAATATATTTAACATTTTGTTTCGGCAAAGGTCTTAAACTGTTTCGAAATATAATATTCGGTTTGATCAGTTTCATTCTGTCCTCCTTCTTTTGTATTTATTCTTTTGTATTTATTCTTTTGTATTTATTCTTTTGTATTTATTCTTTTGTATTTATTCTTTTGTATTTATTCTTTTGTTACATTGCTTTTTGTACCAATCATTTCGTACTTTTTGTAATTATGATGTAGTACTACTTTATGATGATAAGAGGTATATACAATTCCTGACACCTGTTATCATTCTTTATATCGTTACAAAGTGTAATACAACAATGCTTTGCTTCTTTCTACAAACACTGTGTCTTTGTCGGTTTGTTCCCTTATTTATTCCTTTTTTGTTTCTTTCTTTCGTTACGATTTGATTCGTTATCTATTACTTACCATCCTATTAGCACAGTTTTTCTTGTTGAATCTCTTACCTTCTGTCAGTCTTTCTTCAATTCTATTGTCAATTCATGAATACTTTCTGTCAGATAGTCCAATTTTGTCTCCAGTCGAATCAATAGGTAGATACTCACTACAATAGGAAAACCATAATTAGATACACTTGTAATCCACTCTTCCATGTGATACTCCTTTCTGTTTCATATGATAGACTTTCTTTTCTATCATTATTTTATCCACTCCATTACCTGTATCATTTATTATATGTCCGGATTATGTTGTATTCTCAGAGCTGCTTTCTTTCCGAACCATCATTCTTCTGTTGCAACATCCGTCTTATCACATTGACTTTCTTATCTTTTTAGATAAGCTTTTCAGAAGTTTTTTGCAAAAAGGCGACTCTTATGAGTCGCCCTTGCTAAGATTACATGGATACTTCCACTTCTTCTTCGTTCTTTGTTACAAGAACCACCTTCTCCAAATTCACCAACTTAGAACCGTCTGCAAACACGAATACTCCCTCTGTCAAAATATGTTGTACCAATGTTTTGACATCTGCTTGTTCTACCGGTTTTTTAGCATACGGCAATGCCATTGTGAATTTCTTTCCATTATCTTTCTTAAATTCTAATGATAATGTTTCTGTCATTCATTTCACCTCCTTTCTGATGTTTTAGATGCTCTGATTATTCATTCGTCAATTCTTTGGCATCCTGTTTTTGAATTTTTCCGGAATAAGCTTGCAATTTCAATACTTTTTGTCCAAATGCAAGAATAACATCATCAGACAAAGTTATTTTGATATTTGCAAATGTTTTGCTTTTACGGACAGTTTTTCCGGGAGTCGCTCCCGGAAGTTCGTATACCATACGAACAGCGCTTGTTTGGTTCATTACTTTTGCCATTGTTCTTCGCCTCCTTTCACCCCTATATATGCAATCGGTCGATAAAAGGGATACTGTTTTTAAGAAATAACTTGTTCTAAATAAAACCGTAGTTCAAATCCGCCTATTTCAACACATTTTTCGAATCCCATGTTTCATCGTTGTTGAGATGTTTCTTTTGTGAAATTTGTATCGTTTTTGATGTTTCAAATGATGTTTCAAATGATGTTTCAAATTTCTTGCGAACAATGTGGCGATTTATCATGGTGGGATTTTTTTCTCCCAAGGTAGCTCTCAGTTATTTTTTGTTTTTTGTATCTCTTTCTTTTTTTAGATGCATATATTATAATGTAAGAACGGATGTTCTTTTTTGTAAGAATCATATCATTACATATTAAGATACAGTCAGACATTCAGCTTATTTGCTATGAATCAATCCGGTTGTATCCCACTTCTTTCTTGAAACCGGTGTGTCTTGGAGGGAGTTAATTACTTTCGCACTTCGCTGTAATGAATGACAGAAACGGAACATTTGATTCTATCGGATAACAGAATACTTTGATATAAGAGATTATATGGAAGGAGTAGGTAGAATGAACGATGCAACAGAGGTAACCAATTGGATTGTTCAGTATCAAGCGACAGAACTCTCCGACGATACAGAAGAAAAAAATCAAAAAAGAGAAGAGGAAAAAAAGGAGTTGTTAACAAAAATCTTGAATGCATTAAAACCGATGCTTTTAGCACGATGTTCTTATTATTTTGGATATACAACCGAGGATTTGATTCAAATGGGGTATGCTCGTATGATTGAACTGCTGGATGAATACGACCCTTCCCGCACAGAGGTTCCCGTGCTTGGATATCTCAATCGTATGATTGCCTGTTACTATTTTTCGCTGAATCGCAAGATGAGAAAAGACCGGGAACGATTGCTTTCATTCGAACAAGAAACATTGGAATCAGTGTTGGTTGCAGAGGATGCCCCGAAATATGAATATGACTGGAAAAAGATTCTTTCCGTTTTAAATGAGAAAGAATACAGAATCGTTACAGAGCATATTTTGAAAAAGAAAACATTGAAAACTTTGTCTCACAGAATGCATATCTCATATCCTTATGCCAAAAAACTGAAATCATCGGCACTCAAAAAACTGCGATGTCAATTACAATCCGTCGCTTGTGTGTGAAAACTGTTTCAACAATACTCAAAAAACAGGTACAAACTATAAAATTTTTAAGCGTAGCATGTTTCATAATTGCTACGCTTTTTTATGCATAAAACACGGTTATAGAGAATATCACTCCTGTTTCGCTTTGTTCTGTTTCTTTTTTGGACTCTTTTCAGATTCTTTGTTGTATCACTTCATAACTTAACCAATCGAACCAAATTCCAAAATGTAATTTACCGTACATCTGATACATAACATTTTAATGAAAACAAGCTGAAAAACACAGTTAGATTTTTAGGTCTTATAAGAAACATAGCCTTAAATTAATCCAAACCAAATACAAAATAACCCTGTAGAATTCACAAAAATTTTTCAACCGAAACAGACTGCAAAACAACATTAGAATCTCTGAATTTATGGTATAATAACTCTATTCAAAAATATTGGCAGGAGGTTATGATGAAAACATATTATGATTTTTTTAAGGAATTATCTTTGATTCCTCGTGAGTCGGGGAAAGAAGAAAAAATACAACAATTTTTGCTCAATTTTGCAAAAGAACATGGATTGCACGCTTTTCGGGAGGATGTGTCCGGAAATATTGTTATTCAAAAACCTGCAAGCAAGGGGTATGAACATCTTCCCGGTGTCATTTTACAAGGACATATGGATATGGTATGTGAAAAAACACCGGATTCTACACATAATTTTGATACCGACGGAATTGAGCTGATTGAAGAAGGTTCCATTTTGCGTGCAAATAACACCACGCTCGGTGCAGACAACGGAATCGGCGTTGCGTACGCAATGGCAGTGCTTTCCGATCACTCTCTTTCTCATCCTGAACTTGAGGCAATCTTTACAACACAGGAAGAGACAACGATGTACGGTGCGGAAAACTTGCAAGAAAACACTTTGAAAGGAAAGTATCTTTTGAATCTTGATTCCGAAGAAGAAGGTGTATTCTATGCTTCCTCTGCCGGCGGTTCTGATTTTCAGGGAAAATTAGAAGGTACTCGTGCTCTTTCACAAAAAAATTGTACCTTGGAACTCGTGATATCCAAACTTCACGGAGGACACTCCGGAATGAACATTGCATCAGGATTCGGAAATGCAAACAAAATCATCGGTCGTGTACTGTATCAACTGAATCAAATCGTTCCTTTTGATCTTATCTCCATTGAAGGAGGTTCTAAACCAAATGCAATTCCTCGCGATGCCAAAGCTGTTATCAATATCGAAGAAACGAATCTGTCTCGTTTGTCATCCGTTCTGCAAAACTTGGAACAATCTTTACTACAAGAACTTGCTCCTGTCGATTCACTCTCTCTTTCATTCCAAAAAATCGACTTTGTGGAATCGGTATTCACAGAGAGTAACAAACATTCCGTTATCTCTTTCTTGTCAATGGTTCCAAACGGAGTGCAAACCATGAGTCAAGAAATCAAACATCTGGTCGAAAGTTCTCAAAACTTGGGTATCGTTCGTACAACAGACAATATTGTTTCTTTTGTTATCTCCATCCGCAGCTCCGTAAAATCACTTGCAGATTGGATTGGAGAAAAAAATCTTCTTCTTGCCAAGTTGTGCCGAATTGACGGTATGGTTCACAACGGATATCCCGGATGGGAGTATCAACCGAATTCTCCGCTTCGTGAGTTGGCACTTGCAATCTATCAGGAAAAATATGGACAAAAAGCTGAAATTTCCGCCATTCATGCAGGATTGGAATGTGGTTTCTTCGCAAAAAAATATCCGAATACCGATATTATCTCGTTCGGTCCGAACCTTCACCATGTGCACTCCCCGAAAGAGTATATGGAACTGGATTCAGCAGATCGTGTCTATGACTACTTGATACTTCTGCTAAAAGAAATGATTCGACTATAATATTTGAAACAATTCATCAACAGTTCGAATAGAAACGGCTTTTTACAGTTACCATAACATCACACTCAAACTAATAGAATGATTTCCTAAAAAATGAAGTGTTTCAGACGCTTAAAAAAGTGATAGACAGACTTTTTGAAAGTGTAAATGCACCGATTCATGAAACAATCAAAAGTATAAAGTTGTAGAGATTGGAGGAGTTCAATCGTTTCATGGGATTTTAGTATCATATGTAGAAAACAGAAAATACAAAAGCTTTGATTGATACGGAACATCCTGCTATTCCGTTCCCGTCAGGATAGCACAACAGTCAATATGGTACAAACAGATGTATTCTTAATTTTTTAAGTAATCTTTTTTTAGAGAAAACAGAGAGGCTTTCAGATACCGTAAGAAATCTAAAAGCCTCTTTCTTCATTTTTTACTTTTTCATCTAACCATCAACTTGACATCTTCATAATACTTTTTCGTTTTATCTAAAATAATTCAGAAATATTGAAACCGAATACAACATCCAACTCTTTTAACAATTCATTCGTTTTATCATCAAATTTTGCCGTATTGACATCAATTTGTGCACAAAGATATGCCTTCCCTCCATCTCGAATATCCGAATACAAAAAGGTAGTGACAGGCTGTTTCTTCTCGTTCAAATATTCTACCGTTTTGATTGCAATCGTATTCCCATCTGCTGTATAAGTTTCGCCAAACAAAACATCGGTATAATTTTTTTCTGATGACTTTTGATTAAATTCTTCTATCAGTTTTTCATTTGCTGTTAATGCCGTATCAGTTTGTTTTATATGTACACGCACCGATACTCCATGAGCACTTCCATGCAAAAAATAAACATCCTCTTGTTTGTAATTTTCTTCATAAGGAACGTATCCGTCTCGAAGTAAATCTCCCTCAGAAAAACCATCCTCATAAGCACCGATTGCTATATGGTTAAAATCGGGAGCCTTGTGATAAAGCTGTTGTAACAGTTCTATTTTTTGTGTATCCGTTAACAATTTGTTGTATGTAGGTGCTTTATCCCCGGAACGAGTTTGTGCAACACCAAACAGAATCCCTCCTATCATCAATACAGATACCACCACTGCAATCATTGTTGTTTTCTTCATTACTGTATTTCCCCCTTAAAATTCGCAATCACAATCAATTAAAATGCTGTATTATTCCATCTCCCGCCGGAAACAATGTATCTCTGTTAACGATGCACAATATCATCTTAACAAAATAACATTTAATTTGCCGGCAACTGTCTTGTGCCAAATTTTTTTACTGTTAGACATAGCTTTTGAATCAATAGCATTCCTCAGCAATTTCATACTAATGGATATCTATCAAAAAGTCAAGAAATCAGATGGTGGAAAAAATGCATTGGAAAGAGTATAATACAAATAAGCAGAAAATAAAACCTTAATAAAGACGGAGGTGAAATACATGACTTTCGAGAAAATAATTACTTTTATCTTAGCGGGGATTTTTGCTTATATCAGTTTTTGTCAGTTCATAGAAAAGGGCTTTCTGTTTAATAATGCCTATATTTTTGCATCCGAAGAGGAACGAAAAAAATTAGACAGAAAAAAACATTACAGACAATCAGCAATTGTATTTTGCCTACTTAGCACAGTATTTCTGATAATGGGTCTATCCATTGTTTTTCAAAATAAAAAAATGCAACTGCTTGAAATTCCTTTGATAATCGGCGCTCTGATATATGCAATCATCTCTTCTATAAAAATAGAACGAGATACCAAGAAATAAACAGAAATTTTTTGCCACAAGCACCTGTAACATGGCAGTCACAAAACAGTAAATCAAAAAGGTTTACTGTTTTTTGTTGCTCAAAATTAGAAAGGAATACAGCAAATAAAAAATATAAATGAAAAAAAGCTTATCAGTCGGTAAAAACAGGAAGAACAAAAAAGATAGATAGTTCCTCGATGAAAAACGAAAGTCTCCTGACTGAAAGTAAGGACTTTACCAAAGACGAATTTTATCAACTCATCACTTTTTCCAATCTCAAAGGGAGAGTCATCTAAAAGCCATAGAGAAGCGAGAAAAATATAGATGATAAAACAAAACTTACCGACCAAGACAAGAATATTTGAAAGATAAAAACATCCACAAAGCTTATACCACGCTGAAGAAAAACAGATGATATAATTTCTACAATGAACATGATGCAGAGATTATTTTGTTTGAAAGTGCAAGGAAATATCTAAAAGAGAATTTAGGAGAAAGGCAGCCCTTAAATATATCCAAATGAAAATCGGAAGTTGATACTTTGAGGAAAGAAAAAGACAATCTATATTCTCAAATTTTAGAGATACAAAAAGAAGTTGAACAATCTGAAAGTGTTAGAAACTGTACATAGAAATTGCAACAAGAAAACAGAGAACTTACACAGGTAAAGAAGAGTAAGTTGGATTTATAGAACTAAGCTGAAATATGAATATATTATAAATGTTGAGTGAAACAAATTAGAAGTTAAGAAGCTAATTTTATTGAATCCTTTAGTTATATTCAAGAATGACAAGAATATTAGCAAAAGATATTAAATTGATTACAGATGGCTATTTGAGAGAACCTATCTTATTCACTTTAAGATGATAAAAAAATAAACACGACAGTACTTCCTTCGATACTGTCATGTTTTTACAAATCATGATTGAATTAAACTACCTGTTTCAATCTGCTATTTATTTCTCAAAATATTGATATCGTGCATTCCGGTACTGAGAAGCACGCTGCGATTTTCTACAGAATGAAACCCTCCGGATTTTGCTGCATCAGCAATTTGGCCTTTTATTACACCTATCGGCATCCCCTGTAAATTAAATGCCATATAGCCTAAAATCATATCCCACGGTCCGGAATAATCTGCTTCAATTCCTTCATTTAAACAAACAACTACTCCACCAATATTTAATGCTTTTTTCAATTTTGCAAAGAAATTTGCACCGCCTTTAATGGCGAACAACATAATGGATGAGCAGATGATTAAATCATATCCGCTACCAATATCATCATTTATGAAGTCTCCGGTTTTAATGAAAATACTATCTTGCATATCAGAAAGCTTTACACTCTCTTCGATAAGCGATTGCATATTCGGTCTATCAAAAAGAACGCCGGTACGATTGCTTACATCCTGTATAACTGCAATTCCGAGACAACCTGCACCACAGCCCAAATCCAATATTTTATGAATAGATTTATACTCAGGAAGGGAGCGGAGAATTTCTAACAGTTCATATTGACGTATCCCTGATTGAGCATCACGCATCGCATCGCCATAAGCTGCAAAATCCATAGACTGCTGTGTTTGTTCTTGCGGTTTAGGACCTTCCTTCACTTGCTGTGCCACGTTTCCAAGGCTCATTCCTTGATTATTACAGAAAAATGTCAGCACATTTCCCATATATGCAGGCTTCCCTTTAACAAGATATTTTGATGTTTCCGGCATATTACAAAATGTATCTCCATTTCGCTCAAGATAACCAAGACTATATAAACCTTTCAAAAGATTGAAGGTATTAGATTCATCCCAGTTCATTTTTTTGGATAGCTCTTTTGTGGTGATAGGATTTTCTAAATTAGAAAAGACATCCAATTCAATTGCACCCTGTATCAGTTGCTGATAAGCGGTGAGATACGGTAGTGTTGTAAGCTGTTCATAAATATTTGTTTTGTTAATCATAGTAATCTATCCTTTCTTTAATTTATAATTGTTTATGGCATAATTTTTTCATGTTATATTTAGTGAATATCAGTTTTATCGATAAATTGTAGATTGCGGATTTTCAAGCTCTGCAAAACCGTTCGAGAGTCTCTTTCTTGCAACTTCAATATATGGATGTACAACGGCTTTTGCAGGACATTGATGATAACACTCAGCACATAAAATACAATACTTAGGATCACGAACCATTTGTATTGTGTTATCAATATATGCAAACATATTGACAGGACAGGCTGCAACGCATCGTTTACAACCAGTGCATTTTTCTGTATTGATTGTAACTTTCTTATATTTTCCATGAATTTTTTCTTGGCTGAAAATGCGGAACATAATGCGTTTCATGAACGGTGCATATGCAAGTTTCTTTTCTATATTGATCATAGCTATCTTGTCGTTTACAACCTTTTCTGTTATTTTTGCTGCTTCCGCAAGGATTTGTTCCTCAACTTTTCCCGGCAGATTTGGATTGATCCGTTTTTTGAAAGTTGCGGTCAAAGTATGCTCCGCAGCAATCTTAATGCCCATAATCGGAATATATCCTTTGTCATTAAGCACTTTACCCATTTCTTCCAGTGCAACACTGCTGTGTACTCCTCCATAGGTCACAAGTGGAATCGCAGGAATCTGTTTTTCCTTTTCCTGAGGAAGTGCCCGTATTGTCCTGAGCATATTTTGCTCACAATGTCCGGCATATACCGGTGCACAGGGAATTAACAAATGATGTTCTCCGAGATCATTAATCAGTGTTTTTGTAATTGTGAAGTTCTGAAGATACTTATTGTTTTTTGTGATGTTAATAATATGACAGGAAATTCCGTTATCTTCAAGCAGATGCATGAATTTTTGTGCTGCAATAAGAGTATGTCCTGATGGACTGAATACAATAAAAACAGCTTTCATTATATATCACCGTCCTTCCATTTATCATCAAAATAGTAATGACTGCCATTTCCATAATCCCAACTTCCAACCCTTGCTCCCAATTCAAAATGTAATTTAGCAATCCCAAGATCAATCATCGCGGTTTCCGTCGGCACTGTAGTGGAAGCAGTTACTTGTCCATCCTTATATTCAAATACAAATGGTCGTAAATTTCTTGCTGTCGGTGCAAGATAAACAGCATCCATACCTTGCTTAAACCACTCCGGCACATGCTCTTCTGCTTCTATTAAAGCTTCCTTAGATTTATTTTGTCTGTGCGTACCATATTCCATCATTCGTTCTTTAAGTGAATGCTTTTCATCTGAATATCCGACAGCTATAACGCAATCCAGCTCTTCATTCCCTTCGCATAATTCCTTCGCTGCATTTTTATCATAACTTGTCCCAACCCAGCAGGTAGATAGTCCCATTGCGGTCGCTTCAAGAATTATTTTTTCACCAAAACGACCTACTTTTTCCATACGATTGGGAAGTGTTTTGCTTCCAATCATGGCAATGTAGTTCTGAACACCCACAAACAGACCATAGCTTTTTCGAAATCCACTAAAAAGTTCCGCTCCGCTTCCAATGACTAATTTTATATTAAGTCCGGATTCTTTATTGTACAAAGCAATGCTATCTTCAAGCTGTTGCACATACTTGGAATCAATTGGTCTATTTGTATACTTTCTGCGGGAGCATCTTTTTTTCATAGCGGAAAGATATTCTTCGATTTTCATTTTTACCTCCTTTCTCACAGAAATCTTGAAAACTTATTTTGCTTAATATATAATTAGATTAGATATATCTAACCTGTATTTTATTTTACTTATTCATATCTTTAGCGTCAATGAAAGATAGCAATGATTAGCTATTAGCACAAATTATTTGCCGAATGGAGAAAATATAATTTTATGAGCGAGCAATTAGAAAAAATGTATAAGGATATTTTTACAGACAGGGGTGTTATTCCATGTGAACCTGTACCGGGATTTAATCCGAATGGCAAATTTTACAAAATGAATCCTGAGCTTGGCAGGGGATATTGTTGGGTTTATCAATGTAATCCGTATGTGACTATCACCATTATGGATCAGATTCACTATGAAGATACCTATTGTGCTTTTGAACAACCGGAATATATGTGTGTTGGTTATTTCTACTCCGTTTCCGGCGAAATATTGACACCTTATCGTCGTTTGACATCCGGAGCAATTCAAGCGTATGTAGGGAAAAAGAGTGAATATCGTATGATACTTCACAAAAAAATTCCTATCAATAGTGTAAGCATTACCTTTATGCCTGAATATTACAAGAAATATTTAAGTGAACCATATCCTGACATTTATGAAAATCCTTCAAAGGCATTTATGCAGATAGACGGTTGTTCTGATTTTCCTGAACTGGTTACGATTTTCAATCAAATCAAACGCTATATGGGAGACGGTATATCTGCAAAACTGTTTTATGAAAGCAAAGTGAATGAAGCACTTTCCATAATTCTTGAAAAAGCAAAGAACCAGAATAGAGAACATATTAGACATAGGTTTTCAATACCTAATGATGACTTGGATGCCATAATATCCGTATCTAATTATATTAACGACCATTATGCTGAAGATATCAGAATTGATTTCCTGGCTCAAATTGCATGCATGAGTCAGGCTAAGCTGAAATATGTATTCAAAGATGTGTATCATATGAGTATTCAACAATATATTGTTACACGTCGCATTACACACGCTGAACACCTCCTTAGAGATACGGTGCTTCCGGTATCTCAAATTGCAGAAATGGTCGGTTATAAATATATTAGTAGTCTATCTGATATGTTCAAACAGCATACAGGAATGAAACCTACCGAATATAGAGAAAAAATGCAGATGATAGAAGTGATTGATTAGATTATTCCGTGATATTAGCAATCAAGGATTACAAAAATTGAAAAAGGATATTGTCCTCCCTTTATTCAAGGAACAGAAACTGTTAAAAATGCAGAGGTGATTTTTATTGGATTGTCCAACTGGTTTAAAATCTTTGTATCACCTGTTCTATTGTTTTTAAGAACGATTGAATTTCAGCGGAAAGACAATCCTTCCGTTTTGTATGCATAGAAGAATCGGTTTTGGTAGAATGATTGAAGATTATAAAAAAGAATGCAAAAATTCAATTATAAAAACGGAGTAGTGGTAAAATGAGATTACGGATTTGATGAACTTAAAACATGGTTGGATAGTAATTTGCAACTCTCCATCCAGCTAAAATCTAATAGTTTGGGAAACAGTAAATCAAAAGGTTTGCTGTTTTTTTCAATATGGAAATAAAAGCGTCAATAAATATAAAAAGGCACTTGACAAAACGCTCTCTGCAAAATAGGTCTTTCCTCTTTTTACTCATTGATTTTCACACAAAAACGCCCTACTTCCCATAAATTGGAAAAGGGCGTTTTATTTTTAAGTATTGTTGTTATCATTTAGCTAATTTATGTGAATTTGTCGATTTTAGTACCATCTGTCCATTCTGAGATAATCTATCAATTCTAAGATGACTATCAATAAGAAAATTTTTTATTTCTATCAAAAACTACCGTCTTTCAGATTCTTCATCGGCATCTTCATTTAAAAGATAGGATAATACAAACAAACTGTCACTCAAATGAACATTTTCAACTACAATATCATCCAATCCGTCCAAATCAATCGGAGAAAAGTTCCAAATTCCCTGAATGCTGGTCTTTGACAGAATATCCGCAATTTCCTGTGCTCTCTCTTTCGGTGTGCAAATAAATGCTACATTAATTTGATTTTCTTGAATGTAATCGGACAAAGTTTCGATATCATAGATATGCAATCCGTGAATGGTCAATCCTACTAATTTAGGATTGATATCAAACAATGCTTGAATTTCAAACCCCGAAGTCTGATTCCAAGGATAGTTCGCCAGAGCCTGCCCCATATTTCCCGCACCGATAATAACTGTCTTGTAAGTTTGTTTCAGTGCCAAAATTTCCTGAATTCCCAAGAACAGCTCCTGAACATTATATCCATATCCCTGCTGACCGAATCCACCGAAATTATTCAAATCTTGTCTGATTTGAGAAGCGGTAAAACCGATAATTTTGCTCAATTCCTTAGACGAAATTCTCATCACGCCTTTATCCAAGAGTTCCTGCAAATATCTGTGGTACTTTGGCAGTCTTCGAATCACCGCCATTGAAATCTTTTTTTTATCATTCATAAAGTATTTACCCTTCCTATCTGTATGAAATGTCTGTCGCTTTTTTTATTATAGCATACTTTATACATATATTTGAAAAAATTTCAATCTTTTTTCCTGACCGTTTTCCTTTTCTTGTTCCGTCTTTTAAAAACACGGATTTTGTTGTATACTGATAGATATGAAATAGTTTATTTTTGTTTGTGAAATGAGGGATTTCTATTGAGAACAGTCAAAAGTCAAACTTCCGAAACATTGCGAATCGGAATTTTTTTAACTCTTTCCGGAGGATTTCAGGATGCTTATTCCTATCTATGTCGCGGAAAAGTTTTTGCAAATGCACAAACAGGAAATATTGTGCTGCTGGGACAAAGCATCGCCGAAAAAAATATTACCATGATGTTTCGATATCTCTGCCCGTTGATAGCGTTTGTACTTGGTGCCTATATTTCGCAACGAATGAAATCATCCAATCAAAAATACTTTCGATTTCATTGGAGGCAACACGTTTTGTTACTTGAGATGTTGCTCATGGTTATCGTCGGTTTTTTGCCGGAACAACTCAATATCTTAGCAAATATTATTCTATCGTTTGTTTGCGCTATGCAGGTGGTGGCATTTTCCAAATTTCATGGCAATTCCTATGCAACCACCATGTGTATCGGTAACTTGCGTTCTGCAACAACACTTCTCTGCCAATATCACATTACGAAAGACAAAAACACACAACGAGACAGTTTCCACTACTTTTTTATTATCTTTGTCTTTTTAATCGGTGCAACACTTGGCACCATTCTTGGAAAACAGTTCCATCTACATTCTATCTGGTTTGCAATTCTGTTTTTATTCATTGCATTCATCATGATGTTCTATGAAACAGTAGAAAGCAAACATTTATCATAACAAAAAACAACTGCATTCTATGTAACGGAAAGAGGGAGAAATCAAATCATTCTCCCTCTTTTTGTATAAAGAAAACCACGCGATAGTCGCGTGGTTCAAAAAAGCTTAAGCGGTGAAAAAAAACCTCCTAATGTGCTAAACTGTATAAAAGCCTGCCAGCTGATGAAAAACAGAATAGATTAGGAGGAACATTAAAATGTCTCAACAAAATAATGTCAATAACAGTTTAGCACATACCAAATGGAATTGTAAGTACCATGTAGTATTTGCACCAAAATATAGAAGAAAAGTCTTTTATGGAGAAAAAAAGGAAGCGATAAGAGATATAATAAGAACATTATGTCAGTGGAAAGGAGTTGAAATAATAGAAGGAGAAGTTTGTCCCGATCATATACATCTATTACTTAGTATACCACCAAAAATAAGTGTATCGAGTTTCATGGGATATCTGAAAGGAAAAAGCAGTCTAATGATATTTCAAAAATATGGAAACATGAAGTTTGCATATAGAAACAGAGAGTTTTGGTGTAAAGGATATTACGTAGATACCGTAGGTAAAAATACAAAAGCAATACAGGAATATATATCAAATCAATTGAAAGTAGATAGAGAAAGTGATCAATTAAGTATATTTGATCCGAGAGACCCGTTTACGGGTAGCAAATAAAAAATGCATGGCTGGCAGGCCAATAAAAAGCACACGTGTGTGCTGCCAGTTAAGATAGGGCTATGCCCGAAAATGAAAAACCACCGGCTATGCCGGTGGATATTTATTTATGTTTATTTATCATAACTTGATTGTATGATATTATTTACTTGGTAACACTAACCAGCTTACTTTGAGGATTCCATGTCACCTTTGCTCCGGATACTTTTCCGATATTGCTGATAGAAAGGTATGTTCTTCCGTTTTCTATCACAGGCGCTACATCAGATACATATTCCTTGCCGTTTACAACAATTTTTTTACCGTTAGTAACAATTTCCACTTTTCGTTCTTCATCTTGCAATGTAACGATTTTGCTTTGCTTATTCCACATTACTTTCATTCCCAAACTTTCCGCTACATATCTTATCGGAATCATAGTTCTTCCATCTTGAATAAAAGGTTTTGCATCTATTTGTCTCTCACTTGCGTGTTGAGTTTCTCCGATTACAGTGTACTTTACCATATTGGAACCGACAGTAAAGACTGTAGTTTTGATTTCTTTTTGTTTTTGCATATAATCGTTTGGATTTTGTCCGTTGTTGTTTGACGGTCTTTCAATCTTTTTAAACGTTGCTTCAACTGTTACTTTTCGTCTCGGCATAGAGAAAGCATAGCTGTTTTCCTTTTTCTCAGTTACCTCGATATCTTTTCCACTGTCGTCGGTCACCTTGATTTTATCCACTTCATACCCTCTGTCAGGTTCTGCAATGATGGTAATTTCTTCTCCATATCTTCCTTCACTCTTGACTGTAACTGTTCCATGATTCATTTTTTCTTTTTCAATAATATATTTTTGTCTGTCTTTATCTTTATTCGAAGAATCTTTGCTGCCTCTATCTTCAAATACAGCTTTAACAGTGATGTTTCTTGTTACTTTGCCATCTGCCGGAATTCCTGTCCATTCTTTGAATCGATAGCCCGGTTTTGCAGTCGCAGTGATTTTTTCTGTTCCAACCAAAAGTTCATGTCCAACCGCAGAAATCATGGTATCTTTTACAATATGTTCTACTTTATCTTTGCTCACTGTTCCCATTGTTTCATCGTTAGATTGTACAGTTACAGTATATTTTTCTTGTGGTATCTCTTCAAATACAGCTTTAACAGTGATGTTTCTTGTTACTTTGCCATCTGCCGGAATTCCTGTCCATTCTTTGAATCGATAGCCCGATTTTGCAGTTGCCGTGATTTTTTCTGTTCCAACCAAAAGTTCATGTCCAACCGCAGAAATCATGGTATCTTTTACAATATGTTCTACTTTATCTTTGCTCACTGTTCCCATTGTTTCATCGTTAGATTGTACAGTTACAGTATATTTTTCTTGTGGTATCTCTTCAAATACAGCAACAATGGTGATAGTATCCGTTACTTTACCATCTTCCGGAATTCCTGTCCATTCTTTGAATCGATAGCCCGGTTTTTCGTTTGCTACTACAATAGTGCTACCAACCTTCAATTCATTTTCGTTTGCCTCGATATGAGTATCATCTTCAACATTAGGTACACTTCCCGATGTTACCGTTCCCTTTACAGTATCATTCGAACTGACATATACTGTATGGAATTTCTTTACACTAATTCCTTCAATCTCTTTCCTATCAGAGCTATAGTCGGTTTTTTTATCTCCATTATATTGTTCGTTAAATACAAACAGTTTATCTCCATCCTCAAACTTTCCGTTCAAGTCAATCTCTACCGTTCCATTTTCATTACCATTTTCCAACTTTTCAATTCGTCCGTAATATTTAATTTCCGTATTTGATTTATCAGTCACAACAGCAGACAGATATTCGTTTGTTCCTGTTTTTGCATTGTCATAGTTGATTGTTACTTCCATTCCGTGTTGTTTGGATTTACTTGCAGTAAAAGAACCTCTTGCACTATCTTTTAAAGTCAATTTCCATTCCGTTGTATTAGTTGATGCTACTTTTTCCAGCGCACCGACTTCATTTTTATTTTTTCCATCTTCTGCAGGCGAAATATACATCACCTTGCTTTTCTCCAAGTTAAAAGCAGGACGTGCCGCTTTTGAATAGAATGCACTTCCTTCATTAACTTCACCATTTTTATTGACAATGCTCGGATTGGATGATGAATAAGAACGCAACCACCATTCCTTCACCTCACCGTTATACTTTGCTTTTCGTTCATCCATACTTTCAAAATATATTTTGTCAGCTTCTTCTGCGGAAAGAAAAAATACTTTGTCTCCATTCAATATATGGTCTGCCTTTGGAAACACAACGGTGGTTCCTTTACTTTTATATTTTCCATCAGATTTGTCTGTAGAAAGAACAGCAGCCAATTCTTCTGGTTTTAAAGATGTTATTGCTCTCGGTTCTTCCCCACTAAATTCTTTACACCATTTCTTGGCAGTGCTGTCTTTCCATTCGATTTTTGAAAATGAAAAGCCTTTATGATATTCAACTCCACCATCATTTCCACTCCCAAGCAGTTCTTCACTTAGCAGAAACAGTCCGTCTGGGTTTCCGTTATTAGCATTTTTATCCAAAACTCTCCATTTAATTTCCTTTCCTACACCTTGCAGTCCGGAACCCTGAACTCCCATATAAATATATTCTTTTTCTTTAAGTTCACTCAATGATGTTATAGCATCTCTATCTTCCTCTGCATAAGCAATTCCCGTACTGAAAGGAATCATACCGAGAAACATCAGCATGCTCATCAAAAAGCTTATGCTTTTTCGAATGTTAATCTGTTTGTTTGTTTTCTTTTTTATTGACTGATTCAATATCATTTCTCTCCTTCTTATAACATTAAAAATTAGTCTTTCACTTTGTCTATAACACCTGTCGTTAACCTATCCTCCTTTTTGATTCTTCCTCTGTTATGCCTGATGAAATTTCTGTACATTTCTGTTCCAATATATATAGGTTACATACAGATTACTTTTCTGTTATATACATACAAATTACTTTCAAAAAAAGAAGTTTTGTTTTTGTATTTTTTCCGAATTTTTTCTTTTGTAACCGTAACTGTTTGATACCGATTTTCATCATCTACCTACAAAGATAGCATAAAAATATTGTCTTGTCTATCCTAAATATTAATCAATTTGCTATTGCAGTTTAGGATTGCAATTTAATGTTCAAAGGGTTACATTGACATCAATCAATCAAAGTGTTTCCTAATTCTTGAAACATACACTTCTTCATAGAAAAATAAGTATGTCACAAAAAATAATTCTGTATTTTTAGTTTGTATTTTTTACAAAATAAATACAAATTTATTTATATGATAACTTGTTTTCATTTCATAATAGTCTATCTCCCCAATTTATGCTACAATAAAGAAGGCGAGCAACTTACTGATATCATTTCGTTGCATTCATTCATAACATATTTTGATTGGAACAATCTCAAATAAAAATACGACAAAATTATCAATCCTTCCGATATTACTGTCGCTTTTTCGTATTGTGTCCGGATGTAAAAACATTCCTGTTGTTATGAAGTAAGTTTTATGAAGTAAGTTTTTATCTCAATTATTTGAAACAACGATCAACCCTGTTTGATACATATACTCTACTAAAGGAAGAATTTTTATGATTACATTAGCTTTAAACAATATATCAAAATCGTACGGTGTGGAACAAATTATTGAAAATATCACATTTTCCGTAAACGAATATGAAAAAATAGGACTGGTCGGAATGAACGGTGCCGGAAAATCCACTCTGTTTAAGTTGATTGCAAAGGAATTATATCCGGATTCCGGAGATATCTATATTTCCAAAGAAACTTCTATCGGATATCTTGAGCAAAATGTTCGTGTCGATTCCAATCACACGTTATATGAAGAAGTGTTGGATGTGTTCCACGATGTGATGGAGCTTGAAAGAGAGATTCAGTTCTTAGAACATGAAATCGCACGATTATCCGATCAGGAAGAGGAACTTGAAAAAGTAATGACTCTCTATGCAAAAAAAACAGAGCAATTCTCTCAAATGAACGGCTATGCCTATCATTCGGAAGCAAAGGGAATTTTAATCGGATTAGGTTTTTCGGAAGAAGAAATGAACAAGTCTGTCAAACTGTTGTCAGGTGGAGAGATGACTCGTCTTCTGTTGTCCAAACTTCTGTTGAAAAAACCGAATATCTTATTGCTTGACGAACCGACAAACCACTTGGATATGGATAGTATTCAATGGTTAGAAACTTATTTGAAACAATATAAGGGCAATGTCATTCTGATTTCTCACGACCGGTATTTTTTGGATCAACTGGTTACAAGAACACTGGAAATTCGCAATAAGCGATTGTTTGACTACAACGGAAACTATAGCGATTATCTGATTAAGAAGACTGTTGAAGAAGAGCTTGCGGAAAAAAATTACAAAGAAAATCAAGCTGAAATCAAACGACAAAAAGAAATCATTCGTCAACTCAGGGCATTTGGACGCGAAAAGCAAGTCAAAAGAGCAAGAAGTCGCGAAAAATTGTTGGATAAAATGGAGAAGACCGAAAAACCTCAAACTATGGAAAAACAGGCACAAATCCAATTTTCTCCATCTGTACAAAGCGGATATGAGGTGCTCCATGCCAAACATCTTGCAAAATCATTTGGGCAACGCCATCTGTTCCACGATGTTTCCTTTGATATTTTTCGTGGAGAAAAAGTTGCTCTTATCGGTCCGAACGGTTGCGGCAAAACGACACTCTTCCAAATTCTGTTGGATAAAACATCTTCCGATGACGGTTCCATCTCATTTGGAACCAATGTCAAACCTTGTTACTTCGACCAAACAAGGCAAGATTTGAATGATTCCAACACTATTTTGGAAGAGGTTTGGCAAGCATATCCCAATCTGAAAGAAACACAAATTCGCAATATGTTGGCAGCATTTTTATTTTATGGTGATGATGTTTTTAAGCTGATTTCTACTCTGAGCGGAGGCGAAAAATCTCGTATTTCACTTTTGAAACTGATGTTATCCAGCTCCAACTTTTTATTTTTGGATGAACCGACGAACCATCTGGACATCTCATCCAAAGAAGTGTTGGAGGATGCGTTGATAGCCTATGAAGGTACACTTTTTTTTATCTCGCATGACCGGTACTTTTTGAATAAGGTTGCAGACAGAATTCTTGTACTGAAACCAAACGGCGTAGAGGAATATCTCGGCAATTACGAATACTATTTGGAAAAGATTACCGAACGAAAAGAGATGCAAGAAATGTTGCAGGAACAGACAGTAAACAAGACGCAACAAAAACAACAAAAGAGAAAGTCCAAAGAAAAAGAAAAGGAACTTCGACAACTGAAAAAACAAATTCAAACCTTAGAAGAAACGATTATGCAACTGGAAGAAAAAATAGAACAACTTGACTTGGAACTGTGTAAAGAAGAAGTCTATTCCAATCCTTCCGAAGCAATGAGAGTACAAAAAGAAAAAGAAAATGCCTCTTCATCGTTGGAACAGACAATGTTGGAGTGGGAAGAACTTCATGAAACGTTAGAAGAGATGGATGAATAATATAGAATTTTAAAAAACAAAAAGTAGTATCTTACACCTTATCGTGTAACGTACTACTTTTTTAATCCATCATTTCTGATTGTCTTATCGGTTTTGTTATGCTACCGCTCTATTTTATTTTTCTGCTGCCGGGTTTTACATAAGGCAATCCTTCTTTACACATCGGACAGTCTTCTTTATCAAATGTATCAATGTGTAATTGAATGGCACTGATAATATCGACATCTACATTCCCTGCGGTACGGTCGATGATAGATGCTAAACCTATGACTTCTCCACCCATTTCTTCCAACAGGTCTTTTACTTCCAAGGATGATTTTGCTGTGGTAACGACATCTTCACAGATAACAATTCGAGAACCTTTAGGAATTTCAAACCCTCTTCTAAGTTCCATCTTTCCGTCCACACGCTCTGTAAAGATTGCCTCTATTCCAAGTTGTCTTCCCAATTCATAAGCTACAATAATTCCACCCATAGCAGGCCCTACCAATAAATCAGGTTTCAAATCTTTTAATTGTTCCGCAACCGGTTGCAAAACTTGTGCCGCTTTATCCGGATAACGAAGAATTTTGGCACATTGCACATATTCTTTGGAGTGTTTTCCGGATGTCAACAAGAAGTGTCCTTCCAATAATGCACCTGTTTCTTTTAAGATTTCTAACATAATACTCTCCCCCATCTTCTTTATTAAATAATTCCTCTGATTTCATCAAAACTATGAATATGATTTTCTTCCATATAGCGTTCTACACCTTCTACTAATTCCAATCCTGCCATCGGATTGATAAAAGATGCCGTTCCAAACTGTACCAAATGTGCTCCTGCCATAATAAACTTAATGACATCTTCCCAAGTTTCTACTCCTCCCATTCCGATAACCGGAATAGAAACCGCTTTGCTCACTTCTCTCACCATACGAAGGGCAATCGGACGAATTGCAGGTCCGGAAAGTCCGGCTGTGACATTGTCAAAAACAGCTTTTCTTCTATGAATATCAATTTCCAACGCATTGAATGTATTGACCAAACTTAAGCCGTCTGCTCCGGCAGATTCTACTGCTTGTGCAACTTCTACCAAATGATGTGCATTCGGAGAGAGTTTGACTACAAGTGGAATTGAAGTAATTTTTTTTGCCTCTTTCGTAATATATTCCGCATCACAGGCATTCATTCCAAACGCCATTCCTCCCGCCTTCACATTCGGACAGGAGATATTCAGTTCGATAATATCCATCACTCGATGCGTCTTATTGTGTTCTTCCAATAGTTCTAAGGCTTCCAAGTAACTTTCCAATGTAGAACCTCCTACATTTGCCAAAATAACGGTATCTTTTTCACGTAAAAAATGGCTCTCATGTAAGATATAATCTTTGACTCCCGGATTTTGTAATCCGATAGAGTTCATAATTCCCGAAGGAGTCTCAATGATACGAATTCCGGAATTCCCGTCTCTGGGCTCCAAAGTCAATCCTTTGGTTGAAATTCCACCAAGGTTGGAAATATCATAGAATTCGTTGTATTCACTTCCGAATCCGAATGTTCCGGATGCTGCAATAATTGGATTTTTGAATGTTTTGCCCCATATCGTCTGTTGCATCATTCCCACACAACCTCCTTTTGATGGAATACAGGTCCGTCTTTGCATACTTTTTTCATCCCGAGCATCGTTTTGCAAGAACAGGACAAACAAGCTCCGATTCCGCATCCCATGTGTCTTTCCAAAGAAACATAGGTGTTGTCATGCTGTTTCGAAACCGCTTCCATCATTTTGGAAGGTCCACAGGTCAAGACGGTTTCCCACTCTTCCCATAAAACATCATCCAAGATGGTTCCACCGATTTTGAAGTGAACATTCACACCCTCAAAAAGTGACTGTATAGTTTGGATTTCTTTCTCTGTATAGAGGGCTTCTCTTAAACCGATATATAACTTGGCATCGGGATTGTGTTTTGCACACAGATATAACGGAGCCATTCCGATTCCTCCGCCAATCAAACATGCTTTGGTATCTAAGATTGGAAAGCCGTTCCCATAAGGTCCATGAATCGAAAGTGTCTCACCGACTTTCGTCTGACTCAATACCTTTGTACCGCTTCCTTTGACAAGATACAAAAAGTGAATTCCTTCCTCATCTACATCAAAGATACTGATAGGACGAAATAATGTCATATTCGATTGCTCTTTTTTCAACATAAAAAACTGTCCTGCTTTGATATCGTAACATCCTTTCAGTTTCAGATGATACAAATCTCTTGTCACTTCTTTGTTTTCTAATATTTCTACTTGTTGATACACTGCAAAAGCTCCTTCGCAAATTGTTGTGCTCTTCTTCTTAATTCCTGTTCAAACTCTTTTTCTTCTACGATTCCTGCTGTCATTCCTCTGGATACATTCACTACTCCGTTTTGTCTGTCTGCAATCAAAGTTCGGATGTCTTCAATTTTTGCACCTTGTGCTCCGTATCCCGGTACAAGCAGAAACAGTTTGTCTGTATATGGTTTCATCGCATGGATGTCTGCAATATTGTTCACTCCGACAACCGCTCCCATACAAGGAAGTTCACTTCCTGTATCACATTCTTTTCCCCATTGATAAATGGTGTCCAACACATTTTGGGAAAGAGTTTGCTCTGTTTGGTTCACCTTCAAATCTTGAAAGTCTTTGGAACCGGGATTGGATGTTTTACCTAAAATAAAAGCTCCTTTGCCTTGTTTGAAGTATGGAAAATACGGAGAAACAGCATCTTTGCCCATATAGGCGTTCAATGTTACAATATCCGCCTCAAAATCTCCCGTAAAATGTCCCTGTGCATACATTTCTGCAGTAGAACCGATGTCTCCCCTTTTAATATCAGCTATCACAATCTCTCCTTGACTTCGAATGTAGTTGAGAATCCTTGCATAAGCTCGAAGTCCTGCCAAACCGTATGCCTCATAACAAGCAATCTGTACCTTATAGCAAGCTGCATACTCTTTGGTGTTATCTACAATTGCTTTTGCATAGGCAACAAAATGCTCTTCCACTTCAAATGTTCCGTTCGAAATAGCAAGAGGAATTTGATTTTCTCTCAAATCGATTCCAACGCAAAGAGGACTTTTTTCAATCGCTCTCTTTTTAAGCTCTTTCATTGTCATATGCAATTTCTCCCTTCACAATTGTTTTTTCGACAATTCCTCGCACTTCTTGTCCGTCATACGGTGTATTTTTGCTTCGTGTTGTCAATTCTTCTTTTAAAAGAGTCGTTTCTTTATCTGATACAAGAATCAAATCAGCGATATTTCCTTCCTGTACTCCTCTTTTTTTGTCAATCAATGTTGCCGGACGGACAGACATCAACTGTATCATTGTGTTCCAATCTATATTATGTTCAAAACATACTTTTCGAATCATAGAAAAAGCATTTTCGATATTGATGATTCCCGGTGCACCTTTTTTCTTATCATCATCCGAATGCGGAGCGTGATCTGTTCCTACATAGTCTACATAACCTCTTTTGATTGCCTCTACAAGGTACTCACTGTCCTCTTTTGTTGCAATCGGCGGATTGACACGGTAGCTCAATCCATGACTGAACAAATGGTGTGGAGTTACTTCAAATGTAACATGTAAACCCATCTCTTTTGCTTTCACAATCGCTTCTACGGATGCCTTGCGACTGATGTGACAAAAATGTAAGTTTCCGCCGACCTCTTTCACAAGCTCAATGTTTCGAATGACCATCTCAGTTTCCGGTTCACTGTGATCCATGATCAAAAAACCTAATTCCTGTGATTTTGCCAATGCTTTTTTCATCACTTCGGCGTTATCTACATTTTTTCCGTCATCTGAAAAAATCTTGGTCAATGCCATCATCTCTTTGAAGGCTACCAACTCTTCTCCAAGCAGTCCTTTTGTTACAGAACCTGCTTGATACACATCTAAGTGAAGCGGTTTGGCATTGTCCAATACTTCTTGTACAACTTCGGGACAGTCTGCAACAGGCTTGGTGTTTGCCATCGCAATCACATCGGTATATCCACCCTTCATACAGGCAACATCCGCTTCGCCATAAGTTTGCTTGTAAGCAAAACCCGGATTTCTAAGGTGAAAATGGCTATCTACAAAGGAAGGCAAAAGGTACAACCCCTCTGCCTCAATCATGTCAACTTTTTCTTTTGTACCTTTCACATAAGATAAAACAGACTCTCTTCCAATCTTAAAAATGTTATCATCCTTGACCAATACATCGTCTACTCTATTCAATTCCGGAATCATTGCATTTTGAATCCACAACATAATCGTTCCTCCATTCTTATGTTAAATTGTAATTACTCTATCACAGTACTCACAACTGTATGCATGATCTTCTGCTGTTTTTTCATGGAATTCCACTCTCTCTACATACTCATGATTCGAGATGCATTTTGGATTCGGGCAAGTAGTATATATCGTGGAATACTCCGGTTTGGTTGGGCGTGACGGATCTTTTTCAGCCTCTTCAATCAATTTCATAATCAATGCCATTCTGATATACATTCCGTTTTTTGCTTGGTCAAAGTATTTTGCACGCTTATCTTTATCCACACCTTCAGTAATCTCGTTTACCCTTGGAAGCGGATGCATAATAATCGTATCTTCTTTTGCCAACTTCATTTTCTCTTCATCTAAAATATATACATTTTTTAAACGTTCGTATGTTTCCAAATCATCGAATCTTTCTTTTTGGATTCTTGTCATATACACAATATCTACCTGCGGAAGAACTTCTTCCAAACTTCTGCTCTCGAAGAAACATCCGCCTTTGATACCGTTCTTTACATATTCCGGCATTTCCAACTCTTTCGGTGATACAAAAAAGAATGTATTGTTATCATATTTAGTGATTGCTTCAACAAGAGAATGTACTGTTCTTCCATACTTCAAATCTCCTACCAATGCGATGTTCAAATTATCCAAACGACCTTTTTCTTTATAGATGGTAAGCAAGTCTGTCAATGTTTGTGTCGGATGTTGATGCCCGCCGTCTCCCGCGTTAATCAAAGGAACATCAAGAATTTCGGTCGCAAGTTGCGGTGCTCCTTCCATCGGATGTCTCATTACGATTAAATCTGTATAACAAGCTACGGTTTGAACGGTGTCTTTCAAAGATTCTCCTTTTGCTACGGAAGAATTTTTTACTTCGGACAATCCGATAATTTGTCCTCCCAAACGAAGCATTGCTGTCTCAAAACTGAACTTTGTTCTGGTAGAAGGCTCAAAAAATAAGGTAGCCATGACTTTTCCTCTCATCTTATCCAAATAATTTTGGGGATGCAAAGAAATATCTTGTCCTACCTTAATCAATTCCGCCAATTCTTCAATTGTAAAATCGTTAATTCCGATTAAATGTTTCATTACTTATTCCTCCTTGATAGTCTCTCGTACTACATTAAAAGAGCAAACATAACTGTGTTCTTTTTTGTATGTTGTTTTAAATAAATATACTTGATTGCACATTCTTTGTCAATAACATTATCAAAAAATTGCATATTTTACACATAAGAATTCATTTTCAAATTTATTACCGAATTACAATCGTATTGCATCTTTGAACCATGGAGTATTGCAACCGATACGATTTCATATTAAAGTATACAAGGAATGAAATTATTTTTAATATTCAAAAAGAAAAATATGTCATCAAACATAACCTACTTTTCTTTTTTTTCAAACCCATGACAAGTATAAAATCCCGGAATCCGGACAAGTTTTGATGAAATTTCCACTTCAAGAAGTTTTATCATTTCCATATACCTTTTTTGCGTTCTTTCGCACTGATTCAAAGATACAACTTTCTTGTTATCTAACCAAATTTTCTATTCTTTCTTTATTTCTGTTACAAGTTGTTCCACTCTATCTCAATAAGTTAAAATATTCCGGAAGAGAATCCCCAATCTATTATAACAAATGCTATACTCACAGGTATTACTAACATGGCTAACACCATTATTAAAATACACTTCCAAATTTCAAGACAGGACGATTCTTCAATCAGCACAGCACCGACATAATAAGACCACAATCTAAATGGTGTCTGAAATACTGTTACCAAGTACTCTGTCCCGGACACTTTGCCTGCTATAGCACCTAAAAGTCCACCTATACTTTGCATTACAAGCATAATCAACATAATCCAAAATGCTTCCTTATAGCTCATCTCACCACTGAACATTTTGTTTATCACAAAAAGCAAAAATGCCAGTCCAAGCGCTATTAAAAATATAAATATACACGCTGAAATAACAACTATCAATGAGGTTTCTTCTTTAACAATAGTATGAACAGACACAACAAGAAATAAAGCAATCAACGGCCAAAGAATTTCCGGCTCCTTTTCCATAAGACTTCTCGGCGCAATAACAAAATTGACCGAACGCTCTAAAAAATTACCTTCTTCATACTCTTCATATTCATTGTAATCTGACATAACTTCCTCCTTAAAAATAACACATTGATTAAATCAAAAATAACATGTACAAAAACATTTACTATTGAACAACACTTTACAAATCTGACTATACTATATATAAAAAGATATATGCCCATGATGATACGATATCATAAAAAGCAACAATGCCTTCCATTGCTTTGAGCAGTATAGAAAAAAGCGGCAAGAAAGTCTCTGATGTGTACCCCGAAAACTGCCGATTTTATTGAAAGTAAGGTAATATTTTTATATAGAACGGCATTGACAAAAATCATAGAAAAACTAATAGAAAAAGCCGAAATTTATAGTAATCTCACACCCTACCCCTAATCTATAATGCTACCATTTTCGAAACAAATCAGTTTAGAATTTTTTCTGCGATAACTATATATGTAATCATCATGGAAAAAACGATAAAGTGATTTAAAACCGCTATCAAAAAAGATATGCCCGTTCCCAAATAAGATATCTCCTCGACTAACACAGCAATGATACATAACCACCAAATCACAGAACCGATACTGATCAAAATTAAAGCAATAGGAATCAAAATAGAACCAAAAAAAATCTCATTGAGAAAACTGAATAGTAACAAACCTATAAAAATTATCATTCTGGGAAAAAGTGTAACAGAAACGGCTTCTTTATACCTCATCTCCCCACGAAAGAGTTTATTCAACACAAAAAGTATAAAAGCTACTACCCCGATTTCCACACATATGTGTATGACTATGATAATTACATATAGAAATAACATGATTGGACTATACGACATCGTATCTGACATAAATGATGTAAATTTCAAAACATAAATAACAAAAGGGATGTATACGATTAGTGCTGTCCCAAAAATTTTAGGGTCTCTTTCGATTTGTTGTCCGAGAGTTCGTGGTGAAACAACTAAATTATAAAAATAAATCAAAAGACTGTCTTGTCTATCATTGTCATATTCGCTATCATATCTGTCATCGTTATAATTCGACATTACTACCCTCCTTACAAATAAAGTTATGTACAATAAAAACAATACCCTATCAAAAAATAGTTTTTTAACTGTCGTTATTATCTATAACCGGTAGTGTATCGAAAAAACATATTGCTGTCAATGGCTGCCATTTTCTTCTATCTTCAATTGAATCTAAGATTGTCAAACATACGCGACAAGATGAAATTTGTTTTTTCGACAATGCACAACACAACATCATAGAACTGTATTTTTTCTTCATATCATAAAATTTTGCCTAATAGAGTCTTATACTAATACCCTTTCAAGTGCAAATAAGCGGCAAGCAGTTTTAACAAAATACTTTCTAACAAGGATGGTATAATCACAACCATACCTATAAGAAAACAAATAGCACCGACAATCGTTATTAATACACAATGTTTTGTTTCAAGATAGGATGTTTCCTGAATAAGTATATACATAATACACCATGACCAAATACCTAACATTGTTCCAATCCACCATGAAAGGGTAGCAAAATCACCAATCAATACACAAAATATCATACCTACAAAACGAATAGCCATGATAAAAAGACAGACCGAAAGAGCTTCTTTATAAGTCATATCTCCTGCAAAATGTTTATTCAGTGCAAAAACTGAGGTTCCAATTATTAAAATCGACAAATATACAACTATTGACACAATAATCGAAAATGTAATTTCTTCTTTTTCCAATAGAAGTTCAATAAATATGAGAACAAATACAAGCAAAGATATCCGCAAAATCTCAGGTCGTTTTTTTATTTGTTCTCCAAGAGACCTTGGTGAAAACAACAAATTTCTCAAATAATCCAAAAAACCGTCTTCATCATAGTCTTCATACTCTTCATAGTCTTCATACTTTTTGCATTCATCGTAATCATCGTAATTATTGTAATTATTGTAATCTGACATAACTGCCTCCTAACAAAAGAACTTCTTATAGCAACACATCATACCTGCCCAAAAAAATTTTTTGACGATTATCATGTTTATCTAAATCACAGTATATCGAAAAAAATATATATCTGTCAATGATTCTCATATTCTTCTCTCTATCTTCATCAAGTCTTATTTTTTCGAACATACCTTGCTTTTTTGGAAGCATTCCGACTCAATTCTCAATGAAGATAGTATACTCTTACATGAAACACTATTTTGAAATGTATATAGTGTATGGTTATAAAGAAGAGAATACAGTATCATCGTATTAAAAAAACAGATTTTTATTATCACTTTCATCAACAATCAATATTATGGCTATCCCATCTGTTTCATCTACTCTCTATCACAATTTCAAGTTACAATCTATGATGGGATAACCACACCACTCCATTTCAAAACCCACTTCAATGATAACAAGATTACATGGAGTAATTTTTTAATTAAGATTTCCGACAATTCAATTAAGCTTTTGTATTGAAATCTTTGACACAGCTTTATTCACAGCTTCCTATTTTCTGTCTGTTGAATGTGACAAAGAATACATTATTTCTTTCATTTATTTTCTTGTGAAAATTTTATGTTTTTTCGTTTGATTTTTAATTTATTAGGGTATAATGAAGTCAGAAAGTGATTTAAAATTAACAGGAAACAGTTATTATAAGGGGGATATTATGAGTATTTTACAAGATTTTATCAAAACAGGAGATTGGAAAGGCGAAAAACATGTACCGGTAATTACATGTGCTGATACATTTAAGGCTGGAGAAGTTACAGATGTAACTTTATCTATCGGGGATGCGATTTCTCACCCAAATACTGCTGAACACTATATTGCATGGTTCAAACTTTTCTTTGTTGCAGAAGGCAGCAAAAACGTTGTAGAACTTGGTGATGTTCATTTTGATTCTCACGGAGAAGCAAATCTGTTTACAGAACCAAAAGCTGTGTTCTCTGTAAAACTTCCTTCTTCCGGAAAATTAGTTGCATTGAGTTACTGCAATCTTCACGGATTATGGGAAAATGTGAAAGAAGTGACAGCTGAATAATTTCATTTGTTTATTTAGGCATATAGGGCATTTGTACTATATGCCTTTTTCATTTTCGCACTTCAATTATGCTTTACCAAAAAGAGTTCCTATCCGATTAACCTATCAATGATATGTAGAATATCATCTCTCCTATTTTCTTAATCTTATTCCAACAACTAAAAACTAATAGGCTTTTGATATCTCAATAGCTACTTGTTTTTTACACATACTTTTGTCCTATAGTCTATGAATTTAGTTGTTTTATCGTATTTTAACTCCAATCATTTATATTTTTTATACTTTAAGAAAGATATATCATATTTAACACTTGCTATTCCAATTTATTAGCAATTTTTTATCAACACTTTTTGTCCACCCTCAATCTTCTTTTAAAAAACATTAAACCGCTACACACATTATTTTTACAATATATATATCGATTTTTATCAACATTTTTTCCTATAAGCCAGAATATGGTTGCCCCCTTTAGTATACAGAAAAAGCGGATGGGTGGAAAAGGAGTAGTAACGTTATGTTAACTACTCCTTTTTATACTGATTCGTTCTTTAGGAAAGATGAAGACTACCGGAAGTGATACTCCCGATAGTCTTCATCTTTATCATTTCTTGATTATTTTGTCATTTCTACACTCCGTTAATTAAGATGTTAATGTCCTACTAATTAATGGTTTTGTTTTTTAAGAATGTTAGGATTTCCTGCATCTTTTCCTACGTTAAATTGATCCCATAGCAATTTGATTTCAACGTTAATATCTTTATTTTGAGATAACGCATCATCTTTGTCTGTCATTTTAGCAGATGTTCCTGTTGTATATACTCCCTCTGCGTCAGGATCCATAGCTACTCCCAAGAATAAATCCATTCTGTTGTCTGTAGCAGGAGCACAAAGCATTGCTTCTTTATCTTTTAATACTTCAGCAAAATCTGCATCTCTCAATGCGGACAATCTTACGAATTGAACTCCGCCTACTGTAAATACTTTATCATCTTTAAAGTTTGCAGCAAGTTTGAAGATATTCCATCCGTTAGGATGTACTGTAGGATTATATTGTTCTCCTTCAACAAGAATCGCCAAACCAATCATATTTTCAAGATTACCTACATCAGTTCCACCTTTTACATCAAACTTGATGTTGCCCAATTTTGCAGCGATGTCACCTACGTTAACGATGTCTGTACGGAATGCTTGTGCATATCCGGGATACATTTTTTCGATTGTAACATTAATTGTATCGCTTCCTTTTGATCCTACATAAACTGCAGGTCCTTTTTTAAGAGTTTCAGCATTCGCAAGCTCTGCATCAAATTCTACTTTGTTGAATCCCGCAGCTTCCTTATGGTATTGCTCGATACTTCCGTCTTTTGCGATTTTATCGTAATCTGTAGTTCCTCTCATAAAGAAGTCATCTGCTACAAATCCGTCGTTAGCACCGTGTTTCACTCCGTCTACAATACTCCAACCACCCTTTAAGGTCTCATTGTTATATTGTGCATACAATCCAAGGTCAGCAAATTTTACTCCGAACTCTCCTGTTGTAGCCTTAGTATTAATGCTTAGAGTGTCTGTCCAATACGCATATCCTGTTCCCGCAAGAACTAAGGACAATGCCAATACACTTCCTACCAGTGATTTTCCATTCATTCTTTTCATGACCCTTCCTCCTTCGTAAATTAACAACTTTGTTTTTAAGTACTGTAACAGAACATGTACTCTGTTACACTTAGAGTATAACTTTTATTCCACGATTTCAAAACCCTCTTAAGTCTTATCTTTTGTTCTCTTTGGTCTCATATTTTTTTCTGTTTCGATGACTACGCTATTCCTCTAAAGCAAGTTTATGTTCGTACTAAAGTTTATTGCTCATGCTACTAAGTAGTATACTTTGGTTTATTTGAACTTTGGAATCATAATGACCTTATATACGATTATCTGTTGAAACGATTGCTACCCATACTTTTCGTGTTTGGAAGGAATCGGAAGTTTTTATGATTTGTAAACCGAATATTTCTGCCACTCCAATACTTCTACACCCCATACTATGATATGTTTCACTTGCCTTTGTAATAATTTCAAGCTACTGTTTCTATTTTAATGAGTTCAACACTCTACTCGAATTGTTTCAAATATGCCCAATATGAAAGATAGCATTTCTTTCAAATGAACATTTATGACATTTTATACAAAAACATAGTCAAATCCCCATGAGTAATCTATTTCCTATAAATAATACTAACACCTATATTTTTCATAATGACAACGATACCTCATCATACATAATCTATTAGATTTTATACGAACACGATTTTAAAGTGTAAGAATCATATATGACTAATAAATAAAGAGAATAAAAATATAATATTTCAAAATTGCAACATCAAAAAAGCAAATTCTTACTATCATTTTAAGTGATTTGTATTAGTATCAACCGAATAACAAGTATACTATACTAAAAAACATAGCAGCCTTTGACTGCTATGTTAAAAATTCGGTAATTCAAGAATACTATTATTATAATACCTTATCTATTGTAATTTTTTATTTTTGTAAATTATTTACTTTTGTATAGTCTGTCGTCATCTGTTGAAACAATTTACATCAATGACTTCTCTTTATAGAATATACAGTACAAAAGTATTTATGATTTGTAAACCAAATGCTTCTACATCCCAAACATCTCTTCTCTTAAACCGGATAATTGCATTATGGATGAATCAAGCGTTGGGTTATCCTTCCGAATTCAAAGTTATTCCCATTAAATAAGAATTCTTTTAGAAACTGCTGTCGTCCTGATTGAATTTCAGTATATAGACATGCTCTTTGGCTAATACATAAAAAATTCCATTTTTAGGAAGACCGTCTTCTCCCAAACAATAGAGCACAGGCTCTCTTACTTCTTCAGCAAGTTCTACCATGCTTCGCATATTTTTCAGAAATAAAACACTTCTATCCCTTGTTTCAGGCAATTCTTCTAAGCAAACCATTCGACTTCCGTATTTTTTCATAACCTTCAATAAGTTTACTTCCCAAATTTCATCTTCCCTCAAATCTCTGGTAAAAATTGCTCTTATTACTAAAATTGCAAGTCCTACCAAAGCAAGAATCAAAAACAGGATGTATTCCGATAAGGAAGGTACCACATCCACTGTAGACTTCTCGGTAATCTCTCCGTTTTCCGCCACAGGTTCCGATTTTTTAATCTCATAGAAATTTTCCCCTTCTATGGGAATCGGACATTTATAAGAAATCTTTTTTTCCTGCCCTGCTATCAGAAATGTCCCATCCATCAAAACACACAAATCTCTCGAGGTTCTTCCCCCAAGAATAGCCTCTGCTTCTTCTGCAAATTTCATATGAGCAGAAGGAGTAATTTGAACAGTTTCTTCAAGTGACATGTGATTTGTTGTGCTTTCTTCCACTTTTCCTTTTTTCAAAGGATAACGTCTTTCATAAATCGTTTTCTTCTCTTCCGAACGTGTCTGGTAACCCTCCAACAACACACTAATCTCATATTCTCCGGATACTTTCTGCTCTTTTGTAAGAACTCCTTCGACATTCAGGTTGATTTCCACAAAATCTGTTAATCGTTCCGGATATAAAAGTCCTTCTTCCATCCACTCATTTGAAAGCAAGGAGTTAGGTTTTAGGTGAACCCGATAAGTAGAATCTGCAGTTAGTTTGTAGGTTGCTATATTTACTTCCTGCTCCTCTGACTTGGGAAGTGCAAACAGAATCAGACCAATACCTCCGATAATAAGAAACAATACGCCTATCAGAAGCAACACCCGTCTTTTTTTCTTTTGGATTCTGAACTTCATTTTTCCTTTCCGTTCATAATCAAAATCGTCATCAGTTTCATTTTCATTATTTTCTTTCAAAATATCAATATCTTCAGCTTGTAAGTTCTCACTTCCCATTATTTCATTCTTCATAGTCAATAACCCCTTCCGGTGCTGTATTTCCACTTTTAACCCACAGGATAGGTATTCCTACCTTCGGTACTACTTGTACTATAATCCCTTTTACATCATTCGGTAATACAATCTGTTCATCTCTGCTCTTATTATTGTCTCCCTTAGTAACAAACGACAGATTCCCCGCCTCATCTTTCAAAATTTCTTCAATTCTGTGTGTGATTGTAATTTTTCCACGCTGAAAATTGATAATATCTCCTTCTTTTAGGGCTTCTATATCTTCTTCTTTCAACATTTTTTGAATCAAAACCACATCTCCGGGATAGATTACAGGCTCCATACTTCCTGTCAGCACGGTAGACGGATACACATGAAACACACCTACGCTGAACCACGAAAACAAGATCGCTAAGGTTAAAATAGTGACATATCCAAAGTCCCCCTTGGGATCTTCCGGTCTTTTTTCTGCCCTTTCCATCGCACACCGCTCAGCAATATAACTTCCAAAAAATATTGGGAACATAATTCCAACCGCTCCGGTAGCAATCCAAGGAATCTCCGGCAAAAACGGAAAACATTTTTCAAACAATTGCAATATACCAAAGTAAAACATGGATGCTCGACTTCCACCATAAAATACAAGTACTGACATTAAATAGTTTCTTGCAAACACCGCTAAAACATCACATAAAAGATATGTCACTATCCCCTCTGCACCATCAAGTTTGTCTATCTTGCCTAAGTTAATTTCCGTCAATGCCATCAACAAGGTAAATGTGACTATGGCGAACCTCCTGTATTTCACTGTGCGCCAAATTGTTCCGATACCATAAGCTCGTATTTTTTCTCTTGCAACTAAAGCGGGAATAATAATCATAAGATTCAGCAACAGACCCTTAGGTGATATATCATAAGGGGTAGCTTTCAACTGCTTTAAAATCACTCCGATAATAAAGTTGATGGTGATATAAACACTCGCCCCCATAATCGCATAACCGCGAACAGAACTTCTTATTGTCTCCCTTCCGGGTATATGAATACCCGGAACTAAGGTTGACATAATAAACAGTATAAATCCCCAATAAAACAAGGATATATAGTACACATTATTCAGTTTTGCTCTCCATACAGGAATCGCTGACACAGCCAATGCTACAAGAAAGAAAATGAAAAACTTTCTGTAATTCCTGTCATCAGTTATATGAACCACACCTTTTCTATGGTTCGGACACTTCAGGAATCGTATCATGATTTATCGCCTCCTGCTCCATGTCAACTTGTTGTTCCTCTACAACCGGATTCGTCTGAAGGTTCTGAACAGGAGCTGTATCCTTATCAGGGTTCAGCAAGCCATCTCCTTCTAATACGGGAGTTTGTTGATTAAATTGCTTCTGCTCGGATGAAGCACCTGCCCCGGTTACATCTCCGCTTTTTTCCACTACAATCTGAGTCGGATAGACAAACATAGCAGTAAAATCCACATTCAATTTATCGTTCCAATATGCATATACCTTTGTAACAGGCAGCGAAACTAACACTGTTACAACGAAAAAAGCTATACTTCGTTTCATCTTAAATACCTCCTTAATCTCTACTCCTCGGTAGGAGACCCCTCAACATTTTTCTGTTCCACATAAAATGGAAGCTTACACATGTATGAAGCTACAATCCCATCCTGTTGAAACTCAGCTCTTTCTTCTTCTGTCAAGGTGGTCAACTTTTGTAAGTCAGATTGTTTTAACGAAAGTGTCTGTGGTAAATTCTGTAAACTTTGAATACTCTCATCTCGAAGCTTCAACAAAATAGTTCCTGTCATTTCACCTTTTTCCGGTTCATTTTCAGAGTTAACCGTATAGTACAAGTCAAATTTCAAGTCTTGTTTAAAGTTCTCTTTCAACACATCGGTTGAATACAGTTCCAAACCGGAAAGCACCATTACCTTATCACACTTCATCTCAACAAGTTCTCCTTCTTTACGGAAGTCGACCTCTCTTTCCGCAAGCATATTTACCGTACTGTCAGGTGCAAAAGCCAAAGGAAATTCGATTTTTATCAGATGTCCTCGCATAAGATCAGCTAAAGGCAATCCTGTCTTAAAGGATATCTTCATCTTTTTTCCATCTTCCTCCATGACAAATTCAGCATTCACCTTTGCCTTTTCTCTATCCCTGACATCTACCAAAGATGCCTGATACTGTTCATTGACATGGTCTCTAAAGAGAATATCCATGTTTCCGGTCGTAATCTTAGCATCTATGTTCAGACCGGCATTCCAAACTGCATAGGTAGCACCCACTGTTACCATACCTGCCACCATTGCCAAAACAATTATCAGCTTCTTTGCCCTTGTTCTTCTCACTTTTCTCATAATTTTGACCTCCCGTTTCTTTATCATCAATAAGAAATTAATTTATTTGTATCAATCAAAATCATCCTGTTTAACTGGAGAACTCTCTGATTGTCTCTTCTCCGAATTGTATCATCAATTCCAACTTCTCACTGTTTCTGCTTGAAAAAAGTCCGGCTTCCATTCTGTTTTCAAGTCCAAGTTTTCCCAAAAGGTTTGAAATGTGTTTCTTTACGGTCCCCTCGGAAACAAAAAGCGCTTCTCCTATTTTTGCATTAGAGTATCCTTGGTTTAGGAAAAACAACACCTCCAACTCTCTCTTCGTAAGCGTTTCCAACAACTTTTCTTCTTCGCTCAACTGACCCATTTGATCAACTAAATCGGAAGAATAAAATTTTCCTCCCCGCTCTATCACTTTGAGACTGTAAACGATATCATCGATAAAAGCATCTTTCAAAAGATAGGCATCTACCCCCAATGCTCTCGCGTGTAAAAAATCACTTTCACTGGAAGACGATGTAATCATAAGCACCTTCACTTCACTTTTCTTCGAGTGCAACCACTCCAAAAAATCAAAGCCACTCTCCTTCCCTAAGTTGATATCCACAAACACCATATCGGGTTTCTTGGTCTCCATAATACTTATCGCCTCTTCCACTGTTCCTGCTTGAACAATATCTTCTTGAGGCTTATACATCTTAATAATTGCTTCCAACCCTTCTCTTGCAATAGGATGATCATCCAGAACGATTATCATAATATCCTCTCCTCTTATCTGGGTAAAACCAATTCGACTGTCATGCCCATTTCTCTTTGAGTATCGAGTACCAATCTTCCTTTCAAGAGTGCTGCTATATTTTTCATATTCTTTAAACCGTTACCTTCATATAAGCCTTCCTGAGTTTTGATAAATCCCTCTCCATTGTCCTCAACTTTGAGAACAATCTGTTTGGGAAATAATTTAAGTATAATCTTAACTACGGTAGCATTTCCATGACGAATTGCATTATTAACCGCTTCACACGAAATACGATATATAGCAATTTTCTGAGTCAAAGACATATAGTCTGAATTAGCATCGATATCCATTTCAATTTTCGTATTACATAACGTCTCCGCTTCTTTCATATATAACTTCATCGTTCCTATGAAAGTATGGCGACTATCTTTAAATCTTCTCCCATATATGCTCTCTCTAAGTTCTGTCATTACAAGTTCAATTGAACGTTTCAACATAACAATGTATTCTTTCAATTCATTGTCCCCTTTACTGCTTACCTTATTCTCCATCACCTTAAGGCTACACACAACCCCAAACAGCTTTTGAATTACCGTATCGTGGATTTCGTTTGCAATACGATTTTGTTCTTCCATTGCAATGAAACGTTCCAGTTGGGTATGGACATCAAGGTTTGTAAAAATAATATCAATCAGATTCCAATAAAATTCTTCCTTCTCCTGTTTTATATCTTCAGCATGCCTGATAAACAGACCTCTCAATGAAATATCGTCTCCTATAAATCTCGCTTTGTAGTGACTTCCCTCTACATAGAGATAAAATTCACAATCTACACAATTTTTAATAAAAGTCAGTTTTTCAGCCTTAATTTTTTTCAATAATTCTTCAACAACTTCTTCTTCAAGACCTATATGCTCTATCTCATGAGGGTAAAACAAATCATCAAGCTTTACCAACATGCAACCGCTTGGTGCAATTGCTCGTTTCAATAGCTGTAGCAGTTCCCTTATAATATTTTCAGGGTTTGTCATAGCAAAGAGATTAAACGTTTCATAAACTTCCGTGAGCTTCAAAAATGCAGACTCACTCTTTTCTTTTTCTCCTTTCAGCTTTTCATTCAAAGCAAGCAACTCTGCTTTTTGTTCGTTGATTTGCCTGATGTAGAAACGAAAAACATAAAAACCGCCTATTACAACAATGATACCGAGTGCAATATTGAGTTCCTGATAGGTGATTTTTCCTTCACCGGTTCCTGCAACCACGGTAAAAAAGCACCATGCCGAAGCCAAAATCGTCACTCCGATGTGTTCTTCCAACGTAATCATAAGCAGAACACAGTTCATCTGATACCATAGATACGGACTGGAGAAGCCTCCACTTACCATTGTAAAAATCCCGTAAGCAAACACTTCCAATGCAAACATAATCCGAAGCCAAGGTTCTCTGGTTCCTATCTTTTTATAAATCCAAGAACTCAGGATACATGATGCAAGCATTCCTATTACAACAAACTTATAACCGGTCTTATCTTCGTAAAAAACTGACATAGCGACATAAACCACTGTCGAAAAAAACAACGTCACTATTCTATAAATAATACATATATTTATATACTCGGGCCAATCCTTCTTCGCCATAGACAACACCTCTTTTTCTTGAATAAACTCTCCCAACATTTCCCTTTTTACCAAGTTTTTTCAAATTCCTAATAAAGTTCCTCAACCAAACCTTCCACAGAGACAAAAAAGCGATGTCATCCAAACGATATAAACTTATTTTGATATCTTACAACACAGTAAAAAGTAAGTTATCTCCAATATACAAGAATTCTCAAAATAGCCGAATTTTTCTGAATTAACTGTTCGCACAAAGTCACTGTGGTTCAAACAACTCCTATCTATAACCATTGTGCATCACTCCTTTCGTATGTAATGACAAAATCACAAGTATTGCACATTACAGTCTGAATATTCTAATTTTTATATTGGAAATACAAACCCAACCTCCCCCACTTTTATTTTAATAAAATAAGATTAGTTTGTATATTCCTCAAAAGTGGTACTCCTTCTACCTATTAGAGAGTATATGCCGCTAAAACTATCGGTATTAGAAGATTATACTTTATTATCCTATTACATAATCTTTTCAATATTTATGATTTTTATATAAAAAAACACACCCATACTCCAAAATCCATCAAAATGTCAATTACCACAATAACATAAGGGGGAATACAAGTGTTTTAATTAATTATATCATAAAATTCTGAAAACGAAAATATAAAAATAATAAATATATAAAATCTTCCGATATTTTTAAAAATATGTGAAAAAAACAGAAAATCATACTAATCACTGATTAAATTTATAGTAAAAATTTGCATTTTTAATTCTTTTATCTTTTATTCTCTATTTCATCTATCTCTACACTTTAAAATAGTGTTTGTACTATTCTCCGTTTAAAATGCTTGGTATGGAGAATATACAATTGCTGAAAAATAATTGGGAGAATCATATAGTTCAAAGCATTCAATCTGTCAGTTCTAATAGCTAATAGTATTGATAGTATCATATATACCATTAGCTCGCCCAACTGTTCAAAAAATACAAAAAAACCTTAGATTCAAAAGATAATCTTCTGTATCTAAGGCTTTTGCTTGACTTATTTTTTAACTTTCAACTTTTAGTTTGCTAATGATTTGTTTGGCAAATTATCTCAAAATGATTGTTCTTATTTTTCAAGATATGCTTCTCTATAGTTTACAGGTCCTGTAATAGATTTTGGTGCATTTTTAACTGTTGATCTCATCAAAATAGCATTTGTATAGTAGTAGATTGGCATTACAGGCAATTCTTCCATCAAAATAGCTTGAGCTTCTAACATTGCATCATCTCTTTCTTTTCCAAGAGTAGATTTTGCTTTTAAAATCAACTCATCATATTTAGGGTTAGAGAATTTAGCATCATTGTTTCCGGAAGCTGTAATCCACATATCCAAGAATGTCATTGGATCTACATAGTCTCCAATCCATCCGTGACGAGCTACTGTATAGTTTCCTTCATTTCTTGATGTTTGGAATACTTTCCACTCTTCGTTACGAAGTTCTACATTAATTCCAAGGTTTTGTTTCCACATAGCTTGAATTGCTTCTGCAATTGCTTTATGTCCTTCATTTGTGTTATAAAGAAGTTCGATTGTCGGGAAACCTTGTCCGTCAGGATATCCTGCTTCTGCCATCAATTGTTTTGCTTCTTCCACTTTAGAATCATCTATCGGCATATTGTAATCTCCGGCTGTTTCTTGGAAATCTGTTGTTCCGTCAGACATTGAAACTCCTTTCGGAACGAATCCTGTTGCAGGAACTTGACCTGCTTTTGTTACTTGTTCTACAATGTCTGTTCTGTTAATTGCAAGAGATAGTGCTTTTCTAACTTTTGGATTGTTAACAGGTTCTTGGTTCATATTGAATATATAGAAGTATGTTCCCAAGTAAGGAAGAATTTTGAAGTTTTCATCATTTGCTTCTTCTAACACTGCAATTTTTTCTGCAGGAACAGAATCCATATAGTCGATTTCTCCTGATTCAAATGCAGATACTGCTGTAGAAGCTTCTACGATAAATACATAGTCGATTCCGTCTAATTTTACTTTGTCTGCATCGTAGTAGTTTTCATTTTTTACAAGTTTCAATACATCGTCATGTTTCCATTCTTGTACTTTAAATGGTCCGTTTCCGATATAAGTATCCATATTCAATGCCCATCCTTCAGGATCAGCAGATACAACATCTTCTCTTACCGGCATATATGTTGGAAATGCTGTCAATTGTAAGAAGTATGGAGTAACACTTTCTAATGTAACTTCCAATGTTTTGTCATCAATTGCTTTTACACCTAATTCATCAACAGGTTTTTCGCCGTTGTTGATTGCTTCTCCGTTTTTAAGGTAATACATTTGATAAGCATATTCTGCAGCTGTTGCAGGATCTACCGCTCTCTTCCATGCATATACGAAATCGGAAGCTTTTACCGGTTGTCCGTCAGACCATTTAGCATCTCTTAAATGGAATGTATATGTCAAGTTGTCTTCGCTGATATCCCAAGATTCTGCAATTCCCGGAATTCCTTGATCTTTTTCGTCCAAACGACAAAGACCTTCAAATACACTGTTGATTACTTGGTGACCGTCTACAGCTGTGTTCAATGCAGGGTCAATTGATTTCGGTTCAGAGTTTAAGTTGTGTGTAACTACTCCGCCACCGGCTGCTCCTGTGTCTCCGCCGTCTGTGTTTCCACCACATCCGGCAAATAAGGAAATTCCCATTGCAGCTACTAATGTAAGTGCTAATAATCTCTTCTTCATTTCTTTCCCTCCTAAATTATCATTAAAATTTGAAAGTTAAAATAATATATATTGGTAATGAGTTACCTATATATGACTGTTTTATTTGTCATTGTATAAATGACATGCACAATAATGCCCTTCGGATAATTCTCTTGTGACAGGTTCTTCTGCTGCACAAATATCCATTGCATATTGACATCTTGTTCTGAAACGACATCCTGAAGGCGGATTGATCGGACTTGGCACATCCCCTTCCAATAAGATTCTTTGGTTCTTCTTGGCAACTTCAGGATCCGGAATCGGAATAGCGGATAACAGTGCCTGTGTATACGGATGCTTCGGATTACTGTACAATTCATCCGCATCTGTCAACTCTACAATTTTTCCAAGGTACATTACTCCAATCCTATCGGAGATATGTTTTACCATGGAAAGGTCGTGTGCAATAAACAAATAGGTCAATCCTCTTTCTCTCTGAAGATCTTCCAACATGTTGATAACTTGTGCTTGAATCGAAACATCCAGAGCGGAAATCGGTTCATCACAAATGATAAATTCAGGCTCTACCGCTAATGCACGTGCAATTCCGATACGCTGTCTTTGCCCTCCTGAAAATTCATGAGGATAACGAGCGGCATGATCCGGATTCAAACCTACTGCATCCAACAAATCTTCTACGATTTTTTTTCTGCTTTCCGGTGTACCGATATTATGGATGTCCAACGGCTCTCTGATAATATCTCCAACTGTCATTCTTGAGTTCAACGATGCATAAGGATCTTGGAAAATCATTTGAATCGCTTTGCGATACTTCTTCATTTCAGATGAATTTAACTTTGTAATATCTTCTCCCTTAAAGATAATACTTCCATCTGTCGGTTCGTAAAGGCGAATAATGGTTCTTCCTGTTGTGGATTTTCCACATCCGGATTCTCCAACCAATCCCAATGTTTCTCCTTTATGGATTTTGAAAGAAACGTCGTCTACTGCTTGTACATATTTTTTATCTTTTTTCAAAAATCCTTTTGATACATCAAAATATTTTTTTAAGTTTTTTATCTCTAACAAAACTTCCGCATTTTCATTATACATGTGCTACCCCCTTTTGAAATCCCGTAACTGTCGGTGCCTCTTTGTGAAGCAACCAACAAGCTGACTTATGTGTTTCTGATACCTGAACAAAAGGTGGTAATTTCTTCATACACACTTTCATTGCATATTCACAACGAGGTGCAAACGGACAACCTGCCGGCGGTTTCAACAAGTCCGGAGGTGTTCCGTCAATCGGAATCAAGCGTTGCTTATCTTCTTTATCTACTAATTTCGGGATAGAACGAAGTAGTCCTAAAGTATACGGATGTTGCGGAGAATAGAAGATTTCATTTGTGGTTCCTTCTTCCATGACCAATCCGCCGTACATAACAATGATTCTGGAACATACATCGGCAACTACCCCCAAATCATGAGTAATCAAAATAATAGATGTTTCTAAATGCGTTTTCAAGTCCTTCATCAACTCTAAGATTTGTGCTTGAATCGTAACATCCAGTGCTGTTGTCGGTTCGTCGGCAATCAATAGAGAAGGTTCACAAGAAAGTGCCATCGCTATCATTGCTCTCTGTCTCATTCCGCCGGAAAATTCATGCGGATATTGTTTCAATCTGCTTTCCGGAGACGGAATTCCTACCAGTCGAAGCATTTCTACCGCTTTTTTGTCCAACGCTTCCCCACTCAACTTTTGGTGAGTACGAATTGCTTCTTTTATTTGATTTCCGATTGTGAACACAGGATTCAGTGATGTCATCGGATCTTGAAATATCATAGAAATCTCATTCCCACGAATTTTTTGCATCTCTTTTTCTGTTTTATTCTCTAAATGCTCTCCTTTGAAAATCATTTCTCCGCCAACTACTTTTCCCGGATATACCAACAATTTCATAAGGGACAACGAAGTTACTGATTTTCCGGAACCTGATTCCCCTACAATTCCGACCGCTTCTCCCTTATCCAAATGAAAGCTGATTCCCCGAATAGCTTTTACCTCTCCGACATGTGTAAAAAAGGAGGTATATAAGTCTTTTACTTCTAACAATTTGTTTCCCATTTTTTATTTTTCCTCCCCCTACTTACGCATTTTTGGATCCAACGCATCTCTCAAACCATCCCCTAAAAAGTTAAAGGATAGAATAATTAAACAAAGTGCCAATGCCGGAAAAAACAGCAAATGCGGATGAATAGCAAATTTATCCAACACATCATTACACAAGCTTCCCAAAGATGCTCTCGGAGCAGAGATTCCCAAACCGATAAAAGAAAGGAACGCTTCGGTAAAAATAGCGCTTGGAATAGACATTGTAAGGTTTACGATAATCGGACCTAACGCATTTGGAATTAAATGTTTGAACAAAATTCTGCTTCCTGATGCTCCCAGTACTCTCTCAGCCATAACATACTCTTGTTCTTTCAAGGAAAAGATTTGACCTCTTACGATACGAGCCATTCCAATCCAATACACTGTTCCGATTGCAACTAAGATATTTTGCATTCCTCTGTTTTCAGGCATCCAAACCATCAACAAGATTACATACAGTGTCAACGGAATGGTGCTCAAAACATCGACGATTCTCATCATGATGTTATCTGCCCTTCCACCTAAATATCCCGCAACACCGCCATAGGCAACTCCTATGGTAAAGTTGATAATAGAAGCTACAATCCCAACTATCAGTGATACTTTTGTCCCGTAAATAACACGGATAAACAAATCCCGTCCGTGTGCATCTGTCCCGAAAATATGTTGCATTGACGGTGATTGATTCGTATTAGATAAATCCTGTACATCGTATGTGTATGGATATACATACGGCAACACAAAAACCATGATTGCTAAGAACATCAAAAAGAACATGGAAATAACAGCCAACTTATTTTCTTTTAATCTTCTCCATACATCCTGCCAATATGTCAAGGAAGGACGTACAATTTTTTCTGCGTCTTTTTCTTCTTGTGTTACCAAGACAAAATCTTCTGTCTGCAACACAATCTCATTCATTGATTCCATTAAACTTCCACCCCTGCCTATTTGTTAATTTTAATTCTCGGATCAATCAGTCCGTAGATTAAGTCTACAATGAAAATAAATAGTACCAGAATCAAAGAGTAAAAAATGGTAACTCCCATAATAACGGTATAATCACGGTTACTGATACTTTCTACGAACATACGACCCATTCCCGGTACGGCAAAAATCTTCTCAATAATGAAAGAACCTGTCAAAATTGCTGCTGTCAACGGTCCCAAATAGGTTACAACCGGAATCAGTGCGTTTTTTAACGCATGCTTAAACACAACAACCGTTTCTGACAACCCCTTCGCTCTTGCTGTACGAATATAGTCTTGGTTGATTACTTCCAACATGGAAGATCTTGTCAAACGTGCAACATAAGCGATGGAACTTACTCCCAACGCAATGGTCGGCATGATTCTACTCTTCCAACTCACCCAACGGGAAGTAGGTAACCATTTTAATTTGGTTCCAAAAACATAGATGAGTAATGTGGCTAATACGAAACTCGGTATCGTAACTCCTACAATGGCGAAAAAAATCATCGTTCTATCTACCCATGTTCCCTGTTTCAGTGCTGCAACTACTCCCAACGGAATTCCAAGTATTACAATAAGCAGTATCGCTAATCCCCCTAATTCTGCAGATACCGGAAATCCGTCACCAATCAAGTCGTTTACTGTACGACCGTTGTATTTCATCGATGGTCCAAAGTCCCCTTTTGCTACTCCGGACACATAATCAACATATTGCTGACTTAACGGCTTATCCAGATTATACTTTTCCATTAGTGCTTTTTCAATTGCAGGTGGTAGTTTTTTTTCACCTGTAAACGGATTGCCCGGTATGGAATGCATCATCACAAATGTTAATGTAATAACAAAAAACAACGTGATAATCATTGAGACAATCCTTCTTACAACATAGCCTCCCATAACATTTTCTCCCTCTTTCCTTTGAATGAATCAGAATTTCTATAATGAATCTTAAAGTTGAAATATTGTTCTTTTTACTCAATATTTATTTTTTTCGAAATTCAATATTTTTTTAGACAATTCCGATAATAACGAAAGATAGCAATCATTTTTACAGAATCTCAAGATTGCTATCTCAATTTTCTATATATTACCACAGGTTGCAAAAAAAATCTATCCTTTTCCCATTGAAAAACCAAATATTTCATATTTTTCAATAATTTTTTATTTAATTCGCAATATTTCGTTATTCTTAAAAATTATAAAATATCTCTGTTTTATACTGTTTTTTATAAATTCTGTTTCTTCTTCTGTTTTATACGATATGAATAAAAAAATATTTTATTGATTCAAATATGGTTAAATTATGACTTTTATACAAAAAAATAATATCGTATTTTTTATATGATTCTGTCAATTCGCTATAATATATTTTTTTGTTTTTCAGTGATGGATTTTCTTTCTTTTTACAAAGAGATTGTTAATTGCTAATTTCAGTTTTTTATTCTCAATCAAAAAGAAGATTTCCTAAGTCAATTTAAGAAATCTTCTTTATCAGACTTTTTTATTCTTCCGTTATTATGACATCTTTCATAATTTCATCAAGATCGGTAATCACGTCATGAATATTGTCTGCTGATTCTCCAATTAGAATATCCTCTCTGTCCGACAAAAATTCTTCTTTTATTTGTTCATCCAGTTCATATTCCTTTTCAGTTTGGAATTCATCAATATTTGCATTGTCTAATGTAGGCTCTCCCCCTACCAACGATTTGTATCTCTTCATACCTGTTCCCGCAGGAATCAATTTTCCGATGATTACATTTTCTTTCAATCCTATCAATCGGTCTTTCTTTCCTAAAATAGCGGCTTCTGTCAAGACTCTTGTTGTTTCTTGGAAGGATGCGGCAGATAAGAAAGAATCGGTTGCCAAAGATGCTTTGGTAATTCCCAGCAAGTTTCGTTTGAATGTTGCAGGAGTTTTTCCTTCTTCTTCCAATGCTTCTGTTTCTCTCATTACTTCTGCATAGTCTACCAATGCTCCCGGTAAGAATTTGGAATCTCCCGACTCTTCAATCTTTACTTTTGACAACATTTGACGGACGATAATTTCAATGTGTTTATCATTGATATCAACCCCTTGAAGACGGTACACTCTCTGCACTTCTTTTACGATATAGTTTTCTACTCCTGTTACACCGTTGACTTCCAAAATATCGTTCGGATTGACGGATCCTTGAATCAAAGCTTGTCCGGCTTCAATTTGTTGTCCTTCTTTTACACGAAGAATGGATCCATATGGAATGGTATAGCGTTTCTCTTCATGCTCTCCTTGAACAACAACCTCTTTTTTCTTGTTTGTTTCTTCAAAATGAACGGTTCCCGCAATTTCTGTAATCATTGCAAGTCCTTTTGGTTTTCTTGCTTCAAACAACTCTTCTACCCGCGGAAGACCTTGTGTGATATCTCCTCCGGCAACCCCTCCTGTATGGAAGGTACGCATGGTAAGCTGTGTTCCCGGTTCTCCGATGGATTGTGCTGCAATGATACCGACAGACTCTCCTACTCCAACCATTTTACCGTTGGCAAGGTTTCGACCGTAACATTTTGCACAAACTCCGTATTTTGATTTGCATTGCAATACAGAGCGAAGTTTTACTTTTTCAATGCCTGCATCTATAATTGCTGTTGCAATTTTTTCGGTAATCATATCTTCTTTAGAAACAAGTAAGTCGCCTGTTTTTGGAGAGTAGATATCATCACATGGATAACGACCTACGATACGATCATATAATTTTTCGATGACTTCATTTCCGTCTGTGAACGCTGATACTTCGATTCCATCTTCTGTTCCACAATCAATTTCACGGATAATAACATCTTGTGAAACATCTACGAGACGTCTTGTCAAATATCCTGAATCGGCTGTACGAAGTGCAGTGTCGGCAAGACCTTTCCGTGCACCGTGTGAAGAAGTAAAGTACTCCAATACGGTCAATCCTTCACGGAAGTTCGCTTTTACAGGAATTTCTACTGTTTTACCGGTTGCATTCGCCATCAAACCACGCATTCCGGCAACCTGACGAATTTGGTTCTTGGAACCGCGGGCTCCGGATTGTGCCATGATGTTGATGTTGTTAAGCGGACTCAAATGTCCCATCAACGCATCGGTCACTTGATCTGTTGTCTTTGACCATGTTTCGATAACGCGTTCATAACGCTCGTCATCACTCATCAAACCTCGTTTGTAATCGCGTTCATAGCGTTGTACTTTACTTTCCGCTTCTTGAAGCAATTCTTTTTTCTCAGGCGGAATTTCCATATCGGCAATGGATACGGTAATTGCACTCTTGGTGGAATATTTGAATCCGAGACTCTTAACATTGTCCAACATAATAGCGGTAATTGTATTACCGTGTTTTCTGAAGCAACGATCAATCACGTTTCCAAGTTGTTTTTTATCTACTAAAAAGTCTACTTCCAGTGAGTAAGGATCTTTTTCTCTATCTACATATCCCAAGTTTTGAGGAATATTTTCATTGAATATAAATCGACCTACTGTAGATTCTACTAATTGACCTTTATCTGATTCATCTTTCTTGATACGAACTTTGACACGTGCATGCAGGCTAACTGCTTTGTTTTCGTATGCAAGCATCATTTCTTCCATATCTTTGAAGATGGAGCCTTCTCCTTTTTGATTCTTTTCTTCTATGGTCAAGTAATAAGAACCAAGCACCATATCTTGTGTCGGTGTTGTAATCGGAGAACCGTCTTTCGGTGCCAAAATATTGTTGACAGAAAGCATCAGCATACGGCCTTCCGACTGTGCCTCTACAGATAACGGAACATGGACTGCCATTTGGTCTCCGTCAAAATCTGCATTGTATGCAGTACAAACCAACGGGTGCAATTTGATTGCCTTTCCTTCTACCAAAACAGGTTCAAATGCCTGAATCCCAAGTCTGTGCAATGTCGGTGCACGGTTCAACATAACAGGATGTCCTTTGATAACATCTTGCAGAATATCCCAAACTTCAGGTTTTACTTTTTCTACCAATCGTTTTGCATTTTTGATATTAAGTGCATATCCTCTTTCTACCAATTGGTTCATAACAAACGGTTTGAAGAGCTCCAATGCCATTTTTTTTGGAAGTCCGCATTGATAGAACTTCAATTCAGGACCTACTACGATTACAGAACGACCAGAATAGTCTACACGTTTTCCAAGTAGATTTTGACGGAAACGTCCTTGTTTCCCTTTCAACATATCGGATAGTGATTTTAACGGACGGTTTCCCGGACCTGTTACCGGTTTTCCTTTTCTACCATTGTCTATCAAAGCGTCGACTGATTCTTGTAACATTCTTTTTTCATTACGAACGATAATGTCAGGTGCTCCCAAGTCCAACAATCTTTTTAAACGATTGTTACGGTTGATGACACGGCGATATAAATCGTTCAAATCTGATGTTGCAAAACGTCCTCCATCCAGTTGAACCATCGGTCTTAATTCCGGTGGAATCACCGGTACAACATCTAACACCATCCATGTCGGATCATTTCCGGATTTCAAAAATGCTTCTACGATTTCCAAACGACGCACCATTTTTATCTTCTTTTGACCTGTTGCATCTTCTAACCGAAGTTTCAAATCTTCCGAGAGTTGCTCCAAATCTATTTTTTTCAAAAGCTCTTTAACGGCCTCGGCTCCCATCATCGCAACAAAAGCATTTTCGCCGTATTCTTCCAGAGCCTCGCGATATTCATTTTCCCCAAGTAAGGTTCCTTCAATTAAGTTTGTTTCTCCTGCATCTACTACAACATAGTTTGCAAAGTAAAGGATTTTTTCCAAGGCACGAGGAGACATATCCAACAAAATCCCCATTCTGGAAGGTATCCCTTTGAAATACCAGACGTGAGAAACCGGTGTTGCAAGTTCAATATGTCCCATACGCTCTCTACGAACATTGGAACGAGTTACTTCTACTCCGCAACGGTCACATATAATTCCTTTGTGTCTTGCACGATCTTTTTTATATTTTCCGCAATGACATTCCCAATCCTTTGTAGGACCGAAAATTCGTTCACAGAACAAACCGTCTTTTTCCGGTTTTAGTGTTCTGTAGTTAATGGTTTCAGGCTTTTTTACTTCCCCTTTTGACCATTCTCTGATTTTGTCCGGGGATGCCAAACCGATTTGTATTGACTCAAAATTATCTAATTCAAACAAGGAGCCATTCTCCTTTCCTTATATCATAGAATTTTACGGTTACCGGTTTATATCAATTTTCTTTTTTGTCTAAAAATCCAGACTGTCATCTAAATCAATATCTTCTACTAATATACTATCATCTTCTTCCGAAAATTCATCCTCTCCCTCAAAATCTAACTCAAACTGATTTGTCAGTTCGGAATCTTCTTCTGATAAATCTTCAATAAGCATATCGTCTCTTTCTTCATCTACATAGTGGAAATGATCTTCGATTGTCATCTCGTCTTGAGATTCTGCAACTTTAATTTCTTCATCAAACTCGGATAATAACTTAATATCCAAACATAAAGATTGTAGTTCTTTAATCAAAACTTTGAAGGATTCCGGAATTCCGGGCTCCGGTACGTTCTTTCCTTTGATGATTGCCTCATAGGTTTGCACACGACCAACCACATCATCCGACTTCACTGTCAAAATTTCTTGTAGGGTATGTGCCGCACCATAGGCTTCCAATGCCCAAACTTCCATTTCTCCAAAACGTTGTCCGCCGAATTGCGCTTTCCCTCCCAGCGGTTGTTGTGTAACAAGGGAGTACGGTCCTGTGGAACGTGCATGGATTTTGTCATCAACCAAGTGGTGAAGTTTCATCATATACATATATCCCACGGTAACTCTTCCATCAAAGAATTCCCCTGTTCTACCGTCTTGTAGTTGAATTTTTCCGTCTTGCGGATATCCGGCTTGTTTCAAAGCTTCAAATACATCCTGTTCGTTTGCGCCGTCAAATACCGGTGTCGCCACATTCCATCCCAATTTTTTTGCTGCTAATCCCATATGAACTTCCAAAACTTGTCCGATATTCATACGAGATGGTACCCCAAGCGGATTCAACACAATTTCAAGCGGTGTTCCGTCAGGTAAGAACGGCATATCTTCTTCCGGTAAAATTCTTGAAATAACACCTTTGTTCCCATGGCGTCCCGCCATTTTATCTCCAACGTTGATTTTACGTTTTTGTGCAATATAACAACGAACCAACTCGTTTACTCCTGCTGCCAGCTCATCTCCGTTTTCTCTACGGAAAATTTTGACATCCACGATAATTCCGGATTCTCCGTGAGGCACCTTCAAAGAGGTGTCTCTTACTTCTCTTGCTTTTTCTCCAAAGATTGCACGAAGTAGTCTTTCTTCCGGTGTGATTTCAGTTTCTCCTTTCGGTGTTACTTTTCCAACCAGAATATCTCCGGATTCTACTTCAGCTCCAATGCGGATGATTCCGTTTTCATCAAGGTCTTTGATTGCATCTTCACCCACATTTGGAATATCTCTTGTAATTTCTTCGGGTCCAAGTTTGGTATCTCTTGCCTCTGCTTCATATTCTTCAATATGAATACTGGACAGTCTGTCTTCTTTCACCAAACGTTCATTAATCAAAATCGCATCTTCGTAATTGTAACCTTCCCATGTCATAAACGCTACAAGACAGTTTCTTCCAAGTGCGATCTCTCCAAGGTCGGTAGACGGACCGTCTGCAATGGCATCTCCTTTTTTAACAACATCGCCTTTATTTACAATCACTGTTTGGTTAATGCAGGTTCCTTGGTTGGAACGTTTGAATTTCAGTAGTGAGTAATTATCTACTTCACCATCTTCACGACGAATCACAACCTGTCTTGCCGAAACTTTTTCTACTACCCCGTCATTTTTTGCTACGACTACGGCTCCGGAATCTACTGCTGCACGATACTCGATTGCAGTTCCTACAACCGGTGCTTCTCTTCGTAACAACGGTACTGCTTGACGCTGCATGTTGGATCCCATCAAGGCACGGTTGGCGTCATCGTTTTCTAAAAACGGAATCATAGCCGTTGCTACAGAAACAACTTGTTTTGGAGAAACGTCCATGAAATCTACATTTTTCGGTTCAACAAGCAACAAGTTCCCTTGTGTGGTACGACAAGCAACACGATCATTGACAAAACATTGATTTTCATCCAGCGGTTCGTTTGCTTGTGCACGAATATATAAGTCTTCTTCATCTGCTGTCAGATAACGAATTTCATCTGTTACTCTTTGGTTTTCTTTATCTACCACTCGATATGGTGATTCGATAAATCCATATTCATTGATTTTTGCAAATACAGACAGGGAGTTAATCAAACCGATGTTCGGTCCTTCCGGCGTTTCAATCGGACACATTCTTCCATAGTGAGAATAGTGAACGTCACGCACCTCAAATCCTGCTCTCTCTCTTGACAAACCACCCGGCCCCAATGCGGAAAGTCTTCTCTTATGTGTCAACTCTGCCAACGGATTGTTTTGATCCATGAATTGAGATAGCTGAGAAGAACCGAAGAATTCTTTAATTGCCGCTGTAACAGGTCTGATGTTGATAAGACTGTTCGGTGTCAATTCCATGGTATCTTGCACGGTCATTCTTTCACGAATCACACGCTCCATTCTGGATAAACCGATACGGAATTGATTTTGCAACAACTCACCTACAGAACGAACACGACGATTTCCCAAGTGGTCGATATCATCTACATTTCCTAATCCGTAGAACAGGTTGAATTGGTAACTGATGGATGCAACAATGTCTTCAATCACGATATGTTTCGGTACCAACTCACGCTTTCTGCGTTTGATTAAGTCTTTTAATTCTTCATCATTTGTCGCTTCGTCCAAAATTTCTTTCAATATGTTGTATCTTACTTTTTGTTTGATTTTTAAATCGGAAATATCAATATCAATAAAGTTATGGATATCTACAAATCGGTTACCGATTACTTTTACTGATTTGGTATCATCTATTTGAACATATACATACTCACAACCACAGTCGTCAATCAAATGTGCATTTTGATAGGTAACTTTTGTTCCCGTTTCCATCACCAATTCACCGGTATATGGATTTACCACATCTTCTGCCAATACTCTGCCGATTGCACGAGCTGAAATTGCTAATTTCTTATTAAATTTGTAACGTCCCACTTTTGCCAAATCGTATCTTTTGCTATCAAAAAACATCATGTGCAACAAAGATTCCGCACTCTCTAATGTAGGCGGTTCACCCGGACGCATCTTTTTATAGATTTCAATAATCCCTTCTTCTCTCGAGTTGGTATTATCTTTTGCCAAAGTCGCTTGGATTCTTTCATCATCACCGAGTAACTGTATAATCTGTTCATCTGTTCCATATCCAAACGCACGCAACAACATGGTAATCGGTTGTTTACGATCTCTGTCGATACGAACGGAAACTACATCATTAGAATCTGTCTCGTACTCCAACCATGCCCCGCGATTCGGAATGACTGTCGATGAAATTAACTGTTTTCCGGACTTGTCAATTTCTTGCGCATAGTACACTCCCGGAGAACGAACAAGTTGACTTACAATAACACGTTCCGCTCCGTTGATGATGAATGTTCCTTTTTCTGTCATTAATGGAAAATCTCCTAAGAATACAGGGTCTCCCGTTTCATTTTTGACAATACGCGAACCGTCTTCGTCCGGCACTGTCAACCTTACTTGCACTTTAAGAGGAGCTGCATAGTTTACATCTCTTTCTTTACTTTCTTCTACATCATATTTTGAGTCGTTTTCCAATTTATAATCGACAAATTCCAACTTGATATTTCCGGTATAATCTTCAATCGGAAATACTTCTTCAAAAACTTCTCTCAAACCCTCGTTTACGAACCAGTTGTAAGAGTCTAATTGAAGCTCTATCAGATTTGGAAGTTCTGCTACTTCGTCGATTTGAGAAAAACTCATTCTGGTCTTTCTCCCAATTTTCACAGGATGTGGATGTGGCATTCAGTCTTCACCTCTTCACTTATTTAGAATGTAGAAATGGGCAAAAATACCCATTCTTAATTCTATTGCATTATAGTATTCTATCACAATGTGTTTTTTTTTACAATGTTTATCAAACATATATTTGAAATTTTTTATTGTTTCAATGTTTCGTATATTTCAATGTTTTAGGACTTTTGTGTTGAATCAAATTCTTGCGTTATTCTTCCAACTTTTCACTTGCTGCATCATCTTCTCTCCACTGTTCAATCAAATCTTTTTCTTTTTGACTCAACTCTGCTTTTTCAAGCAAATCCGGTCTTACCTCACAGGTCTTTTTCAACGATTGTTCTCTTCTCCATTGCTCAATCTTCTGATGATTTCCGGACAATAAGACTTCCGGCACTTCCTCTCCCAAAAATTCTCTCGGTCTCGTATATTGAGGGTGTTCCAACAACGAATCATAAAAACTTTCTTTTTCATAGGAGTCTTTGCTGGACAACACTCCATCTATCATCCTCGAAACAGTATCAATCAACACCATTGCCGGCAGTTCTCCACCGGTCAGAATATAATCTCCTATCGAAATTTCTTCCGCTTTCAAAAAATCAATCGCGCGTTCGTCGATTCCTTCATAGTGTCCACATAGTAAAATCAAATGATCCCACTGTAACATCTTCTGTGCCTTCTTCTGATGAAATGTCTTTCCTCTTGGAGACAGATAGATTGTATGATAGGTTTCTCCGTCAGGAATATCGGATACAATCGCTTGATAACAATCATAGATAGGCTGAACGGACATCACCATTCCCTCTCCTCCGCCAAAAGGGTAATCATCCACTTTTTTGTGCTTATCCAAAGAATAGTCACGAATATTATAGCAAATGACTTCTATTGATTGCTTTTCCTGTGCTCTCTTTAAGATGCTTTCTCCCGTATAAGAAGTAATCATTTCGGGAAACAATGTCATTACATGAAATTTCATTCTTCTATCATTCCTTTGATTGGTCGAATTCTCATTTTTTGATGTTCCATATCTATTTTTGGAACAAACTGTTTCAAAAACGGTATCATTGCTTTTTGTCCGGATTCCAATGTTATTACAAAAACATCATTAGCGGTATATTGCAAGAAATCTGTTACGACACCGATTTTGGTATCATCTTCCAAATATACTTCTAATCCGATTAAGGTATCAATCATATATTCGTCTTCTTCAAGCTCTCTCATATTGTCACCATCAACATAAAGTTCTTTTCTCAGCAAATATTCTATTGATTCAATTGTATTCTTATCTTTGAATTTCAAAAAAATCATGCCTTTTTGTTCTCTTGTTGACTGTACTTCCAATTTTTCTTCCGTTCCGCCTACAATGAGGTAGGTTGCATCTTCAAATCTTGATAAATCATCTGTATGAGGATATACCTTGACTTCTCCCTTTAATCCATGTGGTTTGACAATGGTTCCGATACGGTATTGTTTCATATGTTATTCCTTTCAAACAATTTATTCCTATACTTTGCAAGTCCTTACATGCTTTTTATTCTATGTGAAAAACAGGTCTATTTTCGTCTATCATACTGTTCTATCTTTTTCACATGAGGATTCTCATACGAATCTATGAACCCCCTATGAGCATCCCATTTCCATACGCAATACTTATATCCTGTCTTTTGAAAAGAGCAGGATGTGATTTGTATCATCTATTTTTTGGTATCAATTTTTCTTTCACATCATTGGTTCTATGGTTCTCTTGTTATCTGTTCTTTCATGAAGTATCCGAACGCGACGTTATCGCTTTGAATAAATACAAAAAAATCAGAAGTTTTTCTTCTGACTTTTTTAGTTTCGTTAGTCGATAATTTCTACAATTACTTTTTTGTTTTCTTTGATTGCTACAGCTCTGACTACAGTGCGAATTGCTTTTGCAATTCTGCCTTGTTTTCCGATTACTTTTCCCATATCTTCCGGAGCAACTCGCAATTCAACAATGATGGATTGTTGTCCGTAAGTTTCGGAAACTTCCACTTGTTCCGGATGATCAACCAAAGATTTTGCAATAAATGCTACTAATTCTCCCATATTTGTCCCTCCAACGAGCGGGTAATGGTTCTTTTATCGAACAAATAACCATTTACTATTTTGCCTTGTTTTCTGCTTTTGCAGCTTCAAATTTTTCTAAAATACCGTTCTTTCTGAACAATGATTTTACTGTTTCGCTGGTTTGTGCTCCCACCAACATCCATTTCAAAGCTTTTTCTTCATTTACTTGAACAACTTTCGGTTCAGAGATTGGATTGTAGTATCCGATTTCTTCGATGAAACGTCCGTTTCTCGGTGCTCTTGAATCAGCAACAACTATTCTATAGAAAGGTTTTTTGTGTGCACCCATTCTTCTCAATCTGATTTTTACCATGTTATATTCACCTCCTGTATCCTGAAATATCTATGTGAATAATGATACCATTATTACACTCTTGCTAAAACGGAAGATTGAATCCTTTCGGGAAATTCATCATTCCTCTTTTGCCTTTCTTGTTTTTGGACATCGACCCCATTTTTTTCATCATCTTTTTCATTTCTCCGAATTGCTTAATCAGTTTGTTGACTTCGGCAATGCTGGTTCCCGAACCGGAAGCAATTCTTTTCCTACGGGATGCGTTGATGATATCGGGATTTCTTCTTTCTTTCAATGTCATGGAACGAATAATTGCTTCTATATGAACAAGTGCATTATCATCAATATCCATGTCCTTCATGTTTTTCGGCATGCCGGGTATCATCTCTATGATGTTCTTCAAAGGTCCTAATTTTTTAATCTGTTGCATCTGCATCAAAAAATCATCGAAATCCAATTCTTGTTTTTTTATTTTTTCTTCTAATTTTTTAGCTTCTTTTTCATCAAAAGAGGATTGTGCTTTTTCAATCAGACTAAGCATATCTCCCATTCCAAGAATTCGAGATGCCATTCTGTCCGGATAAAACGGTTCCAAATCTCCAAGTTTTTCTCCGATTGCAGAAAACTTAATCGGCTTCCCTGTTACAGCTTTGATGGAAAGTGCCGCACCGCCTCGGGTATCGCCATCCAACTTTGTCAGCACAATTCCGTCTACCCCAAGCGCCTCATCAAAACTCTGAGATACATTGACAGCATCTTGCCCTGTCATGGAATCCACTACCAACAAAATCTCGGTCGGACGAACCTGTTCTTTAATCTGTTTCAATTCATCCATCAGTTCTCCATCTATATGCAATCGTCCTGCCGTATCAATCAACACTAAATCGTGTCCCAATACTTTCGCACGCTCCACTCCGTTTTTTGCGATACTTACCGGATTTTTATTTCCTTCTTCTGTGTAGACTGTAATTCCTGCCTGTTCTCCTACCACCTGCAATTGTTTGATTGCCGCAGGTCGATAGACGTCACAAGCAATTGCCATCGGAACTTTACCTTGCTTTTTGAACAAATGTCCGATTTTGGCAACGGTTGTCGTTTTACCTGCACCCTGTAATCCTACCATCATCACAACAGTCGGCGGTTTGGATGTAAACGAAATTCTGCTTTGAACAGACCCCATCAAGTTTGTCATCTCATCATTTACAATTTTGACTACTTGTTGTCCGGGGGTCAAACTTTCCATTACTTCTGCACCGAGGGACCGTTCCTTCACTTTTTTAACAAAGTCTTTTACCACTTTGAAGTTGACATCCGCTTCCAACAGTGCCAGCTTGACTTCACGCATCGCTGTATCAATATCTTTTTCGCTCAGTTTTCCTTTTCCACGCAAATCTTTCAGCGTGCTTTGAAGTTTATCTGCTAATCCTTCAAATATCATTCCAACAGCTCCTTACACTGTGATTTTATCGTTTCAACCAATTTTTTTGTTCGAAGAGATACGGTGTCGTGCTTCAAAAACTCTTCCAATTGATTGATATTTCTCTCAAGTTCTTCTGTTTTACTGAGTTTATCAGATAACCGTAGTTTTGATTCATATTCGAACAGTTGTATTTCTGTCCGTTTGATATTATCATGAACAGCTTGACGAGAGATTCCGAGCAAATCACTAATCTCTGACAAGGAATAATCTTCCTGATAATAATATTCCATCACTTGTCGTTGTTTTTCTGTTAAAAGTTGTTGATACAGAGAGAAAAGCAACTCGATTTCTACAAATTTTTCCAAATCCAATTTCTGTTCCTCCTCTATCGGTGTGATGACCAGATCAAAACTCTTTTCTTATCATACACATAAAAAAACAAACTGTCAAGTAATTTTGCTTGATAGTTTGTTTTTTGTGTAGTTTTTGTTATGATTCTCTTGTAAAGGATGCGATTTCTTCTGCTGTTCTTGCATCAATATACTTGATACTTTCTAAATTTCCAATCAGCTCAAAGGTTACATTTGCATTTTCTTTTAACTTCTTTTTCGAATCATCATCTGCTCCCTCAACCGTTAAGTAGACTGTCAATCCATACGGTTCTTCCTTGGATTCGATAGCAATATGGTCATAACTGTATCCCGGTGGATAACTTTGTTTACTTGTAATTTGAATGACTTTGGTACTATCGCCCACATATTCCGTATGATATTGGGTGAGGGCATCATCTTCCTGCAATTCCGATATTTCCGTACGGTTACAACCTGCAAAATATATCAATGCCATAAGAATCATACTCACACAATAAATTCTTTGTCGTAAATATTTCATTTGTGTAATTCCATGTCCCCCTCCCTTAAAAAATACTATTTGTTTTTCATTGTACTATGTTTACATAGTGTTTTCAAAGGAATCTTTTCTTTTGTAATAGAAAAAAAATATTTTGCACAAAAAAACACCATGTATCATTTATACACGGTGTCCTTGTTTTTTTATTCATGAATAAAAACTCGTTTATTGATTATACCAATTCAATGATTGCCATCGGTGAATTGTCACCTTTTCTCGGCATTGTTTTTAACACTCTTGTATATCCGCCGTTTCTTTCGGCATAACGAGGTGCAATTTCATCAAATAATTTTTTTACTGTTGTTTCATCCAACATATAAGCTAACGCTTGTCTTCTTGCGTGAAGATCTCCTCTTTTTCCAAGTGTAATCATTTTATCAACCATACGTTTTGTTTCTTTTGCACGCATTTCTGTTGTTTGAATACGCTCATGTTTCAAAACTTCGGTTGTCAGATTACGAAGCATCAAATTTCTGTGAGATGTCTTTCGTCCAAGTTTTCTGTATTTCGCCATGATTATCCCTCCTTTTCAGTTATTCTTCTTCCGGTTTCAAGGTGAAGCCAAGGTCATGCAGCTTTCCGACTACTTCTTCCAATGATTTTTTACCAAGGTTTCTTACCTTCATCATATCATCTTCCGTTTTTTTGGTCAGCTCCTCTACGGTATTGATTGATGCTCGTTTCAGACAATTGTAAGATCGTACGGACAAATCTAATTCTTCAATGGTCATTTCCAAGGCTTTTTCTTTCTTGCCTTCTTCTTTTTCAACCATCAATTCAATTTCACTTAGTTTATCACTTAAATTCAAGAATAAATTAAGGTGTTCGATTAAAATTTTGGAACCCAAAGAAACCGCTTCTTGTACCTCAAAGCTTCCGTTTGTCCATATTTCAAATGTAAGTTTTTCTAAATTGGATCTTGCACCGACTCTTGTAGGTTCTATGGTATAGTTTACTTTTTTCACAGGAGTATAGATAGAATCCATCGGAATCACTCCAATCGGCATATCTTCTGTCTTATTGTCCTCAGAAGAAACATACCCTCTGCCTTTACTTACATTAATTTCCATATACAATTTTGTGTCTTTTGAACAAGTCATAATGTGAAGATCCGGATTCAAAACTTCAACATCAGGAGGGCAAATAATATCACCTGCTGTGATAATTCCTTCTCCTTCTTGCTCGATTATCAATGTTCTTTGTCTGCTTTCTTCACTATTCATAACCATTGCTAATTCTTTTAGAGTAAGCATAATTTCCGTAACATCTTCTTTTACTCCCGGGATGGTTGAAAATTCATGCAACACACCTTCGATTTTGATAGAATTTACAGCAACTCCGGGAAGTGATGACAATAACACTCTTCTCAATGAATTCCCTACAGTAATTCCGAATCCTCTTTCTAAAGGTTCAAGTGCAAATTTACCATAATCATTTCTATATTCTAAGACTGTTACGTTTGGTTTTTCTATTTCTATCATTATTTAGAAACCCTCCTTGATTTTCTACAATTTAATTTCTACCGAGGGTAGAGTAATACAACAGCATTACCCTTCTTAAATTTCAATTACACTCTTCTTCTTTTTGGTGGTCTACATCCATTGTGTGGAATTGGTGTTACATCCTTAATCATAGTAACTTCAAGTCCGGATGCTTGTAATGCACGAATTGCCGCTTCTCTTCCTGAACCCGGTCCTTTTACAAACACTTCAACAGAACGAAGTCCGTGTTCCATAGCTGCTTTTGCAGCAGTTTCTGCAGCCATTTGTGCAGCAAACGGTGTAGATTTTCTTGAGCCTTTAAATCCTAATTGTCCGGCACTTGCCCATGAAATTACATTTCCATGAACATCACTTAATGTTACGATAGAATTGTTGAAAGAAGATTGGATATGAGCATGTCCTTTTTCAATGTTCTTTCTTTCTCTTCTACGAACTCTCGCATTTTTCTTTTTAGCTACTTTCGCCATTGTTCATCCTCCTTCCTTCTTACTTTTTCTTTCTTCCTACAGTACGTTTTGACCCTTTACGAGTTCTTGCGTTTGTTTTTGTCTTTTGTCCTCTTACCGGCAATCCTTTCATGTGACGGATTCCTCTATAGCAACGAATATCTCTTAATCGTTTAATGTTTAGTGAAATTTCTCTTCTTAAATCCCCTTCAACAAGATAGTTATCAATTGCTTTACGAAGTGTGTTTACTTCTTCTTCTGTCAAGTCTTTGATTCTTGTATCAGGATTGATTCCGGTGTCTTTCAAGATTTTGTTGGATGTTGGTCTACCAATTCCAAAGATGTAGGTTAATCCAATTTCCACTCTTTTTTCTCTTGGTAAGTCGATACCTGCAATACGAGCCATTCAGCTTGCACCTCCTATAATTTATTCTCTATCTGTCTTCCATATTATTTAACCTTGTTTTTGCTTATGTTTCGGATTTTCACAAATCACCATTACTTTTCCGTTTCTTCTGATGATTTTGCATTTTTCACACATAGGCTTTACAGATGGTCTTACTTTCATTTTCTTCCCTCCTGCTCCTTACTTCTTTCTCCATGTGATACGACCTTTTGTAAGGTCATACGGAGAAAGCTCTACAGTCACTGTATCCCCAGGCAAAATACGAATAAAGTTCATACGAAGTTTACCGGAAATATGTGCCATAATTTCGTGATCATTCTCTAATTTGACTTTAAACATTGTATTAGGAAGAGCATCTATCACTGTTCCCTCTAATTCAATAACGTCTTTTTTTGACATACTGTGCATATCCTCCTTAGTTTCCTAACAGTTTCAATTCTTTTCTAACATAGGCGTTAATTTCTGAATGATTGTTCAAATGTTCTATTTTTTCGATATCAATGGACCGGTTTGTTTTTTGAAGATGTTTGATGTTCTTTTTTTTCAAATGTTCAATCGTTCTTGTCTTTCCATCCATCACCAAGACTTCTCTCTCATTCAATACTCGAACAACAACCATTCGTTCCAATTTATCGTGTCCTGCTTTACTAATTACTACTGTTCCTCTATCCATGGCGCACCCTTTTATAATACTGTCAAAAGTTCCGGCCCATGTTCTGTGATAACCAAAGTATGTTCATAGTGTGCAGAATTTTTGCCATCTAATGTTCTTGTTGTCCATCCATCATCATCAATCACTACTCGATATGTTCCTATATTAATCATAGGTTCTACTGCAATTACAAGTCCCTCTAACAATCGTGGTCCTTTGTGTGGAACTCCGTAGTTAGGTACCGGAGGATCTTCATGCAACTTCGTGCCAACTCCATGTCCTGTAAAATCTCTCACTACAGAAAACCCTTCCGCTTCTGCTGATTTTTGCACATGATGAGAGATATCTGAAAGACGATTTCCAATTACAGCGTGTTCGATTCCGTCATAAAAACTTTGTCTTGTCGCTGCAATCAAATGTTCATCTTCTTTGCTTATCTTCCCAACCGGATGAGTTTTCGCACTATCTCCATGGTATCCTTTGTAGAAAGCTCCGATATCAATACTGATAATGTCTCCTTCTTCCAAAATATCTTTTTTTGATGGGATTCCATGAACAATAATTTCATTTTTGGAAGCGCAGATGCTGCCCGGAAAACCGTTATAGTTTAAGAAAGATGGGATTGCACGATGTTTGATAATGGTTTGATACGCCAATTGATCCAATTCCCATGTGCTTACTCCCGGTTTTACCGCCTCTCTTAAAACAGCATGCGTCTCCGCTACTATTTTCCCGGCTTCTCGAAGTAATTCTATTTCTCTTTTTGATCTGAGAGTTATCATTTACTTGTCACTTCCTAATGCTGCTTTAATATCTTCAAATACTGTATCAATGTTTTGTTCACCATTGATATTTGCAATATTATTTTGCTTTGTGTAGTAATCAATCAACGGTTTTGTTTGATCGGTGTATACTGAGATTCTGTTCTTTACTGTTTCTTCTTTGTCATCATCTCTTTGATAAAGTGCTTGTCCGCATGTGTCGCAGATTCCTTCTTTTTTCGGAGGATTGAATTTAACATGGTATGTTGAACCGTCCCCTTTACAGATTCTTCTGCCCACAGCACGTTCGATTAGAATATCAGGGTTTACTTCAATATTTACTACTGTATCAATCTTTGTTCCCAATTTACTTAATACCTTATCTAATTCTTCTGCTTGAAAGATAGTTCTTGGAAAACCGTCCAACATAAAACCTTTTTTGACATCGTCTTGCATCAAACGATCTGCTACCAATTCCACTACCAATTCATCAGGAACTAACAAACCTTTATCTATATATTCTTTCACTTTTTTTCCAAGCTCTGTATTCTCTTTGATGTTTTTTCGAAAGATGTCTCCGGTAGAAATATGAACAGTTCCATAAGCTTCTACGATTTGTTCCGCCTGTGTTCCTTTTCCGGCTCCCGGAGGCCCTAATAATATAATATTCATATCTTCATCTCCCAATTTTACATTGTTCTCTATTTCAAGAATCCTTGATATTGTCTCATTACAGATTGTGCTTTGATTTGTCTCATCGTTTCAATTGCAACCCCAACTACGATCAACAGACTTGTTCCACCAAAACGAACAGGAATTTCTGTTGCGTGATAAATAACTGTCGGTAATGCTGCAATCAATGATAAAAAGACTGCTCCTACAAAAGTTAAGCGGTTCAATGATTTTGCAATATAATCCGCTGTCGGTTTTCCCGGTCTGATTCCCGGAATAAAACCGTTGCCGTTCTTTAAGTTGTCTGCCACTTCATCCGGTTGGAAGGTAATGGAAATATAAAAATAAGAGAATGCAAATACCAGTACAAATTGAATGATACTGAATATATAAATTCCCGGATTTCCATTGGAACTTAAATATTTTTGCACAAAATTTTGATATTCTTGATTTCGAACAAAGAATCTCATCATTTCAGGTAACATCATCACAGACGATGCGAAGATTACCGGAATTACTCCTGCTTGATTTACTTTCAACGGAATATGAGAAGATTGTCCACCGTAAGTATTTTTTCCAATCACTCTCTTTGCATATTGTACAGGTATTTTTCGAACCCCTTCCAACACCATGATTACTCCGATGATAATTGCAATAGAAACAACCAAAAATACAATAATTTGAATTGGGTTGATTGCTCCGGTTTTGGATAATTCTAATGTCTGTTTTACAGATATCGGATATCTTGAAATGATACCTGCATAGATAATCATAGAAACACCATTTCCGATTCCCTTTTCTGTTACAATTTCACCAAGCCACATCAAGAAAGTCGTTCCTGCTGTAAGTGTGATGACGATTGTAAAAACAGGTAAAAGGTCTTGTGATAACAATGCTCCTCTAAACATACCATATACTAATGAGAAAGATTGGAACAACGCCAATGCTACTGACAAGTATCTCGTATATTCAGAAATTTTCTTTCTTCCGTCTTCACCGGACTTTTGCAACTCTTCCAACGACGGAATCGCTACTGTTAAAAGTTGCATCACAATAGATGATGTGATGTATGGTGTCACCCCAAGAGCAAATAATGTAAATTGGCTCAATGCACCTCCGGACATCATATCATACAATGAAAGCACATTGCTTTTGCTAAGCTGATTTTTGATAAGGCTTGTATCCATCCCGGCTGTCGGAATAGATGCACCGATTCTAAATACTACTAACATCATTGCTGTAAAGAGTATTCTTTTTCTTAATGTCGGTATTTTCATTGCTCGCTTCAATGCTTCAAACAACTAAATCACCTCTGCCTTTCCTCCTGCAGCTTCTATTTTTTCGATTGCTGATTTTGTGAATTTGCTTGCTTTAATCGTAATTTTTTTGTTAAATTCCCCATTACCAAGTACTTTCAATCCATCTTTTTCAATCTTTTTAATTACTTTTCTATCTTTCAATAGCTGTGCATCAACTACTGTTCCGTCTTCAAAGTCATTCAAACGATCGATATTAATCACACTGTATTTTTTCTCAAATCTTGTGTTATCAAAACCAATCTTTGGAAGTCTTCTCATTAAAGGCATTTGACCCCCTTCAAATCCCGGTCTAACTCCACCGCCGGAACGAGCGCCTTGTCCTTTTTGTCCTCTTCCTGAAGTTTTCCCTTGACCTGTAGCGGTACCGCGACCTAATCTTTTTTTAGCTTTTGTGCCGCCGCCTACAGCCGGTCTCAATTCATGTAGTTTCATCTTTGCACCTCCTTTTTTTATTCTTCTACTTCTACCAGATGACTAACCGTTTTAATCATTCCTCTGATTTGAGGATTGTCAGGTTTTTCAACTGTTTGGTGTCTTTTTTTAAGTCCTAAAGCAACCAATGTTCCTCTTTGATTAGGTTTAGTTCCAATCGGACTTTTTTTCAATGTAATCTTTAACATATTTTCGTCCTCCTAACCTAAAAGATCCTCTACTTTTTTACCTCTGAGTTCTGCTACTTGTTCGATGGTACGTAGAGATTTTAATCCTTCCATTGTTGCGTTAACCATATTTCTTTCGTTGTTCGTTCCTATTGATTTTGCACGAACATCTTCGATTCCTGCTAATTCAAGCACAGCACGAACAGGTCCTCCTGCTAAGACTCCGGTTCCTTCAGGAGCCGGCATGATGATTACATATCCTGCACCGAATCTTCCTTTCACAACATGAGGGATTGTAGTTCCTACCATAGGTACTTCTATCATATTTTTCTTTGCATCTTCTTCAGCTTTGCGGATTGCTTCCGGAACTTCACTTGCTTTTCCTGTTCCAAGTGCAACGTGTCCGTTTCCGTCTCCAACTACAACAAGGGCTGCAAAACGGAAGTTACGACCTCCCTTTACTACCTTTGTTACTCTTCTAATGTTGACTACTTTTGTTTCTAAATCCAGTTGTCGAGCATCAATTCGTTTTCTTTGCATTATTTCCCCTCCTTCTTACTAAAATTGAAGTCCAGCTTCTCTTGCACCTTCTGCAACTTGTTGAACTCTTCCGTGATAAATATATCCGCCACGGTCAAACACGACCTCTTTAATCCCTTTTTCGATTGCTCTCTCAGCTGCAATTTTTCCTACAAGTCTTGCAGCTTCTTTATTTCCAGTGCTTTCTAATTGTTCTTTAATCGCTTTATCCAATGTAGAAGCAGAAACTAATGTTACTCTGTTCACATCGTCAATTACTTGCACATAAATATTGTTTGTACTTCTGTATACGTTGAATCTTGGTTTTTCAGGAGTTCCGGATAAGTTTTTACGAACTCTTTTATGTCTTGCCACACGTCCAATGTTTTTGTCAATTTTACGAAACACTCGATTCACTCCTTTCTCTATTTTATGCCGTCTTATTTCTTACCGGTTTTACCTTCTTTACGACGAACATGTTCTCCTGCATAACGAATTCCTTTTCCTTTATATGGTTCAGGCTCTCTCCATGCTCTGATTTTTGCAGCGTAGTTTCCTACAAGTTGTTTATTGATTCCTCTTACAACAATTTCCAATTGTGTAGGAACTTCTGTCTCAACGCCTTCCGGATCTTCCATCTCAACCGGATGAGAAAAACCTAAGTTTAATACTAATTTCTTTCCTTGTTTTGCCGCTCTATAACCAACACCCACGATTTCCATTTTCTTTTCGTAACCTTCTGTTACCCCGATAATCATGTTGTTGATTAAAGTTCTGCTAAGTCCATGCAAGGATTTATGTTTTTTATTTTCAGTTGGTCTTGTTACTGTTAGTATTCCGTCGTTGATTTCAATTTTCATACTTGGATCAATCGCTTGTGTCAATTGTCCTTTTGGTCCTTTTACAGTCACAATATTCTTTTCATCAACTTTGACTTCAACGCCTGCCGGTACTGTTACCGGTTTCAATCCGATTCTTGACATTTTGGCACCTCCTTACATTACATTATTACCAAACGTAGCAGACTACCTCTCCACCTACGCCTAATTCTCTTGCCTGTTTATCTGTCAAAATTCCTTTTGATGTAGAAATGATAGAAATTCCAAGTCCGTTCAATACCTTTGGAACTGTGTTCTTGTCAGCATAAACTCTAAGACCCGGTTTAGAGATTCTCTTTAATCCTAAGATTACTTTTTGTCCATCTTTTCCATATTTCAATGCAACGCGGATAAGCCCTTGTTTGCCATCTTCGATTACATCATATCCTTTAATATATCCTTCTTCTAAAAGAATTCTAGCAATTTCTCTTTTAATATTTGAAGCCGGAATATCAACTGTTTCGTGTTTTGCGATGATTCCGTTTCTGATACGTGTCAGCATATCTGCTATTGGATCTGTCATTACCATATTCGTTTGCCTCCTTTCATTCTTAAGGATTTACCAGCTCGCTTTTTTCACTCCTGGGATTTGTCCTTTGTACGCTAATTCTCTAAAGCATATACGGCAAATTCCAAATTTGCGCAATACGCTATGAGGTCTACCACAAAGACTGCATCTTGTGTATTCTCTGGTTGCATATTTTTGTGGTCTTTGTTGTTTTATTTTCATTGATTTCTTCGCCATATTTTCCTCCTATAACTACTTCATAAAAGGCATTCCGTATAATCTCAATAACTCTCTTGCTTCTTCATCTGTTTTAGCTGTAGTTACAAAGATAATATCCATACCTCTTACAGTATCTACTTTATCATAATCAATTTCAGGGAAAATAAGTTGTTCTTTGATACCGATGGCATAGTTTCCTCTTCCATCGAAAGAATCTTTTGAAACTCCTCTAAAGTCACGAACACGTGGCAATGTGATGTTTACCAATTTATCAACAAAATGCAACATTTTGTCTCCACGAAGAGTAACTTTTGCTCCAATTGGCATTCCTTCTCTGATTTTGAAGTTCGCAACTGATTTTTTCGCTCTTGTTGGAACTGCTTTTTGTCCGGTAATCAATTCAATTTCTGAAATTGCACTATCCAAAACTTTAGCATTGTCTCTTGCTTCCCCAACACCCATGTTGATAACGACTTTTTCTATTTTAGGGATTTCCATCGGATTTTTGTATCCGAATTTTTCCATCATTCCCTTTGTAATTTCATTTTTGTATAACTCTACTAGTCTTGAAGCCATCTATATGCCTCCTTTCCTCTATTATCTATATTTCTTCTCCGGTTTTTTTGGAAACTCTTACCTTTGATCCGTCTTCCAAAAATTTGTAACCTACTCGAACTCCTTTGCCGGCCTTTGCATCATACAACATTACATTTGAATGGTGAATTGCAGCTTCTTGTTCTATAATTCCGCCTTGAGGATTTTTTTGACTTGGTTTTGTGTGTTTTTGGACTTTGTTTACTCCTTCTACCACAACTCTATCACCTTTTACAGCAATAATTTTCCCTTTTTTTCCTCTGTCTTTCCCGCTAATAACAACTACGGTATCTCCAGTTTTTATACGCATTTATTGTACACCTCCCTAATAGGATTTCTTTCACGCTTAACTTATAATACTTCCGGTGCTAAGGAGATAATTTTCATATATTGTTTATCTCTCAACTCTCTCGCTACAGGTCCAAAGATACGTGTTCCTGCCGGAGTTTTATCATCTTTTATAATAACAGCTGCGTTTTCATCAAACTTTAGGTAAGAACCGTCTTTTCTTCTGATACCTTGTCTTGAACGAACGATTACAGCTTTTACAACTTTCCCTTTCTTAACAACCCCGCCTGGTGTTGACGATTTTACAGTAGCAACGATAACATCACCAATGTTTCCTGTCTTTCTTGTTGAACCGCCAAGTACTCTGATGCAAAGCAATTCTTTTGCTCCTGAGTTGTCTGCAACTTTTAAACGACTCTCTTGTTGTATCATCTTGTGTCCTCCTTCCTGCTAAACCGCATTTTCTTATTCTGCGGATTTTTCGATAATATTAACGACTCTCCATCTCTTATCTTTAGACAGTGGACGAGTTTCCATTATTTTTACACGATCTCCAACTTTACATTCGTTGTTTTCATCATGAGCTTTAAATTTCACTGTTCTCTTTACTGCTTTTCCATAAAGAGGATGACGTACAAACTCTACGATAGATACGACAACGGTTTTATCCATTTTATCAGATGTTACATATCCGATTCTTGTTTTTCTCATTGCTCTTTCCATGCTTTATCCTCCTTTCATCCACTGATATTAAGCACGTTCCTTTTCGTTTAGAATAGTTTTACAACGCGCGATATCTCTTCTCACGTGTCTTAGACGAACTGGGTTTTCCAATTGTCCAGTTGCTAATTGGAATCTAAGGTTGAATAATTCTTCTTTCAATTCTATTATCTTTGACGCTAATTCTTCTACCGTCATTTCTCTTAAAGCATCAGCCTTCATTCTATTCACCAACCTTCGTTTCATTTTGTGCAGTGTCTTCTTTTTTCATAAATTTACATTTAATAGGTAATTTATGCATTGCAAGACGCATCGCTTCTCTTGCTTTTTCTTCAGAAACTCCACCTAATTCAAATATAATTCTTCCCGGTTTTACAACCGCTACCCAATACTCCGGTGAACCTTTTCCTGCCCCCATACGTGTTTCAGCAGGTTTTTGTGTTACAGGTTTATGTGGGAATATTTTAATCCATACCTTTCCACCTCTACGGATGGATCTATTCAATGCAATACGAGCCGCTTCGATTTGGTTTGATGTGATCCAAGACGGTTCCATCGCTACCAATGCATATTCGCCGTAAGCAATTTGATTTCCTTTTGTCGCTTTTCCTGCCATACTTCCTCTATGCACTCTACGACGTTTTACTCTTTTTGGCATTAACATAGTTTAGTTCCTCCTTTCCGTTAGGAATGTCTAATTTCTTTCTTCACGTTTTTGACGAGGTTTACGTTCAGTTTGTCTTCTGTCGTTATTTCCTCTGCCTCTGTTGTCGCCTCTTCTTCCGTTATCATCTCTGCGACGAGGTTTTCTTTTTCCGTCTCTTGTTACATCTTCAATTTCTCTTTTAGGACCGTTTCTTGTAGGAAGGATTTCTCCGTTGCAAATCCAAACTTTTACTCCTAATTTTCCATATGTTGTATCTGCTTCCGCAAATCCATATCCGATATCTGCTCTCAATGTGTGTAGTGGAACATTGCCTTCTGCGTAACCTTCCGTTCTCGCCATTTCGGCACCTCCAACACGGCCTGATGTAGATACTTTGATTCCTTTTGCTCCTGCACGCATTGCTCTTTGCATCGCTTGTTTCATCGCTCTACGGAACGCAATACGTCTTTCCAATGCTAATGCAATATTTTCTGCAACTAATTGAGCATCTACTTCCGGTCTTTTTACTTCCACAACATTGACAAATACTTGTTTATCTTTACAGATTTTTTCAACATCCAATTTCAACTCTTCGATTCCTTGTCCGCCTTTTCCGATGATACGTCCCGGTTGAGCTGTGAAGATGTTTAGTCTTACTGTTTTTCCTTGTCTTTCTATCTCAATTTTAGAAATCCCTGCAAGATACAGTTTTTTCTTAACGAATTCTCTGATTACGGAGTCTTCTTTAATGTTTGCCGCAAAGTCTTTTTTGTTTGCAAACCATCTGGAATCCCAGTTTTTGTTGACTCCGACACGAAGTCCGTGAGGACTTACTTTTTGACCCATTCCTGTCCCTCCTATCTTTCTTTGACAATTACCTCGATATGGCTTGTTCTCTTATGAATTGCTGTTGCTCTTCCTTGTGCTCTCGGACGAAATCTTTTCAATGTAGGTCCTTGGTTTGCCACAATGTGTGCAACATATAATTTATCTCTATCCATTTCAAAGTTATTCTCTGCATTTGCTGCTGCAGATTTCACTACTTTTGCAATGATATCAGCACTGTTGTTTGGTGTAAATTTTAATATTGCTAATGCTTCATCTACGCTTTTTCCTCTTACCAAAGAGCAAACAAATCCGGCTTTTCTAGGAGATGTTCTTACGTATTTTGCAACTGCTCTTGCTTCTAATGCTTTTTCCATTTTTATCCTCCTTTCTTATAAAAGGTTCTTATCTCGCTTTTGATGATTTCGCGTCATCTTTATGGCCTTTGAAGGTTCTTGTCGGTACAAATTCTCCAAGTTTATGTCCTACCATGTCTTCTGTCAAATAAACAGGTACATGTTTTCTTCCGTCGTGAACTGCAATTGTGTGTCCTACGAATTCAGGAAAAATAGTAGAACTTCTGGACCATGTTTTGATAACTTGTTTTTCATTTTTTTCGTTCATTTCCGTAATCTTTTTCAAAAGTCCTTTGTGTACAAAAGGTCCTTTTTTTGCGGATCTACTCATTATGACATCCTCCTTTCAAAGGTTCTATTTTTTACGTCTTGATACAATCATGCTGTTAGACGCTTTGTTTTTCTTTCTTGTTTTATATCCCAATGCCGGTTTGCCCCAAGGTGTTACAGGACCTGAACGTCCGATAGGCGCTCTACCTTCCCCTCCACCGTGAGGGTGGTCATTCGGGTTCATAACAGAACCTCTTACTGTTGGACGAATACCCATATGTCTTTTTCTTCCGGCTTTACCGATTGTTACGATTTCATGTTCCAAGTTTCCTACTTGTCCGATTGTCGCTTTACATTCAGCGTGTACTTTTCTCATTTCTCCTGACGGTAAACGAAGTAACACATATTTTCCTTCTTTCGCCATCAATTGCGCAGAAGCTCCTGCAGCTCTAACGATTTGTCCACCTTTTCCGGCTTTCAATTCAATGTTGTGTACAATTGTACCTACAGGCATATCCTTCATTTTTAGGCAGTTTCCGATTTTGATATCAGAACCTAATCCTGAATAAAGAGTATCTCCTACTTTTAATCCTTTTGGAGCTAAGATATATCTTTTTTCTCCATCTGCATAGTGTAACAATGCGATGTTTGCACTACGGTTTGGATCATATTCAATTCCCGCTACTCTTGCCGGAATTTGTTCTTTATCTCTCTTAAAGTCAATTACTCTGTATTTTCTTTTTGCTCCGCCGCCTCTATGACGAACTGTAATTTTTCCTTGTGAGTTTCTTCCTGCATTTTTCTTCAAGGATACAAGAAGAGATTTCTCTGGCTCGTGCTTTGTGATTTCGTCAGATTTTAGCACTGTCATTTGTCGAAGTGCAGGTGACGTTGGTTTATAACTTTTAATAGCCACTAATATTCCCTCCTCTTATTCTATACTCCGAAGAATTCAATGGTTTTACTTGAATCTTTCAATTTCACGATTGCTTTTTTGAAAGATGCTGTTCTTCCCACATTTCTTCCCATTCTTTTCATTTTTCCACGATAGTTCATAGTGTGAACTTTTTCTACTTCTACACCAAATATTTCTTCAATGGCTTTTCTGATTTGAATCTTGTTAGCAGTTTTTGCCACTACGAAAGTGTACTTTTTGTCTTCTGCTAATTGCATTGATTTTTCTGTAATAATTGGTCGAATGATAATATCATGTGCTAGCATTATGCGTACACCTCCTCAGCTTTTGCTACTGCATCCTTTGTCAATACTAATGTATTTGCATTCAAAATGTCATATACATTCATAGTGCCTACGAAAGCGATTTTTACATTTTTGATGTTTCTTCCGCTACGTACCACTTCAGGACTATTATCTTTTGTTACTACAAGAGCTTTTTTACCTACTTTCAATGCAGAAAGCATTTTTGCAAATTCTCTTGTTTTCCATTCTGTCAAATTAATATCGTCTACTACTACCAAATTTCCTTCGTTTACTTTGTCAGTCAAAACACTCTTCAATGCAAGTCTTCTGATTTTTTTAGGAACTGTGTAGCTGTAGTCTCTTGGTTTCGGAGCAAATACAACCCCGCCGCCTTTCCATTGAGGTGAACGAATAGAACCTTGTCTTGCACGACCTGTTCCTTTTTGTCTCCAAGGTTTTGCTCCCCCTCCACGTACTTCTGCTCTTGTTTTAGCAGATTGTGTTCCAACTCTTTTGTTTGCTAAATGGTTTTTCACTACTTGGTATACAACGTGTTCGTTAATTTCAGCTCCGAATAAGTTTTCGGAAAGTTCCATTTCGCTTACTTTTTCTCCGTTTATATTAAGCACATCAACTGTTGGCATGTTCTTGTCCTCCTTTCCTTCTATTATTGTCCTTTAACTGCTGTTTTAATGACAACAAGTCCTTTTTTAGGTCCGGGAATTGCACCTTTAATTAAAATCAAGTTCTTCTCAGCATCCACTCTTGCAACTTCAAGATTTTGAATTGTTACACGAGTGTGTCCCATGTGTCCCGGTAATTTTTTGCCTTTACGAACCTTTGAAGGATCGGAAGCGCTACCCATTGAACCGGGTGCTCTGTGATAGTGAGAACCGTGAGTTTCCGGTCCGCGACTTTGTCCGTGTCTTTTGATACTTCCTTGGAATCCCTTTCCTTTAGAAATACCTGTAACATCAATTTTTTCTCCAACTTCAAAGATATCTACCTTGATTTCTTGCGCTAAAGAATAGTTTTCAACACCATCTTCAGGTCTTAATTCTTTTACATGTTTTTTCAATGCTACACCTGCTTTTGCAAAGTGTCCTTTCATCGGTTTGTTTACATGTTTTTCTTTTACTTCTCCGAAACCTACTTGAACTGCATTGTATCCGTCAGTTTCTTCAGTTTTGATTTGTGTTACTACAACCGGTCCTGCTTCTACAACAGTCACAGGAATCATTACTCCATTTTCATCGAAAATTTGAGTCATTCCGATTTTCTTACCCATAATGCTTTTCATCAAGCACACCTCCTATAATCTTACAGCGGATTGCTACGCAATCATTCTAAGATAAGGTACTTCTATATCAATACCTTAACTTCTACCTTAGGTTTACAGTTTGATTTCGATATCTACTCCTGCCGGAACATCAAGTCTTGTTAATGAATCAACAAATTTCGGACTTGGATTGCCGATATCAATCAATCTTTTGTGAGTTCTGATTTCAAACTGTTCTCTCGAATCCTTATACTTATGAACAGCTCTCAAAATTGTGATAACTTGTTTTTCTGTTGGAAGCGGAATCGGTCCGGATACATTTGCACCTGCTACTTTTGCAGCCTCCACAATTTTTTCTGCTGTTTGTTCCAACATTCCGTGATCATAAGATTTCAAACGGATTCTGATTTTTTGATTGTTAGACATTTTTTTACCTCCTATCGCACGATTTCCGTACGACTGACCTTCATAAACTGTTCCGGGTGTTTTCTGATCCCTCTTAAAAAAACAGCTTCGGTCAAGCCGCCACATTCAATGATGTTGCTGCTCCACGAAAATTCCCCAATACGTTGATATTGGCAACCTTTCGCTTCAACGCAAGATGTGTATTCTCAAAACACACTCATCTATTCTACCTTAATTAATTGTAAATTACAAGGTTTTTTAGGAATTTTTTTTATTTTTTTGATTCATTTTTCAATCCTGATTTTTGATTCAAGCGATTCTTTTTCAAGCACACAAAACTTATATTTTTATCCTGCAAATACATATTCAACAAACAAAAATATAGAGAAAAATGAATTTATCCATCAAACTCTTTTTCTCTATATCTATTCTTTCTGTATCAAAATCCGAAAAACAATTCTATTCTTCCAAATGTTTCCAATGCATATAATCGTTTTTCAACAGAACTTCATAACTTCCGTCTTCTTGAATTTTAATATGGGTAAGGCTTGCTTGCTTTGCGATGGCTTCCATATTCCAGAATTCTTCTAAACTTTTTTCCTGAAAAAATGTCATAATCGCTTTTCGTGTGATTCCATGTGTGATAACCAAAACATTCTTATCTTGTTCTTTTTCTAAAATCTCATCTATCAAACTTTTTGTTCTGTCAAATACCGACTCATATGTTTCTCCCGTAATCGGAAGATAAGTATCCGGATGATGGTACAAATTGTTACACTCCACAGGATACTTCTCTCCGATTTCTATAATATTTTTTCCTTCCCAATCACCAAAGCCCATTTCATAAAGTTTTTCGGAAAAAACAACCGGTATCTCCAATTCCCCTTTCATCAAACGCATTGTCTCTATCGTTCTTTGAGACGGAGAACAGTAGATGATATCAACATCCAATTTTTTTAATCGTTCATGAAACAATAAGGCTTGCATTTTTCCAAGTTCTGTCAAAGGTGAATCCTTTCTCCCTTGAAACTTTCGCTCTACATTCCAAACTGTTTGCCCATGTCTTGTAACATATAAATTTATCATTATCTTTATCTCCTGTATCTTTTTTTCATTTTTTTCAAAAATCAGCCGCTTTTCTCATTGTATCACAAATTCCGATTCGCTTGTCACTCAATTTCTTAAAGAATTCGCATTTCCTAAGTTACTAACCTCAACTTTCACAAATTCTTCCAATGAACCGATTCTATTACCAAAAAGAAAAAGCATACCTTCTGTTACCCGCCAGAATCGGTATGCTTTTTGTGCGTTTCTATTTTTATTCAATTGTAATGCAATTTATTTCGTTACAACACAATAACACTTCTTTTCGTTTCCGTCTTTCAGAAACCGAACATAACTTATATATTGAGACTCGGAAACCTGTTGTATCTGTTCATCGGCATGTTTTACCAACATCTCATCCATTCGACTTATTTGGTACCGTCTGCCTATCAATGCGGAATTCTCCAGGACCCAATTGTCTTGATTTGCTAATTTCGAAAACGCTTTTCTGCTGTACTTTGTTTCATAAATACCTTTTTGAAACAATTTTTTCGCTCGTCCTTCTCCCATATTATAAACCATGTACGCTTTATTCCAATCATGGTACTTATCATACGCCCATTTCAAACGCATTGTTCCAAACTCTACATTTTCTTCCACATTATAAACATCCTCAAAACCCGCTGAATGAAAATCTCCTAAATTCGCATCGTTAATCTGCGTAATACCGCTGTCTCTTGTTCTTGATCTCAAATATGGATCGAACCGATCGTTTTCTACCAATATCATCGCAAATACATATTTAGCGGGAATGGGATGTTTTTTTGTTGCCATCTCTACCGCTCTTTCAATTCGAGGAGGAAAAACCACTCTTTCCGGTTCGGCAAATACCGTTCCGGTAAGATTCATAAAGCAAATGCCTATCCACAACAAAGAAAACAATTGCCTTCCTCGCCTCAGAACACTTCTCTTTTCTTTCACTATTATCACTCCTTTTATCCCGGCTTCATTTTTGTTTCCAGCCGGAAATTTTGTTTCATCACTCTCTTCTGTCCTATTTTATTTTTTGTTTCTTATGTTTGAATACTCTTTTATTTTTCCAAACGTCTTACCATATTAAACAAATTTTTTTATTCTGACAAGTTTTTATCATTTTTTGTTACATTATGAAAATAAGTGCTTTTCGATATATATCTTTGCTACCATTGAATTAGTAATATGTTCAATCGTTATCACAATATATTTTTAATTTTTTTTGTAATAAAATTGTAATTTTTCTATCTATGAGTATAATTCAGAATAATATAATTTATAATTTCAATTATTAATTGACTTTTATCTTATATAGAAAACTACGTGTGTTATACTGTTATCCGTTTGAATTGCTCTATATCATAATGTTAAGTTATTCTTTACATCTTAATAACTACATCTATCTATTAAATTATTTCAGGTAGAAGAATGTCAAAAAGATCATTTTATCAAATTCGAATCTATGGCAGTTCAACCGGATTTTATTGTCTATGTTCTTATACTAAAAATCAGTACATTGTATATTCATGCAGTATTATGCAATTATAAAAAAACCAGATTCAAATTATTGTTCCTATTACTAATATCAATTTTGACAGGTTTCAGTAGTATTTTAAGAAATGTTGTGTTACAGGACAAATGTTACAACGATTGCTGAATTTCATAAAAAAAAAGACTGAGTTCCAAAAAGGAAATCAGTCTCTCTTCACGGGTACAAAACAGAACTATTTTACTTCTACTTTTGCTCCTGCTCCTTCTAATTTTGCTTTCATTTCTTCAGCTTCTTCTTTAGAAACGCCTTCTTTAACAGGTTTTGGAGCTCCATCTACAAGATCTTTCGCATCTTTCAAGCCTAATCCTGTGATTTCTCTTACCGCTTTGATAACTCCAACTTTTGAAGAACCTGCATCAGCTAAGATTACATCAAATTCAGATTTTTCTTCAACTGCTGCTCCGCCTGCTGCCGCTCCGCCTGCTACCATAACAGGTGCTGCTGCAGATACTCCGAATTTTTCTTCTGCCGCTTTTACCAATTCGTTTAGTTCTAAAACTTTCATATTTTCAATTGCTTCTAAGATTTGTTCGATATTCATTACGACACCTCCGATAATTTTTGTCTTTTTATTTTTCTTAACTTACTTTGTTCAAGAATCTTACGCTTCTTGTTCTGTTGTTTCTTCTTGTTTTTTTGCAATAGCATCCAATAGATATACAAAGTTGGATAACGGAGCTTTGAAGCTTCCAACCAATTTTGCGATAAGTTCTTCTCTGCTTGGAATGTTTGCAAGTTCTTTCATTCTTTCCACATCATAGAATTCGCCTTCTACATATCCCATTTTCATTTTCAAATTAGGATGTTTTTTCGCGAAATCACTGATCACTCTCACCGGCGCAACTGCATCATCAAATGATACTGCAAATCCGTTTGATCCTACCAAGTCAACATCATTGAATTTTTCAAAGTTGCCTACTTCGGCAGCAGCACGTCTTACTAAAGTATTTTTGTATACTTTATAATCTACGCCTACTTCTCTAAACTTATTTCTAAGTTCAGTCACTTCTTCTACTGTCAATCCTTTGTAGTCTACAACTACACAAGATACTCCTCGTTGTAATTTGTCTGCGATTTCAGCTACAACTTGTTGTTTCATGTCGATTGCTTTAGACATTCTGTTCGCACCTCCTTTTTCAATAAAAAACCCTTGCGGTTTTCTTCGAAGACACACAAGGGCAACAATATTCGTTGTTGGCTACCTCGGTAGGAAATTAAGCATACGCACCTACGGTCTTCGGCATTAACAATACTATTCTATATTACAAAATACTATTTGTCAATCTTTTTTATTCTGTAACTCTCACAGGGTTAATTTTTACTCCGGGTCCCATTGTGCTTGTTACACTTACAGATTTTAAATATTGTCCTTTTGCAGCTGCAGGTTTTGCTTTAATAATTGCATCAATCAATGCAAAGAAGTTTTCAGACAATTTTTCTGCGCCAAAAGATACTTTTCCAACCGGAACGTGAATAATATTTGTTTTATCCAAACGATATTCTACTTTTCCGGCTTTGATTTCTTCTATTGCTTTTGTAACATCTTGTGTTACAGTTCCTGATTTTGGATTCGGCATTAAACCTTTTGGTCCCAGAACACGTCCCAAACGACCAATCACACCCATCATATCAGGTGTTGCTACGATAACATCAAAATCAAACCAATTTTCTTTTTGAATTTTTTCTGCCATATCTTCTGCCCCAACAAAGTCTGCTCCCGCTTGTTGTGCTTCTGTTGCTTTATCTCCTTTTGCGAATACAAGAACTCTTTTTGTCTTTCCTGTTCCGTGTGGTAAAACAACTGCGCCACGAACTTGTTGGTCTGCATGACGAGAGTCAACACCCAAACGAATATGAGCTTCAACTGTTTCATCAAATTTTGCAGATGCAACATCTGTAACGATCTTTAAGGCTTCAGATGCATTATACAAATTGCTTCTATCATATTTTTCGATAGCAGCCTTGTATTTTTTACCTAATTTTGCCATTTTTTACATCCTCCTTGTGGTAATAACGGTAAATGTTGTCTTTGCGTATTTGCCTCCCACCAATCTATATGAGCAAATAGAATTAATCTTCTACAACGATTCCCATGCTTCTTGCTGTTCCTGCAATCATTCTTGTAGCCGCTTCTACATCAGCTGCGTTCAAGTCATTCATTTTAAGTTCAGCAATTTCTCTAACTTGTGCTGTTTTAATTGTTGCCACTTTTGTTTTATTTGGTTCTCCTGAACCTTTATTGATCTTTACCGCTTTCTTCAGCAATACTGCTGCGGGTGGAGTTTTTGTAATAAAGGTGAAGGACCTGTCTGCAAATACTGTGATTACAACCGGGATAATATATCCGGCTTTATCTGCTGTTTTTGCGTTGAATTCTTTACAGAACCCCATAATATTTACCCCATGTTGACCAAGTGCAGGTCCTACCGGCGGTGCAGGTGTTGCTTTTCCAGCTTCTATTTGCAATTTAATTTGTCCAATTACTTTTTTTGCCATATCTTTGACACCTCCCATATCCTAAAGTATCTTTTTATTCTTCTTTATCTTTCTCCAACTGAGAAACTTCAATATCCACCAAAGTCTCTCTGTCTCCAAACATATAAACCTTGATTTTCGCCATTCCTTTTTCCGGATGCAAACTGACAACCGTAGCTCGCAAACCGCTGAAAGCTCCGCCTTTAATAATGACACGATCGCCTTCCGCAAAATCAATCTTGTAGATAACAGGTACTTCTTCCTCCAATCCCATGTTGATCACTTCTTGTTCTGTCAATGGAATCGGTTTGGAATTCGGTCCGACAAATCCTGTAACACCTTTGGTATTTCTTACAACATACCAAGATTCATCTGTTACAATCATTTTAACGAGACAATACCCCGGAAAAATCTTACGATATCTCGTATGTTTCTTTCCGTTCTTCTCTTCTACAATCTCTTCTACGGGCACAGAAACACGAGGAATAATATCCTCCATATTTCGATTTTGAACCGCCTTTTCAATTGTGGCTTTTACTTTGTTTTCATGTCCGGAATAGGTATGCACAACATACCATTTGGCTTGTTCGTTTTCTGCCATAGATAATCGCCAAAAGAGTTTTTCTCCTTAAGCGCCACCCTCCTTTTAGTTTATTACCTTTCTATCAGCTTTTCGATAACAGCTCCTACTCCTGCATCGATACAGAAGATGAAAAGTGCTGTTACCAACACCATAATAATAACGGTAAATGTATGTTCTGACAGCTCCTGTTTGGAAGGCCAATGAACTTTCTTCAGTTCCGTTTTTACTTCTCCAAAATATTCTGTTGGCGAAGTTTTTGTTTTTTCTGTGGTTTTTGGCACTACATCACACCCTTTACTATTTCGTTTCTTTATGTGTTGTGTGTTTCTTGCAGAATTTACAATATTTTTGAAGTTCCATACGTTCCGGATCATTTTTCTTGTTCTTCATAGTATTGTAATTTCTTTGTTTACACTCTTGACATGCCAATGTTACTTTCACTCTCATTAAGTGCACCTCCTATTTCTTATTCGATTAGAAGGATCTATTTAATACATAGATTGGTGTAAAAAATAATATACGAATAAAATTTATCACACATTAAAACTATTGTCAACAACTCTCTCTCAACGACTTTGAGAAGACAGCTTCGACAATAGACTCCATCGCAACTCATTTTATTCTTTTCCCATTATATAGAAAGGATTTTTTTTTGTCAATTTATATCCAAAATAATCTTGAAGAAATTTTTTAGATAGCATCAGAATAAAACAGACTGCAATTCTTTGGAATGAACCAAGGAACCACAGTCTGTCTATGGAAATAAAGAAGGATTTCAGATTAACGATTGCTCATAATAACTTCTACTTCGTCTTCATTCAATCCAACCATTGCTTCTCCTAAGTTTTCGCTCACTTTTGCAATGATTTCCGGATTGTCATAATGTTTTACAGCTTCCACAATCGCTTTCGCTCTTTGTGCCGGATTTCCTGATTTGAAGATTCCGCTTCCTACAAAAACTCCGTCTGCCCCCAATTGTACCATCAATGCCGCATCTGCAGGAGTTGCAACTCCACCGGCTGAAAAGTTAGGGACCGGAAGTTTTCCGTTCTTGTGAACATATTGAATCAATTCATAAGGCACTTGGTATTCTTTTGCAATATGATACAGTTCATCTTCACGAAGAGAAACAACATATCTAATTTCATTTTGAATGGTTCTCATATGTTTTACCGCTTGAACAACATCGCCTGTTCCCGCTTCTCCTTTTGTGCGAATCATTTTTGCACCTTCTGAGATTCTTCTAAGAGCCTCTCCCAAGTCTCTTGCACCACATACAAACGGTGTTTTGAACGTGTTCTTATCAACATGATATACATTGTCTGCAGGAGACAATACTTCAGATTCATCAATACAATCAATTCCGATTGCTTCCAAAATTTGTGCCTCTACAAAATGACCGATTCTTACTTTTGCCATAACCGGTATACTTACTGTATTCATAATTTCTTTAATCATTTTCGGATCACTCATTCTGGATACTCCTCCGGCTGCACGAATATCTGCCGGGATTCTCTCCAATGCCATAACAGCTACAGCACCTGCTTCTTCTGCAATCTTTGCTTGTTCCGGAGTTGTTACATCCATAATTACTCCACCAAATAATTTTTCAAAATTCATATCTTTGCCCTCCTAAATTAGTGATAACTATAGTATAATGGGTGTCTGAATACTTTTATAGTGTCAATTTGATATAATTTTTAGATACCAGTTTTATTTTCGGAGGACAATATGTTATTTCTAAAGGACGGAATTATTTATTTACAAATCTATGAATATTACAAAAAAGAGATTATCAAAGGAACCTATGTCGCTCACAGTAAACTTCCAAGCAAGCGACGCCTTTCCAATGAATATCAGATTTCACTTACCAGTGTGGAAAATGCCTATGCAAAACTGTTGGAGGAAGGTTTTATCTACGCAAAAGAAAGAAAAGGATACTTTGTTTCAGATGTCGGAGAACTCTATGTACTCGAAAACAAACAACATACTTTTCAAAAAGAAACATCGGATATCCGATATGATTTTTCATATACCGGAGTGTCCGATGAAGGGTTTCCGCATAAAATATTTCGCAAGTTTTCGAATCTTATTTTGGAGGACAATGACCTTTTGGAACAGGTGGACTATCAAGGATATTTCCCTCTACGCATGCAAATAGCAGACTACCTCAATCGTTCCAGAGGATTCCAAACTTCTCCTTCCCGTATCATTATCTCCAGCGGTTCGGAGTATCTCTTCCAAATTATTTTCAAACTTGTTGAAGGTACTTATGCGATTGAGGATCCCGGTTACCATATGCTACGCAATATTATGGACGCCAACGAAATCCGATATGAATGTATTCCATTGGACGAGTTCGGTATGTCCATTGACGCTCTTCAAAACAGTTCTGCCAATATCTGCGCACTGACACCGGCACACCAATTTCCGACCGGTATCATTATGAATATGAAACGTCGTTCAGAAATTTTGAATTGTTCCCAAATAGATTTTGTGATTGAAGATGATTACGACAGCGAATTCAAATACTCAAACCGTCCTGTTCCGGCACTCAAATCCATTGATTATCCGGACAAGGTCATTTACATGGGTTCTTTTTCAAAATCGATTTCTCCAAGCATGCGTGTCAGCTATATGGTATTGCCTGAATCGCTTTTGGAAAACTATCATCAAATGTTCCACTGTTTCGTATGTCCTGTTTCTATCATTATCCAAAAAATTCTTACCGAATTTTTGGAATCCGGAGAGTTCGAAAAACATTTGAATCGCATGAGAAAAATTTACTCCAAAAAAAGACAACTGATTGTAGACTTGCTCAAGGACTGTCCCGATATTAAAATAACCGGTGCAGATGCCGGACTTCATGTTGTCCTTCAATATCCGAAATACTTCACAGAAAAAGATATTGTCGCAGAAGCACTGAAACAAAAAATCGCAGTGTACGGTCTGGAAAGTTATGGAAAAAAACAGGAATACCCTTCCATCCTCTTGGGGTTTGCAACCCTAACCAATGAGGAAATCACCGAAGGAATATCCCTGCTCAAAGCAATTTCTTATCATTCTACTGTTCCATCGCCCTAACTTCAAATCCAAGCTCTTTAATCATCGCCATATCTTTTTCAATGGTCATTCCGGAGGTTGTAAGCATATCTCCGGAGATTGCCGCATTTGCACCGGATTGGAAACATGCTCTCCCCTTATCCTTAAGCAAACCTCTTCCACCCGCCAAACGAATTGCCGCATCCGGAATCAAACAACGGAATACCGCGACAATTCTTCTCATTTCTTCTTGAGAAAGCATCGGTACATTTTCGTATGGAGTTCCGGGAATCGGATTTAAGAAATTAACCGGAATGGATTTGATTCCCAATTCACGAATATCAATCACCATGTTCACCCTGTCTTCCATTGTTTCTCCAAGTCCCATAATTCCACCGCTACACACCTTAAGTCCTGCCTCCTGTGCCTGACGAATGGCGTGAATCTTATCTTCATAAGTATGCGTTGTGCAGATATTGATAAAGTTCTGTCTTGAAGTTTCCAAATTGTTGTGTACTCTTGATACTCCGACCGCCTTCAATTTTTCAAAATCCTCTTTTTCCAACAAACCGAAGGATGCACATACCTGAATATCCACTTCTTTTCTCAGATTCGTAATACTTTTACATACGGCATCCACATCTTTTTTTGATAATCTTCTTCCGGAGGTTACTACGGAGTAACGAACAACACCTCTGTCATGATTGTATTTCGCCAAATCAATCAACTCTTTTTCTTCCATCAAAGGATACTCTTCCACCTGTGTCTTATACCAGGAAGACTGTGCACAATACTTACAGTCCTCAGAACATTTCCCGCTTTTTCCATTCACAATGGTACACATATCAAATCCGTTTCCACAAAAATGTTCTCTAATTTCATTTGCCATAGAACAAAGTTCTTCCAACGGTGCTTCGTACAAAAACATCGCTTCCTCTTTTGAAATCTTCTTTCCTGACAAAATATCTTTTTTTATCCCTTGTAATGTCATCTCTACCATCATTTTCCCCTATCTTTCTTCCCCTATATTTTTAATATTTTACATGATTCCAATATTTTGTGATGTAGAATCGTTCTCATTGTAAACATATTATTTGTTTTTATTTTACAATAGCATATTATACCCTTTTTTTGATTTTGGCAAATTATTTTTGTAAGTTTAAGACAGTTGCTTGTTTATAATAATTATTTTTCTACGTTCATTCACAGAACAAAAAATAGCTTGCTCATACTAAACACTATTTCAAAATATAGACACAATGTATGATTATGAAAAACAGAACAAAATATAACAGCACGAAAAAAGAAGATTTTTATTATAACTTAAATTAGTAGTAAAAACTGCTTCCCTACTTTAGAATCAATGAATTCATCAATTTTTACCAACTCCCCCTGCTCTATAAATTTGATTTAAACGAAAAACTGATAGATATTGTAGTCATACATCACTCATATCTATCAGTTCTACTATATTTCAAATACTATTGCATATTTCTTTTGCTTTACCCTTATAACCTTCTTCTCTATTTTTTCGCTCTTCTGTATCCGTTCGCTATTGCCTCTTCTTCCGTCTCAAAATAAACAATATTTTTTGGAGAGATTCTATCATAAGCTACCATACCCGGAAGATGATAAATTTTACTTCTCTTATTTCCTTTGATGTGTCCCTCGCCGACAGGATGAGAATTCTTGTTTGATGTTGTATGTTTTTCCACATAGTGAGAATCCTGAGTCGCCGGTGTCTGTTGTACAACTGACGGAGAATTTATTGTAGGTGCTTCTGCGTCAATTTTCTTTGCAGTGTCCATTTTCAGTAATTTTAACTGTTCGTTCTCTTGTTTTATTTCTTTTGCGTATCCGTTTTTAGAAGGGTATGCCGACTTCATATTTTTCCAAATTCCTTGTTTGGCACTTCTTACAGAGCGCTCTACAGTCAAATATTCTTCATACTTCTTGACATTCTTTCCATACAAAACTGTTTTTGCCAAACTGTTTTTTACTAACTGTTGATTTAAGCAAATTTTATTTCCGTCATTCCAATACCAAACATACGCCAATGTTCTTCCATATTGGTCAAATCTCTCTACATCATACTCCAAAGTAACCTTTTTATCTTTCAAAAATTTTTGTGTAAATTTCAAAGCTGTTTGACCAAAAGGATTATCTTTTTTCCCATCAGGCATTTTTCTCTCAGGCGCATCTATTTGCAATAATCGAACCAATGTAGGCACACCGTTCATATCAAGCCTTATTGTATCTCCGTCAATTACCTGTAAAACAGGATATTCCTCTTCGACCGCTTTTTCAAGAACAGTTTCAGAAGACACCTCACCTGTATTTATACTGTCTAATGAATCAGCATAGACTGATGAATAAACAGGGTTAAACAATAGCATCGCAGACAATACACCAACCAAAAATTTCTTCATATTTTTCATCCTCCCTTAATATACTCCCTTAATTATACCATATATGTATAGAATATCAACACTATTTTATTGTTAACCAATCCATCAAATTTCATCTCTTCCGTCTTTTCTTTCTCCTCTTTGTTTAGTATAATAAATATGGTTTTGTCACAAAAACTTTATGATTAAGATAATGGAACATAGACTAAAGACCGTACGTAAGAGGAGTACTTCAACTGAACACTAAACATTTTTGTATTAGGAAATAAAATTGAAACGATACATCTCAAACAACGGTTTCGATTTTATCGGATGGTGCCATCGTTCATAAACAAAACAGAAAAGGATATTGCAATGGAACAATTTTCAAGAACAAGATTGATTTACGGAGATAAGGCATTTTATGAATTGCAGCAAAAACATATTGCCATATTTGGATTGGGCGGTGTCGGAAGCTATGCCACAGAGGCTTTGGTACGCACCGGTATCGGTACAATCACTCTTGTAGACTTCGATACAGTAGAAAAAAGCAACTTGAACAGACAACTTCCTGCACTTCACTCCACTTTAGGAGCACTAAAAGTGGAAGTAGTGAAAAAAAGATTGCTCGATATCAATCCTAACATCAAGATACACACCCTATGTAAAAAATATACTCCCGAAGAAGCGGATTTATTTTTTGAACGGAACTATGATTTTGTACTGGACTGTATTGATATGATTCCCTCCAAAGTGGACTTGATTGTGCAATGTGTCCAGAGAAATATTCCCATTATTTCTTCTATGGGAACTGCCAATCACAAAGATCCTTCCAAACTACAAATTTCAGACTTGGCAAAAACACATATGTGCCCTCTTGCCAAAATTATGCGTAAAGAGTTGAAACAATATGGTATCAAACATCTTCCCGTTGTATTTTCTACGGAAGAGATTTGTGTGCCGAAACAAAAACTTCTCTCGGAATCCGGAAAACAAATCAATGGAAGTCTTGCATTTGTAACGGGTACTGCCGGTTTGTTGCTATCATCTTATGTAATCAATAAACTAACAGACAACAATGAAACATCTGTAACAAACCACAATAATAAAAGCGATACATAAACTTAAGCTGACAAAACTATTTTTGACAATGTTTTGAATCGTTTTGTATCCATTTTTAATCATTCATGTTAGTTATAGAAAAGGAGAATTCTCTTATGAATGTTTTGGGAATTATTGCTGAATACAATCCGTTTCACAACGGTCATCTCTATCATATCAAACAATCCTGCACTGTTTCAAAGACACAAAAAGTCGTTGTCATCATGAGCGGAAATTTTGTCCAAAGGGGTGATTTGGCAATTATGGATAAGCATCTGCGTGCAAAATTAGCCGTCCAAAACGGTGCTTCTCTTGTACTGGAACTACCTGTGTTGTACGCATCTCAAAGCGCTGATTTTTTTGCAAAAGGAGCTATCGAAATATTAAATCATTTAGGAATTGTAGACTATCTTTCGTTCGGAAGCGAAAGCGGAAATATTGAACACCTCTCTTCCGTAGCGACTCTGTTTCATGAGGAACCGGAAGAGTATCGATATTTGCTCAAGCACTACCTCAACCAAGGGTATCCGTTTCCAAAAGCTCGTAGCAACGCTTTGGAACAATTGACAGGCTGCTCCTCTATTTCTACTCCGAACGATGTACTTGGAGTGGAATACCTCAAACACCTTTCGCGTACCAAAAGTGCTATCAAGCCTATTTTGATTCAACGAAAAGGAGCAAATCACGAGGATCATGCCATGAATACAGAATTTTCCAGCGCAACATCCATTCGGAACTATTTGACGCACATGTCAACAAAATTTTGCGGAAACTCTCCTCTTTACTCCGAAGAATTGCTTTCTTCCATTCCTGCAGCCACTTTAGATGCACTTCTCTATACGCATACCAACCACCGTTGGATGAGTTTGGAATTGTTTTTGAATGATATCAAAACCATTATTTTGAGAGAAGGAAAACATATCTCCAACTATTTTGAAGTCTCAGAGGGATTGGAAAACCGAATTTATGAAAGTTTTTTAGCTTCTGATAACTTAGAAGAAATTTTGACTTCCATTAAAACCAAACGATATACTTTGACTCGAATTCGACATATTTTGCTCAATATTTTACTCAACATTACCAAAGATACCATGCAAGAATTAAATACCTCCAACGAGATGGGATATGCACGAATTCTTGCATTTGATGAAGTCGGTCGTACTTTGATTCGAAAATCAAATAAAGAATTTCCTCTGATTAACAAGGCTGCCAATTTCAGACCGAGCAACCGAAAACAAGAAATTTTGTGGAATGCTGACGAAATTGCAGATACGATATACTACAGTCGCTATCGTTCTTCCTATTCCAACGGGTATGTGCTTTCGCCTGTTTTTGTAAAGAAAAGAGGAAGAGAATAAGTCATCTTTCAAAACAGGAATTTCTTCAACCACTCAACCGAAACATCCGTCTTATAAAAAATCATTTTTCAATCCACGAAAAAAGACAGGAGACTGATTTGACTCATTCCCCTGTCCTCTTTTTCCTCTATTCTTCTTCTAAAGGATTATTTTCTTCTCTGAATTTCAATTTTTCCAACTCTTCATAGTTTGCACTGATTCTCGCATTAACACGCTCTATATCCAAACCGAGTTTTTCCAGTATATCCTGTGCATAAGAAATCGCACCGTTTCGGACATCATTTCCGTCGGAAACAGCTTTTTGCAATGTTTCTTTTGCTTTTTCTTCCGCTTTTTGTGTAATGATATGTTCTTGTACCAGCTCTTCCGCCTTATTTTCCGCATCTTTTATAATTTGTCTTGCCTCTTCCATCGCTTCATCAATAATGCGTTGTCTTTCGTTGCTAATCCACTCTGCTTGCTTAAAATCCTCCGGAAGTCCAACACGAATATCTCTGATATAAGAAAGTGCAATCTCTTTGTCTATTGAGACTTTACTACTAAATAGCGACTTGGAACTTTGTTCCATCATATCTTCCAGATGTTGCAAAATTTCTAATACTTCCATCAAAAATCATCCCTTTCATCGTGTAACTTTTCTATTAACTTTTTATAAGCAAGCTCCGGAATCAAATCACTCACGCAACCGCTAAATCCGGCAACTTCTTTTACCAAACTGGAACTCAAATAAGCATAGATTGGGTTGGTCATCAAAAAAATTGTCTCTGCTTTCGGATAAAGCTTACGGTTCATCTGTGCCATCTGAATTTCATACTCATAATCCGAAACCGCACGCAACCCACGCACAATCACATCAATATGATTGTCCCTGCAGTAGTCTGCCAACAATCCCGAAAAACACACCACTTCAACATTATCTAAATGCTTCACTGCATCCAAAATCAATTCTTTTCTTTCTTCTAATGAAAATAGACCTTGCTTTTTTGCATTGATTAAGATAGCTACCGTAACATGTTCTACCATACCTGCTACACGCTCTATCACATCTATGTGTCCATTGGTAATCGGATCAAAACTTCCCGGATATACTGCTCGATTCATCGTCCTATTCCTGTTCCTTTTCTAAATCTCTTTTTGCTGTATCTGATACACAGATATTTTTGTCTTTGAATAATTCTTTTCCTTTATTTTTATGAAATGCTGCGTCTGCTCCGGCGGAGTAAAATCTCGGGCTGTTTCCAAAATCACAATTCCATTTCTGCCACACACATCATTCTTATCAATCTCTTCCAACACTTCTTTTACCATCTCGCCTTGGTATGGCGGATCTACGAATATTATATCAAATTTATTTCCCGTTTTGTTAATTTTTGCCAAAAAATCTCTGTAATCTCCACAAAAGATTGTCGTTTGTGCATTTGCTCCACACAAACCGACATTTTTTTTGATTAAAGTAACAGAATCCTTGTGATTGTCTACTATCGTTGCCGAATTTGCACCACGAGACAACGCCTCTAATGACATTACTCCCGTTCCGCCAAATAAATCCAACACATCAGAAGAAGGAATATCAAACGCAATCATACTGAAAATAGCTTCTCTCACACGATCTAATGTTGGTCGAATACGAGAATCCGGCGGAGTATTCAATTTTTTTCCCTTCCATTTTCCGGCAATAATTCTCATAAAATCTCCTTCTTCTCTTTGTATCCCGTTGTATTCTATCTTATTTTTTGAGATATTTCAACTGATGACAACGATATTGTTCAAAAAGCACCCCATATTCTAATTCATCACAAGATGTTCCATTTTCTTTTGAAATGTCTCTTCCACTCTGTCTCCCAATGTTTTTCTTTCTTGCTCCGAACAAACCAATCTTTTGTCTGTCAATTCTTGAATATCCTCCTTGGATGCAAACATTACTTTTTGATGCTTTGTAAAATCCGCCAATTTTAATTCGGGAATCCCATGTTGTTTCACACCCAGCACTTCTCCGGGACCGCGAATCTCCAAATCTTTCTCCGCAATCACAAAGCCGTCATTCGTACTTGTCATAACCTGCATTCTTTTCAACGCAACTTGGTCATATCCACGATAAATAAGATAACAATACGACTGGTCGCTTCCTCTTCCCACTCGTCCTCTCAACTGATGTAGTTGCGAAAGTCCGAATCGTTGTGCGTCTTCAATAATCATTACAGTCGCATTAGGAACATTTATTCCTACTTCAATCACGGTTGTAGAAACCAACACATCAATCTCATGCTCTTGGTATTGCCTCATCATCTCCGTTTTTTCACTCGATTTCATCTTTCCGTGCAACAATCCTACACGGAAAGATGAAAATACACCTGTCTTCAAACTTTCATATAATTCTTCTGCAGATTTCAAATCCAACACTTCACTCTCTTTCACCAAAGGGCAAACGATGTAGAGCTGTCTTCCTTTTTGCAATTCTCCGATACATTGTCCATAGACCATATGAGCTTTTTTCTGCTCAATTGCGTAAGTTTCAATCTGTTTCCTTCCCTTAGGCAATTCATCTATGATGGAAATATCCAAATCTCCCTGTAAAACTAAAGTCAAGGTCCTTGGAATCGGCGTTGCTGTCATAACCAAAATATGCGGTGAAATCTCATATTGTTTGGACAATTTTCCACGCTGTTTCACTCCGAATCGATGTTGTTCATCTGTAATCGCAAGCGCTAACTTGGAAAAATGTACTCCTTCCTGAATGACTGCATGTGTTCCAATTACCAAATCATAATCTCCATCGGAAATTCCTTGATAAATCTCTTCTTTCTTTTTCTTCGAAATACTTCCCGACAAAAACGCAATCCTCACTCCGCTTCCTTCAAATAACTTTTTTGCTCCTTCATAGTGTTGTTTCGCCAGCACCTCTGTCGGCGCCATCAACACCGTCTGATAACCGTTCAGAAAAGTAAGATAGGTTGCATACCATGCCAAGACCGTCTTTCCACTTCCTACATCTCCCTGTACCAATCTCTGCATCGGTTTTTCTTGTTTCAAATCCTCCGTCATCTCTTGTAAAACTCTCTTTTGTGCATTTGTCAATTCAAACGGTATCTTATCGAAGAAAGACTTTGCTTGTTCAAGCTCTTTCAATACAAAAGAACGAGCCGTTTCATCCTTGTTTCTCAAATTCAAAAGATGCATTTGTAACATAAAAAACTCTTGATAAATCAAACGATATCTTGCACTTTTTAAAGCAGAAACAGAATGAGGAAAATGAATGTTTCGCACAGCAAAATCAAACGGTGCCAAACTTCTTTTTTGTAACAATGACTCAGGAAAAACTTCTTCCAATTCTCCCAATGATTGAAGAATAGTACGCATGGCATTTACCATATCATGGTTGCTCAATCCTTTGACGAGCGGATAGATAGGATAGATATAGTTCATCAATACATTCTTCCCAAACGGTTCAATCTCAGGAGAAGAAAATAATATTTTTCGTCCTTTTATCTGGCACATTCCGTAAAACTGGATACAATCTCCTACAGAATACTGCTTGTGAAGATAGGGATTGTTGAAGATGGTAATCACTCCTTCTTTTCCCAATTCGGAACAGACTGTTATTTTGGTAATCGTCATTTTCGGTTTCGGGCGAGAAGTCTGAAACGAGACAATTCTTCCGGAAGAAAATACTTTATCTTCTGTTCGAATCTCATCCAATGGAACATGAGTTGCTCTGTCTTCATAACGGAAAGGAAAATACAACAAAAAATCTTCTATTGTTTCGATTCCCAATTGTTTCAACAATGTCGCTTTTTTGCTTCCGATTCCCTTGATACTTTCCATACCGTCTGTCTTTTTCATCTCTTTCTCCTTCCTACTATATTATGTACTGATTTGTAATGTATCCATTTTATCATATTATCTATTTATTTTTATGTACTCCTTGCAAATTTGATACAAGAAATTAAAAAAGAGAACTGCTACAAAATGAATCTGCTCATTCTGTAACAATTCTCCTTATATTTCGCTTTCTTATACTCTATTCTACAGATATGAAATAATAGTAGAGAGGTTGTCCTCCCTCGTAGATTTCTACATCCACATCAGGATATTTCTCTGCTACATGCTCCATCAATGCTGTTGCCTGTTCTTCTGTGACATCTTCCCCATAGAACAGGGTAATGATTTCAGCATCTTCTGACAAACTGTCGATGGTTTCTAAGGTTACTTCTTCTATTTCTGCACCGTTAGCAAGAATTTCTTTTCCGCTGATTCCGATTACTTCGCCTTCTTTGATTTGCTTGTCACCACTTGTTGTGTCACGAACAGCATAAGTAATCTCAGCCGAGGTTACACATGAAATTGCATCCAATATATTTTGTTCATTTTCTTCCGGAGTTGCAGCAACATCGATTGCCATCAATCCCACTAATGCGGAAGGAATATCTTTTGTCGGAATCACGATTACATTTTTATCACTGATTTCTTTGGCTTGGTTTGCCGCCATAATGATATTAGAATTGTTAGGAAATACGAAGATGGTATCGGAATTGATTTTATCAATCGCCTTCACAAAATCTTCCGTACTCGGATTCATGGTTTGTCCACCTTCAATGATAGTGGTCACATTCATGTCTCTCATCATGTCTGCAAGGCCTTTACCTACTGCAACTGAGATAATTCCGTATGCAAGCGGATCTTCTTCCATCTCTTCTCTTCTCTTTGCCAAAACAGCTTCTTGTTGCAATCTCATGTTCTCAATCTTGATGCGATCCAATGCACCATGTGCAGATGCCTTTTGCAACACAACTCCCGGATCATTGGTATGGATGTGAATTTTGATAATCCCCTCATCTCCCACAACAACCATAGAATCTCCCATATCTTCAATTTCTCTACGGAATGTATCTGCATCCACTTCATAAGTTCTTAAGAAAAATTCTGTACAATACCCAAATTTGATTTCTCCGGAGAATGCATGAATATCTTGTTTCATCATTTCTTCAAAATCTTGTTTTGTTTCTGTACTGCCGTCCGCATTGATTGGATTTCCTTGATATGCCTTTACCATTCCTTCTAAGATAGAAAGAAAGCCTCGCCCTCCGGAATCCACTACATTCGCCTCTTTGAGCGCCTTCAATAATTCAGGTGTATTTGCCAAAGAACGACGAGTTGCTTCCAAAAGTTTCACCAAGAAGTCTTCCATATTTTCCATATCTTTCATTTCCAAAGCTGCCTCTGCCGTTTCTCTGCAAACTGTCAAAATAGTTCCCTCTACGGGTTTAATCACGGCTTTGTAAGCAACTTTTCTTGCAGAATCCAATGCAACCGCAAAGTCTTTTACCTGCAAATAATCTTTTCCTTCAATCCCTTGTGCAAATCCACGAAGAATTTGTGACAAAATAACACCGGAGTTTCCTCTTGCTCCCATAAGAGAGCCCCTTGCAACCGCCTTGGAAATTTCTCCCAACTCATTAGATGCAACTGACTCCAACTCTGTTATTGCAGAATTCATAGTAAGCGACATATTCGTTCCTGTGTCACCGTCCGGAACCGGAAAGACATTTAATCTATCTACAATATCTCTTTCGTTTTTTAGATTATTTGCTCCGGAAACTAACATACTTCGAAACAGTACCCCTTCAATCCTATTCATTTATTTACTTCCTCCTACCTATTTTTGAACTCTTACTCCATCAACATTGATTGTAATTTCTCCAACTTTTAAGCCGGTCTGATGTTCAATGTAGTATTTTACACGCTCAATAATATTTTCTGATACAACTGCAATATTGGTTCCGTACTGAATAATAACAAACAAGTTCAGATAAACAACACCATCTACAATATCAACAGAAATTCCTTTTGTTCCGTTTGCAAAAGAAAGTAATTCTACAATCCCATTTTTATTTCTGGATGCCATTCCCACTAATCCATAACATTCTTTCGCCGCATTGTTTGCAATTTTTGCAACAACATCTTTTTCAATATATATTGCTCCATGTTCATTTACTTTACAAGTTGACATTGAATTGCCTCCCTTCATTCAAAAACCATATACATAAACTATCAATTGTTTTACGATTTCATTCCTATTTTATCTTATTTTTTTTGTTCCTTCAAGCTTTATTCCCTATAATACCCATATTCACAAAAATATTCTAAAAATCTTATCTATTTTCCAAAATAATAACAACACTTTCTTACAAAAACAGAATCTCTGATAGCGATGTCTGTTTTTCCTATCTCCTGTTTTGCTACTATCTATCATACCCTTAACTTTGTATTCACAGTTTCATTGCTTATCTTGATTATTCCGGTTCCTAACATAAAGTCAAACTAAAACAAAGTCATTTCGTTTTCATGGAACATTATCTCCTACAACGAATGTTAAGACAAACTGTTATCATCTATATGTTATGCTCTGTATGTATCATTTACACAAAAAAATGATAGAAGGTGCCAATAACATCATCTTAACATTCTTATCAGTCACTTCTATCATTTTCTAATGATAACTTTAGTTCTTATTTCAATTTTATTTTACAAGTTTTATCTTATTCCAAGTCCAAATTTATGTTTCTGTATCCTTCCTATTTCCAATACAAAACAAAGTCATTCATTCCAGTTTGAATCTTATTCCAAATGTTGGTCATCCTTCTTCTATCACTCTAACTCAAAATGATTTATCTCACCAACAAGTATTACATACGAATCATTGATGAAAACTGATAACTTAAACTCTACTTTTTGGATATGACGAAATGTTATCCTATTTTCCAATCCTGTACCATACCTACACGATTAACATATTGTTTCTTAATCAAACTTTATTTCAAATACCTCTTTTCCAAAATACCATTCAATCAAGAAAATGTATTTTTTCAATGGTATCCGTCTACTAATCATTTTTCACAATATGTTCTTCTTACAACAAATTGACTTCTACAACTTCAACAATTGTATTGATTCTGACAATGGGTTTTTCAGAAACAGAAACGATACCACACCTCTAATCTAAAAACATTGAATATTAGGTGTATTGCCTTTAGTAATTATATACAAATCAAAATAGAGGAATCATTCTGCTACTTTTTCTTTCCAATTTTGGAAATATCATAAGGTGTTTCCTGATATACACCATAATTCAACCAGTTTGCAAAAAACAGATTTGCATGAGATCTCCATCTCACCTTAATCCCCTTCGTTTCGTCATTGTCTACAAAATAATTTTGAGGAAGTTTTGTGTTTAATCCCCTTTGTCTGTCTCTCAAATACTCCTGATACAGAGTGTCCTCCTCATATTCAAAATGCCCTGCAATAAATACAAATCTTCCGTCTTTACTGGAAACTAAATTGCTGCCGATATCTTCTCTCCCTGACCACACAATCAAATCATCACATTTCTCCACTTCGTCTATCTTATTGTAAGTGTAGCGAGATTGAGGCATAAAGAAATAATCATCGAACCCTTTTGTCAAAACACCTCTATGCATTACATCAAAGTCGTAAACTCCAAAAATCTTTTCGTCTTTTTGATATTTTTGAATCCCATAATAATGATACAATGCTGCTTGAGATGCCCAACAGATAAACATCGTGGAAAAAACATTCTCCTTTGCATACTCCAAAATCTGAGTGAACTCTTCCCAATAGTCCACGACTTCATACTCCATCGTTTCTACCGGCGCTCCTGTAACAATCATCGCATCATACTTGGTATGTTTCATTTCTTCAAATGTCTTATAAAAACGGTTCAAATGCGTTTCATCTGTATTTTTGGATTTATAACTTTCCGTTCGTATCAAATCAACATGAACTTGCAAAGGGGTATTGGACAACATACGAAGCAACTGCGTCTCTGTCTCCTCTTTTTTCGGCATCAAGTTCAAAATGGCAAGTTTGAGCAGACGAATATCCTGAGAATCTGCTCGGTTTGTTGTGATGATAAAAATTTGTTCTTTCTCTAATATACTTTTTGCAGGTAAATCACTTGGTATTACTAAAGGCATTGCTTTACCCTCCATTTCTTTTTACAATCGCAAAGGCCTTTTCTTTATCAATATCGGTCTTCCTATAACGATGCTAAGGCTTGATCTAAATCAAAAATGATATCTTCTACATCTTCAATTCCCACTGAGAAACGAACCATATTTTCCTCAATACCGGCTCCCAACTGCTGTTCTTTTGACAGTTGTCTGTGTGTCATGCTCGCCGGATGCAAGATATGAGTTCTTAAATCTCCTACATGGACTACCAAGGAAGCTAAGGTGAGAGAATCGATGAATCTCTTTGTATCTTCCACATCACCTTTTACTCCAAAACTGATAACTCCGCTTCCGCCTTTTTTCAAATATTTTTTACTCAATTCATAAGAAGTGGAGCTTTCAAGCAATGGATAGTTCACCCAAACCACTTTTTCATGGTTTTCCAAGAATTTTGCAACTTTCAATGCATTTTCGGAATGTCGTGCCATTCTAAGTGCCAATGTCTCTGCTCCCAAGTTTGTCAAAAATGCATTGAATGGGCTCATTGTCGTTCCAAAATCTCTCATGAACACAACTCTTGCCTTTGTAATAAATGCTTGATTTCCAAATGTTTCTGTATAGCTAAGTCCATGATAATTAGGGTCTTTCTCTGTTAAATGTGGGAACTTTCCGTTTGTCCAATCAAATTTTCCGGAATCTACGATAAGTCCTCCTACACTTGTTGCGTGTCCGTCAAGATATTTTGTTGTAGAGTGAATCACGATATCTGCTCCGAATTCAAACGGTCTGCAAAGATATGGAGTCGCAAAAGTATTATCCACAAACAACGGAATATTATTTTCGTGTGCAACTTCTGCTATTCTTTCAATATCCAACACATCTACTTTAGGGTTTCCGATTGTTTCGGAAAAAATCAATTTTGTATTTTCTTGAATTGCCGCTTGTATCACTTCTTTAGACGCATTTACCGGAACAAAAGTTGTCTCAATTCCCAACTTTTTCAAAGTAGAAGATAGTAAAGTGTATGTTCCGCCATACAAATTGTTCATTGCCACAAGGTGCTCCCCATGATTACAAATTGTAAGGATGGATAATAGAGTTGCAGCCTGTCCCGAAGAAGTCGCCAACGCTCCTACTCCTCCTTCTAAAGCTGATATCTTCTCTTCCAACACTCCTACTGTCGGATTTGAGATACGACTGTACATATGTCCGGCTTTTTTCAAATCGAACAAATCCGCCACTTCATCCGCACTGTCATACTGATATGTTGTAGATTGCACCAACGGAGTGATTCTCGGTTCTCCGTTCTTCGCTTCATAACCTGCTTGTACACATAATGTTTCAATACTTTTACTCTTAAATCTTCCCATTATACTTCCTCCTGTTCATAAATAACAAATTTACTAATTTTTTCAAACATACTCTTCTGTAACTTAGAAATTTTCGAATCCTATTGAATTTACATTCCAATAAAAAAACTCTCATCCCATTATAGAAAACTATAAAAGGACGAGAGCAATATCCCGCGTTACCACCTTTTTTTATCATCATCTCACAATAATGACCTCAACAGGTACTATCATACCTTGGTGCTGTAACGGGCACTCCCGTTCGAATCTAATGCATCGCCCTCAATCCGACTCAGGTAAAGACCATCTTCAACTTGCTTTCCGTTGTTCTTTTTCACCAAACAAGAACTCTCTGTAAACTTACTCCCAAGCATACTCTTCCTTACATAAGATTATATTTGAATTCGTTTTTTAGTATTCTATCAAGCTGTTTTCTATCTGTCAATCTCTTTTTTCATTTTTTTCAAAAAATTTTGTAATTTATCTCCTACGGAAACAAGTAAAAAAGCGATGTATTTTTGCACAGGTTTTTGCTTAATTGACAATATCCTTTATTATCAACAAAAAAACAGATACAGTCCCTTCTTTTTGCTCTTGTATGAATGAAGCTCCAATGAAATTATTTGAATAATCTTGAAAAAACACACTGTATATAATCCCAACTTTATTATACATCTCTTTAATTTTTTATTTCTCCCGAAATTTATTGAAATGCTACAATAACTGATTCTTTTTCTTCAAAATAATCTTCCATACTGCTACTCACTCCAAAAGCCAAATATGCTTGCTCAAAAGTAATGTCTTTAGTATTACTTAAAATAACAAATTTACTATCTCTTACAGCATTAGGCATTCTTCCTTCCAATTCTAATCTATATTTATAATGATATTTGTCAGTTTTCCAGGTACCGTCATTTAGCTCATAATATTTGACATAAGTAACTAATCTATTATCACTGATGTGTTCTTCTCTTAGTTCCGGATCGGTTTTTTCATAGGTTTTAATAACATCAGAAGAACTTCCCAACTTAATAAAATTCTCCACATTTTCTTCGCGTATATCAATATAATCATCTTTATTCTCGTTACGTACTAACCTGATATACATCGGTGCTTCCTTACTATCTCTTCCTCCTATAATAAGATAGTATTTATCATCGATTTCATATTCCAAAATATATAGTCCAAAACCGACTTCTTTGCTTTTATATTTTTCAAAATCTTTCCATGATAAATTATCTCCTTTCTGAGAAAGCTCAATAACTTTTTCAATAGATAATGTGTTATCATCTTCCTTTTTAGGAGAACATCCTGTTATTGAAAAAATAATTAAAAATATCAAAATCATTGAAACAATTTTTTTCATTACCTTCACCTCCATAATGTTAAATTTAATCTATTTAATATTTTACTACATTTTATCCTCTATCCATAGATACAAACTCTTACTTTTTTACCTATGTTGGTTCTTTACTTTCTGCTTGTAAAATATTTCCGGTTAATCTCCTTGCTGATTTTTTGGATACATATCATTTTCAAGTTGCCGTTTCTTAAATTACTATACTCTATTAGGTAAACCGGAAGTTTACTTTGTACTACAATCAACCAGGACAGCATCTTTAACAGAAAAATAGTCATCCATATTGCTACTTAATCCAGCTGCTTTCCATGCTTGTTCAAAAGAAATATCCGAAAAATTACTAAGATATACAAATATAGAATCACAAGCTGCATTAGGCATTCTTCCCTTGGTTACAAGTTGATACTGATAAATATGGTCATCACATGCCCATGTCCCATCTTCCAGCTTATAATAAGTTTTAAGACTACCGTCAATCCTTTCTATCACTCTATTCTCCTTGGTGCATCCAACTATGGACAGTGTGTAAATAATGATAAGTAGCACGATAATTATCTTCTTCATAATCGTTGCCTCCTAAGCAATTTAAAGTTATTTTCCTGAGCGTTTTATAACATGATACCATTTTTCAGTCCGGTTTTAAGAAATAAAAAACAGCAAAGCTACTGTTTCTTAAATTATTTATAATATTTCATTGGACAAATCGTTTTTTCAATATCGACCTCTATATTCACATTTTGCCAAATCTGTACATTTTTTGATAAAATCCGTTTTTGCATCAGTATATCCATCTCGATCATGCTCAAATTGTTTCCAAAGAGATAGTTTCAATGTTTCATATTCTTTGGCTATCTCTTTATGTTCATTGAGATAGTCTCGAAAATATAGTTCATCATGATCTCCGGTCATTCTAATATGAAGGTGAAATACCCTCTCTGCAAAACCTTGTTCTGTGTATCCTTTATTGAGCGTGATTCGATTTTCACTCATATTCATACATAACCAACCGTTATCTGTAAGGATGTCCTTTACAATATCCAAATCCGACTCGTTGTTTACTTCAATCAATATATCTACAATATTTTTTGTCCATATTCCTAAAATTGCAGTACTTCCGATATGAGATATTCTTACTATAATATTATCCGGCACTGTTGATAAGATAGTGTTTCGTTCTTCTTCATACCATACTTTCCACAACGGATTATGTTCCACCAAAAAAATCGGAAACAGTTGCCAAAGTTCTTCTAAGCTCGTTTCTTCTAACATTTTACCCAAACTTACTCCCTCCGATTCTAATTTGTATCTTGAAATAGTTATTGACGATGTACCCTACTGTACTGTTTATGTTCTTTGTGTAGAGTAAGTCGGTATTTTTTGTTTATAACTACTTCTACTTCATATCATTACCAATTTTTTGTCCCTATTATTTTTATTTCTTATTTCTCAATTCACTCTACTCCATCTGAAAGAAAAAATGTTACAAATTACTGTCTAACCAATTTTTCAGCTCATCGAAATTGTAGTCTGCTTTTAATGCTATTCCGTCTTTAATGATGGAATTTTTGCATTCTCTTTTATAATCTTCCATCATGTTCCCAAAACCACCTCCGCCATGCGTACAAAATGGAATAATGGTCTTGTTGCTCAAATCAACCGTTCGTAAAAACGACAGAACAGGCGGTGCAAATGTCTTAAGCCAGTTGGGCGAGCCAATAAAAACGACCTCCGAATCTCCCATGCTTTCTGTTCTTTCCATCAGAGGAGGACAATATCCTCTTTCAATTTCTTTCCTTACTTCTTTTATCGCAGTATGATAGGAAAATGAATAGGGCTTTTGCGGTTTCAGCTCTCTCAAATCACCATCTGTAATCAATGCAATATCTTCCGCTAATCTTCTTGTGATTCCTGAATAGGAATAGTATACCACCAAAGGTTTCAATTCATATCCCTCCTTAACTCCTTCTTTGTAAATTTAGGATACCATATTCCAAGGTTATTGGATATTCAACTTTTGTTTTTTTCACAGTATTTGTCTTATGTTTTTTATCATCCCTATTCAAATGAATGCTTCTTTACCAGTTTTCATACTTAATTTGTTCTATTCTAACAATTCCTACCTATATTCAGTTTCTAACACTCTCTTCTTATGAATCCCTATCTCAAATTTTACCCTATCGCACAAAGTTCCCAATAAAAAAATACCTAAGAGTTATCTTAGATATTTTTCACTACTGCGCTATTTCAAATCAATGTGATTTAATTTACTTGTTCGATGTTCCCTGTAAATCAAATACAAAAACATCATAGACATTAACATCCAATAAATAAATTTTATTACTTTTCGCATTACTCAAGTCTTACATGATGTTTCAGTTGGAAGTTTTCATCATTTGAGCATAGATAAATAATACCTTCTATAAATCCAACGATAGCAGGAATTCCGGTCCAACAGAACAAGATGTATATAATCCCCATTCCAATCTTACCTAAATAAAATTTATGAACACCGATTCCTCCTAAGAAAATTCCAAGTAACCCTGCTACAAGCTTATTCTTTACAGGCCATGAAGGATTGATTCCTGTCACATACACCCGTTGAGGTTGTTGAGATGCCTGTTGTACCGATAACTTATTACCACAAAACCTACATTCTGTTGCTCCAAACTCATTAGAAGCTCCACATTGTGGACAAAAATTTCCTGCCATAATTTTATTTCCTCCTTAAATTTATCTTCTACCCATTAAATACATTAGGATAGATGCCAAACAATAAACAAACAAGACTACCAAATGAATCAATAGGAACAACACACTTCTTGTTGATGCAACATATACGACGTTCACTATATCCAACACAATCGTGTCAATGACTGTAACCATTCCCCGGCGGAACAAAATATCCAACTTTAATAGACTACAAGAATATATTGCAGTATAAACGATGGTTTCAAAATCAATGCAGCCATAAAATTTTCTTATGTATCTATGCTCAAAGCTGTAAAAAACACATAGAGAACAGCCGCACAGTTATCTCCTCGAAATTCATATATTCTGAAAAATTATATCATGATGCCCTTCTATTTTCAATTACTTTCTTCTTGCTTTAATCTTCCTTGAAGGATATGTTTACTCGAATGCTCTACACATTTACAGACGAAATTCTATTTTTTCGTTGCACTGATACACATAAAAATCCTTCTTCCAGGCTATTTCACTTCTGTTAATCATTTTTTCCATGTTTCATTATTCTAAGAATGCAGTTTTTCTTTTCATTTTCTCATTCGATTTCTGGCATATTTCTACAAGATTCGATATAATGGGTTATCTTTTTCTCATATGAAAGCAGCACAAGAGTATCCTAACTTCCAAATTGCACAAAATTCGCACTGAATCTTGTCCTAATGAAAGTAAGGAAACCGGTGACTTAAGAGAGAATAAAATAACGGATATCCATTTAGCAAGATAATAGAAGACAATTAGAACACTTAATCATATCTTAGGAGAACACCATGTATCTGAATCACAAAACCTACTACACCTTAAATCAAGCTCTCAAGGAAGAGTTTGGCGAAAAAATCATCAAACTTTCAATTGACGGAGGTTTTACCTGTCCGAACAGGGATGGCACCATTGCAAAAAGAGGCTGTCTGTTCTGTTCTGAAAAAGGGTCAGGAGATTTTACCTCATGTGCGGACAGTATTACCGAACAAATGGAACAACAAATTTCTCTTCTATCCAACAAATGGAACAACGCAAAGTACATCGCATACTTTCAAAGTTTCACAAACACTTATGCAGATGTAAAAGAACTGAAGAAAAAATATGATGAGGCACTGGATTTTCCAGATGTTGTCGGCCTTGCCATTGCAACAAGACCTGATTGCCTCTCTGAAGAAATATTGGACTTATTGGAATCTTATTCCAAACAAACTTTTTTGTGGATAGAACTCGGACTGCAAACCATTCACGAAAAAAGCGCCGTCCTACTTCGACGGGGATATCCCCTTTCAACATTCGATGATGCTATCAAAAATCTTCACGAAAGAAATATTCGTACGGTAGTCCACATGATTCTGAACATTCCGTATGAAACACAACAACAAATGCGTGAGACTGCCATCTATCTTTCAAAGAAAACAATTTGGGGACTCAAAATTCATATGCTCTATGTTTCTTCGGACAGTGATTTGGGCAAGCTTTATCAACAAAATACGTTTCCTGTCTTTTCGAGGGAAGAATATATTGATTCTGTAGTAGATATTCTGTGTCGAATCTCTCCTAACATCGTGATTCATCGACTTACCGGCGATGGAGATAAAGCGACACTCTTAGCTCCTCATTGGATTCGAGATAAGCGCTCCGTCTTAAACGGAATCGATAAAAAAATGCGATCGGAAAAATTATTGCAAGGCTTATTGGAACACCAACTTTGTCCATAACATATCTTTCCTTAGATTAGAATAGAATGAATTTGGTTAATTGTAAAATGAAAATGAACTAAAAAAATTCCATAGAAAATCACGTTTGGTATAATTGAATCACCACAAAACAAAAAAACCAAAGGTGATGACTATGGAATATAATAATACTACAGCAAATTCAAGAAAAAATAAACATTTAAACGATTTCGAAAGAGGACAAATTCAACTTCTGCATAATAAAGGATATTCAGCATACAAAATAGCAAAAGAACTTCGTAGAGCATCCAACACCATAAGAAATGAGTTAAAAAGAGGTACAGTAACTCAAATAAAAGGAATACATGATGTACAAGTATATTATCCGGATACAGGTAAGTTAGTATATGAGAAGAATCGAAAAAATTGCAAAAAGAAATTTAAAGCCTTGAAATGTAGCAAATATTTAGACTTTGTAAAGCAAAAGTTTAATGAAGAAAAATGGTCGTTAGATGCAATTTGTGGATATGCAAAGTTAAATAAGCTATATGAAGGTCAAAGAGTCTGCACCAAGACATTATACAATTATGTAGATATAGGTCTAATAGGAATAAAATCTATTGATTTGCCCTTAAGAGTGAAAAGAAAACCGGCTAAAAAACGAGTAAAAGAAAACAAAAGAAAACTTGGAAAAAGTATAGAAGAAAGACCGCAAGAAATAGAAACAAGAAAAACATTTGGAAATTGGGAAATAGATACAGTAATACCAAAGAAAAACAAAGAAGAAGCATCATTAATAACCATAACAGAAAGAAAAAGTCGAATGGAACTAATCTTAAAATTAAACAGAAGAAAAGCATCCATAGTAAATGAAACATTAAAGAACACATTGAACAGATTGAAGGAACCACAAAAAATATTTAGAAGCATAACAAGTGATAACGGCTTAGAGTTTGCGAAATTATGTGAACTTGAAAAAACATATATAGGAAACATCTATTACTGTCATCCCAATAATCCCCAGGAAAGAGGAACAAATGAAAAGCACAATAGCCTAATCAGAAGATTTCTACCGAAAGGAAAATCATTAAATGATTATGAAGAAGAACACTATATAAAGATAATGAATTGGATGAACAATTTGCCAAGAAAAATCCTAAATTACCGCACTCCTATAGAAGTTTTTATAGAAGAACTAAATAACTTAGGACTTTTAGATGATAATGAGGAATTAGTTCAATTTGATATTGCAATTTAAGATAGAATGAATTTTAATATCATTTTTCAAAAAACTCTTGCTATTCTGTATAAGATAGTGATATACTCATGTTGTAAAAAATGAATATGTTCTTCAGGGCAGGGTGCAATTCCCTACCGGTGGTACAGCCCACGAGCCGAAAGGCATGACATGGTGTGATTCCATGGCCGACAGTATAGTCTGGATGAGAGAAGAAGTATAATTGTATCAATGAAATCACTTGAAACAGTCCCTTTGTGAAAGGAGTTGTTTTGATGCATAGATTCCTTTGTTACTCATCAGCCTTGGTTAAAACCAAGGCTTTTTTAATCAAAAAATCTTTCTGCTTCAGAAAGATTTTTGGTAGCGCCATGAAAAACATATTGTTCATGGTGTTTTTTTATGGAAAGGAGGTTCATCGTGGTCTTTCATGAAACATATATGAAAACGGCAATCGAACTTGCCAAAAAAGGAGAAGGCTATGTTTCTCCAAACCCTCTCGTAGGTGCCGTCATTGTGAAGGATGATATCATTATCGGAAGCGGATATCACACAAAGTACGGAGGTCTTCATGCAGAACGAGAAGCACTCAAAAATTGCAGGACTTCACCAAAAGGAGCAAGTATGTATGTTACCTTGGAACCATGCTCTCATTACGGCAAACAACCGCCCTGTGCCTTGGCAATCATTGAATCGGGAATCGATACCGTATATATCGGTTCTTCCGATCCCAATCCCGAAGTAAACGGAAAAGGAATTCAAGTACTGAGAGACGCAAATATAAAAGTGGTGACCGGTTTGTTAAAAGAAGAATGCGATTCTCTTAACACCTTCTTTTTTCATTACATTGCAACAAATCGTCCCTATGTTACACTCAAGTTTGCAATGACGATTGACGGTAAAATCGCAAGTCACTCAGGAAAGTCTCAATGGATTACAGGAGAGTCGGCAAGAGCTCAAGTACATCGAGATCGCAAGCGATATCAAGCCATTATGGTAGGTGTCGGAACAGTCTTTCAAGACAATCCGGTGTTAAATTGCAGAACGAAAGAAAATCCCGTCAGTCCGATTCGTATCATCTGCGACACAAAGCTAAGGACTCCTATGAATTCCAAAATTGTTCAAACTTCCAAGGAGATTCCGACCTATCTTGCAACCTGTTGTACAGATAAAAGCAAGCACAGTCCTTACGAGATGTACGGTTGCTCTATCCTTGTCACAAAACAACAAAACGGACATATCGACTTAAATGACTTAATGCAACAACTTGGAAAAATCGGCATTGACAGTCTCTTTGTAGAAGGAGGAGGCACTCTTAACTGGTCGCTCCTTCAAGAAAATTTGGTCAACCATATCCAATGCTATATCGGAAATAAAGTGTTAGGCGGTCAATCCGCAAAAACTGCAATCTTGGGAACAGGATTTGACACACCGAATGACAGCCCTGCTTTTAAGCTGTCAAATATAATGTGTTTTGATGAAGATATTTTATTGGAATACGATATCATCACCTAATGACAAAACGTTCTCTTTTTTCATTCGAACATTCATTTTTTATCTTGTTCACCCGAAACAAATTACAATATTTGTTTGTATCACTATGATTATACGGAAAGGAAAACTATGTTTACAGGAATTGTAGAAGAAATCGGAACCATATCCAATCTCAAAAGAGGAGTTCATTCTGCAACTCTCACCATCAAGGCAAAGAAAATATTGGAAGACATCCATATCGGAGACAGTATCTGTGTCAACGGAGTGTGTCTTACGGCAACGAGCTATACTCCGACAACATTCTGTGCCGACATTATGCACGAAACATTGAATCGTTCTTCTTTTCAAACTTTATCCATCGGAGATTCTGTCAACTTAGAAAGAGCCATGTCCGCAAACGGTCGTTTCGGCGGACATTTTGTGTCGGGACACATCGATTGTATCGGGCGTATCTCGTCCGTTCAAAAAGATGACAATGCCGTCGTATATGCCGTGGAACCGTCAAAAAACATCTCACGCTTTATTGTAGAGAAAGGTTCTATCGCAATTGACGGGATTAGTCTGACCGTTACAAAAGTTACCGATTCTACACTATCCATATCCGCGATTCCGCATACAATACGAGAAACAGTTTTGTCTCAAAAGCGTATCGGCGATATGGTAAATTTAGAAGTGGATGTCATCGGAAAGTTTGTTGAAAAATTACTCTATCCTGACCGACATCAAGCTTCTTCTGAACAAAGTTCTTCGATTACTCTTTCATTTCTATGGGAGAACGGATTTTAAACCGAGGATATCGTAATACATAGAGGTTAAAATAATACACAAGTCTGTGATTATCATACAGTAACAACTATAGAACAGTGCAATCTCATTATGTTACAAGGTAATGAATTGCAACCTCTATCTATAACAACGATTACTCCATAAAAGAAACGAAATAGACTAAAAATATCATTTCTAACTACAACATTATGATACGGGGAGGTTTTCAGCATGAAAGACTTCAATACAATTGAAGAAGCATTAGAAGCATTAAAACAGGGAAAAATTATTTTAGTAACGGATGATCCCGACAGAGAAAACGAGGGAGATTTCATCTGTGCGGCAGAATTTGCAACACCTGAAAATATCAATTTTATGGCAGTTCACGGAAAAGGGCTCATCTGTATGCCGATGTCAAAACACTATATTGACAAACTCAAACTTCCGCAAATGGTGCAAGAAAATACGGATAATCACGAAACAGCATTTACCGTATCCATTGACCATATTGACACAACAACGGGAATTTCAGCTTTTGAACGCTCTGTTACCGCAATGAAAGCATTAGAAGAAGATGTTCGCCCGGAAGAGTTCAGACGCCCAGGGCATATGTTTCCTCTTCTTGCCAAGAAAAACGGTGTTTTGGAACGCAACGGACACACAGAAGCGACCGTTGATTTGATGAGACTTGCCGGACTCAAAGAAATGGGACTTTGCTGTGAAATTATGAAAGATGACGGGACTATGATGCGTACCAAAGAACTTCGCAAACTTGCAGAACAATGGGATATTCCGTTTATCACTATCAAAGATTTGCAAGAATATCGCAAACGAAATGACAAGTTGGTACAATGTGTCACCAATACCAAAATGCCAACCAAGTACGGTGAGTTTCGTGCGTACGGATTTATCAATCTGCTGAACGGAGAACACCATGTCGCCCTTATCAAGGGAGATATCGGAGACGGTACGGATGTACTGTGCCGTGTGCACTCGGAATGTCTGACAGGAGACACATTCGGCTCGCTTCGTTGTGACTGCGGAGAACAATTCGCAAGCGCAATGCGACAAATCGAGGCGGCAGGAAGAGGAATCCTGCTTTATATGAGACAAGAAGGGCGAGGAATCGGTCTGATTAACAAATTAAGAGCATATGAGTTGCAAGAACAGGGATTGGATACCTTAGATGCCAACCTGGCGCTTGGATTTCGTGCAGATGAGAGAGAATACTACATCGGAGCTCAAATCCTAAGAGATTTAGGTGTGAAGAGTATGCACTTGCTGACCAACAATCCCGACAAAGTATACCAACTGGAGGACTTCGGTCTTAGCATTACAAAAAGAGTTCCTATCACAATCGAGGCAACAGAACATGATTTGTTATACTTACAAACCAAGCAAAATCGCATGGGACATATTTTAAATTTTGAAATGGAGGCTTAATCATGAGAACATTTGAAGGAAAATTAGTAGCAAAAGATATGAAAATCGGAATTGTTGTAGCAAGATTTAACGAGTTCATCACATCGAAATTGCTCGGAGGAGCAATGGACGGTCTGATTCGTCACAATGTATCAGAAGAAAACATAGATGTTGCCTGGGTACCGGGTGCATTTGAAATTCCGCTGATTGCATCCAAAATGGCTGCACTGAAAAAATATGACGCCGTCCTATGTCTCGGTGCTGTCATTCGCGGAAGCACTTCACACTACGACTACGTATGTAATGAGGTATCGAAAGGTATTGCAAGCATTTCACTTGAATCCGGAATCCCTGTAATGTTCGGTGTTATTACAACGGAAAATATTGAACAAGCAATCGAAAGAGCAGGTACAAAAGCAGGAAATAAAGGATTTGACTGTGCTGTTTCAGCAGTAGAAATGGTAAATCTTATCCGAGAGATTGAGGCATAATCTATGGCATATTTGATTTTTGACTATGACGGAACCCTACACAATACCATTTTAATCTATCGTCCCGCACTTCAAAAAGCATATGACTATCTGGCAAAACAGGGCTTTCGCACAAACAAAATATTGTCCGATGAGGAGGCGGGAAGATGGCTCGGGTTCAATGCAAAAGATATGTGGAATGCCTTTGCTCCCGATTTAAGCCCAAAACTGCATCAATATTGCAGCACCATAGTCGGAGAAGAAATGCAGCGACAAATTGATATCGGATCAGCAAAACTGTATCCGAAAGCACTTGACGTCCTTTCCAAACTAAAATCTCAAGGACATCATCTCATTTTTTTGAGCAATTGCAAAATCAGTTACCTGAACATGCATCAAAAACAATTTGAGTTAGAACGATATTTTTCAGCATTCTATTGTACCGAAGCATTTGATTGGAAAACAAAAGAAGAAATTTTTCCAGCCGTCAAACAGGATATGCTGTCCGTGTTTCCAAACGAAGAACCTACTTTTATCGCCATAGGAGACCGCTTTCATGATTTGAACCTCGCACTCCGACACAATCTGCCGTTTGTAGGTTGTAACTACGGATTCGGAACAGCGGAAGAATTACAACAATCCACTTGCATTGCCCACTCTGCGGAAGAAATCGAAAGTTGTGTACATCAGTTGCTTCACACAAATTTATCCTATCTTTGAAACAAAGTATCCTATACAGGGTTCTTCGGCTTTATCTTCGTTTCAGAATGATATCTCTCAAAACAAGTACACCGGTTATTGTGTGCGAATAGGATTACTTGTTGTGAATAACATCACAAATTAGGATGAACAATTACAAAACAATAGAAACAAATAGCCCTTGTCCTTTTCATTTCAGAATCGGACAAGGGCTGTTTTAGCGAATAAGGAACAAACTCTATCATCGGCAACTGATAGCAATCACTGAGTAAAATGATAACAAGAGTCTGTTTTTTTGATGCTATTCTAATTTTATTCTTGTTTTCATAATCACACACTATGTATCCATTTTAAAATAGTGCTTTGTAAGGATACAAAACCCTTTTTTAACCTATATGTTTCATCCTACCATTCTATTCATTTATCTATCATCTGTTCGGTTTCATCATAAAACAAGCAATTTCTAAAATCTGATTGTAAGCATCAAACTTGTCATTCTCTCAAACTGACCGCCAAATCTTTTACCATAGCACCTACCGTCAAAGTTTTTGTCAATTTATCGGGACAACTCCGTCTTCTCTAAAGAATATAAAAGGAATAGGATACTGCTCTATCCATTGACTAATGCCACAACCCTTTGTGAATTTTAATACCGTACTTCTTGGTCTCTTTCTGTAGATTACCCACCATTTGATCCGTTTTCTTACTTTTTCCAAAGATCACATTGCTTGCTCTTCCATGTTTTTTCTCAATCTGAAGAAGATATCTTCTTCCTCCACCCTTCCTACCGTGAAAACAATGAATTTGAATACGCTTTATCTCACTTAACGAAATGATTCTTTTTCCAAAAAACACAGCATTGTGAATATAAAGATTTCCATTTCTGATATGATAAGGTGCAAAAAAACTTCCACCACTTTTCCAAACAACAAACAATCTTCGAAGGCATAGCAGTATCATCACTCCTATCAGCAAAATACTTACATACCTAAAAAGCGACATCTCCCATACCGATTCAAATCCTATCAAAAAATATTTAAACATCTTCTCATCCTCTTCCCTAATATCCTTATCCTTAAAAATATCAATTTTTTCTGTTCTTTATTCCATAAACACCCTAAATAACCCCTGACAATTTTGGCAAAGTTCATCCTGTACTTGATACACAGATATTATACTATTTCAATATTCTCTTTCTCTCAAGGTATATTCTGTTCCTAATACTCATTTTCTGCGAAAACAGATTACTCGTCTTCCCCTTCTCCGACAACACCTTTGATATCTTTACACAAGGATGCTAACTCTTCTATATCTGATAAACTGCCTGTTCCGAAAAGATTCCCGGAAGTTGAGCCTTGAATGGTTTTGTATGTCTTAGGTCTTACTCTAAAGGATATTTTTTCATCATCAACATAGAAATCCGCTCTCAAAGACTTTACCGACATACTTGAGTTATCCTTTGTATAACAACCGGAAATCTGACCTTGGACCATTTCATTCCCATTTTCAAAAATCTTTATCTTCGTTTCTTCAAGCTCCACGCTATAATGTTTCACCAATTTTTCCTTTATTTTTTGAAACAAAACATTTGCAACAGCAAGTAACAAAAAAATAAACAAAAGCAATAATACCGGATGCGATTTCAATGTTTTATCCAATCCGCTATAAAACAATCCTAACTGAAATAACAGCATAGAGAATCCAAATACCGTAACGCAACTCAAACCCATTATTACATCGTTTTTTGATGTTATCGCTATAAATTCATACCTTTTCATACTTATTCTCCCATATTCCGTTCTATAGGAACCGTTCTCCAATGACAAATTTCTCCTATCATCATTAGAGAATTGATTCGAACACTGCTATTGACAACTTTTTTACACATTCTTTGTTGTCTGTCGCTCCTTCGTCAACTTCCTGTACGATAACCGTTTCCAATCAATGCAACTCTGAAAAAACCCTTGTTTGAACTACATATTTTTTGCAGAATCAAATTTCTGTCCTACCTGTTTGCCCAATTCGGAAAGCTGTTTCAATACTTCTGCTTGACAAACAAACAAAACATAGCTGTCACTATCAATGTCCATTCCTCCTACACAGAAGTCCTTATCCATCCATTTTTCATCCAATACCTCGCACCATGTAGGGATATCATCATCCTTTTTGAACCAATCTTCTTGTATCTCCAAACGATGTCGATTCGCCAAACTTTTCATCTCATAGAAGAAATCCTCGGCATCTGTCTTCCAATCCAATTCAATCGCTTCGTTGCCGGATAGCATCTCATCTACCATTCCAATCCATATAATAGTCTTATCTTCTTGATTTCCGTCAATGCAACGTTCTTCATAAATGTCGGCTTTCTCTTTGTAATACTGTTGAGGAGATTCCAAACAAAATTCTAAGTTAGAGCGAACTTCTGTATTCTCTGTCAACAGTGCAACCATTTTCCTATACGATTCAACATCAGAGTTTGTCCCCAAATCCAACACCACTTCCCACTCCTTCACATCAAATGAGGTACTGTAATCTATTACCTTTCTGAAGATGGACATTGTTTCTTCTTCAGTAAGTCCGTCTTTTCCGTAAATCAGAATATCATTATTACGCTTCTCGCTAACAGTACCGACCTCAAGATGAAAGTAATTGGAATCTTTATCCTGACAAACTTGGATAAATTTGCATAAACATCCTACAGTCTGTATTCTAATCGGTTCAGGTGGAGTTAAAATGATGAAATCAATATCCCCTTTTTGAATTGATTCAAGTTGTTGTTTCAACTCTTTTTCTGTAAAGCCGTCCTGTTCTGTTCCATCAACATCCAATACCCAATCCGAACAGTTGAAATCCTTCTTTTGTTCTTTTTTTGTCGAAGGACCGGAATAGACTTCAGAACGAGAACCGTTGACTTTCATGGTATCTTTTAACTTTTCAACTTGATATCTAATATATTGCTTTTTAAACAACATGGTAGCAAAAAACGGTACAATCATCAACGGAAGGACCATCACTCCACCGACAATCGCTAACCCTCTATATTGATTTCTTGTATGAACATCTTTAGACATTGTATTTAGAATATCAGCCATATAATAAAAAAGCTGACCGTCTGTTAACTTGTATAATAAAAATCGTTCTATGATATATATCCCAAAAAATATCACAACCATTCCAATGGCAGCTTTATGACATATCTCCATCTTCTTTTCCAAACTGATTGATTCACTGTCAGATATCTTCTCAAACCACTTCTCAGCCCGTTCTTCTTTTGTCATCCTGTTTGTCCTCCTTCAATAAATATGTTATTTATCTTGTATTGTACCATAAATTCCAAGTTCAGTCTTCGACTTCAGACAAATTTCACTGAGACATACGATATATCAAACTTTAAACTTCTCACTTTCCTTTTTATGATTAAGATGTATTGTTGTATCATATTCTGTATGAACACCCTGTATTTAGAAACATAATTGATACTAAAACTCAATATAATGATTCAATTATTTTTTGGAAAAGGAAGTATTTCAGACACTTGAAAAAATTATGGGAGAACTCTGTAAAAGTGTAAATAAACTGATTCATGAAACAATCAAAAATAACTATTGGTTCAATCATTTCATAGAGTTTTAGTATGAACAAACAATGAAAGAAACAGAGTTTTTATTTTTGCACTATTAAAATAATTTAGAAAAAACAAAAAACTTCTTTACTTTTTAATTTTATCGTGTTATGATGATTCACAAGAAATAACAAGAAAAAGCATAGAGAAGAAATAGTACTTCTGTTGTCCCTCTTACAGAGAGTGTATGGTTGGTGAAAATACACAGAGAAGATAGAAAGAACACATCTTTGAGCTGATCGGTGAAGCATTTTGCCACTAGCCGACTCCGGAACCTCGCACCCGTTATCGTGCAAGAGTATGATTGTACTCGTTGAGGATGATATCGCAAGGTATCATTAAAAAAAGGTGGGACCACGTGAGCAGCAGCTCTCGTCCTTTTCGTAAGAATCGGACGAGGGCTTTTTTATTGGATAAGCAATAAAATTCCAATATGGAAACGGAATAAACCTCTTATAAAGGCGTGCTCCAAACATAACACTCTTAAGAAATGGTTTTTATTCCTCTCATATCTTTCCCTCCTCTCAAAGAAATTTTTTCATCTCTAAACGTCATTGATGATGACACAACTTCACTCAATTTCACTGAAAGAAGAGTAAAACAGAAATTTATTCTTTCTTCTGATTTCTTTGCCTCTGTTCTTGTTTTCAAACAAGAGCACCGTTTGCACAAAACCATCAGAGATTTCTTTTGGGATAGTGTAACAAAAACTCTTGTGTTCACACATTACAAATTTTTCATGATTGAAAGGAGTTATTCAAATGAAACAAAAAAACATCGTATTATTTTTAGTGGGTATCCTATTTCTTTTCTCTCTTTGCTCTTGCTCGAATAAGCAACCATCACAGGGAAACAACTCAGAAACATCGAACTATGTCATCGGTTTGGATGACACCTTTGCACCGATGGGATTTCGAGATTCTTCCGGAGAATTGGTTGGATTTGACATTGATTTGGCAAAAGAGATTGCACGTCGAAAAAACTTTACCGTTACTTTTCAATCGATTGACTGGGCAATGAAAGAAAATGAATTGAATGCAAAAAATATTGATATGATTTGGAACGGCTATTCTATTTCCGAAGAACGGAAACAAAAGGTTGCATTTTCCACGCCTTATGTGGAAGACAAACAACTTGTTATCACGATGAAAGACAGCCCCATTACTACAATAGAAGATTTGAAGGGGAAAGTAATCTCCCTTCAAGCAGAGTCTACCGCCATTGACGCTGTCAACCAAAATCCTACCATTTCGACAAGTTTAGCAAAAATCGTCGAATATCCGAGCAACAACGAAGTATTCCAAGATTTGCAAACAGGGCGATGCGATGCCATCGTTGTAGACGAGATTTTGGCAAGATACTATATGAAACAAAACGCCTCACAAGAGTTTCGTATTTTAGAGGAAGCTTTGGCAACAGAATATATGGCAGTCGGTATCAGAAAAGAAGACACTGAACTATTACAAGCAATCAATGACGGATTGGAAGAACTCAAAGCGGACGGAACTTATGATGATATCCGACAAAGATGGTTCTCCAATTAAAAACAACTTGTCAAATGATTCTTCATTTTGAAAGGAGAGACGACAACAATGCTAACTTCACTCATCACCCTAAGTTATCAAGGATTATTGACCACATTGAGCGTGTTTTTTTCCACGCTCTTGTGTTCCATTCCTTTGGGACTACTCATTGCACCGCTTCGTGACAGCAAAATTCCATGGGTAAAAACAATTGTCAAGCAATATATCTATGTCATGCGTTCTACCCCACTTTTGCTCCAAACCATGTTTCTGTTTTTCGGCTTGCCGTTGGTACCCGTTGTTTCGATTACACTGCCAAGATTCACAGCAATCTGGCTTGCTTTTACGCTGAATTATGCCGCCTATTTTGCAGAAATTTTTCGTGGCGGAATCCAGTCCATTCCAAAAGGACAGTATCAAGCGGCTAAAGTTCTCGGATTGAGCAAAAAAAATACCTTTCGTTACATCATTGTTCCGCAGGTTATCAAAATCACCTTGCCTTCCGTTGCCAACGAAGTCATTAATCTGCTCAAAGATACTTCTCTCGTATACATCTTAGGGATGAGTGATATCCTAAAAGTTGCAAAATCCGTATCCAACACATATGCGAGTTTTGTTCCTTATCTGTTTGTTGCGTGCTTGTATTTTATACTCGTATTTCTGCTCACTTTCGCTTTGGAACGAATTGAAGAAAAATTTGCTTACTATGAATAGGAGGTTCCGCATGAAACTAATTGCAAACAATGTTACAAAATCATTCCATCAGCAAATCATTTTTGAACATTTATCCCTTTCCATCTCTCAAAAAGACATTATCTCCGTTTTCGGACCGTCCGGAGAAGGCAAGAGCACCTTGCTGAAATGTCTGTGCGGACTGGAGCAAGTAGAAGAAGGAGAAATTTTCTTCCTAAAAAACAACTCAAAAAAAACTCCTACTCCAAGCGAAATCGGGATGGTATTTCAAGACTATCAACTGTTTGCTCATTTGAATGTCGAACAAAATCTTACGCTCTCTCCTATTGTCAACTCTCTCATGAGCAAAGAAGAAGCTAAAAATACAGCAGCTACCCTTTTGGATCATTTTGGACTTCTTCACAAAAAATTATCCTATCCCTTCCAATTGTCCGGAGGAGAAAAACAACGAGTTGCAATCGCAAGAGCTTGCATGCTGAATCCTACCATTCTTCTGTTTGATGAACCGACAGCGGCACTTGATCACAAGAGCAAACAAAAAGTGAAAGGAATTTTTCATGATTTACAAAAACAGGATATCGGAATCCTTTTTGTAAGCCATGACAAAGAGTTTGTAGAGGATATCAGCACCAAAAAATTCATGCTGAAAAACAAACTCCTGATAGAGCATTAGTGTTATCGAAAAGAAATTTGTGATACCGGAACCTAACAAATCTGCCATCCATTTGAATGGGAAACAAATCTGTTTCAGATAATGATAACGGGAACGAAACGGAAGAACATATTGAAGTCATGAAAGCAAGAACAATAACTTAACATAATTATGGTAGACAAGTGAAACAAACAACGGTATTCCAATAAAAACAACTCTATCTCCTAAGCAATTCTTCTCTTTTGAAAAAATTATTCCTCTGTATTATTTGAAATCATAGACTCCTTATTGTAAAATATAAGAGGATACCAAGAATAACAAAAAGACTTTTATCACAGGTATCCTTCGACAACGATTGTTACTACAATAAGAATTTGATACTACAAATAGACTTTACTACCAAAGAAAGGAATTTGCTATGGACTACTTACAACGATACCAACAATGGCTTAATGATACTGCAGTTGATGATGAGACGAAAAAAGAACTTCTTGCCTTACAGGAAAATGATGAGGAATTAAAAGACCGTTTTTATCAAGAGTTGGCATTTGGAACGGCAGGTCTGCGTGGAAAATTAGGCGCCGGCAGTAACAGAATGAACTCCTACATTGTCGCAAGAGCAACACATGCGTTTGCAAAAGTAATCTCTTATTACGGAGAAGAGTTCAAACAACGAGGAGTTGCCATTTCACATGACTGTCGCATCAAATCAGATGAATTTGCCAAAATTGCAGCATGTACCTTTGCCGCACACAATATTCCTGTGTATCTTTACGAAAGTTTAAGAAGTACACCTCAACTTTCTTTTACCGTAAGACATCTCCACTGTGCCGGCGGAATCAATATCACTGCCAGCCACAATCCGAAAGATTACAACGGATATAAGGTGTACTGGGATGAAGGTTCTCAAATCAAGGACGATATCGCAAACCAAATTGTGCAAGAAATCCAAAAGATAACATCGTTTTCTGAAATTCCAACCTATTCCTTTGAACAGGCGTTACAGGAAAAAAGAATTCAATGGATTGGAGAACCGATAGACACCATCTATTTGGAAAAAGTAAAATCTCTTTCCTTGCGTGATGAAGAAATCGACAAAAACATTTCTGTCGTATATACTCCGTTAAACGGTGCCGGAAGTATTCCTGTCCAAAGAGTGTTTCGTGAGCGAGGATTCCACAATGTCCATGTCGTAAAAGAACAGGAACAGCCTGACGGAACATTCCCGACAATAGAATATCCGAATCCCGAAGACCTTCGTGCATTTGAGTATTCTCTTACACTTGCAAAAAAAGTAAACGGAGAACTGTTGATTGCAACCGACCCTGATTCTGATCGACTTGCCGTAATGTGTTATCACAACGGAGAATATCATGCTTTAACAGGAAATCAGACAGGTGCTCTCTTAATCGAATATCTTTTTTCTTCCATGAAAGAAAAAAATCTCCTTCCAAGCAACGGTCTTATGGTCAAAACTATTGTAACAGGAGAAATGGGAGCAACCATTGCAAAATATTACGGTGTAGAAGTTGTCAATGTCCTTACCGGATTCAAAAACATCTCTGCAATCAGTAACCTGTACGAAAAGACGAAAGAAAAACAAGTGTTGTTCGGTTATGAAGAAAGTATCGGATATACTGCCGGAACATTTGTAAGAGATAAGGATGCCGTATCCTCTGCAATGCTGTTAACAGAGGCTGCAGCATATTACAAAACAAAAGGAATGACATTGATAGATGTATTGCAACAACTATTCCAAACACACGGCTACTTTGCAGAAGATACCATTTCTCTGATTCGGGAAGGAATCAGGGGACAGGAAGAAATCCAAGCAATCATGCGCTCCTATCGAACAGACTATCCAAAAACAATCGGCTCACTCTCTTTGGTGACCTATCTTGATTATGCTATCTCTGAATCTGTTTATATCAAAACACAAACGGTATCCAAAATCGATATCGAACCAACCAATGCCATCAAATTTCTGTTTGAAGACGAATCTTGGTATGCTCTTCGTCCGTCAGGTACCGAACCGAAACTGAAAATCTACTTTGGAATCAAAGCAAGTTCACAAAAAGAAGCGGATGAAAAACTAAAACAATTCAAGAGCACTGTTCTGTCCTTGAGTGAAAAATAAAACTTCCGAGAAAAAAAGATTGTTCCTATTATCACATAGGATACAATCTTTTTTTCTCAACTTTCCACCACATCAGTCGTAGTTGGTGAAAATCATATTTTTTTCACGAATTAAAACAATGATTTCTATATTTCTTCTAACTTAAACTCCTCTTCTTTCTTATCAAATGTAAGCGCATATTCCTTATTTGGTTCAAGGTGAAAATTCACTTTAGCCGGACCCCAAGTCGTTGTAACATTTTTGTGCAATACTCCCGGTCTTGTATAAGAATAAGTAACTCTCAAAACAATATCTCCCGGCATCGCATACACAACATATGATGTCTTATCTGTAAATACCGCAGCCTCTCCGCTTACAACTTCTGCCAATAACTGTTTGCTGGTAATAAGATTGGTACCTGTTGAAAGAGATACTTTTACAGCTCCCTTATGTTCATCTAACCACTTCTCCTTTGCCTTTTTATTCATCTTCATATAGAAAATCGCATACACACCTGAAAAAAGAAACATTCCAATGATGAAATATGCATACATCCCCATTGAAAAAAATGAATCTAACGCCGCTTTCATACCAAATTCCTCCTCATAATAAGCTTCATTTTAATTTTTTACCATATCGTTTTTACTTAACTTCATTGCAATATTACTCAAACCCTAAATCATATAACAGTTGATTGTATTTTCGATATCCCAGCAACGATAAATCAAAAGTTTCTTGTACTCCGTTTTCATCTGTAATCTTCAAAGTAAATGAGTCAAAATCCCTGCTTTCCGACCTTATGTTAATCTTATCAATCTCATAATGATACTCTTTCTTTCCAAGATAGATATCCAAGTCATTTCCCTCTACGACTACTTTCAGTTTCATATCTCTTATCACATTTACAAAAGATATCAGTGATACAACACTTGCGCCAATAATTGCTACTTTCGTCCCAAAGAAATATCCCAATGTAAAAAATAAAAAGATAAATACAAATACAACAGCAACACAATTCCAAATTGCAGCAATCGGACTTCTTTTATATACCATTGTCTTCACCTCCCTCAATATGTAAATATCAACAGAACACAGACATCTGTACATTTTCCCATAAATCCTATCATAGAAATAAAAATTTATCAAACAAAAATTTTAATTATATTTGAAAAATATGTTTATTTGATATTGATTATCGGTATCTATTGTAGTATATTGAAAGAGAAATACCATGGTAATACGATACAAGAACACTATTTTTATCTATCATGGCAAGTTCTTTTCGTTCTGTAAGAATAAAACTGTTTTACAAGAAATATTTTTGTATCTCCGATTTTATTCTAACAAAAATTATCATTTTTGAGGAGGATTATTATGTTAAAAAAATTATTGATATTATGTTTAAGTTGTGTATTAGCAATCTCCTTGACAGGATGTCATAACAAAACTTCAGAAACACAAGGAGGAGACAATGCAGGAGAAAATACACCTACTCTACAAGTAGTAGCAACTTCTACCATGTTAAGAGATTTGGCAGAACAAATCGGAAAAGAGAAAGCAACGGTTACCGGAATCATGGCTCCCGGAGTAGATCCACATCTTTACAAACCTACTGCCGGTGATATTGAAAAGATAGAAGGCGCACAGATGGTCGTATATAACGGTCTGCACTTTGAAGGTCAAATGGTGGATGTATTGGAAGGACTCAATGGAAAAGTAGTAGTCAACGCAAGCGCAGGACTGCCAAAAGAAGATGTGCTTCCTTTCGCAGATGACCCGATTGGTGACCCTCATATCTGGAACAGTTCCAAAAACTGGGAGTCTGCCGCAGAACAGGTAGCAAAAGGCTATATTGAACTTGATCCGGAAAACAAAGAATTCTATGAACAAAATTTGGAAGCTTATAAAAAAGAATTAGCGGAACTAAAAACATACATTGATGAAAGAGTTGCAGAAATTCCTGAAGAATCTCGTGTATTGGTAACTGCTCATGACGCATTCAGTTATTTTGCAAGAGATTACGGTTTTGAAGTAAAGGGAATTCAAGGAATTTCCACAGAATCGGAAGCATCTACAAAAGATATTTCCGACTTGGCGGAATTTATCGTTTCACGCCATATCAAAGCCATCTTCTCCGAGTCTTCCGTTCCACAAAAAAATATCGATGCTCTAAAAGAGGCTGTCGAAGCGAAGGGACAATCTATTGTCATCGGCGGACAATTATTCTCAGACTCTCTTGGAGATGAAGGAACTCCTGAGGGTACCTACATCGGTATGATGAAATACAATATTGATACAGTAGTAAATGCATTGAAGTAAAGAAGGTATTTTTATGTCAGATAAGATAGCAATTAAGGTAGAAGATTTAACAATTGCATACAATCACACCCCTGTTCTATGGGATATTGACTTGACGGTTCAAAAGGGAGTTTTAATGGCAATTGTCGGTCCCAACGGTGCCGGAAAATCTACATTAATCAAATCCATGTTGGGATTTTTGACACCTGTCAGCGGGAATGTACTGTTTTTTGGAAAACCATACTCTGCTGTCAGAAAAAGGATTGCCTATGTTCCTCAAAAAGGAAGTGTGGATTGGGATTTTCCGACAGACGTCTTCGATGTTGTGATGATGGGACGGTATGGAGAACTCGGTATTTTGAAACGACCAAAAAAAGAGGACTTTGATAAAGTGGAACAAGCATTGGAAGAAGTCGGTATGCTTTCGTTTGCACACAGACAAATCAGTCAGTTGTCAGGCGGACAACAACAGAGAGTTTTCTTGGCGCGAGCATTGGTTCAAAACGCAGATATCTACATGATGGATGAACCGTTTCAAGGTGTAGATGCTAAAACGGAAAAATCCATTGTCAGTGTCCTTCAAAGACTTCGTGATTTAGGAAAAACGGTAATTGTCGTACATCACGACTTACAAACAGTCAAATCCTATTTTGATGAAGTGACCCTCTTGAATATTAAGGTAGTTGCATCCGGACCTGTTCAAGAAGTATTTACGGAAAACAATATCAAACAGACTTACCGCATTGTCTCTCAAAAGGAGGCAGAACTATGATTCAAACATTGATAGAAATGATTCAAAATGACTTTACCTTTCGTGTTGTTTCATTCGGTTCTCTGGTACTCGGTATGATTAGCGGTGCTCTGGGATGTTTCGCCGTTCTTCGAAAACAAAGTTTGATTGGCGATGCGATTTCTCACTGCACACTTCCGGGAATTGCGATTGCATTCCTCATTACAAATTCAAAAAATATAGAAGTGTTGCTTTTCGGTGCTTTGCTCTCCGGATTGCTCAGTATGTACCTTATCACGACCATCGCTTCACATTCCAAATTGAAGTTTGATGCGTCACTTGCATTGGTACTGTCTGTGCTATTTGGAATCGGAATTGTCTTTTTGACCTATATCCAAAAAAATTCCGGTTCTCATCAAGCAGGACTGGAAAAGTTTATCTTCGGACAAGCGTCGTCTCTTCTGAAAAGAGATGTTCGGATTATGATTATAACAGGAATTGTGCTGTTTTCTATGATGATTGTATTTTGGAAAGAATTTAAGTTAGTGACATTTGACCCTGTGTTTGCACAAACAATCGGAATTCCAAGTACATTTTTCGGTGGATTTCTATCTCTTTTAATGGTACTTGGCATTGTAATCGGACTGCAAACAGTCGGCGTCATCTTGATGAGCGCTCTTTTGATTTCGCCTGCATCTGCAGCAAGACAATGGACAGATAAGCTGTCTGTTATGGTCGTACTCTCCTCGTTGTTCGGCGGAATGTCAGGGGTCCTCGGCACAATGGTAAGTTCCTATATTCCGGGGATTCCAACCGGTCCGACCATTGTTGCCTTTATGAGTATCATTGTCTTGGGAAGTTTACTCTTTGCTCCGCGAGGAATCATTCGAAAATGGATGATCCAACGAAAAAATCATGCTGTGCTCTATCAACAACTGAAGGCAAATTCCTATGAAAAAATCGGAGGTGAAAGAATATGATACTTTTCAGTCCACAGACACAGATTCTATTGATTGGAATTGTCGTATCTCTCTCCTGTACTCTGGTCGGCTGTTTTTTACTCTTACGCAATATGTCCATGATGACTGATGCCATCAGCCATACCATTTTACTTGGAATTGTGATCGGATTCTTTTTGACAAAAGATTTATCGTCACCTGTGCTCATTATCAGCGCCGGACTGATTGGTGTACTGACCGTATATTTGGTTGAGGCAATGCATTCTACCAAATTGGTATCGGAAGATTCCGCAATCGGAATTGTATTCCCATTATTGTTCAGTATTGCAATTATCATTATTTCAAAATATGCACGCAACACACACCTCGATGTCAGTTGCGTGATGCTTGGAGACATTACCTTTGCTCCCTACAAAAAACTGATTATCGGAAACTTGGATTTGGGTGCAAGGGCAATCTATAGTTCAGGTGCAGTGCTCGTCATCAACCTTGCATTTTTGATACTGTTTTTCAAAGAATTAAAAGTCAGTACCTTTGATCCCGCTCTTGCGTTTGTACTCGGAATGATGCCGTCTTTGATACATTATCTGTTGATGACTCTCGTATCGGTTACGATTGTTGCATCCTTCGAGGCAGTTGGTTCCATCCTTGTCATCGCATTTATGATAGGTTCACCTGCAACCGCATACCTCCTTACAGAGAATTTGAAAAAAATGATTGGATTCAGCTCCATCATCGGCATCCTCAACAGTTTTTTGGGGTATGAAATTGCAGCTTACTTCGATGTATCCATTCCGGGAAGTATCGCTCTGATGACAGGAATCACATTCTTATTCGTCTTTCTGTTTTCTCCGAAAAACGGTTTGGTATTCCAATGGATGACACATAGAAAAAATAAGCAAACTTTTACCAAAGATACCTTTCTCCTTCATCTATATAACCACCACGGTGTGACAGAAGAAATTTCTGCTGAAACCATCGGAAACCATCTCTGTTGGTCATCAGAACAGGTAAATGACATCAGCTCATCACTTTTAGAGAACGGATTTGTCACAATGAAAGAGGATTGTTTTGTCATTACCTCAAAAGGAGAAGAGCGTCTTCGAAAAAACTATGCTTTTATCTTGGAAGAGTGACGGATATCGGATTAGTGTAAAATACCGGAATATCATGAAACTGTCATAGATGTTCCTTGATTCATCAAACATACCTTCTCTTGTTAACATTGTCCTATTCGAAACAACCGAAATGGAGTATCGAACTGTGAAACCATGAACAGTAACTTCTATACTATGAGATAAAGCAAGGGAATACAAAACTCCATTTGAAAATGATAGATGTAATGTATGAGGATAAAAAAATAAAAGATAAGAGCATGAAAAAAAGCAGATTTTTATACTAAAACTCCATAGAATGATTTAATTATTTCCCGGAATCAGATACTTGAAAAAGTTATGGGCAGCCCCTGTAAAAGTGTAAATAAACTGATTCATGAAACAATTAAAAGTATCCTCTGTAGAGATTGGATTGGTTCAATCGTTTCATCAGTTTTTAGAATTATTATGATTTTAATCAGTGATTCGTATCAGATAACAGTATCCCAAATGAATCTATAACAAATTAAAAAACAATCCCTGTTTACAGATGTAATAGTTCAAACATTCACTGTAAACAGGAGTTATTTTTTGCAATATTTGTTACTCTATATTCAAAACGATAAACTCTGCTGTCAAATTTTCCCAATTATTCTATATAATCCTTATTCCAATACTTTCTCTAAAAGTACCAGTCTTACTCTTGGAATTCCCTGAAAAATACAATCTATTTCTCCAATCTCGGAATATCCCAACCTCTTGTAAAATTTCCGAGCTGCCATATTCTTAGTCTGAGTATCCATCCGAAGTGCAATGCAACCTTGATTTCTTGCGTATTCTTCATAAAAAGCTACCATCCGGCACCCATATCCTTTTCTTTTCTTCAACGGATCAACCACTAATGTGTGCAATACCATAATTTTTTCATCAGAAGCCTCCTTTTTCCAAGAAACTTGTCTATATTCTTCTAATTGAATATGATTCAAAATGGATGTTGCAACCACCGCACCATCCTCTACTCCCACAAACAAATCTCCTCGTTTCAAGGCTTGCTCCGCTGTTGCACGGACAGGATATACTCCCCTCTCCCATCCAATCACCACTCTGTTTTCTTCTTCTTCAAGATGAATCCTATAATAAATTTGTTCAATTTCATCAATGTCTTTTTCAACTGCCTTACGAATCTCCATCCGTTTCACACCTTTCAAAAAAATCTTTCTTATTATAAAATCTTCCACTTTCAAAATAAAAAATCATACCTTGTAACCATCTGTTTTCGGTATGATTTTCTGTTTTTCATTGTAGTTTTCCTTACAGAGGGTACTTCTTCCGTTAATGATATTTTTCCTTGCATTTAGAAACAATCTTTTCCTTGTATCAAAAAATTATTTACGTTTTGTATTTTCTACAGTTTTTAGTCCGCCTGTCAACGATACCTATATTCCGAATGCAAAGTATCTGGTTGCACAAACACCGCAAAAGAAGAGCAATGTTCCTGCAAAGGTTACATAGTCTGTATGATCCAACATAATCTCATTCATTCTGGTACGACCTTCCCCACCGCGATAACATCGTGCTTCCATTGCCATCGCAAGTTCATCCGCACGACGAAAAGCACTGATAAACAGCGGAACCAACAACGGTATCAAACTCTTTGCTCTCTCCATCAATTTTTTGCTCTCAAAATCTGCGCCTCTTGCCATCTGTGCTTTCATAATCTTATCGGTTTCTTCCAATAAAGTTGGAATAAAACGAAGTGCGATTGTCATCATCATTGCAATTTCATGTGCAGGAAGTCCGATTTTTTTGAAAGGGTTCAGCAATTTTTCAATTCCGTCCGTCAACTCAATCGGCTTTGTTGTCAAAGTTAACAGAGAAGTTCCGGCAACGAGCAAAGTCAACCGAATGACCATAAATAAACCCAGCCACGTTCCTTCTTTAGTAATTTTCAAAAAACCGAAACGATACAGGATTTCTCCTTGACCTAACAACGCATTGACTAAAAAAGTAATCAACAGTAAAGGCCACATCGGTTTGATTCCCTTTATGGTGTATGAAAAAGGGATGTTAGATGCTTTGATAATCAAGCACAAAAATGCAAGGATAAAGAGGTATGGGTAGAATTTATTAATAAAAAACAGTGCAATCATAAACAAAAACGATAACAAAATTTTTACTCGAGGATCTAAACGATGTATGAAAGAATCGCCCGGATAGTATTGTCCTAACGTGATGTCCTTTAACATTGTTTTTTCCTCCATTCTTTTAAAATTGCTTCCTTCATCTCTTCCAAAGTCAAGATATCTTCTGAAATCTCCCAACCTTGTTCTCTCAATCTGTTGGAAAGTTCTACTACCTTCGGTACTCCCAAACCGATAGATTCCATTTTCTTTTGATGCGCAAAAATTTGTCTTGGCGTTCCGTCAAAAGCAACTTCTCCGCGATTCATTACAATCAGACGATTCACTAACCTTGACACATCATCCATGGAATGGGATACCAATATAATCGTAGTCCCGTAAGTCTGTTGCACCACTCTAATTTGATTTAAGATTTCATCTCTCCCCTTAGGGTCAAGACCTGCTGTCGGTTCATCCAAAATCAAAATATCCGGTTTCATTGCCAGCACTCCTGCAATCGCAACACGACGCTTTTGACCTCCGGACAGTTCAAACGGTGACTTGTCTTTAAGTGCTTCATAATTCAGACCTACCATTTGCATTGCCTCTTTCACTCGTTTCGTAATTTCTTCCGCAGATAAGTTTAATTTGGAAGGACCGAATGCGATATCCTTCTCAATCGTTTCTTCAAACAACTGATATTCCGGATATTGAAATACCAATCCCACTTTTTTACGGATATCTGTTAAAGTGACATCAGCTGAAGTCAAATCCATTCCGTCGATATAAATCTTACCGGAAGTTGCTTTCAGTAAACCGTTCAAATGTTGAATCAAGGTGCTTTTTCCTGAACCTGTGTGTCCAATCAAACCGATAAACTCTCCATTTTTCACCTCAAAATTCACATTTTTGAGTGCAACGCTTTCAAACGGAGTTCCCGGACTGTAGATATGTGACAGTTGTTCTACTTTAATTGACATAATGCACCTACCATTTCTTCAATAGACAATGTATCTGTTGGAATATTCATTCCTTCTTTGTTCAATAAATACGCAAGCTCCGTCATGTGCGGAACATCTAATCCCAAAGCCTTCAGCTCCTCTACCCTCGGAAATATCTCTCGCGGTGTTCCCTGCATCACAATCTTTCCATGATCCATCACATAGACTCTGTCAGCATGAATCGCCTCTTCCATAAAATGTGTGATATGAATAATGGTAATATCTTCTTCTTTGTTCAAATGATGAATGGTTTCCATTACTTCTTTTCTTCCGTTCGGATCCAACATCGCAGTCGGTTCATCCAAAATGATGCATTTCGGTTTCATCGCAATAATTCCACCGATTGCAACTCTTTGTTTTTGTCCTCCCGAAAGATTGTGAGGTGCTCTTCTTCGAAACTCCGTCATTCCGACCTGTTCTAATGCATCATCCACTCTTCTTCTGATTTCTGTCTTTTCAATCCCCAAGTTTTCGGGACCGAATGCCATATCTTCCTCTACGATACTCGCAACAATTTGGTTGTCCGGATTCTGAAATACCATACCTGCATTTTGGCGAATATCCCACAGACGGTTCTCCTCTTTCGTGTTGTATCCCAAGACAACGACATCACCTTCCGATGGCAATAAAATTGCATTCATATGTTTGGACATCGTGCTTTTTCCGGAACCGTTGTGTCCGATAATGACAACAAATTCTCCGGGATGAATTTCCAAACTTACCTCATCTACCGCACGATTCACTTCATTTTCTAATGACCTATATTCAAACACCAAATCCCGCACCTGAATGATAGGATTGGTGTCATAATTTCTTTCTAATTTTGCTTCCAATAGACTCCTCTTTTCTATCTTTTGTATCATTGTTTCATTGTAAATATAAATCTAAAAATATTTTACAATCAAACATCATCATACCATATTCGATTGAAGATGAACAGTCACTTTATCTTCATAGATTCATATTTTTCAGCCAACAATTTTTTGTTTTTGTTTCCTGTCGAACTGTCTTTATCAAAGATTTTGATTACAACTATGCTTTTCATTATACCATAAATATCAAGTATAATTATTGACGAAATTCATGAAACATGTCGAATTTCTAAATTTCCAAACAGGAATCTTCACCCATTGATTCCCTCTCAATAAATAACCACATTATACCATACTATCCTTCCCTTTTTCGATTAATCTTCATTTTTTATTTCCTGTTCTGATTTTTCTTTTTTATCTGCTATAATAGAAGTAATTTATCAAAAAGATAGGAGTTTTACCATGAAAAAAGTATGTATGATATATACCGGCGGAACCATCGGAATGAAAAAAACAGAGAACGGATACTATCCTGAACCGCATTTTTTGGAACGCTCCCTGAAACAAATTCACGAGCTGTCTTACCATGAAGTTCCTGAATTTGATTTGATTGAATATTCTCCACTACTGGATTCCTCCAATATACAAATGGAACAATGGACCAAAATTGCAGAAGATATTTTTGAACATTACGACGAATACTGCGGTTTCGTTATCTTACATGGAACAGATACCATGGCATATACCGCATCTGCCCTCTCTTTTATGTTGCAAGGTTTGAGCAAACCTATCGTGTTAACAGGTTCTCAAATCCCTCTTGAAGAAATTCGAAGCGATGCGCGAGATAATATCATTTCTTCACTGATGATTGCAGGAGAAGGTCAAATCTCTGAAGTCTGTGTCTTTTTTGCAAACAAATTATTTCGCGGAAACCGTTGTGTCAAAATCAGCTCTGATGAGAAAGGTGCGTTCTCTTCTCCGAACTATCCGGTTTTGGCTGAGTCAGGTATCACCATTCGTTATTTCAACCGCAACATCGATATTCCAAAAGGAGCAGAACTCCTCTACACTCCTATCAAAAAACAAAATATTCTCGTATTGAAGGTCGTCCCCGGAATTTCCTATGACAGCTTTACGAAATTGATTACAGAACACTTGGACGCCCTTGTCATAGAGGCGTTCGGCTCCGGAAATATTCCAAACAGAAGTCATGAATTAACAAAACTTTTGCAAACAGCAGAACAGAACAACACCGCAGTTGTTATCTGTACCCAATGTTTACGCGGTACAACCTCCATTGGCGAGTACGAAACCAGTTCTCAACTCAAAGATGCCGATGCCATCTGTGCTTACGATATGACTGTTGAATCTACGGTAGCCAAACTGTATTATTTGCTAAGCAAAGGTTATAATCGAAAACAACTCAAAAAATGGATGGAAACCAATATCGCCGGAGAACTCTCTCGATAACATCCAATTATCACAAAAATTTAGCTGAAATTGACACCTTTGTTTCTTTGATACGGTTGTCTGCTTACATTACTTTCTGTCATCACTGTTTCAAATTGTCATTTACAATTTAAATTCTTGTTTCTCTCAAGAGATTATATTAAAACGCCATAGAATGATTTCATTATTTTATGAAAAATGAAGTGTTTCAAATACTTGAAAACTTGTGAACAGACTCTGTGAACTTGTAAATACACTGATGAATGAAACAATCAAAGCGATATGTAAAGGTTAAACCGGTTTCATCATTTTATCGGGTTTTTGTATTACATTGCCCTTTTTCAAATTCAATCATTAGATTTTATATGATAAAAAAGAGGAAGTATTCAGCTAATGCTTTTACTTCCTCTTGGTGATTTATTTCATTGTATCTCACTCTTTCACACTGAAATTATTCAACCTCTTGACAATTTTCATTTACCTCAATCCAAAATTCACTTTTCAAATCTACCATATCACTCAAAAAATCCAAAGTACAGGGAAAGGTCAAATCCACACTGTTTATTTTATTAAGAATTTCCACAAATCGGTATATGCTGTCTGAAACCTTCAATGCTTTCCAGCCTCCCGTTCCATGTATAGCTGTATAGACAGGATAATTTTCTATGTTAAAATCCACAAAGAACGGGTCTCCCAATTCATTTTGAGCAATCACATACCAACTCTCTTGCCAACTTCCGTTATGCTTTGTTGTCAGTGTACAGTTTTGGACAGGATACCAACGATAACCCATCTGCATTTTTTCAAAGTCTCCATAAATACAAGGAAGTAATGGCACCTGTGTACATATTTTCGCTTCAATAAACTTTTCTATCACAAATGGTATTTTCGGAATATGATTCATACTGTTTCTCCCATAACCTTATCTTACTTAATGTTAAATCGAAATGATATTCTGTTATTTTGTCTCTGAATACAGCAGGGTAATATTTTGGGGAATTGATACTTGATGAAACTTGACCACGACATTCCAACTTCTCAATTCCTCTGTATCAAATCATCCAAACTCTAATCTACAGAGAATCAAGATATTTATGACCGGTACCGTTGATACAGTTTCTATTCCATAATGCTCTTCTCCCATTACTCTACTCACACAAGAGTTTCTACGAAATTAATTAATTTCCAACTTCGATTCCGGTAAAATTTGTCCACCATCCACAACAATAGTCTGTCCGGTAATATAATTCGCTTCCTCTGATGCCAAAAACATTGCTGCATAGGCAATATCTTCCGGTACTCCCAATTTCCCGGATGGAATGGATGCTTCCTGTGCTTTGATATATTCTTCTCCAAGCACATCCGTCATTCCCGGTGTCATAATATTTCCCGGTTCCACACCGTTTACATTGATGTTCCATGGTGCAAGTTCCAAACAGGCGGTACGAATCAAACCGTTGACTCCTGCCTTGCTTGCCGCATAATGTGCTAATCCCGGATTCCCTGTTTTCGGTCCCGTAATAGAAGATGTGATTACAATTTTGCCTTTGTTCTGTTGCTTCATATACGGAATAACTTCTTTGATTGCAATGAAAGTTCCTCTCAAGTTAATATTGTGTACCTTATCCCAATCTTCCAATGTCATATCCACCAATTTCACTTCCGGATAAATCCCCGCATTGTGCAACAAAATATCAATTCTGCCATAGGTATCATAAACTTGTTTCATCAAGTTTCTCATAGAGGATTCATCACTGACATCCGATGCAAGAAACAGAGTATCCAATCCTTGTTCTTTCAACTGTTGTTGTGTCTGCTTTCCGGTCTCTTCATTTCTTCCGGTAAAAACAACTTTTGCTTGCTCTTTTGCAAATACAGTCACAATTCCAAGTCCGATTCCCTTACTTCCTCCGGTAATAATAACTACCTTGTCTTTCATTGAAAAACTCATACTGCTCTCCTCCTTTGTACTGATAAAAACCATGTTTCTCCCATAACAATCAAGTTAAGTTGCCCCCTTGATGTCCATTTCAAGCAATGATACAATCACATAAATTCCACAGCGAAACCGTACCATCCTTTTCTGATTCATCCGAGAATTCTTATCATCATGCTACCAAACCTGAAACTTTGTACTTAACTTTGCTAAGTAATTTCATTATATCATATTAAAATAATAAAGAAAGAAGGACAAAAAATGATTCCCATATCAAATATGAGAATCATGTTCTAAATAAGTCTTATTCGATTCATTTTGTTTCTATTGTAAAATTCGTTTTTCTTTCAGTTGGATTGATTTCATTCCTGTTCAAACATTCGTCTCTCTTTCAGATGGAAGATTCCTGTTACAATACAACAGTTATTCTGTTTCCAAAAGAATTCATTCCACCCTATCTCAATCTTATGCAAAAAATTTCGCAATATAACCTTGTACAAAAATATATAGTACAATCACAGGTAGGATATAACTGACATAGACTCTTGACCAACGCGGAAACTGTATACCTTTTCCTGTGTTAACTTCTTCAAGGAAGTGATTCCATCCCCAACCATATCTGCTTGTACAAAATGCCAAATAGATCAAAGAACCCAACGGCAAAATATTATTACTTACAAGGAAATCTTCCAAATCCAAAATACTGCTTCCTTCTCCAAGCGGCATAATATGACCCCATACATTAAATCCTAAGATACATGGAACGGATAGTACCATAATGACAAGTGCATTGATGAAAGCCGCTTTTTTTCTTGTTGTTCCGAATAATTCCAAATTTGATGCAATAATGTTTTCAAATACGGCAAGCACTGTCGAAAATGCTGCAAAACTCATAAACAAGAAGAATAGTGAACCCCACAATCTTCCTCCTGCCATCGCATTAAATACATTCGGTAAGGTTATAAAAATCAACGCAGGACCGGAATCTGCCGGAATCCCGAATGCAGAAGTAGACGGAAAAATAATCAATCCTGCCATCACCGCCACAAAAGTATCTAACAAAGTGATACTCATCGCCTCACCAATCAAACGGTGATCCTTGTCAATATAACTTCCGAAAATAGCAATCGCACCCATTCCGATACTCAATGTAAAAAATGCCTGTCCCATCGCCGCAAAAACAACTTCGTTGATTCCGATTTCTGTCATTTTGTGAAAATCAGGTTTTAGATAAAAGTGTAGTCCTTCTGCTGAGTTCGGCAAAGTAATCGCCCTTGCTACCAACACAAATAGGATGAACAGCAAACTTAACATCATCACTTTTGTAATTTTTTCCACTCCGTTTTGTAACCCGAAGGAACAAATTAAAAATCCTATCGCCACTACAACAATCATCCAAAAAACCATAACTTCCGGTTGTTGCACTAAGGTGCCGAACATTTCTCCTACTTCTTCCGTTGTTTTGCCTACAAAATCACCTTTGACCATCTTCACAAAGTAATAGAGCATCCAACCGGATATCGTGGTATAAAACATCATCAATAAATAATTCCCGAGTGTTGCGATATAACCAAAAATATGCCACTTCGTTCCCTTCGGTTCCAACACATGAAAAGATGTAATCACACTCTTTTGACTCGCTCGACCAACAGAAAGTTCCATTGCCATAATCGGCAATCCCAAGATCCCCAAAAACAATAGATAGATTAGTACAAACGCTGCTCCACCATACTTTCCTACCACATATGGAAATCGCCAAACATTCCCTAATCCGATTGCACAACCTGCTGATAATAAAATAAAGCCCAGCCTTGATGAAAACTTCTCTCTCTGTTCCACTAAAAGCCCTCCTTTTGATACGATTTACACCATTTGTAAAAAATAAGTGTATTTTGCTATTGTGCCACAAGAACATAAAAAAATCAATAAGTAAATAAACAATTCTGAAAATTTTATTTTTCCGGTTAATTGTAAAATGAAAATGAACTAAAAAAATTCCATAGAAAATCACGTTTGGTATAATTGAATCACCACAAAACAAAAAAACCAAAGGTGATGACTATGGAATATAATAATACTACAGCAAATTCAAGAAAAAATAAACATTTAAACGATTTCGAAAGAGGACAAATTCAACTTCTGCATAATAAAGGATATTCAGCATACAAAATAGCAAAAGAACTTCGTAGAGCATCCAACACCATAAGAAATGAGTTAAAAAGAGGTACAGTAACTCAAATAAAAGGAATACATGATGTACAAGTATATTATCCGGATACAGGTAAGTTAGTATATGAGAAGAATCGAAAAAATTGCAAAAAGAAATTTAAAGCCTTGAAATGTAGCAAATATTTAGACTTTGTAAAGCAAAAGTTTAATGAAGAAAAATGGTCGTTAGATGCAATTTGTGGATATGCAAAGTTAAATAAGCTATATGAAGGTCAAAGAGTCTGCACCAAGACATTATACAATTATGTAGATATAGGTCTAATAGGAATAAAATCTATTGATTTGCCCTTAAGAGTGAAAAGAAAACCGGCTAAAAAACGAGTAAAAGAAAACAAAAGAAAACTTGGAAAAAGTATAGAAGAAAGACCGCAAGAAATAGAAACAAGAAAAACATTTGGAAATTGGGAAATAGATACAGTAATACCAAAGAAAAACAAAGAAGAAGCATCATTAATAACCATAACAGAAAGAAAAAGTCGAATGGAACTAATCTTAAAATTAAACAGAAGAAAAGCATCCATAGTAAATGAAACATTAAAGAACACATTGAACAGATTGAAGGAACCACAAAAAATATTTAGAAGCATAACAAGTGATAACGGCTTAGAGTTTGCGAAATTATGTGAACTTGAAAAAACATATATAGGAAACATCTATTACTGTCATCCCAATAATCCCCAGGAAAGAGGAACAAATGAAAAGCACAATAGCCTAATCAGAAGATTTCTACCGAAAGGAAAATCATTAAATGATTATGAAGAAGAACACTATATAAAGATAATGAATTGGATGAACAATTTGCCAAGAAAAATCCTAAATTACCGCACTCCTATAGAAGTTTTTATAGAAGAACTAAATAACTTAGGACTTTTAGATGATAATGAGGAATTAGTTCAATTTGATATTGCAATTTAAGATTTTATTTTTCCTATCTTTTTCTGTTCATTTTTTTCCTTACAGTGTTACAATAGAAAGAAAAATCATCAGCAGGAAAGGAATCCCACTATGAAAAAAACAATTTTAACGTTCCTAAAAATAGGACTTCTTATTTTTGGAATTTCTTTTTTTACAATAGAAGGTGCTATTCTATTCTCAGGATTTTCGACATCTCATGACGAACAGATAGACTATGTCATTATTTTGGGAGCAAGACTCTACGGAACCACCCCGTCTCCCGCACTGACCAACCGCCTGAACTCAGCACTGACATATCTCAACGAACATCCAAGCACCTCTGTTATTGTGACAGGCGGACAAGGTACAGATGAAGATTGTACAGAGGCACAAGCAAGCTATGACTATCTTGTTGCTCATGGGATTGCAAAAAACCGAATTTTGATGGAAACAACTTCTACCACCACATTCGAAAATATCCGAAATGCGACTGATATCATACGAAAACAGACAGACAATCCCTCTGTCAAAGTTTTGATTTCCACCAATCGATTTCATTGTATTCGTGCAGAATTATTGGCAAAACGATGCGGTCTCACAGCATACTCCCTGCCTTCCAAAACACCTCCAAGCATCACCATTCCGTGCTATCTCAGAGAATATTTTGCTATTATCAAATCATTCTTTCTTGATACTTTGACAAAGTAATTTTTTACCGAAAATCTTTTTTAAAATTTAAACCAAAAATCCTCTTATCTGCAAAATTTTGCTCAATAAGAGGATTTCATCTACTTTCTTCTTTTGTTTGAGATATCCGAAAGAATCCCCGTTCTTCCTAACGATATTGCGGAGGAATATTTGCGCGATTCGGTCTCATCATCAAACTTCCCTTCAATGCTTGGTATTTCAAAATATTATTACTTTTGTCTTCATAGTAAACACCATACATCTCTCCGACTTTCATTGTAAGAGGCTGCCACGCATACAATTTTTTGGATACCTTGCCTGCTTTGATAATTACCTTTGTTTTTCCGATTTTCAGCTTGTTCGTCGGTCTTACCACAGAAAGAACCTTTCCTTCAATATAGAACTTCTTTCTTTTATAAGATAAATAAGTCCGATACAACATATATCCCAACACACATGCAAGAATTGTCCAAATTGCTTTCGCCCAAACCGCCTTATATAAGAAAATAGCTACAACCGATAGCACAAAAAGAGCAACAACTCCACCGATTCTCAAAAATACTTTCGTTTGTTCCGTCATACTTTCACCACCTTAACTTAAATGATATATCGAATAGTACGATTATATCAAAAAAACAAAAACTTTGGTAGACTTTCCCTTGATTTTATAAAATCCTTTCAAAGTTTTTGTTTTCTGTCTGACTTTATTAAATTGTTGTACTGTTACCGACCATCTATTCTATTTGTCCAACTTCAAATTTTTTCGAATCTCACTACGAAGCTCGGGATATCCGGGCCAATTGTACAGAAATTGTACTTTCTTATCTCGAATCTCATTCCCTGTCGGCTTTTCTTCCATCACAAACACGCGAAATGTCTCTGCAATATCCTCTGCAGGATTTGTCGCTGCATAGTCTGATACAAACGCATCCTGATTTCTGACATAAAAAGAATATTTCGTCGGAAATTCTTCCAACACATAGTCTTTCCAAAATGTCTGATAAAATTGGTTCAACAAGGAGTCTTTCTTTGTTACCATACCAATCTCACAATAATTTTTGATGTCATAGTCCTCGGTATAATCTGCCTGTGTCTGATTCAATGTCAAATAGTGACCGTATTCATGTACTAATGTTCCGTAAAAATCATCATCCAAATCGTTGCTGTCAATCTGCATCAACCACCTTGTGCCGCTTCCGTCTCCGTCAGGACTCTCAATTACAGATGCCAAGCCATATGATTTCCCATCCGTACACAACAGAATATAATCAAAATTTTTTAGATTTTCCCGTTTGATTACCTTTGGAATGCTCGCCAAAATGATGTTCTCTTTTTCATTCGAAAAAGATTCTTCTTTTTGTGTCGACTTCAGCTCTTTTTGAAAGAATTGAAACCACCTTCGTTTTTCTGTACTCTTTTCTGACAAAAAAGGTTCTTCCTGTATGCTTTCACCTTTCACTCGATAAACCCTTTCTGTCTTTTGATTCGGATACTGTACCAACAAAAACAGTAACAGATTTCCATTCACATCTTTCAGTGCATCAAAGCGCCGCTGTGCAAAATCGTATGCTTCCTCATCTCCGGTTTCAATATATTGATCTATTTTTTTCTTTAGCGATGCAACTTCACTCTTTTTCATCACGCTTTCCAAATAAGCATAAATTCTGTCGTTATTGTTTTCTTTTACCGGTGCAGGCTCTGTTTCTTCTTCATCCTCTACACCATAGTATTTTTGAGTAATTCCCGTAATCCACTCATCGAACTCTTTTCGAAGATAAGCCTCTCTTGCATTGGGTTCAATGAGATTCTCCTTCTCTCTTTCTTTCACACACTCCTGTATTTCCGCAACGGTCATAACCTGCTTTTCCTTTTCAGCATCAGAAACATTCTTATTCAGCTGTCCCAAGTTATATTCAATTTTTTGTTTCGCTTGTTTTAGCTCCTCGGAAGAATATTCTTTTGCTACATTTGTATCGTGACAAGCCGTCAGCAGTGTAACTCCGACAAGCAAAGATGCTACTATCCTATTCCATTTTTTCAAATTGATTCACTCCTATATGAGGCTTATTTTTTCCTTCCTAATTCTACAACAGATGGACTTCTGTTGTAAACAAAAAATTGACACCGGAAACAAATTCCTCCATAGTTATGATTTCTATTCCTTACAAACGAATGATTTCTATCTGTTTTTTATACTCAATCTATTTTATTTTTTCAATGTCGCTGTCATATACATTATATTTTGAGGCATATACCGTCACTACATAATATATTGCAAACAAAGTTGTTGTAACAAACCATGATAACGGATACCCTAAAATGATATGTTGCAAAGTCATATCATAGTTTGATACTATTTCAACCCAAATCACCCGAAAAGCACAGGTTCCTATCAGCGTGATTATCATCGGATAGAAGGTATTTCCCCTTCCCTTTATTCCTCCGGCAAAAATCTCGCCAAAAGCATAAAATATATAATATGGACAAACTGACCTCATCAAAAAAACCGCATTCTCTATCGCAGAAGAATCTCTTGTAAATAACAAAGCTATCTTATCCATCCATATAAATAGGACTCCGCTTATGATTCCGATTGTTACAACAGATATCAAAAGCCCACACCTTACCGATTGGTTCATTCTGTTTCTATTCCCTGCTCCGTAATTTTGGGCAACAAAAGTTGTAACAGCCACTCCCAGCGTATCTGCTAATGACCAAACAAGAAAATCAGCTTTTCCGCATATCGACCATCCTGCTATACTGTCTGTTCCGAATGCATTGATTCCTCTTTGCATAAACATATTGGATACAGAAAACAATATTGATTGAATTGCCATGGGATACCCCAATGTTAATGTGCCCTTTAATGATTCAAAACGATTTCTCTTGCTAAAGTAATAACCTGCACTTTTTATTTTATTTAACACCAAAGCCATCGCAATACCTTGAGATAATATTGTCGCTAATGCTGCTCCTTCAACCGACCAATGAAATTTTGCCACGAAAAGAACATCTAACACTATGTTTACTACAGAACTGCACATGAGATAGTAAAATGGATTTTTGGAATCTCCCAACGCTCGCAATATTCCGGAAACAATGTTGAATGTAAAAACAAAAACAGTTCCTATAAAATAAATCCGAATATATGACAATGACAACTCATAAATATCTTCAGGAATTAACATTATTTTAATAAATTTTGATGACAATAAAATTCCCGTTACAGAAATTATTACTCCTCCCAAGATGCTGAATTTTATTAAACTTCCAATTATCTCTTCTAATTCAGTCTTTTTATCTGCACCACAGTATTGAGACACAATAATTGTTCCACCCATACTCAATGCAATAAAAGAATTTATCAAAAGTTTGATATAAGCATAAGGAGCATCAATCGCCGCCAATGCTTCTTTTCCTCCATAATTTCCAATGATAAGAGCATCTACAAATGCATACGATTGTTGAATGAAACTCCCTAAAAGAATAGGAATAAAGTATTTTATAAAATTTTGGTACAAATTACCTTGTGTAATTAAATTTTCTTTATCTGCCATACCATCCTCCAACAAAACTTTTTCATTTAACTCATATTGTATATTCTCTCCGGACTTCACAAATTGTACTGATGTTCAAAATAAGCATCCAAAAACCTATCCACTGTTTGTTTGAAGTAATATCGTATCCATTTCCTTTTTCAAGAAACAAATTTTTATATCATTTCCTTTTCTTGCTTATTGGAATATACATACTTACACAACCTGTTATTCACTTTTCGAAGGAGTGGTAAAGCCAATCGGAAAACTCCTAATTTGAATGTGGACAACTCATCCGTAAAATTGATACATGCCGTTTGTTTTAATTTCGGATTGAGTTTCAAAATTTCACTTCCATCTACAATACCATATCGAAACTCCGCATTCATATGTTTTACTGTATCGTGTTTTTTTCCCTTATTTAACAAGAAAGTATGAGAAAAATCAAACTGCGCCTCAAACTCTTCAAAGGAATCTGTCAAAATTTCCAAAAATTGTTTCACTTCCTCTTCCGAAAAATACATCAACACTCCTTCCGAGATAATTAAAATAGGTTCTTCACTCTTTGCTATCTCCGTTGTCCATGTGGAATCCAAAGCTGATTTCGGAATATCCACCACCCTGTCATTCGGTTGAAGTAAATTTTTTCTTGCTTCGATTACTTCCGGAAAATCCAAGTTGTACCATTTGATTTTACCGTTATCAATGCGTTCAAATCTTGTATCCAATCCGCAACCGACAGAAACTACTGTGCAGTTCGGATGTTCCTCAATAAATTTTTTCGCTTCTCTATCCATCACACGAATTCGTGCTAATGTACCAAAATAAGAACCTTTTGAACTGTTGAATTTATCAAAATCATAATCAATTTTTTTCATGATTTCCAGTGACAATTTATCATTCAAAATAGGTTTGTCACTCATGGCATCCTTCGCACGAATATACAATGTAATAAAAAGCGTTTCCGCAACCCCGTCTAATTTTAATTTCATAGGTTTCCTCCTTATAGAACTCATTATATGATTTAAATAACTTTATCCTGACTGCATTTCTTACTTCATTTCCTTAACAGTCACTTTTTATTTTAAACTTTTTCCGTTATAATATCAATAATTATTATCATAAAATAGAATTTATCATCAAATGTATGTATTGTTACTCTATCACAAAAATATTCATTTCTTGTGATTTGTTATATAAAAAAGTTGCCCACTAATACTACGAGTCACTAAAACACACTATAAATACAGGCTTTCATTCCATAATATCTCATTTCTATCCCCATCCATTTTCATATCATACTATTAGCTATTAGAACTGACAGGTTGAATGCTTTGAACTATATGATTCTCCAAATTATTTTTCAGCAATTGTACATTCTCCATACCGGGCATTTTAAACGGAGAATAGTATCAGATTGTAAAACCATACTTTTCTTCAAAATAAAAAATCGGTACAGAACGAAAAAGTCCTATACCGATTTCTACAAAAGATATTCTATTGTTTTATTTTAATGAAACGATACATTAATCTCTTTTGTAATCACATTTTTCATGGAATCTTTCTTCATAAGCTTTTGCCAATTCCTCACGGAAATCCGGATGTGCAATATTAATCAAAGCTCTGGCTCTTTCATTCAAAGATTTGGAACCTAATTTTGCAATTCCGTATTCTGTGATGATATAGTCAACATCATTGATGGAAGTTGTAACAGAAGAACCTTCTGTAATCACAGGAACAATTTTTGACATTTTTCCTTTTACGGTAGATGGCATAGCAATGATGTTTCTTCCGCCTTTACTCCAAGCAGCCCCTCTTACGAAGTCTACTTGTCCTCCGACTCCGCTGAATTGTCTCGGTCCGATAGAACCGGAAACAACTTGTCCGGTAAGGTCTACTTGAATACAAGAGTTGATACATACCATATTGTCGTTTTGGCTCACTACACGAGGATCGTTTACATAGTCAACCGGATACATTTCAAAGAACGGATTGTCATCTACATAGTCATACAAGTCTTTTGTTCCCATCAAGAAAGTAACAACTGTTCTTCTGTTATGGAAGTTCTTTTTCTTGTTTGTGATAACTCCTGCTTTCATCAAGTCCATTACCCCGTCAGAAATCATTTCGGAGTGAATTCCCAAATCTTTTTTATCTTTCATAAATTGAAGTGCAGCATCGGGAATCGCGCCAATTCCAAGTTGCAAACAATCTCCGTCGTTTACTAAAGATGCAACATATTCTCCGATTTTTGACTCTACTTCTCCGATATGAGGTTTCGGTAATTCTACCAACGGTTCGTCATGTTCCACTAAGAAATCTATATCAGAAATATGAATAAAACTGTCACCGTGTGTTCTCGGCATATATTTATTTACTTGTCCAATCACAATTTTAGCATTTTCTGCAATTGTTTTTGTAAAGTCCACAGAGATACCGAAACTACAGAAACCGTGTTTATCAGGTGCTGACAATGTTACCATTGCCACATCCACAGGCCAATCTTCACGATAAGTGCGAGGTACTTCATAGAAGAAACGAGGAATAAACTCTCCATCTCCTCTTTCTACCGCTTTTCTTGTGGATGCTCCTAAGAACATAGAGCATGTTCTGAAGTGCTCTCCCAATCCTTCTGCTGCATATGGAGCTTTTCCCGGAACCAATCCGGAAAACTTCACATTCTTGTAATTATCTTTCAGGCGAACCATTTCTTCCAACAGATAAGTCGGTTCTGCTAAAGCATGTCCCAACGCAACATGGTCTCCGCTTTTTACATGAGAAAGTGCTTCTTCTGCGCTTACCAATCTCTCTTGGTAAATTTTTTTCCAATCCATATTTGATAACCTCCAAATTTTTTATTTTTCTGAATAAAATACGGAATTATTATATCATACTCTATTCTTTCTATCTACTGTATAATTTTTTCTCACTATGGTATTCCCCGATTTTATGAAAAATAATCTCAATTTGTTTACTTTATGTCTTTCTACAATTGAAAATCCTATTTGAAAAACGAATCGTCTTTCCAAAAACAAACCCACAATCTCTAATATCACAATGAAAAAGATTGAAAAACAATTTGATTTTATTGTAAAATGTTTTTTAAAGTATCTTACCAACTGTTTTTGTTATAACTGATATAAAGCAGTTTCACAGTGATAAAAATATTGACATTGTAATGTTACAGAAAGGAAGTATTACGTGAACTTGAACGGTTTGTTAATCGGTGTATCTTGCTTTATTTTAATCGGACTATTTCATCCGATTGTAATTTATACAGAATACCGTTTCGGAAAACAGCTATGGCCTATCTTTGCTGTTTTTGGCTCTACTTGTATCACAATTTCCTTCTTTTTAAAAGACGATACTGTATCTGCCATTGTGTCTATTCTTGGTTTTTGCCTCCTTTGGAGCATTAAAGAACTTTTTGAACAGGAAAAAAGAGTACAGAAAGGTTGGTATCCAAAAAATCCGAAAAAACGCTGATATTTTAAACTAACATTCATACTCATATACAATGAGCTATCACAAACAGAGCCTCTTGTTATTTTATGTTATATTTTAAATACTAAAAACTATAATCCTATCAAATTTCTAAAAATGTTATACCCATAATAAAAACACTTTTCCACCGGATAATGGTTTCCACAGAAAAGTGTTTTTTCTTTGTCATATACTATAGTAAAATACTTGGATTTTCTGCTGTTACAAAGAAAGTCTCTACCGTTGCAGACAGATACTTCTCTGCATATTCTACAATCATTGAAATAGCTTGTTTCAACTCATTCTCTCGCCCCTCTTCAACATTTTCCATAATAAGAAAAGCATTTGTAGTGTTGCCTGTAATCATCGTACGTTCTCCATCTCTCCAATTGAAACAACGACAAACTGCACCTTGTTCATCACGATAACATAACTCTCCCTCTAATGTAGGGGAAGATTCTGTATCTCCTATTAAATAAAACTCATCTCCTCCACTTGTAATTCCCAATTTTAAATCCCCAACAAAAGCATCCATATCTTCAGCTCCACAAGGAAATCCGAACTGTAATGATGCAGAGTTATAAATATCTACCAACGGATTGATGGAACCTACCGGATTTTCTTTTTCTACTCGCTTTAACAAAGCCTCAATACTACATCGAGCTCCCTTCTTTGTTTTAAACTTCTGATATGCACTTCTCCAATTTGCAACAATTGGGTTTTCATTAAATTTATCTTTTACCAAAAATTTTTCAGCTTCACGATTACTTTTTGACAAAAGAGCCTTCAATTCTTGTGGAACCTCTCCATCATTTTTAATTCCTTTCAACAATACTACACCTAATGTTGCATTTGGAAATAAATTCCAAAAAGATTCTTCTGCAATAAACTGACTCATCTTTGTTCCTCCTTATATGACACTAATATAAAAATCCTCTTTCTCCTATTTTATTATTTTTGATTATACCATAAAAATCACATTATTTTTTTGTTTTACTCCTTTTGTATATTGTAGTACATTTTAAATTTTCTCTTCTATATCTTGTGTTTTTAAATTTTTTTGAAAAAAATAAAATTCGTTGAGTTGTTTGTAATTACTCACTTTCTTTTTTTATAAAAAAATCGGTATTTTTTACAAAAAACTCTGTACCTCTCTATTTGTAAAGTATAGAAGTTATTTTCTACATATAGTGTGTAATTTTGTAATATTTTTATTTTTATAAGTATATATTGTATTTGTTTTGTTAATGTAGTATAGTAAGTTATAGTCATCGAATAAGAGAGTATTTTTACATAAAATTTTTTCGATTTCTACCAATATTCGTACAAATAAAATAATTATAATAAACAGATGAGGTGCTAAATATGGGATTACAGGTAATCAAACGAGATGGAAGCAAGGTTCCTTTTGACAAAGAAAAAATTGTCGTTGCCATCAAAAAAGCAATGGATAGCAGTACCGGCATTTATGAAGACGGTCTTGCTGAAAGAATTGCAACAGAAATTGAAGAATTTGCTCGTTCTTTGAAAAGAGATCTTACCATTTATGGGATTGAAGATCAGGTGTACTACAAGCTGATTCAGTATGAAAATCCAGCGACCGCAAGAGCATACGAAAACTACAAAGCTGTCCAAGCCTTCAAAAGAAAAGTAAATACCATTGACGAAGATGTCGTTGGAATTCTAAATCGAAGCAATATCAATGTTTTGGATGAAAACTCCAACAAGGATGCCAAAATTGTATCCACACAAAGGGATTTGATTGCCGGCGAAGTATCCAAAGACATTGCCCGTCGTTTAATTATTCCGACTGACATCGTACAAGCACATGACAGCGGTGCAATTCACTTTCATGATATGGACTACATCATTCAACCGATGTTCAATTGTTGTTTAATCAATTTGCATGATATGTTGACGAACGGCACTGTTATCAACGGCAAAAAAATTGACTCTCCAAAATCTTTCCGAGTAGCATGTACCGTTACTACCCAAATTATTGCACAAGTTGCGAGCGGACAGTATGGCGGACAAAGTATCAACGGGATTGACCGTATCTTGGCACCTTTTGTTAGAAAATCTTACCAAAAATATTATGATAGTGTCGTGGAAGAACAAAAAGAAATCTACGGGATTGAGCCTGATTTACAAAAAGCTGAAGAAATTGCTTGGAAGCGCACTCGAAAAGAAATCAAAGACGGTATCCAAACGATTCAATATCAAATTAATACCTTGATGACAACAAACGGACAAGCTCCTTTTGTTACACTGTTTATGTACTTCCAAGAAGGATATGAATTTGAAAAAGAGGCTGCCTATATTCAGGAAGAAATTTTATTGCAACGATATGAAGGAATCAAAAATGAACAGGATGTCTATGTGACACCTGCTTTCCCAAAACTGATCTATGTACTGGATGAACACAATGTACATCCTGACAGCAAGTATTACTATTTGACCAAACTTGCTGCGAAATGTACTGCGAAGAGAATGTATCCGGACTACATTTCCGCAAAGAAAATGCGTGAAAACTATGAAGGAAATGTATTCAGTCCGATGGGATGTCGCTCTTTCTTAGCTCCTTGGAAAAACGAAAAGGGAGAATATGTATTTGACGGTCGTTTCAATATGGGAGTCGTTTCATTGAACCTTCCTCAAATCGGAATTTTGGCGAACGGTTCGGAAGAAAAATTCTTCGACATTTTGGAAAAACGACTTCAATTAGCAAAAAAAGCGCTTCTTCTTCGTTTTGAACTCTTGAAGAATGTGACCAGCGACTGTTCTCCGATTCACTGGCAATACGGTGCCATTGCAAGATTGAAACCACACGAAAAAATAGACAAATTTATGGATAACGGTTATGCAACCTTATCTTTGGGCTATATCGGTGTCTACGAAGCAACCAAGCTGATCAAAGGTGTTTCTCATACCGATCCTGTCGGTACTGCGTTTGCACTCAAACTGATGGATGTCTTGAAAGATTCCGTTGCAGAATGGAAAGCGGAAACCGGTATCGGATTTGCACTCTATGGAACTCCTGCCGAAAATTTAACCAATCGTTTTTGCTCGATTGACCGTGCAAGATTTGGAGAAATCAAAGATATCACCGACAAAGGCTACTACACAAACAGTTATCATGTCGATGTAAGAGAATGTATTTCCGTATTCGATAAATTCAGTTTTGAATCTGAATTCCAAAAACGCTCCACCGGAGGATGTATCTCCTATGCGGAAATTCCAAATCTAAATCACAATCTCGAAGCAGTTGAAATGATGATTCAATATATCTACGACAATATCACTTATGCAGAGTTTAATACCAAGTCTGATTATTGCCATGTTTGCGGATACGATGGCGAAATCAAAGTAGATGATAACAATCAATGGTTCTGCCCTCAATGTGGAAATACAGAACGCACCAAACTGACTGTGATTCGCAGAACTTGCGGATATTTGGGCGAAAATTTCTGGAATGAAGGACGAACCAAAGAAATCAAGGATCGTGTGTTGCATATCTAATGAATTATGCACAAATCAGGCAGTTTGATATTGCCAACGGAGAAGGTATCCGCACCAGCTTTTTTGTGACAGGGTGCACACACTGTTGCGAGGGATGTTTCAATGAAGTATACCAAGATTTCAAGTATGGACAGCCATGGACAGAGAATGAGACGGAACTTATTCTTTCTCATCTCTCTCATCCGATGGTAAAGGGTCTTACTATTTTGGGAGGGGAACCATTTCAAAATGTAGAAGGATTGCTTCCTGTCTTGCAAAAAATAAAACAAGAGTCTCCCAAGACCATATGGATTTATTCCGGATATACCTTTGAACAGCTTTGTTCCGATGTAGACAAAAAAGAGCTGCTCGGCTTATGTGATGTTCTTGTAGACGGTCCGTTCATCTTAGAAAAAAGAGATTTGACCTTACGTTTTCGCGGTTCTTCCAACCAACGAATTCTCGATGTCCAAAAATCTCTTGCATTCAATCAACCTATTGAATATGTACTTGCAGAATGAAACAACTTTCATTCTGCTTTTTTGTATCGGAAATGGAATAATCATCACATCTTGCGTATCAAACAACGATGGAAAACTCCTACCATAGTTTTGTATTCATTTTTATGGTAAGATGATACAAGACAAGATAAAGAAGATACATCATCTCTAATCACTAATATACCGGCAATGCCGTCAGTTGTCGGAATCAAAAGGAGGAAGATTGCATTGATTGAAATCCAAACAGGAAACATTATTTTTCCGGAGTTAAATATAACTGTATCACCTCTCTTACACTATTCTGATTTTATCTCTGTTTTTCCGACGGATCATATTCTACAAATCAGAGATATGAAAAACGGATACATCTGGTACGATATGAGAGAAACAATTTATGATAACAAAATCCCTGTTTATCTATGCTTTAATCCACAAAAAGCTCTTGAATTTGTGAACCTTTATCCACAGAGTTTTGACATAAATGCCATTCGTCACTGGGAAGAATGGTCCCCCGAAGAAGTAGAGAAAGATAAAAAGTATTGTGATGAATGGCTTATGAAATATTGCAATTTACAAAATGAAGAAAACTTTTTTTCATGGGGTTCTGTTTCATCTTATTTTGACCCGCGCTCGTGCAGCAGCGGTATCTCGATTCACTACACAAACAGAACTGATATGTAACTCATCATTTGATTGAAAACATAGTAACCAATCTGAAAAAGTAAACACGCTAAAAAATGAAACACCCTAAAAATTAACGCTCTGTAGAGGAAAGCGACCTATCCCAAGTCCCTTTCCATCTCCGGAGCGTTAACCTTATCTTGATAACAATACCTATCTTCACTGCCACAACAGAGAAATCATTACTCACACTTCAATGTATATATCACTACTGTACCGTGCGGTTGATTCTCACGAACTTCAATTCCATACTGATTTCCGTACAACAGCTTAATTCTTTGATCGACATTTTTCATCCCGATTCCACCTAATTTTGCTTTAATCAGATTTCTGTCATTTTCCTCTACCGAAGAAAAATATCCTACTCCGTTGTCAGAAACCGTAATGATGAGCTTCCCGTCTCGTTTTTCATATACAATCTCAATATAGCCCTTACCTCTCTGCGGTCGAATTCCATGATAAATAGAATTTTCTACGATCGGTTGCAAGATTAATTTCGGAACAGAAACAGACAACAGTTCTTCCTCTCCCTGGATTCGGTAACAGATTTTATCTTCATAGCGAGTTTGTTGTATTCTAAGATAATTCTCTGTATTGGCAAGCTCCGATTGTAACGGAACAAGCGTCTGATGAATATCCAATGACAGTCGTAGCATTTCTCCCAGTGATTTGCTGACGGCAACCACTTTTTCAGTCTCTCCAAACTCAGCTAACCATAAAATGGTATCCAAGGTATTGTACAAGAAATGAGGATTGATTTGACTTTGCAAAGCCTTTAATTCAAAAAGGCGTTTTGCATTTTCTTTTTGTGCAATATCTTCGGTCAAGACCTTGATTCTGTCCAAAAGAGCATTATATTCTGTCGTCAATGCGACAATTTCAACCGAACTGTTTGAATTGACGGCGATATGACCCCACGATTTATCCAGTGACATCATTGCATTTTGTAATTCTACAATCGGTTTGGTCAATCGTCTGGAAATCATTACACTTAAAGCAATGCTTGCAAAAATCAGCAAGAAATTCACCAATAAAATTCCCTCTATCAACTTTTTCTTTAATAACATAGTACTTTCTGTCGAAGAAACACCAATCAATCTCCAATCGGAATGCGGTATCTCTGCACTTGTAACAAAATAATGAGGCAGTCTTTCTGTACCTTCAGCCAAGGATACCAGTTCTTTTTTCTTCTGTTCATTAAAAAATACACTTTCGTCCGGATGATACAACACATTGTTTGCATTATCCAAAATGTAGGCATATCCTCGTTCTCCCAAATCAATGGACGAAATGTAATCTTCAATAAAACGATAGGAAATATCAATCAGTACGACACCCAAATGATTTCCGTGTTCATCAACAATTTCATGACTGATAGAGATAACCAGATTTTCACGATCCATCACAAAATCACCGTGACGAAGTGAAGTAACCACAGGCATTTGATTAGACTGTACCGCTACCTTATACCACTCTTCATTCATCATATTCCTGGACAACGGCATTGCCATATCACTGTTGCTGGTAATTGCAAACCCGTTCTTAGAAATAACGGCAATCGTTTGAATACGCGGGTCACTGCTCGCCGATATATTCACCATTGTCAGCAACCCGTCTGCAGACTTGGAACTCGGATTCTCCAAAATTTCAGAGATTTGTGGATACATCGCAATTAAATTACTCAGTGTTTTGATTTTATCAAGATAGCTTGCAACATAATCGCTGGTCTGTGCAATGGACTCTGTCGTCTGCTTTTCTCTGTTATCCAACAAAATTTTTGATGCGGAATAATAGAAAATGACGGAAAGAGATATTACAATACCCAGAGAAAACGCCAGGAAAGAAAAAGTAATTTGGATATTGATTTTTGAAAAAAATTTTTTTAGTTTCATATCATCGTATCCCTTGTCTATACTGTTTCGGTGTAATTCCCCACAGTTTCTTAAACTTCGTAATAAAGTAGTTTACATCCTCTACTCCGATTTCCTCTGCAATCTCATAATTTTTCATGGAAGTGGTAAGCAACAACAATTTTGCCCTCTCCATTCGCTTACGATTCACATAATCCTGAAACGGAATCCCATAAATCTGCTTAAACACACCGCTGAGGTAATTACTGTTAAATCCAATATCGCCCGCCATTTTAGAAAGAGAAAGTTCTACTGAAAACAGATTTTCAACCATATAATTTTTGATGATGGATTCCATATCTTCCCCATCTGTCAGCACTATATCTTCTGTTACATGACTATCATTGCACAATTGCAGATATTCCGTCTTCTTGTTTCTTTCAACAATGATAGCTACAATTTTTTTCAAAACAGACTCAATATCTGACTTGGAAATCGGTTTCAAAATATAGTCGTCCACTTTTGCACGAATTGCAGTCTGAGCATATTCAAAATAATCATATCCTGTCAAAATCACAATAAAAATCTCAGGATGCTTTTCTTTCATGATGGATGAGGCAGTCAAACCATCCATATTCGGCATATTGATATCCATGATAACAATATGCGGTTTCTCGGTTTCTACGATTTCAATTGCCTGCTCACCGTTCTCTGCCTCAAATATCTCTGAAATTCCCATCTCATGCAAATTTGTAAGTTTTTTTATTCCGCGTCGAATCAACGGCTCATCATCTACAATTAACAGCTTATACATCTCTGCTCCTATTTCACTAAATACATCAGATACTCGTATCCTTCTTCTTTCATCTTATCCAACGGAATAAACCGAATTGACGCACTGTTGATACAATATCGCAATCCTCCAAGCTCTTTGGGTCCATCTTCAAACACATGTCCCAAATGCGAATTTCCACTTCTGCTTCTCACTTCTACTCTACTCATATTATAGCTGTTATCTTCTTGGTATGTCACTACATTTTTCTCAATCGGCTTAGAAAAACTCGGCCAACCGCACCCTGATTCAAATTTGTCCTTTGAAGAAAACAGCGGTTCTCCTGTTGCTACATCCACATAAATACCCTGTGCTTTGTTATCCCAGTATTGGTTAGAAAAAGCGTGCTCCGTATCATTTTTTTGTGTCACGCGATATTGAATATCTGTCAATTTTTTCTTTAATTCTTCATCACTCGGTTTCGGATATTTTTTGGGATCAATGATTTCTTCTGTTGCAAGACTAAGATCAATATGACAATATCCGTTTGGATTTTTTTCCAAATAATTTTGATGATACTCCTCCGCTTTCGCAAAATGTTCTAAAGGAAGGACTTCTACTACAATTTTATCGGAATATTTCTGTTGCTCTTTCTCAAGCACAGATTGTATTACCTTTTTCTCTTTTTCATCTGTGTAATACACTCCCGTTCTATACTGCGTGCCTCTATCATTACCCTGCTTGTTCATACTGGTCGGATCTACAACTTTCAGATAATCGTATAGAAGCTTTTCCAAACTCACTTTGGCAGGGTCATATGTGACCTCAACCGTTTCTGCATGACCGCTGTTTCGGTACAGTAAATCTTCATATTTCGGATTTTGTGTCTTACCGTTTGCATACCCGTTAACAGCATCCGCTACTCCATAGATACGCTCCATATATGCCTCAATTCCCCAAAAACATCCCCCGGCAAGATAGATTTTCTTGAGATTTGATTTGGAATAATCAATATTTTTGTTTGGGTTGTTTGATGTTTTTTTCATTGTACCACCCTTTGTAATCATCTGTATTTTATTCTCTAACGTAGGATTTACGGATTCCTTTTTTTCTGCTTTCGCTGTACCTGCAATCGTACATCCTATAACAACAGTTGAAAACAAAATAACCGCTCCTAATACTTGAATGTTTTTCACAAATAACACCTCCTGTTTTTTATTTTCTCTTATTACATTACATCTGTTTTTTATTTCTTCTTATTACATCTCTTTTTCACAACTTCATAACCTTACTTTTTAACATATCATACTATAGATTTTTTATACTTGTTCATCATCCTTCTCATTTTCTTACAATCGCATTCCAAAAAATGTCCCGACTGAATTGTTTTTATGAAACTATCTTAACAACACATTTCTTATATCTGAGATTTATTTTACAGATTCAAATACTTTTTCAATCGTTTCTTTGTCCATATGTCCCGGTTGAACACCGATTAAAACACCGTCCGTTCCCACAATCGCAGAGGTAGGATAGGCACGGACACCATAGTTTTTCAACACTTGTCCGTCTTCATCAAACAGAACTTTAACATTACTGTATCCCAGACTGTCAAACCATTTTACAAACTCTTCTTTGTTTTTCTCCCCATTGAATTCCGGTGCAACAACAGTTACCACTTCAAAATCGTTATTGTTCTTTGCCAACTCATTCAGCTCTTCCAAGCCCGACAAACAAATCGGACACCAAGATGCCCAAAATTTGATATATACTTTTTTACCTTGCTGACTACTTAGTGTAAAGGAATTTCCTTTCGTATCCTTCAAGCTGAAATCTGATGCTAAATTCCCTTCATTGACTTTTTTCATTTTTTTATCCTTTTTTGTTTCCGTTTTTGTCATTTCTTTCTTTGTACTTTCTGTTTTCGCATTCTTCATTGTATTTTCCGAGTTTTCCGGTTGTTTTGTTTTTTCCTCTTTTTTGCCATTGTCTTTCATCTTCATATCATCTTTCATCTTCATATCATCTTTCATCTTCGTATCGTCTTTCATCTTCATATCGTCTTTCATCTTCATATCGTCTTTCATCTTCATATCGTCTTTCATCTTCGTATCGTCTTTCATCTTCGTATCGTCTTTCATCTTCATATCGTCTTGCATCTTCATATCATCTTTCATTGCATCATCTTGCATCGTATTTTCTGTTGTTCCATTCATTTCTTGTTGCTCCATTTGTGTTGTATTTCCGCCACATGCAGTAAGTCCCAACGCCATTACTCCGATTGCAAGTGCTAATTGAAATTTTTTCATCATAATCTCCTCCGTTATACATTTATTCTTTTCATACGATTCCGGTTAAACCTTGTTCTAACCGAAATATCCTTATTGTTCATTTGTATCCTATCATTAAAAATAACCCATCTTATTCTAAATTTATTTCATTAAAATAACTTTTCAAAAAATACGGTTAGTGATACCAGTTGATTTCCCATCAACATCAATCCCATGATTGCCACCAAAACTCCGCCTGCTCGCTTGATTCCAATAATATGTTTTTCAAAAAAGCTGAATCTCTTCATGACAAATTCTGAGGCAATTGCCATAATCAAAAACGGAATCATCAAACCGACTGAATAAATCATCATCAGAAATGCTCCATACAATTCTTGTCCGCTACTTGCAGATGTCACCAATACTGCTCCCAATATCGGTCCGACACATGGAGTCCATCCTAAGCTGAATGAAACACCCATCAAGTATGTTCCCAATGCTTTTGTTTTGCTATTTTTGAACTGTACCCCCTTTAACGAATCGAATTTTTTAATATGAACCAAATCCATCTGATGAATTCCAAGTAACACAACCAAAAATCCTGCTGCGAAGAGAACCCATTGGTTGGAAATCCACTTTCCTAAAAATCCCGCTCCGAATCCCAAAATAATAAAGCTTGTCGATAACCCCAGCACAAAGGTGCCTGTTTTAATCATTGCTCCTACATTCCATTCCGTATTTTTGATACGGATTTTTTTGTACTCATGCTCCGAATCCGTCAACAATCCGATATAGATGGGAATCAACGGAAATGTACATGGTGCAAAAAACGATAAGATTCCCGCGATAAACACACTGCTTATCAATACTTGTTGCCCAATCATTTTCTTTTCCTCTTTTCTAAACTTTTAAACTTTCCATAATACTTTTGCGTCTATTCTTTTTTTTCTATCTATTTTTTGTCTGTCAAAGAAAAACTGATAGAATAGACATCGAAATAAATTTCGATTGCATTTCTGCCAAAAACAAAACTTATTTCAACTTTACAACCGATTGTATTTTGTTATGTACCCATTATAAGGACCATTTTCAAAAAAGATAATAGAATATGCTTTCCAAAAACTTAAATATTATCAGTATTTAAAAGTTTCATATGTAAATAGACTCACTATAAATCTACCGTTGTTTGATATCATCAAATTTATGAATATTTTCTTTCCTCTACATCTGATTATAAATAACATCGGTTGCACTTTCTCAAACAAACTTTCATAAAAATAATCATACTTCATTTCATCATCACTTCTCCTTTTCACACAAACAATTCATCCCGTTTCTGTTTTTATAATATCTACACAAAACCTACACTTTCTCTATTGAAAAAAACCTTAATTTTGGTAAAATGAGATTGGTTATACGGATACTGATTTCTTCTTTTGAAATTGTTTCCGTAACCATTAGAAAACATATTTTAACAATAATAGATTCCATCCGTTTGTTGAAGATAAGATAAACTGTCAAAGCACATCATAAATCAGAGTGGAAAATTGAACGATTCTTCTCACAAATCGGTTGCTTTGTCTCAAGTAAGAACATGTGGAATCTCATTCCTATCAGGAGGCTTTTATGAAAAAAATTGCTCTATTCGGAAGTACCGGCTCAATCGGTACTCAAACGACTTCCGTTGTAGATGAATTTTCTGACCGACTGGAACTTTGTATTTTGTCAGCACATTCCAATACAACTCTATTACTTGAGCAAATCAAAAAATATCATCCGCAATTTGTTTTTGTTACAAATCAACAAAGTTTTGAATTGATACAAAAAGAGTGTGAACATATCTCTGTTGTAGTGTTGTACGGCTGGGACAGTCTTTCCGATGTGCTGTCGTCTTGCAAAATCGACATCGCAATCGGTGCAATCAGCGGATTTGCCGGAATTTTACCAACTTTAATCTGTATCGAGCACAATCTTACTATCGGACTTGCCAACAAAGAAACCTTAGTTGCAGGCGGAGACTTGGTAAAAAAAGCATTGCAACAGCATCCAACCGCTCGAATCATTCCGGTTGATAGTGAACATTCTGCAATATTCCAATGTTTAGAAGAAAATCAAATCATAGATAAAATACTGTTAACTGCTTCCGGAGGTCCCTTTCATACCTTTACCGGAGAACAGTTAAAGCATATCAAACCGAAAGATGCTCTCAAACATCCGAATTGGTCCATGGGACAAAAAATTACAATAGACTCTGCCACTTTGATGAACAAAGGACTTGAAGTGATTGAGGCACAGAGATTATTCCAAGTGGATTATGATGATATCCAAGTTTTGGTGCATCCGCAAAGCATCGTACATTCTATGGTACAGTACCAAGACGGCAGCATTTTAGCACAGTTGGGACAAGCGGATATGAGAATACCGATTCAATACTCCATCTTCTATCCGAAACGAATGAAAAACTCCTTCACTCCGTTTGACTTCGGAGAATTTTTGAGTGTGACCTTCCAAAAACCGAATACCGAACTGTTTCCTGCACTTCCTCTTGCGTTTGAAGCAGGACGAATCGGAAAGTCGATGCCATGTGTACTGAACGCAGCAAACGAGATAGCGGTTCATGCATTTCTAAAAGAACAAATTGAATTTTTGGATATTGTTGCAATTGTGAAAGAAATGATGAATCAATTTCCGATTACTGAAATTACTTCATTGGAAGAACTGTTTGAATTGGATACCAAAGTGCGTTCTCATACCACGAACTATATCAACAGAAGGTGAACCATATGATAAAACGACAATTTACAAAGGCGATTTTCTTCATTGTTATCATCGTAATCGTAGCAGGACTGTTCTTTTATCGAGCTCCGCATCATAAAACAAGATACGGTGTGTGGATAGGACTTCATCCGGATGATATCGCTTCTTTAGAACCGTACGACACTGTTGTTATCGATGCGAGCTATTTCTCCAAAGAACAAATCGAACTGCTCCATCAACAGGGAAAAACGGTATACAGTTATCTCAATATCGGATCTTTAGAAAATTTCCGTCCCTACTTTGCAGAGTTTCAAGACATCACACTTGGAGCTTATGAAAATTGGGAGGAAGAATATTGGATTGATGTTTCCGATAAAGAATGGCAAGATCATCTGACTCAAGTGCTTGCAAAAAATCTTGTAGACAAAGGTGTGGACGGTTTCTTTTTAGATAATGCGGATGTATGGTACTTCTATCCGGAAGAAAAAATTTATACCGGACTTGCCGACATCTTGCAACAACTGAAACAGGAATATAAACTTCCTATCATAATCAATGGCGGAGACACATTTGTATCAACTCTTATCGATTCCGACAAAACCGACTTAATCGACGGCATCAACCAAGAAACTGTTTTTACCTCCATTGATTTTGAGCATAAAACTTTTGGAAAGCAAGAACCGGAACAGACAAAATACCTATGGGACTATCTGATGAAATGCCAAAAAGCGGGATTATCCGTCTACCTTTTGGAGTATGGCGAAGATAAGTTGCTCCAGAAAAAAATACAAAATGAATGTGAACAGTCAGGATTTGAATACTATATTTCCCCATCGCTGGAATTAAAATAAAACTCCACACAAAAAGTTACCTTGTATTAAACAAAATCAGTACAATTACTCTTAGGAGATTAACCGTATTCGGTTCAACAGAAAAGTACTGCTCACAGACTATTTTCAAGAGAGAATCTTCTTTAGAACAGATACGGTAATCTGTTTCTCAAATCAAAACTGATTTTTTTACGACAAATTTGTTCAGTTGGATGCCGAATTGTATCACAAAATGATTTTGATACAAAGTACTTGGCAAACCGATATAGAATAATTAAATGTATCCTATGAGATAAGAACAGAATTAGAATTAGAATTAACAAACCAACACCCTCCAATCAATAAACTTAGGAGGACTATTGCAAAACGACATTCGTTTTGTATCAGGTATCATACACATTTGCAATCATTATCAGTAGACACTCTTTCTTCTATCATAGATGGAGCAAGGTCCTGTCTACCAAAGGAGTATCTATATGTTACTGGAAAAAATACAATCGCCGGAGGATATAAAACATCTTAGCCCTGATGAATTAAAAGAATTGGCATATGAACTTCGTGCACGCTTGATTCAAGTCACTTCCAAAACAGGAGGCCATGTCGCTCCCAACCTCGGAACAGTAGAATTGACACTTGCACTACACTATGTATTCCACTCTCCGGAAGATAAACTTGTTTGGGATGTCGGCCATCAGGCATATGTACACAAATTGTTGACCGGTCGAAACAAAGACTTCGATTCCTTGCGACAGTTTCATGGCGTTTCAGGATTCCCAAAGCGCTCCGAAAGTGAGCATGACTGTTTCGGCGTCGGACACGCAAGCACTTCCATCTCTGCCGCAACCGGTTTTGCCATCTCTCGTGACCAAAAAAAAGAAAACAATGAGGTTATCGCTATTATCGGAGACGGCTCATTAACCGGCGGAATGGCATACGAAGCACTTGACCATGCCGGACATCTCGGTCTGAACATGACTGTTATTTTGAATGACAACGACATGAGCATTGATAAGAATGTAGGAAGTATGTCAGAATACCTGACTCGTGTGCGTTCCGATTCTACCTACAAAAGAACAAAGAATGAACTGGAAGGATTTTTGAAAAAAATTCCGGCACTTGGTCCAAAGATGTTTGATATTGCCGACTCTTTCAAGGACTCTTTGCGAAATCTTGTTGTACCCGGCTCATTTTTTGAAGAATTGGGATTCAAATATTTCGGTCCTATCAACGGACACAACCTTCCGCAGTTAATTTCTGTGCTTGAAAACAGCAAAAATTTTGATTGTCCGGTACTGATTCACTGTATTACAACCAAAGGAAAAGGGTATCTTCCTGCCGAAGAAAGACCGGATAAATTTCACGGTACAGGTGCTTATGATCCCAAAACAGGACAATCTGCCTCGTCAAAATCAACACCGACCTACACCGATATTTTTGCAAAAACGATGATAGCACTCGGCAAACAAGATAAACGCATTTCCGGAATTACAGCAGCAATGCCATCCGGAACAGGAATCGGTGCATTTGCAAAACAGTTTCCCGACCGTTCCTACGATGTCGGAATTGCAGAGGAACACGCTGTTACCATGGCAAGCGCAATGGCACTCGACGGTCAAAAACCTGTTGTAGCTATCTATTCGACCTTTTTACAACGCTCCTTCGACCAAATCATTCATGATGTAGCGCTCCAAAACGCACCTGTTATTTTTGCACTGGATCGTGGGGGTATCGTGGGAGAAGATGGTCCAACCCATCACGGGGTATTTGATTTGTCTTACCTTCGTATGATTCCGAATATGGTTATTATGGCACCGAAGGACGAAAACGAACTTCAAAATATGCTCTATTCCGCAACAAAATATGATGCTCCTACCGCAATTCGTTATCCTCGCGGAAAAGGATTAGGTGTTGCACTCGATGAAACATTCCGATATCTTGAAGTCGGTAGTGCTGAAGTGTTGCAAGAAGGAACGGATATCCTTATGATTGCTGTCGGAAGTATGGTACATCCGGCAACCAATGTCGCAAACACATTGGAACAAAAAGGGTATTCTGTCGGCATAATCAATGCACGATTCATCAAGCCGCTTGACCAAACTACGCTGCTTTCACAAATCAGCAAAGCAAAACATATCATAACATTGGAAGAAAATGTGCTTGCAGGAGGATTCGGAAGTGCCGTCAGTGAATTGCTCAAGACAAACGGCGATACAGACTGTTCCATGTTGTCCATCGGAATTCCGGATGAATTTGTCCCACATGGAAACACCGATATTCTAAAAAAAGAGTTACAATTGGATGAAGACGGTATCTTACAACAGATTTCTTCCTTCTTAGAGAATAAATAATCCAAAAATAAATAAATTCAAAGAATATACTATCATACAATCATTGGAGATTTCTATTAAGACAGTTTCTCCAAACATCCGTAGAACTTCAAAAGATAGTTTATTCTCAACAATAACCTATGATTATGAATGGAGGGAAAATATGAAATTTCATGAAATGCCGTATCAAAGACCTGATATGGACGAAACCATCGCTTTTTTCAAAAAAGTGAAACAACAACTTGAACACGCTTCTTCCGGAGCGGAACAAATTAATATCATTTATGACTATATTGCATATAAAAAGAAATTGGACACCACAATCGGTTTGGCAAGTGTCCGTCACACTATCGATACAACGGATCAATTCTATGAAGAAGAGAATGCTTTTATGGACGAAAATACACCGATTATCACTAATTTAGCAGTAGAGGTATCACGTTGCATCTATCACTCTCCTTTTCGAAAGGAATTGGAGGAAGAATTCGGTACTCACTATTTCAAATTATTGGAGTGTAGTTTGGTGCTGAACGAAAAAGCAATTCCGTTCATGCAAAAAGAGAACGAGTTGGTATCCAAATATAGTAAAATCATTGCCACTTCTCAAATTGAATTTGAGGGAAAAATCTATACCTTGACACAAATGACACCTTTGTTGCAAGATACCGACCGTAACCGTCGATTCCTTGCTTACAAGGCAAGAAACAAATTCTTGGAGAAACATCAGGACGAATTTGATGCCATCTATGACGAGTTGGTCAAAGTGCGTACGGAAATGGCTGTTGCCTTAGGATACAAAAACTATGTAGACCTTCAGTACAAATTACTGAACAGAACAGACTACAATCATGAAGATGTTGCAATCTATCGTGAAAAAATCTTAAAGACATTCACTCCGTTTTCTGTAGAACTTCGCAAAGAACAAGCAAAACGATTGGGCATTGATGATTTCAAATTCTATGATATTGCCTGTGAATTCCAAGACGGCAACGCCAACCCAATCGGAGATGAAACCTTTATTATTGCAAAAGCAAAAGAAATGTATGAAGACTTAAGTCCGGAAACAGGAACATTTTTCAATTTTATGATTGAAAACGAATTGATGGACTTGCTTGCAAAACCGGGAAAAAGAGCAGGTGGATACTGTACAAGTTTTGACGAATACAAGTCTCCCTTCATCTTCTCCAACTTCAACGGAACCAAAGGAGATATTGATGTTATTACTCATGAAGCGGGACATGCATTCCAAAACTTTATGTCACAGGACATGAAACTTCCGGAATACATTTGGCCGACCTATGAAGCTTGTGAAATCCACTCCATGAGCATGGAATTTCTGACATGGCCTTATATGGAGTTGTTCTTTGGAAACAATGTGAATAAGTTCAAATATACCGCGTTGAAAAGTGCTATCTCTTTCCTTCCTTACGGAGCAACAATTGACCATTTTCAACATTTTGTCTACGAAAATCCGACCGCTACTCCTGAGGAACGGAGAAACAAATACCGCGAAATTGAATTGATGTATCGTCCTGATTTGGATTATGCGGATGAATTCTTAGACAAAGGAACTTATTGGTTCTTGCAAGCTCATGTGTTCAGCACACCGTTCTACTATATTGACTACACCCTGGCTCAAGTGTGTGCATTCCAATATTTAATTAAGTACCTTGAAAATCGCGAACAGACGCTGCAAGAGTATATTACGCTATGTAAAGCGGGAGGTTCTCAATCTTTCTTTGACTTGATTGAAACCGGAAAACTGAAAAATCCAATGACTACTTCTGTTATGGAAGATATTGTTCCAACCTTGGATAAGATTATTCACTCTATCAAAATATAAAAAATCTCGTGAAATATAGAGAATCACAATGTAGAAAAGGAGCGGATTCAAATGAACAAAGTTTTGAAAAAAGGAATTCTGATTACTTTGATGAGCACCATCACACTATCTTGTTTTTCAGCATGTTTTCCTACTCCTCAAAAATCTCGAAATAATGAGGTAAACGGAATCCAATTACAAGCTGAGGTCAGTAAAGATGAACGAATTCCAATTATACGAACCATGACATTGGAAGACTACCAGTCAAAAGATGAAGCAGAAAAAGAAAAACTGCATGATTCTCTTTTTGGGAATGTAGAGGGAGATATCCCTTGTGTCCATCTGCTCTATGACAATACCATTCGATTCCGAGTGATGAAGGATGGAACGGCGATTGCTACAGAAAAACCGATCAAAGTAGAAATCATGCCTGAACTTACCTATGAGGATGAAGATAAGACACCGATTGTCGTTACCAAAACACTACAAGCAGATACAAACAATACCTACACCCTACCGTTGAAACACTATCGTACACAGTACGAAACCTATTTTGTGGATATGTATCTCTACACACTGTACTACTCTGTGGACGGTGTAGACTATATTTCTCTCTTAGCAAGTTCGATGAGTAATCTTCCGGATGACAAAACACCGTTTGATAGCGAACCTCTTGAAGTACCGATATCGGCTGAGACAGAGTAGTATCAAAGTATTTTTGGAAACGATTCAGATAGAGTGAATCCGTCCTTCCAAGGTTGCAACAATTTCGATAGTATCAAAAAAAATATGACACTGATAACATAAAAACAATCTCAATCAAAAAACCTCCTGTTACATGAAAGTATGACTCATCAAAAATATTCATTGTAACATGGAGGTTTTTATTTTTATTTACTAAAGTGTTATTATCTACCCTCAAACAACAGCTCAGTAAACACTTGCACAACTTCCTATCCTATGACTGAATAGCAAAGGTAATTTCCGCCTCACAGACAACTTTTTCTCCTACCTTGGCGATTGCTGTTCCGACTCCGATTGCTCCTCGTTGTTTGGTAAGTTCACAAGAAAGCTCCAATACATCCCCCGGTTTTACCATTCCTCTAAACTTTGCTTGTTTGATCCCTCCGAAAAATGCGAGCTTTCCTCTGTTTTCTTCTTTGGAAAGAAGTGCAACCGCACCGACTTGTGCCAACGCTTCAACAATCAACACTCCGGGCATCACATGTTCTACCGGAAAATGTCCGCAGAAAAACAGTTCATTGACAGTAACACATTTGATTCCTCTTGCCCATTTTCCTTCTTCACCGTCTACAATTTTGTCTACTAATAAAAATGGATAGCGGTGTGGCAAAATTTCTTGGATTTCATTTGAATTGTACTTCATTTCTATGTCATCCTTTCCTATTGTATGATAATGATACAAAAGGAGAAGGTTCTTATCTCCCTCTTCCTTATGATAACCTAATATTATTCTGCATATTTTTTGAACAGTAAGGTCGCGTTATGTCCTCCGAATCCCAAAGAGTTGCTCAACGCAAACTGAATATCTTTCTCCCGTCCTACATTCGGAACAATATCCAAATCACACTCTGAATCTTTTTCTCTGTAGTGAATGGTCGGTGTCACATATCCTTCATGCAAGCTGAGTGCCGTAACAATAGATTCCACACCGCCGCTTGCTCCCAAAAGATGACCTACCATTGATTTTGTAGAGCTGATCATCAAATCATATGCTCTTTCTTGAAATACTTGCTTAATTGCCTTTGTTTCTCCGGCATCGTTTAACGGCGTTGATGTCCCATGTGCGTTGATGTAGTCGATTTGTTCAAAAGAAATATTTCCGTCATCCAATGCAAGTTGCATACATCTTGCAGCTCCTTCTCCATCTGCGCTCGGTGCTGTGATGTGGAATGCATCACAAGTTGTCCCGTATCCTACAATTTCTGCATAAATTTTGGCATTTCTTCGTTTTGCATGTTCATATTCTTCCAATATGAGGATTCCGCTTCCTTCTCCCATGACAAATCCGTTTCGTTCACGATCAAACGGAATAGATGCTCTTGTGATATCGTCTGCAAAACTCAATGCTTTCATAGCGGAGAATCCTCCGATTCCAAGTTCCGTAATGCTGGCCTCCGAACCGCCTGCCAACATCACTTCCTGATATCCGTCACGAATTCTTCGAAATGCCATTCCGATAGAATCTGTCGCTGATGCGCATGCTGTCACGATACAGTGGCAAGAACCTTGGAATCCTGTTTCGATTGCAATACTTCCGGCTGTAATGTTTGTGATTGACATTGGAATAAAAAACGGAGAAATACGATGAAATCCTTTTGTCATACCGGTAGTATGCTCTTTTTCTATTGTTTCCAATCCTCCGATTCCGGAAGACACAATGACTCCGCAACGAGTTTTATCCAATTCATCCAACTGCAAATTACTGTCCTGTATCGCTTCTCTTGCTGCAACAACGCCAAACTTTGTTACTCTGTCCATTCTTCGACAAACTTTTTTATCGAAATAATTTTCTTCTTGAAAATGAACAGCCTCTCCGGCAAATTTCGCCCTTTGTCCATCATAATGAAATCGTGTGATTTCAGAAATTCCGCATTCTCCTCTTTTCACTCCTGCCCATAGGGATGTTACATCATTTCCCAAAGGAGAAACCGCTCCCATTCCTGTGATTACAACTCTTCTTTTCACAAATACCTCCTACATACTCATTCCACCGTCTACACTGATGACCTGCCCCGTAATATATCTGTTCTCTTCTACGGACAAAAATTCTACTGCTCTTGCAATGTCTTCCGGAGTTGCCATACATCCTACCACAATTTGGTTGAGGATAGACTCTTTGACTTTGTCGGAAAGCTTGTCTGTCATCTCTGTATCTACAAATCCCGGTGCAACTGCATTGACCAAAATTCCTTTTTTTCCAAGTTCTTTTGCAAGCGACTTGGTCAACCCAATCATTCCCGCCTTAGAAGCGGAATAGTTTGCCTGTCCTGCATTTCCGGCAATTCCCACAACACTTGTAATATTGACGATTCTTCCATATCTCTTTTTCAACATAACCTGCGCGGCATACTTACTCATAAAAAATGCACCTTTTAAATTCGTATCAATCACTTGATTGAAGTCTTCTTCTTTCATACGAATGAAAAGTCCATCTTTCGTGATTCCGGCATTGTTAATCAATACATCAATTGTTCCGAATTCTTTAATGACTTCTTCTACCACTTCTTTACAGGTTTCTTCTGTAGAGATATCTCCCTGTATCAAATGTACTTTCGCACCGAATTCTTCACAAAGTTTTTGTGTTTCTTCCGCTTTAGTACGATTACTGTTGTAATGAATAGCGATATCCATATCGGATTTCGCCAATTGCATTGCAATTGCTCTGCCGATGCCTCCACCGGCACCTGTTACCAATGCTACTCTTTTTTCCATGGTCCTATCCTTTCTTTACATACTCTATGGTCTTCTGTAAACTGTCATAATCAAAACAAGGAAGTACGACACTGTCTTTTGAAATTTTTCGAATAAATCCTTGCAACACATTTCCAAATCCAATTTCAATAAAGGTATCCATTCCTTCTTCTATCATTTTTTGAATGGATTGATAAAAATGAACACTCTGTTGTACTTGCTGTACCATAATTTGTTTGATATCATCATTTTTTTGTGAAATTTCTCCGTTTACATTCCATACAATCGGTATGTTCGGCATATCAAACTCCATCTGTTCAAACAATCCTTGTAACACGTTACCGGCAGGTTTCATATAAGATGTATGGAATGCTCCGCTCACATTCAGTGGAATCATCTTACCGGATTTATTCTCTTTGACTTCTTCCATCAGTTTCATCATTTGCTCTCTGTCTCCACCGATGACGATTTGACCGACTGTATTAAAGTTGGTAATTTCTATCTTTCTGTCTCTTGTAGAATATTTTTTGCAATAGGATAAAATTTCTTCTTCTTCCATTTTTAACACTGCACACATCATCGTATCTTTGCCAACCAACGCTTCTTCCATCGCTTTGCCACGCACTTGAGCAATCTTCATCACATCTTTTTGAGAAAGAACTTTCGCACCATACAATGCTCCATACTCTCCTATGCTGAGTCCTGCCGTCATATCAGGAACAATTCCTTCCTGCTGCAAAATATCTGTCATCACGATATCAAATGCTACCATACAAGGTTGCGTATGTTGTGTCTTAGACAATGTCTCCAAATCGGAATGAAATGACAACTCTCTGATGTCTGCATATTGATCATAAAATACTTTTGCCTGCTCAAAATGATCATACAAACTTTTTCCCATTCCTATCTGTTGACTTCCCTGTCCTCCATATAAAATTGCAAGTTTCATATTGTTTCCTCCCACTGGGTTTTCAGTTCTTCAATCAAGTCGTGAACATGGTACATTTTATTGATTCTGTCTACATTTTCTCCTGTAAAGAACAATCCTTGCTCGATATTTCCTTTTGCAGCCTGTATCAATGCCTCTGATATACAATACGGCGTCACGGTAGGATTGCAAGGTTTCAAACAATCGATACATCGTTTTGGAGGAATGCGCCCGTCATGCTCTAATTGCTCTAACAATTTTGTCTTGAGAGCCCGACCGGGAAGTCCTACCGGACTTTGAGTAATAATGACATCTTCTTTCTTTGCCTGACAAATCAATTTAGAGAATTCTTCGGATGCATCGCACTCATAGGTTGCAATAAATCGGGTTCCAATCTGTGCTCCAAAGGCTCCACGTTTGGCGTAATACGCCATCTCATATCCATCAAATACAGAACCTGCTATGAATACGGGAATGGCACTTCCTTTTTTATCTTCAAAAGTTTTGACTACTTCCAATACTTCTTGGAGCAATTTTTCCAATTTCATATCCGGAGAATCAATCTCTTGTCGATGAAATCCCAAATGCCCTCCTGCACCTCTACCTTCCAACACTACAAAATCAGCGAACCGATTTTCTTTTCTAAGCCAACTGTTCATGACAACCTTCGCTGCTTTTCCGCCGGAGACAATCGGCGCAAGCGCCACATCATACCCTTGAGCAATCTTCGGCATCGCCATCGGCAAACCTGCTCCCGATATGATAGCATCGACTCCGCTTTCAAGTGCAGACTTCAGCATTTCCTCATACTGATTTCCGGCAACCATAATGTTGACTGCAACCATTCCTCTGTTATCGGAAATTGATCTTGCTTTTTGAACTTCTTCTTTAAGTGCCTCCTTATTACATCTCAAATTATCTCGATAAAAATCTTCTTTACGGTATCCTATTTGTACCCCGGAAATGACTCCCATACAGCCTTCTTTTGCTACATGACCTGCCAAATTTCCAAGTGATACTCCTACGCCCATACCACCTTGAATCAATGGAAAATCCAGCGTTTTGTTTCTGATTCGATACGCTTTCATCGACATAACTCCTTCAAAACAGTTTCATATTCCGTAAACAATGTTTCGATTCGCTCAGCTAAAGAGCATTCGTCATGTATCATCGCTGCGGTTTGACCTGCCATAACGGAACCTGTCTCAATATCGCCCTCTTTTACAGCACGTCGCAAAGAGCCTAAGGTATAGTGCTCCAATTCCATCAAGGTAGCACCTTCTTTTTCTCTTGCGATATATTCACGCACCATATCATTTTTAATAACGCGGACCGGAGTTCCGGCAATTCTTCCCATTACTGTAATATGGGTGTCTCTTGCATTTCTTACCGCCTGTTTGTAATTTTCATGAATCGGACATTCTGTTGTAGACAACAGACAAGTACCGACTTGTACTCCGCAAGCACCCAATACTTCTGCCGCTACCATCTGACGACCTGAAGCAATTCCGCCCGCCGCAATAACCGGAATATTTACGGCATCTGCTACTTGTGGCACCAATACCATTGTTGTCGTTTCTCCGACATGACCGCCGCTTTCACAACCTTCCGCAATCACACCATCTGCACCCAATCGTTCCATGCGTCTTGCCAACCCTACCGATGCAACAACGGGAAACACTTTGATTCCGGCTGATTTCCACTGTTTCATATATTTTCCCGGATTCCCCGCTCCGGTTGTTACTACCGGCACTTGTTCTTCTATCACAATCTCTGCCATCTTGTCCGTATCCGGATTCATCAACATCAGATTCACTCCGAACGGCATCTGTGTATGTTGTTTGCAAATCTGAATCTGCTCTCTTAACATATCTGCTGACATTCCGCCTGCCCCAATCATTCCAAGTGCTCCTGTATTCGATACTGCCGCTGCAAATTCTCCTGTTGCGATATTCGCCATTCCGCCTTGTATCAACGGATATTTGATTCCCAAAAGTTCATGTAATTTCATAGCTCTCCCTCTATCGGTTCTTTTTTGTAATACTGTTGTTCAATGAATGTTATCCTATGTTTTCTCTACCATTCTATCAGTGTGCCGCCCCAAGTAAGTCCACCGCCAAATCCGACCATCAGCACTTTCATCCCTCTTTGCAACAAATTTTTCTCCGCCATCTCATCTAATGCAATGGGAATGCTCGCCGAGGAAGTGTTCCCGTATTCCGCAATGTTGACATAAAATTTTTCAGAAGAAATTTTTGATTTTTTTTGTGCATAATCAATAATTCTTTTGTTTGCCTGATGACAAACCACATAGTCTATTTCTTCTTTTTGCACCCTGTTTTTTTCAATGACATCTTCAATGCATTGGACAATGGTTGCAGTTGCAAAGCGAAACACTTCCTTTCCATTCATATAGACTTGAGGCTTACTTCCCTTGCCATCTACACCGAAACATCCGAGTTCTTTGCTCGTTCCCCTGCTCCCTACAGAAAAGTAACCTAAAGCTCCCTCTCTTTTTTTTAGGATAACGGCACCGGCGCCATCTCCAAACAAAATGCAAGTCCCGCGATCTTCAAAGTTCAGTAATTTTGAAATCACTTCTGTTCCAATCAAAAGAATATATTCATCTTCCGAAAAAGATGTCAACAAAGAGTCACAGAGCATCATTCCATAAATAAATCCACTGCAAGCTCCGTTAATATCTAAAGAGAGTATGTCTTCCGGCAACTGTAACTGTTGTTGAATCAAACAAGCAACAGAAGGTGTCAAATAGTCCGGAGTAAAGGTTGCAACAATCACTGCCTTAATCTTTTCTTTCGGTATATTCCCTTTTTCAATCGCTTTCTGTGCCGCCAAAACTCCCAAATCTGCCGTTGTTTGATTCTCTACATAGCGTCGACATTCTATTCCCGTTCGAGAAACAATCCACTCGTCCGTTGTATCTATTTTACTCACAAAATCTTCATTGGTCACTACTTTTTCCGGTACATATCGACCGGTTGATACCACTTCAAAACTCATACTATTCCCTTCCTGATTGCCCTATCTTTCGATATTTTTCATACCTGTCTGCAATACGTTGTTCCGAAGATTTTTTCATTTCTTGTTCCAAATATCTTTTCAATGATGCTTTCAAGTCGGGAACCACTCGTTCAAACTCTTGTTTTTGAAAACAAATTCCTTCTTGAATCACTTCATCTATCAGACCTTCACGATACAAATCGTCTGCAGTCATCTTCATTTTTTCTGCTGCATCTTTCGCTCTTTTTCCGTCTTTCCAAAGAATGGAAGCAAATCCCTCAGGAGATAAAATAGAAAAAGTGGCATTTTCCAACATAATAATTTTATCTGCCAATGCCAACGCCAACGCACCGCCACTTCCGCCTTCTCCTGTCATCAATGCGATAATAGGCACTTTTAAATCACTCATATAAAACAGGTTGCGTGCGATAGCCTCTCCCTGCCCTCTTTCCTCTGCACCCATTCCCGCATATGCACCGGGTGTATCTACAATGGTAACAATAGGTCTTCCGAATTTTTCTGCCTGCTTCATCAGACGAAGTGATTTGCGATAACCTTCCGGATGACTCATTCCAAAGTTGTATCGAATATTTTCTTCCAAACTCTCTCCCTTATTTGTTCCGATTACAGTAACGGGGATTCCGTCAAAGTATGCCAATGCTCCCAACATCGTTGCATCTTCTCCATACAACCTGTCTCCATGAAGGTAAAAGACATCGTCAAACAATACATCCACCCAGTCCTTTACTTTGAATCTTTGAGGATGTCTGGAAAGATACACCTTGTCCCAAGCTGTCATCTTCTCATAGTAGTTGTTGAGCAACTTCTGTTTCTGTTCCTGTATGGAATCAATCATCTTTTTGGTCGGAAGCAGTTGAGAGTCTTCTTCCCGTATCCTCTCAATCTCTTTTTGCAAACACTCTATCTTTTTTTCCAACTCTTGTATCAAACCAATTCCTCCTTACGATGAAGCTTCAATAGAAAAGAAAGTGTCTGTTTCATATCTTTTCTCTCGACAATATGATCTACAAATCCTTTTTCCAACAAAAATTCAGCTTTTTGAAATTCATCGGGAAGTTTTTTGCCCATTGTTTGTGCAATGACTCTCGGACCGGCAAATCCAATCAATGCTTTCGGTTCAGATAGTATAATATCTCCCAAACTGGCAAAACTTGCTGTCACTCCACCTGTTGTCGGATGTGTTAAACAGGAAATAAACAACTGTCCGCTGTCGCTATGTCGTTTTGCTGCTGCCGAAGTTTTTGCCATCTGCATCAAAGAATACATTCCTTCCTGCATTCTTGCTCCTCCGCTTGCACAAAACACAACGACCGGACATTTTTCTTCCGTTGCAAGTTCAAATGCAAAAGTAATCCTCTCTCCTACTTCCGAACCCATACTTCCCATAAAAAATCTACTGTCCATCACACACAAAACAGTAGGGCTGTCTCCTATCTTCCCACGAAAACAAAGGACTCCTTCATCCAAAGCAGTCTTCTGTCTCATCGTCTCTTGCTTTTCTTCATATCCGTCAAATACCAAAGGGTTTCTTGTCTTATCTTCAAATATGATTTTTTCATATCCGCTTTCCAAAATGCTCTTTGCTCTCTGTTCTGCCGGCATCGGAAAATACCCTCCGCAATAAGGACAAATATATTGATTGTCCTCTTTTTCCTTAAGAGGAAAGGTGCGATTACATCCACTACATTGAGAAAATAACCGACTTGGGACTTCTCTTTGCATATAGGTTTCCTTTTTCTGCAACCTCAATGCTTTTAAAAGATCAAATTTTGATTTTCTGTCTTTCAAAAAATTTCCCATACCTACCTCATTTCTAAATTTGTTCCATCAAGTTTTGGATTCTGTCCAAATTACCCTCCAAAAAATCAGTTGTATAAGTTCCTTTCAAAAAGGCTCTTTCATACATCATAAAATACAGTAATCCTACATTAGTGGAAATCCCTTCGATTACAAACTCCTCCAATGCTCTTCTCATCTTTCTTACGGCTTCCTGTCTCGTCTTTCCGTGAACAACCAACTTTCCAAGCATAGAGTCATAGTACGGACTCATCGCACTATCTTGATACAACGAAGAATCGATCCTGACTCCGTTTCCGCCCGGAATATGAACCACATTCACTCGTCCGCAAGACGGCATAAAACCGTTTTTGGGATCTTCCGCATTGATTCTGCATTCAATCGCATGTCCTCGTATCATTACTTCCTCTTGTCGAACGGAAATCGGCAAGCCGAATGCAATGCGAATCTGCTCCTTGATAATATCTATCCCTGTAATCATCTCAGTCACAGGATGTTCCACCTGTACTCTTGTATTCATCTCCATAAAGAAAAATTCATTTTCTTTTGTCAATAGAAATTCAATTGTTCCGGCGGAAGTGTAATTCACCGCTTTTGCCGCATTGACAGCAGCTTGACCCATCTGTTCCCTAAGTTCTTGAGTCAACGCTCTGCAAGGTGCCTCTTCAATCATCTTTTGATTTTTTCTTTGCAAAGAACAATCTCTTTCACCCAAGTGAATCACATTCCCGAAAGAATCTGCCAACACCTGTACTTCTACATGCTTTGCTCCTTCAATCAATCTCTCCATATAGATTGCATCGTTCCCAAACGCAGAAAGTGCCTCTTGTTTTGCGCTCAAAAATTCCTTCTTCATCTCTTCGCTGCGATACACCTTGCGCATTCCTTTTCCTCCGCCACCGGCAGAGGCTTTGATAATAACAGGATATCCAATCTGTTCCGCCAAAGAAACCGCTTCATCCACATCTTTGATACAGTCTTCAGAACCCGGAATAACGGGAACTTTGTGCATCTTCATTGTGTCTCTTGCTGTCTGCTTATCTCCCATTTTGGAAATAATTTCAGGAGAAGGTCCGATAAAAACAAGACCGCAGTCTTCTACCATCTTGGCAAACTCACTGTTCTCGGCTAAAAATCCGTACCCCGGATGAATTGCCTCACAGCCTTTGAGCAATGCCGCACTCAAAATATTCGGGATATTGAGGTAGCTGTCCTTGGCTCTTGCGCTGCCGATGCAAACAGATTCCGTCGCCATTTGAACATGCAAGGCATTCTTATCCTCTGTCGAATAAACGGCAACTGTTTCGATATTCATTTCTCGACAAGCTCGAATGATTCTTACTGCAATCTCTCCTCGATTGGCAATCAAAATTCTGTGAAACATAGATTACACCTCAATTTCCATCAGCTTATCATCATATCCCACGAATGTTTCGTTCTGCACAAAAATTTCCTTTATCACTCCATCTTCCGGAGCAACAATCTCATTCAACAGTTTCATTGCTTCAACGATACAAAGCGTTTGACCTTTCTTCACTTTTTGACCCACCGTCACAAAAGGCGGTTCCGTCGGAGAAGGACTCGCATAAAAAGTTCCGACTATTGGTGATTTTACAACAGTTCCTTCTGATTCTTCCTTCGCATCATCCTCAAAAAGCTGTTTTACTTCCTGTGGTTTTTCTACCTTCGGTGCAATTTCTTCTCTTGTAGGATTAGAGAATGGTTTTACCGGTTCCCCTTCTTTCCCGAAAGAAACGGAAAACTTTTCCTCACTCCAATGAAACTCGGTCAAATTAGAGCGTGAAAACCATTCTGCCAGTTCCAATATCTCATTCTTCTTCATCATACTACTTGTGGCTGTCAATATAATCTACAATGTCTTGTACCGTTTTCATCGTCTCAAATTCTTCATCCGGAATGGAGATTGAGAATACATCTTCCAATGCCATTGCCAAATCGGCACCATCCAAAGAATCCATTTCCAAATCTTCCATCAATCTTGCTTCCGGTACTACTTTTTCTTCTTTACAGTTCAAACTTTCCAAAATTGTTTCTTTTACTTTTTCAAATGTCATGATAATTCTCCTTTTCTTTTCACAAGATAGATTCAAAATAAGTTCTGTTACCATCATTCTATTGGTCATAAAAACTTCAACTTACTTTTTGCTGCTTGTTCTGAATCTCCATATTAATAATTTATTCTATAAAAAATATATAATATATTTACATTGAATAAAATGCTTTATATAAATATATTGAGGAATATTTTAGGAGGATTTTGTTATTTTGTCAATTTCATATACAGTTTCTCTCTGTTTTTTTACAATTATTCCATAGTTTATTATCTTCTCATTCTGATTTGAATCTATCTGTATGTTTTATCCCAATCTTTGAAAAGTGATTACTGCTACACTCCAACAGAACTCTCATAACATCTCATTCCAAAGAAACTCTATTTTGGTGATAGCCGAACCACGTAGAATGACACGCCATAGGTATCAAACCGTGAACAGCATAAAACATAGAGTAAATGAAATCAACATAAAAAAACCGACTTTTAAGAAATTCTCTTAAAAATCGGTTTTACTCTTATCATTTTTCTATAAATACAATCTATAGGTTAGACGATTATTCATCCCTATTCTTGGATACAACCGTCACCTAAAATTCCGCTTGCAGCGGTGAATAATGCCAGTTTATACACTTCTTCTTCGTTACATCCGCGTGATAAGTCGCACACCGGCTTGTTCAATCCTTGAAGAATCGGTCCTACCGCATCATATCCGCCGAATCGTTGAATCAATTTGTATCCGATATTTCCCGCTTCCAGACTTGGGAAAATAAACACGTTGGCATTTCCCGCAATCGGAGAGTTAGGTGCTTTTCTTGCCGCAATCTCAGGAACGAATGCCGCATCAAACTGAATTTCTCCGTCAATCAATAAATCCGGCATCTGTTGTCTTACCAATTCTGTTGCTTTTGCCATCTTTTCCGTTTCTTCCGAATGAGCGGACCCTTTTGTCGAAAAGCTCAACATGGCAACTCTCGGTTCTAACTCAATGGCTTTTGCCGTATTCACGGTAGTAATTGCGATTTCAGCTAATTCTTCTGCAGTCGGCGCAATATTAATTGCACAGTCTGCAACAACATAAATTTGATCTCCTTTAATCAGGATGAACACACCTGATATTCTTGTATAACAAGGTTTTACTTTAATAATTTGTAAAGCGGGACGAACAGTATCCGCTGTTGTATGCACTGCTCCCGAAACCATTCCCGCAGCCTTCTCTGTATACACCAGCATTGTTCCGAAGTAATTGACATCCGACAAAAGCTTTTCCCTTGCTTCTTCTGCTGTTATTTTCCCTTTTCTTCTTTCAACAAATTTCTCAACCAAAAAATCGAGTTCCGGATAAGTTTGAGGGTCAATCAAAGTCAAGTCGCTGATATCTACTCCTCTTTCAGCTGCAAATGCTTTCATTTCCTTTTCATTTCCCAAGAGAATCGGTTGCATAATTCCCTCTTTCTTTAACCGAGATGTAGCTTTTAAAATACGATCACTCATTCCTTCCGGAAATACAATTACCGGATTTTTGGCGGATACCAATTTTTTCATTGAATCAAATATATTCATTTCTGCTCTCCTCTTTTCAATTCTTTTGTTATAGTATATATGCACTTCTTACTTTTATTTTATACTAATTGCCGATTAAAAAATCTGCTTTTTTTCATGCTGTTATATTTTATTCTCTTGTTCACATAATCATAAACTATTTCTATATTTCAAAATAGTATTTGGTTTTACAACAGAAAAAGAGAGATTCCCCCATGTTTTCCAAAATATTGTCTTCTGTTTTTAACTGTTCAAAATTTTTTAACACACTAAAACTCAGGCGGAACAGTAGCAGTATGTCTCTTGTGTTCTGAGTTTCGATGTAATCTTTCTATCACTTCCCTATCCTTTTCCGGAACTTCCTGTCCATCTAAGAAAGCATCAATACAACGATATGTTGTTCCCATCTCTATCTCGTCAGTTTGACCCTCCCACAAATCGGCAGACGGCGCTTTGTCCAAAATGCTTTGTGGAACTCCCAAATACTCTGCCCACTCATATACCTCTGATTTTTTCAAATGTGCAATCGGTAGAACATCTACTCCGCCATCACCATATTTTGTAAAGTATCCTGTATAAATTTCGGCAGCATTGTCGGTTCCGACAACCAAATATCCTAAATTGTTTGCGATGGTATACAGTCCCGTCATACGAAGCCTTGCCCGAGTATTTGCATCTGAAATTCTTGCAAAATCTTCTCTCCATGCATCCTGCATCGTTTCTTTCACTGTACTGAGCATCAAACTGTGTGCCTGTGTCAAATCCAATGTCATATGTGTCAAGTCCGCTTTCTCCACAAGCTCTTTTGCATGCTCCATATCCTTTTCAGAACTTTTGATTGGCATAATCACTCCTAAAGAATTGTCAGGACATGCCATTTTGATCAAAAATCCCGCAACAGCAGAATCAATTCCTCCGGAAATTCCCAGAATCAATCCCCTTGTGTGCGATTGCACCACTTGTTCCCGCAACCATTCAACTGTTTTTCGAATTTTTTGTTCCAATATTTCGTTTTTCATGATAATCTCCTTTTTTATCTACCCTTTTTATCTGAAATTATTGTATTTTTGAAAATTTTATCATTTTTTCACGACTCACAATCTACAAGCCGTTCCATATACTCTTTTTCTCCTAATTGAATCTCTATCCTGCCTTCACAAAAATCTATAAAATATGACGACAATGATTCTACCTCTTCTTCTTTCACATAAAGTTGTAGTTCTACCATATCCGAAAACAAGGTATCTTTCAATAGAAATCCTCTTTTTTCCACCTCATTTTTGACTTTTCCGTACAAGGTATAATCCATTTTCAGACTCATCACCTGATGTACTTCTTTTGAAACAATTCCCGTCTGTTTTACTCCTTGAGCGGCAGACTGACTGTAAGCACGCACCAAACCGCCTTTGCCCAGCTTGATTCCTCCGAAGTACCTCGTCACAACTACACAGACGTTGTAAAGATTCAACTGTCGAAGTACACTTAGCATAGGAAGACCGGAAGTGCCGGAAGGTTCTCCGTCATCCGATGATTTTTCCACTAAAGGCTCCATCATCAAGCGATATGCAGACACATTATGGGTTGCATCATAGTATTTTTTTTTCATCTCATGAATAAAATTCTCCGCCTCTTCTACCGTTTCTACATATCTGCAATGTGCAATAAACCGTGATTTTTCAATCACGATTTCATTTTCACCCGACTGTTGTATCGTACGATATGATTTCAATACCATTCCTCCGTTACTCTTCTATTATGTTATCTCGATATTTATGATAATCCGTCTCATCAACCGATAACACCACTTTGGTTCCCTGTTCCTCATACACCTCTTCTTCAATCCGATACTTGTTGTGCAAATCATTCAACACACTTCCATCCACATAGGGAATTAACATCGTCACTCTTCTGTTTTTACAAACGATGGACTGGATTTTTTCGAGCAACTCCTGCTTATGGTATCCTGTTTTTGCAGAGATAGAAATCTTATTGCTCTCCTTGGATATAACAAAGTTTTCTTCCAACAAATCAATCTTGTTGAATACCGTCACAATGGGAATATCCCCTACACCAATCTCCTTGAGCACATGTTGTGTTGTATTCATCTGCAAATCATATTTTTCGTTGGAAACATCCACCACATGGAGAATCAAATCTGCATACTTGATTTCTTCCAAAGTGGAATGAAACGCATTGACCAAATCATGTGGCAAATTAGATACAAATCCGACCGTATCCGTCAACAAGTACTCCATTCCGTTTGGGAGTTGCGACTTTCGAAGCGTCGTATCCAATGTCGCAAACAGCATATTCTTTACAAAAACTTCTTTTTCTTCCGTATATTCCTTGTGCTCTTTCAAAAGCTCATTAAACAAAGTGGATTTGCCTGCATTCGTATAGCCTGCCAATGCTACAATCGGAAGCTCTGATTTCAGTCTGCCCTTTCTTTGTACTTCACGATTGTGCTTCACCTCTTTCAACTCGCGCTCAATCTCAAATATTTTTCTTTGAATTCTTCGTTTATCTGTCTCGAGTTTTTTCTCTCCGGGACCCCTCGCACCGATTCCGGCACCCGTTCTGGAAAGGTTGGTACTGCTGTTAATCAGTCTTGGCAGCTTATATTTCAGCTGTGCAAGTTCCACCTGCAACTTTCCTTCTCCCGTCCTTGCCCGCTTTGCAAAAATATCTAAAATCAACATCGTTCGGTCAATCACAGTCACTCCGATTCCCTCTTCCAAATTGCGAAGTTGCGAACCGGATAACTCGTTGTTGAACACAATCAAATTAACTTCCATATTTTCTGCCAATTCTCGAAGTTCTTCCACTTTTCCCTTTCCGATATAATATTTTACATCAACGGAATCCCTCGGTTGCGTCATTTGACCGACCACCTCTATTTCAGCCGCCTGTGCCAATTCCTCCAACTCTTTCATACTGTCTTCAAACTTCGCAAAAACTTCGCTTTTTTTCCCGAAATCTACTCCTACCAAAATGGCAGAATAACAGACCTCTCTTTTGTCCTGTTCCACAAAACCTCTCCTCTGTTTATTATCTATCTCAAGTTTTTCTCTACCTATCCTTCATTCAGATCGAATTTCTTCGATTTCTTCTGTAGTATCAATAAAAAATTGCTCGCTCAATCAAAAGGACAACGACATACTGTCCTTAGATTATATAATCTATCCAAACAAAAATCAAATTATCTCATGATTTCTTCCTAGCTCTAATCTAGGATTGTCAAACATATGTGACAAAACCACTCGGTAAAAGTTTAAGCATTACACTCTTAAAATAATTCTCTACCATTTCATTCGGTGTTCTAAATTTTAATACTCTTCTTGCTATATTAGCTGTACTCTATCATCAATTCTCTTTTCAGTGTCCTTTATGGCTCCTGTAGTCTTATAATTCTTATCCCTTTAATAGCCCCTGCTTTCTTTCAGTTCACATAGAGCAGCACTATTTTTCTCTTTTAAGGAGCCGATAGCTTTCAATATATTCTTCTAAACCTGTACTGTGATTATCTATATTGTTACAGATAAGATTTTCAAAAACGGATAGTATATTTTTTCCTTGGGCGAGAGAGTGGATTTCTTCTCTGCTATTTAGAGAAGTGATTAACTGATAAAATTCGTCTTTGCTAAAGTCCTTTCTTTCAAAAAAGATACTTTCAAAGAATGCTCCTTTTTCATAAAACCGTCTACCTCTTTTCTTTCGTTCTTCCTGTTTTTGCTGCCTGATAAGCTTTTTTCTTTTGTTTTGTAACTGCTTGATTTCTTTTTCTGTCATTAGGATATTTTCATCTCTGTTTTTCATTTTCTGTTTTCCTCTCTTTCTAATTTTGGGCAAAGAAAAACAGTAAACCGATTTGATTTACTGCTTTGTAAGTCGCTATATTATTGCCTTTATTTTATTGCTTTACTTCGACAAACTGTAATTTATTTATTTCAAATAAGTATATCAACTCTTTTTTATTCTACTCTATAGCCATAAATCCATTCTATGTTCTATATAATCCCTTAATTCTTCCTTTGTCCAAAAGCCTTGCAAATATTTCTCCAAATCGCCCTCGTCATCAATTTCTATAAACCATTCCTCGTGGTCAGTAGCAAATACTGTTGGATTTTCAGTGTTTACATCTTGGCTTGCAACATAAATACAGTCAGGGTAACCGTATCCATAAAATAGATGAACAAAGTCGGTGACCTTGTTATCGGTTACTCCCAGGATTTTCTTAAAAGAGTAGATATCATTCGTAAACATATCATTCCATTCTTCAAAATCTGAACTACCTTCTCGAAAAGGTGTAAACATTTCACCACGCCAAAAATACTGTCCATAAGGTTCTTCTGTCAAAATAAAATATTTTTCATATAATTTGTTGAAAAAAACTTCTTTACTTTCTTTATACAATTCTATATTTTTATCAATAAAGTCTCCTAAGCCTTCAATAGGTTCTTCATCATCAGCATCTGCCCATGGTGTATCAACATTTTTTCTGTATAAAACTGTTTCAAATGTAATGTTACATAAATGCTCAGTCAAGGACTTCCCCTCAACCAAGGATATATTTCCACCTAATGCCTCTATCCTGTCTAAAATCTCTCTCTTCATATTCTTTATCCCTCACAACTTCTAATTTTTCTCTCTGAATGATCAAAGATATTATACCATTTTTTTCTATATCAAACCACTTTGAATTTGTGATACTTCCATTATTTCCATACAATTATTTATTTCACTTGGTATCATTATCATTTTACTTTATAACCATTCAGTCATATCTCTTTGCTACGAATACCTATCAAAATCAAAAAAAAAGAGAACGACAGTTGACTTTTGCACCGATATCCAACCATTTTGGATGTTACATCCCCCTCTTGGGATTGATACAAGCATCGTCTCTCGCCCTCTTCTATATATTTCTTATATCTATTTTATTGTTTCTCTACTTTTTCAGAAAATGTGTCGTATCATGCGTTTCGTCCTCTGCCCATCTCACTGCATAAGAACAAGTCGGTACCGCCTTCCAGTTTTTTTCGTGCAACAGTTTGTTCACCTCAAGCATCAACTGATTTGCAATTCCCTGTCCTCTCAATGATGAATCTACAAAGGTATGATCAATGTCAATCACATCTTCTTCAATGTGTCGAAATGTAATCTCAGCAACAAGCTTTCCTTCCTCGTTGTTTGCAAAAATACGATTCTCTTCATAAATATAGTTCATAGCAACCTCCTTATCTGCTCCATCTATTTTTATAAACGGTTTCTCACATTACTCCATCCATTTTATTTATAAACAATTTCTTACTTTATCTTGTTGATACCCCGAAAAAAGGAGATAACACTATTTTTTATAAATTCCGTCTCAGCTTAACATATGGTCTGTCTATGCTCTTACATTCGATAGCTCATTTTTTGTATCGAAATAATCAATTCCTTCCTATCTCACTAAATTCTTATCATTTCTCTTATTTCGACATCATGTTTGAAATTTGTACCTTATATAAGAAAATCATGAGAATTTTTCATAATGCTGAACCATCTGTCAGATGAATGAACCTAGTATTAATTGATATATCAAAAGTGAATAATCACAACAAAGTAATTCCTGAAACTTTAAGTTTTCTTCCAATGTTCATAGAAAAAAATATTGCACCTAACATTTTACAAAAAATTTTTCACGAAATGTAGGTACAATATTATCGAAAATCATTATATATTAACTCAACTATACAAGACATCAAAACACAATCAAGTTAAAAGCTCACTCCAGTTTATCAATAAGCATTTGATATTAACTCCTCTAGAGATGCATAATCATCAAAATTCAACCCTAAGTCATTTGCTATTTGAAGCAAAATCGCTTTTGTTTCATTTCTTATAGTAAGACCCTGCTCAATATTTTGATGATATTTGTTAAACTCAATTTCTCCCGGTAAAAATATTTCATCATTCCCCTCTGCTTTTGGAGAATTTTTAATATACTTAACATAAGAATCTACATAAGATAAAAAATCACCTATATCATAAAAAGTAGATGGATCTATTCCCAACATAAAGTGACTTATCTTTTCACTTGAATTTTCTGAGAGTTCTTCAACACTTGAAATATTTTTACCAAATTCTCCATGTGATAATAAACTTGTTAAGGCATCAACTATAACTGCCAAACCATAACCTTTATATCCGCCTAAAGGCTGTAGAGTTCCATTTAAAGCTTCTGTAGGATTATCTGTTACCATCCCATCTTTATTATTTGCCCATGTAAAAGGAATTTTTTCATTAACGATTGCTGCTACCTGAATTTTACCATATGCAGCAATACTGCTAGCCATATCTAAAATTATCGGGTTTTCATGATTGGCAGGTATCGCTACAGTTATGGGATTTGTTCCTATTTCTCTTTCTTTCCCACCGTACGGTGCCATTAACGGAGCACTATTCGTCATTACAATTCCTATTAGATTCTCCTCAGCAAATTTCCAAGAGTAGTAGTTCCCGCATCCAAAATGTCCACTGTTTTTTACAGCTACTGCCGCTATCCCCTTTTCTTTTGCACTTCGGATACAAATTTTTAATGCTTCCGGACCTACAATTAAACCACTGGCATTGTCTCCATCCAACAATATATTATTTGTGTGATTGTTCATTATTTTTATTTTGGGAGATATATTTTCACTTTTATTTTTATATCTCATTACATAGAAAGGTAGCTTAGCTAATCCATGTGTTAAGACTCCCGTTAACTCTGCTTGAAGTATTACTTCCATACTCATTTCTGCATATCTATTCGAAAGTCCTAAACTGGTAAATATGGCCTTAACAAAGTTTTTGGTTTTATTGATATCTACATTCACATTGCCATCCCCATTGTTATTTATTGACACAATTTAAAGGTGCTTTTCCATCCAATACTCTTATAGCCTCTTCCATAGCTTTTTTTCTCAATTCTTCAAAAGAATCTTTAGTAAAGAAAGCTGCATGAGGTGTTATAATCAAGTTTTCCAAACTCAATAGCTTATGATTTTTAGGAAGTGGTTCTGTTTCTGTAACATCTATTGCAGCACCGGCAATCACTTTTCCCTTCAAAGCTTCATATAAATCTTCTTCACATACATGAGGACCACGAGCAGTATTAATAAGATATGCTGTTTTCTTCATCTTTTTAAAAGCTTCTTTATCAATTATATGAAAAGTTTCTTCAGTCAAAGGTGCATTTATAGTAATAAAATCAGAATTCTCCAAAAGAGTATCCAAACTAACCAATTCTACATTCATGCTGTCAGCAACTTCTTTTGAAACATATGGATCAAAGCTGATAATTTTAAATCCAAAAGGCTTTGCTTTTTTAGCTACAAGTCTTGCAATTTTTCCAAATCCAACAATACCTAATGTTTGCGTAGAAGATCTTCTCATTGGACAATATCCGGCTATATCGTACACACTTTGTATATCCCATATCCCCTTTCTCACATGTTCGGCATATACATTCAAATGTCTTGCTAACATTAAGAGCAGAGCAACAGTAAATTCTGATACTTCCTCCACACTATAATCAGGAACATTACAAACATATATTCCTTTTTGTTTAGCTTTTGCAATATCAATTGAATCAAAACCTATCCCTTGACGAACAATAACTTTGCAATTAGTCATAGAATCTATCATATCTGCATCTATTTTTTTATCTGCAGTTACTATAGCATCAGCACTTTTTATTTCTTCAAGAAATGTTTCTTCATCTTCATTAGGTACAAATACAAAATCATAATTTACCTTTTCAATAATCTTTTCTTCTATATCCGGATGAGGTACTATTACTGAGCTCAATAAAATTTTCATATGACCAAATCCTTTCTATTTGTTATAACTTTTAGCGATATCTACTAATTCTTTTCCTTCATCACCATAAGTATCTTCAAACCATGAATATACAGACTTAGTTGCTTCCACAAATTTTTCTCTTTGTTCCGGAGTCAACTCATTAACTTCAATTCCACTTTCCTTAATTAACTTAAGATACTCTTGTTCTTGTTCTGCAAGTTTTAATCTTTGTTGTTTTACAGTTTCGTCTATTGCTTCTTGTATAATATTTTGCTCTTCCGAACTCAAACTTTGCCAAAAGGTTTCATTTACTATATATGGACAATTTACATAGTAATGACCATCCAACACTAAATATTTTTGTACTTCATAGAGTTTTGAAGTATATATTATTGCGATTGGATTTTCTTGTCCATCAACAGTACCTTGTTGAAGTGCTGTAAATAACTCATTAAATGCCATCGGAGTGGCATTTGCTCCTAATGCTTCAAAAGTTTTCATGTGGTTAGGACTTTCCATTGTTCTTATTTTGAGGCCTTTTAAATCTTTCGGTTCTTTAATTGGACCTTTATTTGTTGTAATGTGTCTAAACCCATTTTCCCCTATTCCCAATATTCTAATATTTTGTGATTCAAGTAATTTTTCAGACAGCTTATCTTTTAGCTCTCCATCACAAGCAGCATAAGCTGCTTCTCTTGTGTCAAATAAAAATGGTAAGTCATACACCATGAATTTTTCGTAAAATCCAGATAAAACCGGTCCTCCTGGAACTGACATTTCAATAGAACCATTAATCACTGATTCAATAGCCTGTCTATCAGATCCTAATTGAGCATTTGGATAAATTTCAACTTTCAATTTTCCACCGGATTTTTCTTCAACTATCGGCTTAAAATACTCTACTAATGTTGTATTGGTCGGATGTTCTTCTGGAAGAACATGCGATATTCGTATTGTTTTTACACCTTCAGAAGATGTTGCATTATTTCCCCCACCACACGCTGTTAATAAAGCTAAACAAAACACTAATATCCCTAATAATTGAATTTTTTTACGCATTTTATTGCCTCCTTATTTAATTAAACTTAATAATCCCATTGAAATACTCGGAATAAATGTTACTAACAATAACACTATAATATTAGCCAGCAATAACCATTTTAAATACTTAATCATTTTTTCTACAGAAACATTTCCTATAGCCGAAGCTACAAATAGATTTGCTCCATACGGTGGAGTAGAAAAACCTATTGCTAAAGCCATTGTCATAATTATTCCAAAGTGAACCGGATCTACTCCAAATTGCTTGACTATAGGTAACATTATCGGAGTCAAAATTATACAGGATGATATATTATCTATAAATAAACCTACAATCAATAATATAACTATCATCAATAACATTACTACTATACTATTATCTATCTGTCCTAATAATTGTCCGATTTGAAACGGAACTTGCTTAATCGTTAAATAAAATGCAAATGATGAAGATAATCCAACCATATATGTTGTTGCCCCATTGATTAACACTGCATCCTTCAACGCATTATACAAATCTTTAAAGGACATACTCTTATTAAACACCATACTAATAAAAATTCCGTATACACACCCTACTGCCGCTGATTCAGTGGGTGTAAATATACCTGCATAAATACCTCCTAAAATAACAACCGGAACTGTCAAAGAAGGGATAGCTTCGAAAAACGCTTTGCCTAACGGAGGAGCTTCTTTGGTTCCCTTAAATCCTTCTTTTTTTGCTATAATATAGCTTGTAATCATAAGACCCAAACCAATTAAAATCCCTGGAATTACACCCGCTATAAACATATCTCCTATTGAAGCTCCACTTGTAACTCCATATATAACAAAAGGTATGCTCGGAGGTATTATTACCCCTATAGCTCCTGAGACAGAAGTTATCGCGGCTGAAAACCCTGGGGAATATCCCTTTTCATTCATTTCAGGTATCATAAAAGAACCAATCGCTGAAACAGTTGCAGGTCCTGAACCGGATATAGCGGCAAAAAACATACATGTTACAGTTGTCACCATAGCTAATCCACCAATTATTTTACCTACCAGTGCATCTGCTAAGTTTAATAATTTTTTAGACACCCCGCCATAACTCATAATATTACCGGCTAACATAAAAAACGGTATTGCCATTAACGGAAAAGAGTCTAAAGATGTAAAGGCATTTTGAGCAACAAAATTTAATGATACATCTTTGGAGATTAACATAGTTAAAGTTGTTGCTAATCCTAATGCAATCCCTATTGGAACACTGATTCCAATTAGTAAAAATAATATAATAAATAATATAAATATTATCATAAAATCACTTTTCCCTTTTCAACATTTTCTGAATTATTCTAAAGCACATAAGCCCAGTTCCAAGAGGAATTGAAACATATGCGTACCCCATAGGAATTCTCATAGCAGGAGATAATTGCCCGCTCGAAAAAATATTAATTGTCATTTTCAAGGAACTCAAAAATAAAAACATTGTGAACCCAAGCCATATTAAATAAATGAAAACTTCAAATTTGTTCAGATGTTTACTTGGTATTTTACTTAATATAATTTGTATTCTTAAATGTGATTCTCTTTTTACCGCATAAGCCGCTCCTATCCAAATCAAATATAAAAACAAATACCTAGCCAATTCTTCACTCCACGAAAGAGAATTATGAAAAATATACCTCATAATCACTTGTATAAATGTTAAAGTTACAGTTACTGCCAACAAAGCAACAAGTGTCACTTCCTCAAAATATTTATCAATCCATTTTAAAGTTTTCAATATCATCGCCTCAAAATTTGTCATAATATAGTTATAAAGTAGTTCATAACATTTCCAATATACAGTTTATCTGTTAGCATATGCTGACAACGCTTTTTCCAGTAATTCCATAGCACGTCTCAGCTTGTCCTCTTCTAACACGTATGCTATTCTCACCTCCCTTTTTCCTAACCCTTCTGTTGCATAAAAGCCCTCAATTGAAGATACCATAACTACCTCTCCCTTATCTTCAAAATTTTCAAGCATCCATATCAGAAAATCTTCAGCATTATCTACAGGCAATTCTGCTGAAATATAAAACGCTCCTTCAGGCTTTTGACAAACAACTCCATCAATCTTTGTCAACAGTTCATAAACCACATCCCTTCTGTGCTCATATTCTTTATTTATTTCCTCCAAATATGATTTAGGAGTTTTATAAAGTTCAATGGCTCCGATTTGCTCCAACGTCGGCGCACATATTCTCGATTGACATAACTTTCCAATATTCGCTACAAAATCTTTGTTTTTACTTGCAATACTTCCTATTCTTGCACCGCATGCACTGAATCTTTTGGATATACTGTCTACTATAATTACATTATCCTTCACTTTGTCAACATGTGCAAAAGAAGTGTATTTTAAGCCATCATAAACGAATTCCCTATATACTTCATCAGATATAATAAATAAATCATTTTCAGTTGCTATATCACAAATCATATTAATTTCTTCATCAGTGTATACTACCCCTGTAGGATTATTTGGATGATTCATAAGTATAGCTTTTGTTTTTTCATCTATTAAAGATTCAATCCTTTCTCTTGATGGTAAATGATATCCGTTTTCCGGACCGGTTGTTATAGGCTTAATTTCTACATTTACTTCTTTCGTTATTGAATTGTAGTCCGTATACAGAGGCTCAACTGCTAAAATATTATCTCCGGCATCACAGGTTGATATTAACGAAAATAACAAAGCTTCACTCCCTGCTACAGTTATAAATATCTCATCAGGATTAAAATCAATACCATAAGAATGATAGTACTTGCTTATCACTTTTCTTAATTCGGGATTTCCGTTATTTTCTCCATATGACAATACTTCAGGTTGAAAATCTCTGATTGCTTCAAAAAAACCTACCGGCGTTTTTATATCCGGCTGTCCAACATACATAGCAATAATCTTCTTTCCATCGCTTTTTGCTTTTTCAATATAGGGTGTTAGTTTTCTTGTCCCTGAAAAAGGCATTCCTAAAAGTCTGTTTGACAATTTCATTTGCATATTATCCCTCCTTATGTATTTTTATTAATTAACAGAAGTAAAACGTTTTCTCGTTTACTTACCTTCAATATACACCCTTTAAATTGTTAAATCAATACCACATCACCATTATTTAAGTATACATATTTACCAACTTATCCATTTTAATATAAAGATCCAAACATTATATGGTTTTATGCGATATTCACTGATTAATTTCTAAAACTCAAAATATGGGTTATATTTTGTTTATATAAGTATACATATTTGTTTTTTGTTGGTATAATGTTTTATAAATTATAAATATGAATTTTTTATAAATAATGGAGGGCTTAATGAGTAGACAAAAAGATTATAAGAAAAATATTTCTTATCAAATATATCTAAAATTAAAAGAGAAAATTCTAACACTTGAATATAAACCGGGGGAAGTTTTACTAGAAGATGATATGGTTAAAGAGTTTGACGCCAGCAGAACTCCTATTAGAGAAGCTATTAGGTATTTAAAAATTGAAGGGTTTGTCAATCAAGGAAGTGGAAATAAAGTATCATCTTTGTCTTTAAATGAATATGTAATGATTTTTCAGATGCGCGAATCTTTGGAGTTGCTATCTATCAAACTTGCAACATTAAATTGGAATGAAGAAAATATAGTTTTATTGGAAAATAACTTACTTAAGCAAAAAAATTTATTATACAAAAAAGATCACAAGCCCTTATTTTTTTTAGAGTTGGATAAGGAATTCCATTCTATAATTGCTGAGATAGGAGGAAATTTTTTATTAAAACAGGAACTTTTAAAATATTACGATTTATATTTCCGATATAATTATTTTTGTGGTTTTAAAAGCAGAAAAGATTATGCTGTAGTTGAACACGAAAATTTACTAACTATGATAAAAACAAGAAACGTAAATCTATCTATGTCTGAAATGAAATCTCATATGGGAAATGTAAATAATAACATTATTATTAATTTGGCAAAAAAATTAAATCAATTGAATAATGAACAGGACTTTTAATTTTATATTGTTTTTCAAAATCAAATAGAATTGTTCTTCTCTTCTATGGATTATATTCTATTTTAAAACAAAAAAAGAGAATACGAAGTGTCTGCTCTAACCCTAAAATCATCAGAGTTTTGGTACAATTTTTACTGCAACATATACCCCTTCATTAATTCTCTTTTTGTAATATAGACGTTTCTATTTTATTGTAATCTTCATCCTATTTTTAAAAATTCAGCTCTCATCTAAAATCTGTATGACAGATTCCTTCCTATCTCACTAAATTCTTATCATTTCTCTTATTTCGACATCATGTTTGAAATTTGTACCTTATATAAGAAAATCATGATAGAATAAAACCGTTATAAGAATTTTTCACAACTTAAGTTCTCTACAATTCTATCTCTGTTCCGGCAGAGAGATAGTTGATTCTGTCCTGCATTTGGTCTTTCAACAACTGATAAGCTTTGAGCCCTGTACAGTGGCAAGTATAATAATTTGTCTTGTGACTCAAAAAATACTCTCCCACTTGTTTCAGCTTATCCGCATCTTCGGGTTCTCCATTCGCCGGATTACTCAAATGAAATCCGCCCAACACATTGTCCGGTTCACAATGAAATAACTTTTTGAACTCTTCTATAATATTTACAATTCCGTTGTGGGCACATCCTGTAATCACAATTTTTTTGTTTCCTTCTTCAATGACCAAATTTTGTTCGTGTTCAAAGGTGTCGTGTTCCAAAATTCCGTTTTTTTCCATAAATAAAAATTGGTTTGATTGAGGTGTCGCCTCTTTCAACGGAATACTGGAAAATACAAAGAACCCTTTTTCCAATTCGGTCATTCCCTCCTGCATCACAACAAGGCGTTTTTCATGTTCCAGTTCCTCATTTAATCCGATATAGACAGGTTTGTTCTCCACTCTCAGAGAATAATGTTTTTCGAATGCATGAGGGGGCAGATACACTTTTGCCCGCTTGTTTGCTTGTAAGAATCTTTCCAGTCCACCGCCATGATCGCTATGGCCGTGAGAAATTACCAAGAAATCCACATTCTCTACGGCAACTCCCATTTTTTTTGCATTTTCATAAAACAAATCACTTGCACCGACATCGAACAACATCTTTTTGCCATTTGCCTCAAGATAAAGACTCAGTCCGTGCTCATGATGAAATTCTTCTGAACAAGCTGTATTTTCAATCAATACTTTTAATAACATCCTCATTCCTCCTTCTGATAATTACCTACTTCTTACATTATATCAATAAAGCAGAAAAATTTGTACTGTTCTTTTGATTATGTACTGTCATGCTATGGGTATAAGGTTTACGATAGAATAGAATAAAAATAGAATAGAATAAAATTAACATAACATCCAACTTCACAAATTTGACCGGAACTATTCGTTCAGCACGATTGAAATGCTGAATCATTGAGATACAAAAAACAGATTGGAGATTACTTTGAAAACACTTCCTTTTCCTATCCTACCATTTCAAAAAAATATATTGGATTGGTATCATGCCAACAAACGATATATGCCTTGGCGAGAAGATCCCACCCCATATCATGTGTGGATTTCTGAAATCATGTTGCAACAGACAAGAGTCGAGGCGGTTCGTGAATACTACGCACGATTTATTGAAACTCTTCCCGACATCTATTCCCTCTCTCAAGTAGAGGACGATGTCTTGCACAAACTTTGGGAAGGTCTCGGATACTACAATCGAGCGAAAAATCTAAAAAAAGCTGCTCAACAAATCACAACAGAGTTTGGCGGGGAACTTCCAAATAACTACAACAAACTTATCACACTTCCGGGAATCGGACCCTATACCGCAGGCGCAATTGCTTCCATTGCATTTCACGAACCGGTTCCCGCAGTGGACGGCAATGTAATGCGTGTCATTGCACGAATCATGGGAGATGATAGCGATATTACAGAAAATAAAACAAAACAAGAAATGATGGAACTCGTACAACAGCTTATTCCTGTAACAGAAGTTCATCATTTCAATCAAGCATTGATGGAGTTAGGTGCTATCATCTGTTTGCCGAACGGAGAACCGAAATGCTTGGAATGTCCGATGAGTACGATGTGTATCGCCTATCATACCGGCATACAAAACAAACTGCCTGTCAAAAAGAAAAAGAACACACGCAAGATAGAAGAAAAAACTGTCCTTCTCTTTTTGGATGAAAAGGAACATATTTTGATACAAAAAAGAGAACAAAAAGGGTTGTTACACGGTCTTTGGGAATTTCCTTCCCTCACTTATTCCGTTTCTTTAGAAGAGTGTCAATCTCTGTTTGCTCCCATTTCTTCTCATATTAAAAAAATTGTACCGCTTCCATCTTCCAAGCATATTTTTACACATATTGAATGGAAGATGAACGGATACTTTGTTTTTTTGAATGACAAAAAACCTTCCTCTGTTTTGAAAAGCTCTCTTCTTCCAACGATTTCAGAGCTTCCCTTATCCTCTGAAACCGTATGGGCTACAATAGAAGAACTGCGAAAGGTATACCCCCTTCCCACTGCATTCAAAACCTATCGGAACGCATTGGAAGAAAAAGAAAGACAAGGAGAACAACTGAATCTGTTTGATAGTTCATGGTAACCATACTTCTATCATAAATTTTGAAATTTTTTTGAACAAACAACCGAATCCGTTTGATAGCTTATTGTAATACGATTTGTGGTTTCTCTTCCCTTTATCATAATGCGAAGTGATACGAAAACCGATGAACTATCAGAAAAAAAAGAATCTAAAGTTAATAGATTCTTTTTAAAATGGAGCTTTTTTTAGAAAAAATTATTCTACAACGCATAGTCAAAACCGGAAATAGATTTCTTTTCTTCAATATCGATTTCAAGAAACTCCATCTCGTCCAAGTTCAAAAAATATGCCACTATCGACATCGGAAATGACACAATACACTTGTTCAATGCACTAATATTGCTGTTCACAATCCGTTTTGCGGCAGAAAGTGCAGAATTTTCTTTGACAACTTGATTTTGCAGATTCAAAAATTGCTGAGAAGACAGCAATTCCGGATAATTTTCCGCTACCGCAAAAATCTCACTGATTGCTCGATTTTGCGAACGAATGACATCATTCGTCTCTTTCATCGAAAGTCCTTGACGCAATCTAACTACCTCTGTAAAAACTTTTTCTTCGTGCTTTGCATATGCTTTTGCAATTTTCATCATCTCGAATATCGTATCATATCTTTTCTCCAATGCAATATCTACACTTTCCTTAGATTCATCAATGACAACCAAATACTGTTTCAAACGATTACGAATTGATACTCCCCATATAAGCATTATAGCAATAATCAGTAACACAAATTTTATCATAGCACCCTCCTTAAATTTAGGTATTCATTGTTCCCAAAATCTCATACATCAATGAAAGTTCTTCCTGCAATTCTTCATAGTCATCCGCAAGTGACAACTCTTCAATCTCTAACGCGGATTCGGGGATTTGAAACAGAAACTTTTTCGTATGAAAAGACAATACCACTGTCTCGTCATCAATATATACTCCGACCGGAACAATATCTACCCACCGTGTCAACAAATTCAATATATGTGGATTGAGCAATGTTCTTGTGCTCAACTCATCCATACAATACACTTCATGATTTTCATTGAATCGGATATCTTCCGTTTCAATTTTTGTCTCATACGGCTGCTTTTCTTTGTGTCCGTTCAACAACTCCATACCGAACATTACTTGTTTTGTCGGAATAATACGAAGATATCCGTTCAGTCCGGTAGGATGCTTGACCATCAATATCTGCCCTTCAAAATCAATTTTTGTCTCTCTATTTCCTTGCATATCTATCTTTTCATGTGTAGAGCGTAAATTGCAAAAATCAGTATTCACTTCATCGCCAAACGAAATATGAAAAAAAGGAACCGGCATGTGTGTAACCGGTGTTGCCGCTCTGAGATAAGGAGTCTCTATTCCGGAATAATATTTTACCGTCGTGTCCGGAAGCACTTCCCTCAACGTAGGTACCGCAAAATCTCGTACATAAGAAAATGTGCTACTATCTGTCGAACCCAAGAACAGTTCAGGTGTTACCAATAATACAAGCATAATTACCAAAAATATTGATTTTTGTAAAAAAACATATGCAAGAAAGCAGACAATCGCCATAACAATCCAAACTACAGAATATTGAAATCCACTTCCTAATATGCTTGATTTCACTTTTTCAATATTTTTGACATTCTCCGGCAAAGATTCTATCTCTCTTAATCTCTGCACAATGCTTCCATCGGTGAATTTTGATTCCTTCAAATTCATATAGTTTCTCCTTTACACAGGATGTTTTGACTCAAAAATTCATTCTGATACATATTATATATTGATAACATTATATCAAAATACTTATCAGATTACTATACTTCCACCAAAAATATCACCTCATTTTATTCGAAAAATACAGTTTATTTGACACATTTCTTGGTTGGATATCAACTCTATTGTAAACTCTAAATACTACTATCTGTTTGAATGACCGACATCATATCCCTTTCAAATTATAACTCATCATTTCAATTCTTATTTGCTATAAGGAAATTGTATACTCCGTTTTCCTAATACTGAATAGAATGATTTCATTATTTCCTGAAAAACGCAGTATTTTAGACACTTAAAAAAGCTATGTACAGGCTCTGTGAAAGTGTAAATAAACTGATGAATGAAACAATCAAAACTATCACCGGTAGAGATTGGATTAGTTCAATCGTTTCATCGGGTTTTAGTATAACTTTGAGAAATAGGGTCTTACAGAATACTTTTCAAAATGAAATGTATGGTAATTTTGTTATGTATCAGCCTGGACTTCAAAATCCATTATTCCAGCCTTACAATTATTTTTTGAAAAATTTGTTAAAAAAATAATTAAACGAATCAAAATATGTGTATAATAATGGTAAGCAGTGTTTAATGATAATAATTATTATAATTAATTTGTTGTTCACATTTCTGTTTTATCAAAATAATCATTTTCATTTTGGAGGTAAATCTTATGAGTAAAATTATTGTAGTAGGTGCAAACCATGCCGGAACCGCAGCAATCAAAACACTTTTGTCAAACTATCCGGAGCATGAAGTTGTGGTATATGATCAAAATAACAATATTTCTTTCTTAGGATGTGGGATGGCGCTTTGGATTGGTAATCAAATTTCAAAACCGGACGGGCTGTTCTATGCTACCAAAGAATCTTTGGAACAAATGGGAGCAAAAATTCATATGGAGGCTGCTGTCAACCATATTGATTTTGCAAACAAAAAATTATCCGCCACTTTGAAGGACGGTTCTACAGTAGAAGACTTTTATGACAAGATAATTCTTGCAACCGGCTCATTGCCGATTATCCCTAATATTCCGGGCAAGGATTTGGAAAATGTGCAACAGGTAAAACTCTACCAAAATGCACAGGAAGTGATTGAAAAAATCAAAAATCCCGATATCAAAAATATTGTCGTTGTCGGTGCCGGATACATCGGAGTAGAACTTGCGGAAGCATTTGAGCGTCATGGAAAACATATCACAATGGTAGATATCGCAGACACCTGTTTGCCTGCTTATTACGATGAACCGTTTACAACTCTGATGAGAGATAATCTGAAAGACAACGGTATCCATCTTGAATTCGGACAAGCTGTTCAAGAAATCAAAGGTGAAAACGGAAAAGTAACTGCCGTTATCACAGATAAAAAAGAAATCCCTGCAGATATGGTAGTGTTGTCTATTGGATTTAGACCGAACAATGCATTGGGGAAAGACAGTTTGGAATTATTCCGAAACGGCTCTTACCTTGTGAACAAAAAACAGGAAACTTCTATGAAAGATGTGTACGCCATCGGAGATTGTGCAACTGTTTTTGATAATACCATTGATAACACAAACTATATTGCGCTTGCATCCAATGCACTGAGAAGCGGTATTGTAGCAGCTCATAATGCAGCAGGACATGAATTGGAGTCCGTAGGAGTACAAGGCTCTAACGGAATCTGTATCTATGATTTGAAAATGGTGTCCACAGGAATTACCGTATCTAAAGCACAGAAATTAGGACTCGATGTAGAATACACCGACTTTAATGATACTCAAAAACCCGGCTTTATTGAAACGGAAAATCCATCTGTAAAAATCAGAATCGTGTATGACAAAAAAACAAGAGTGGTGCTTGGTGCACAAATGGCATCCAAATACGATATGTCCATGGGAATCCACATGTTCTCGCTTGCAATTCAAGAAAAGGTAACCATTGACAAACTCTCTCTGCTTGATATTTTCTTCTTGCCACATTTCAATCAACCGTACAACTATATTACAATGGCATCCCTCTCTGCAAAATAGACGGATGAAGATCAAAAAAAAGATGTAACTGTTTCAATCAAACAGCTACATCTTTTTTATTGCAATTCAAATTTTTATACCAAAACCCGACGAAACGATTGAACTAATCCAATCTCTACAAGTTATACTTTTGATTGTTTCATTCATCAGTTTGTTTACACTTTCACAGAGTCTGTACATAACTTTTTTAAGTATCAAAAATACTTCATTTTTCAGGAAATAATGAAATCATTCTATTGAGTTTTAGTATTTATTTTGTGATTATGCTTGTTCTTCATCAAACAAGCTCAATTCTTTTTCATCAATGATAAATTGTTCAAAGTTCGGCAACTCCGAAATATCTTTCAAATTAAATTGAACCAAAAAAGCCTGTGTCGTTCTGTACAAAATCGGTTTTCCGATTCGATCCAACCTTCCCGCCTCACGAATCAAACCGTAGTCCAACAATACACGAATAGTAGAATCGCACTTTACACCACGCACTTCCTCAATCTCCAACTTTGTGACCGGTTGCTGATAAGCAATGATACTAAGTGTCTCCATTGCAGATTGCGTTAAACTCTTTTTTCTTTTTTGAACGGTAATCACTTCCATAAAGGCATGATTTTCGGGAACCGTTGCCAGTTGCAATGTCTCTTTGGTGCAAAGTAAGGCCAATCCCGACATCTTGTCCTTATACCTCTCTTGCAACAGCACCACTGCCTCTGCCACCATTTTTTTTGTAATAACACACTCCGGATTCCCTTCACGAATGATTTTGACCACTTCATCATAGTGAACTTCCTCACCGCGCACAAAAAGAATGGATTCTATGATACTACATAGTTGTTTTAGCTCCATTTTGCTCCTCCACTCGTTTCACTTCTATCTGACCGAACAGATTTCTTTGACGAAACTTCATCTCTTTTAAATGTGTCATTTCCAAAATGCTCAAAAAAGTAACAACACAATCATCTTTCTCCTGAGAAATCAACAAATCCGAAAAGGAATATGTTTTGCCCCATTCAATCGACTGTCTGATTTCTTCTATCTTGTCCTCTAACGACCTTGTCTTATAGCTAATCATAATCGGATTTTCATTTTTTCTCTCCAACACACTGTGTGCAAATTCATATAAACTTTCTAATGTAACATTCTGCAAATCCAAATACTGATCAATATAGACTTCTTGCGGTTTTGCAGTATAGTAGTTCTCCATCGGAAGATTTCGATCCGACAGATACTTGACTACATTTCGATAAGCCTTGTATTTTTCCAAAGAACGCTTGATTTCTTCTGTCGGATCTTCTTCCTCTTCTTCATCATGACTTTGTAGATAGAGCAAATATCTTGATTTGATTTCCAGTAACTTTACCGCCATATCCAAAAAATCCGTCATTTTTTCCATATCCAAAACTTGTTCCAACTCTCTGAGTTGTTCCATATATTGATTCGTCATTTCTACAATCGAAATATCACAGATATTGATTTTATCTTTCTGTAAAAGCTCCAATAACAAATCAAACGGTCCTTCATAATTTTGCATTTGAACATTGTATCCCATTGTGAATTCTCCTTGTTAGCCTAAGGGCCCTGTTACAAAGAATACAATTGTTGAAATAACAAATACCATTGGAGTTAACACAATATAAAGAACTTTGGTATAAAGTAATACAATTAGTATTAGAAAACTATATCGTTCATACTCATAGAGCTTATATTTCCATGAATAAGGCAGCACCAGAGACAAAATACGATATCCGTCCAACGGCGGAATCGGTATCAAGTTGAATGCAGCAAAGTAAATGTTGATATAAACCGCGAGTATCATAATCGAATCAAAAGATTCCTGCTGAATCACAGAAGATAATAACCTCCAGATCACACCAAGCACCATTGCCAAGATAATATTCATCGTTACTCCGGCAATCGAAACCAAGAAACTGCCTAACTTTCTGTTTCGAAAATTACTTTCTACCACAGGAACAGGTTTCGCCCAACCAAAATGAACAAGCAGCAACATCAAAAATCCGAACGGATCGATATGATGGAGGGGATTGATAGAAATTCGACCTGCATCTTTTGCGGTATCATCACCCATCAAATGCGCTACATAAGCATGTGCACATTCATGAAACGAAATAGCCATCAAAATACCTGGCAAACTAAGCAACATTGAGTTAATTGAATTCATACTCTCATCCTTTCAAAATGGTATTTTTCACTATTTTTATCTGATGTTTCTGTGTGATGAAAAAACAGTGAAGAATAACAAACTTTCCTTACTTTTTTGAAAGTCAACTACACTTCCATAATAATCGGAAGAATCATAGGACTTCTCTTTGTTTTTTGGAACAGGTAAGATTTCAAATCCTCTTTGATAGAAGTTTTGATATATGCCCATTCTCTATTATTTTTTTGTTGATTTCTAATCAATGTCTGTTTGATGATTTCCTTTGCTTCATCCATCAAACCTTCCGCTTCACGAACATATACAAAGCCCCTTGAAATAATATCAGGTTCAGAAACCATGGAACCGTCCTGTTTGGACAAGTTTACAACCACAACCATCAAACCGTCTTCTGACAGATGTTTTCTATCACGAAGCACAATATTTCCGACATCTCCGACACCTAAACCGTCGACCAATACATTCCCCGACGGAACTTGCCCGTTGATTTGACACTCATTGCGTGATACTTCCAACACTGCTCCGTTCTTCATTAACACAACATTCTCAGCAGGCATCCCAAGTTCCTGCGCAAGTTCGCCATGGATATACAGATGTCGATACTCTCCATGCACCGGCATAAAGAATTTCGGTTTGATAATACGATGAATCAGTTTCAACTCTTCTCTTTTCGCATGACCTGACACATGGATATCCGATTCTCCGTCATATACAATATTCGCACCACGCTCAAATAACTGGTTCACTACTTTTGCAACAGATTTTTCATTTCCCGGAATCGGATGCGCTGATAATACCACTGTATCTCCTTCACTCACCTGAATTTTTTTGTGTTCCGATGCCGCAATACGAGACAGCGCTGCCATCGGTTCTCCTTGAGAACCTGTTGTAATGATAGTAAGCGAATCCTTCGAATACTTGTGAATGTCATTGATGTCCACAAGAGTTTTTTTAGGAATACGAAGATATCCCAAAGAAAGTGCAATATTGATGCCGTTTACCATAGAACGACCCGATACCGCTACCTTACGACCGTATTTGATTGACATATCGACAATTTGTTGAACACGATGAATATTGGAAGCAAAGGTTGCAATAATAACACGATTTCCTTGTGCTCCCAAAAAGATTTCATCCAATGTTTTTCCGACAACTTTTTCAGACTTTGTGTACCCTTCTCTTTCCACATTGGTACTTTCCGCCAACATCAACAGACAGCCCCTTGCACCAATCTCCGCCATTTTGTGAAAATCAGTCACCTCATTATCAATCGGCGTGTGATCTATCTTAAAATCTCCGGAATGATAAATAATACCAAGCGGTGTATGCACCGCCAAAGCACAAGAATCCGGAATACTGTGTGTTACACGAATATAATCTATCTTAAACAATCCCGCTTTCACACTTGTACCTGCAGGAACTTCAATTAACATCGCATTCGAAATTCGATTTTCCTTCAATTTGTGTTCTACCAATGCAAGCGTAAATTTTGTTCCGTAGATAGGAACATCTAACTTTCTCAACACATAAGGAATCGCACCGATATGATCCTCGTGACCGTGTGTCAAAAAGATTCCCTTCAATTTATCGTGATTTTTTACCAAATAGCTGACATCCGGAATAACGACATCAATCCCGAGCATTTCATCTTCCGGAAAACTCAAACCACAGTCAATCACAATCATTTCATCTTTGTATTCAATTGCAGTCATATTTTTTCCGATTTCCTGCAATCCACCTAATGGAATAATTTTAATTTTGTTTTGTTTTTTTGCCATATACAATCTCCTTTTTCTTTTTTGTTCCTCTATCTCTCTAAATACATTTCATTTTCTTACTGATAAAGCATTGTTGTTTCACAAAAAGAGATACTGTCATCCTATCTCAATTTCTTTTTATTTTTGGAAGCAAACATAATCCCTCTTTCGCACCAAAAAATACCAATACTCTGTTTACAAAGAGCATGTCGTCTGTATTTTTACAACATTTCTCTTTATACAAATCAAAAATCAACAAAAGAAGACACAACAATTCCTTTGGTTTTTGTGCATTTTCGTCAGCGTACTCCTCACACTTCCATCGTGAAATCCACTTTTATTTTCAAAAAATTACTATGCAATTTTAGCCCGAACAGTTTTCTTAACCTTATTACTACCCTATGATATCATTTTTCCACCATATTCATAAGAAAAAAACCTCCATACAAAAAGTATGAAGGGTTTTTTGCTACAAACATTTACTGCATGTTCCATAGAATTTTACATCATGGTCATCAATTTGGAAATTGTAACTCGTTTCAATGATATTTTCCAAAGGATCCAATAAATCCAACTCTACTTCCGTAATGCTTCCGCATTGCTTACAAATCAGATGGTGGTGGTGATGTCCTTCATGAGCCATATTAAACTCATATCTCAAACATCCGTCATCCAAACTTAACTTGTTTGTAAAACCTATTTTGTCCAACATTTGTAATGTTCGATACACTGTTGCCAATCCGATTTCGGGACAACTTTCCTTCACCTTGTCATAAATCTCTTCACAACTCAAATGTTGACCTTTTGAATCAATCAAAACTTGCACAATTGACCGTCTTTGAGGCGTTAACTTCAAACCTTCTTCTTTTAGCTTGTCTTTCAAATCTTCCATATAATCTGTATTCATTACCATCACCCTTTTCTCAAAAAATGTCAGTTAGCAGTCATTCTCAAATAAATTATATGATAATAATGTCATATTGTCAAATGAATTTTACAGATTTTAAAAAGATTATACTTATTATTCTTCTGTTTCCAACAATTCGTATTGTTCTGCTACGATTTCGAACTCTTCGTCATCTTCAATTTCAGATAACTCCATTTCACCGTTTTCATCATATTTCAAGTTGAAAATATACGCTTCTTCTTCACCAATCGGTTGTAAGATTGCATACACTTTTCCATCTACTTCCAATGTGGACACCAATTCAAATTCAACATCATTTCCATTCTCATCTGTTAATACAATCCTTGTTTCTTCTAACATGGTATCTCCTTTTTTTCATATAATAATATCGTTAATTGATAACAAATAAATGCTACTTCTTCATTAGATATGTTTCCAAAATAAATACTGCCGCAATCGTATCTATCATATTCTTCTTATTCTTTTTTTTCACACCGGATGTATGCATCACCTGTTTTGCCGATTTTGTAGACAATCTCTCATCTTGAAACACCACTTTGATTTCAGGAGGAATCAGCTGTTGTAACTGCTCTACAAACTGCATTGTCTTTTCTCCTTGAAAACCGACCGTCCCATCCATATTTTTAGGCAAACCGCAAACAATCGTGCCGATATCATATTGTTTGATTACTTCGACAATCTTCCCTAAATCTTCTTCGTCCTTCGTTCGATGGATGGTATACAGGGGCTGTGGCGTCCAGCCCAACAAATCGGACATCGCCATTCCGATTCGACGATCTCCCACATCCAATGCCAAAATTCTCTTTTCCATCATACTACTTCTGAGCAATATACTGTTCCAAAACAACTTCCAAAATTTCGTCCCTTTCAAAAGCACGAATCATTGTTCTGGCATTATTATAACTTGTGATATAACTTGGGTCTCCCGACAACAAATATCCGACTAATTGATTTTTTGGATTATATCCTTTTTCTTCCAACGATTTCCAAACAGAATTCAACACTTCTTTAATCGTCATAGTGTTATCACGTGTATATTCGAACTTCATCGTATAATCCAAATTTTTTTTCTTTTCTGACATACAATCTACCTTCTCTCTGCATTATCTCGTAAAACTTCTCTGTCACAAACAAAAAATGATTTCGAATCAAATAAGTTGTCCCACTGTCCGCATGTTTCATCGAATGATAAAAACTCTGTGTTGTACCATTATACCAGTCTTTATTGTTTATTTCTATCAAAACTACAAAATTCCCCTTTTTGTAATTATACTGATACATTGACAATAGAATTCAATGATTTCTCCACAAAAATACAATGTTTCTTTCCTTTATTCCATAAAATCAGTTTTTTAATCGGTTTGCAGGATGCAGTTTTCTCAAAATCGAATCTCTCTGAATACAAAAAACAACCTATTTATTATTTGTCCAAACTCATCTTTCTAAGAGGAAGCGCCAACATCAACCCGCCGCCTATGGCATTTCCCACAGTTGCAATCAGAAGATTGAGAAAGAGTCTGACAATCGGCACTTCAGGTGTGTAAAGGATACTGAATGTATAATATCCCATATTCGCAATACTGTGTTCATATCCGGATATGATAAAAGCACTGATAACAAGCACAATCATCACAATCTTTCCGACCTCTTCCTTCATCTTGATTCCGCACAAAATTGCAATACATACCAAAAAGTTACACAATATTGCACGGACAAACAATTGCATATAAGGGATATAAACCTTATTTGGCATTGATAACATGATATATTCTTCTGTTCCTGAAGCTCCTGAAAGATAGAACAAAACAGCAAACAACACTGCTCCGACAAAATTTCCGAAATAGCTTGCCATACAAACTTTCAATGTATCTATCCATGAAACTTTTTTGTCAATAGAACCGAATGACATCACAAAAGTATTTCCCGTAAAAAGTTCTCCGCCTACCATAACAATCAGTAACACTGCCAATGAAAAATAAATACCGCCCAGCATCTTTCCGACAGGAGGATTCGTTTTTGCAAATAGATTGTTACAAATCAAATTCAACCCCAATGCTCCCGAAACGAAAAATCCGGCAAACACACTTCGGATAAAATACTTTAACTTGTAATCATCCAACAGAGTCTTCTTTGTTGTGGCAATATTCGAAATCGTTTCAACTTCTCTAAAAATCATGGCACACACCCCTTATCAACAACATTATTTTCAATCCTAATGTTCTCCATTCAAATTGCCTGCTATCATTGTTTCAAATTGCAATTCATCGTTTCGCTGCACTCCGATTACTTCAATGAAGACGCCGTTGACAGCACTTCTTTCAAATTACACATCAAGGCAATTCAATTAGACTTTCGTATCATTACATTTAGTTCTCATTCAATAGAATCCTCGTGATACACCTACTATTTTACATGAAAATTCATATAAAATCCATACGATTTCGAATTATTTTTAATAAAACAAAAAAATAGTTCGTTTTATAATGCGTACGAACTATCTCTATATATTATCATTTTTCATATTTTATTCTAATCAATCATTCTCTCTACTTCTTTTTGGGTTTCAACAAGAACGATAGAATAAACGCCGTAATCATCAATACAAAATACACAGCGTAAGCACCGAACAGAATGTTGCTGTTATAAAACAAACCGGTCTTCGAATGATGAATGGCATCTTTTGTAAATAAGATACCAGATAACAACATGATGCAAAACAATCCCATAAAAATAAAATCCCATCGTCGTGTCTTCAAGACTTTCTCCTTTCTCTTACATGTACATTCTATTCTTTAATTGATTGCTTCCAATTCACAGTTATTACTTCATCCTATCAATATCACTTCCCTCTCTTTCGAAAATGTGAAAAACATATTCCTTTCAAAGTTCAATAAATCGCAATTGATAAGGTTTTCGTAGAGAAATGACCATTTCGAAGAAAGAATTACACAATCAATCCATTTTCAGTTTATCACTATCACTCTAAGGTATGAAGGATTAATCATCGGAACTCTTTTTCAAACTGATATAAGAAATAATCAAATAAACGCCGGACAACGCCAGTGCTACTCCCAAACCGCTGTAGAACACTGCTATAAATGTGTTAGATACCAAACTTGATTTCCGAAGTGCAATGCCGAAACTCATCATACAAGCCATGATGATGTAGGACTTTCGTGCAAAAAAATGCCAAAAAGGACGATGTGTCTCTTCAAACAACAAAATCCATTCCTTATTTTTCCGACTCATCCGAAAGAACATCCATACAAATGGAATAAATACCGTTATCGATAACAAGATGTACAAAATTGTAATCTCATCCATCTGAAGATAGCTCTTTAATCCCAATCTCATCACATTGTAGCCCGCAGCAAACCACACCAAACCGGCTATCAAAACTAACTTTTCTTTTGTAACGGAAAAGAAACCCTTTTGTTTTTGTTGCATCTTCACACCCCTTACTATGACAACACAATTTTTTACTTTTCAAATGTTGCCGTAATCACAAATGCTCTGTCGCATTGGACATTTCGAAATCGGCGTAATGTATCAGCAGGAAAAGAGTTATCGCCTTCTTTTATTGCAAACATGCCCAAAAGAGGAACTTCCTTACTTTCTTCTATCGGTTGCTCATGCTCCATATACAATGTCATGCCGGAATCATGTTCAAAATCAAACCCGTCTCCCAAAGTCGTCAGACTCTCCCCCTCGGTCATTAACACAAACTCCGACATCTTTTCTCCGATTCGAACTCCTGCCACATGATACTGATCTTCCAACTTCAATTCAGATGTCAACACATCAGATGATCTCCACTCTCCGTTTTCGATTGTCCATATTCTGATGGTACAATGTTTCAAATCCGTTGAAAATTCATAGTAATTGCTCTTTGAATCAAACGAATTTACCAGACGTTCCGTTTCTTCCGTCAAAACAAGAGGACGAATCGTTTCATGTTGAACTTTTTTACTGTAGGTTTCACATCCCACAAGCAAAGTAATTAGTAACAAACAAGCACAAAGCAAAACACTCTTTCTCATCTTAGTCCCCTCTTTTCTCATCCATTCTCAAAAAAATTTTATGTGACTGATTTCTTCCATTCTCTTATCAAAATCGTTTGTTTTCCATACCCATTTGTAAAATACTTCAAATTTCCACCACCAAACGCATTCCCATAAAGGTACAAATTTTGAAAATGTTCCCTAATCATTCAAAAAATAGACTATTTCTCATAGTTCTCCTATGAAACAACTTCCCTACTGTTACATTATCATTCCTGCTCAAACTAATACAACTATTCAACCTTACACATTTGCTGAATCGAAGAATAGATTTTTTCCAAATCTTTTTCATTGGGATGATTTTTTGCAATGCCACCTATTTTTGCCAAAAATCCATAGGTATCAAACCCTCTGCAGTAGCAATCTCCCAAAACAGTTGCACCTTTCTGTTCCAATATTTTTTTCAGTTTCTTGGCATAATCTTGGACTTTGATTCCGCAAGTGTATAATAAAATCACATTTTTTCCTAATACATCAACTGTTTCAATATATTCCAAAATAGACTTGTGAAATTGACCGAAATAGATTCCCGATGCAAAAATAACTGTATCGTATTCGCTGACATCAAACGCTTTTTCTTTCGTAACATCCACAACAGTAGCAGAAATTTTCGTACTGAGATAATCAACTGCTTTCTTGGTATTTCCGTGATGAACCGACGCATAAATCATTGCAATATTTCCCATGTAAATCCCTAACCTTTCTTATTCTTTGTTTTTTAACTTTTTCTTATTCCAAATCTTCGCTCACATCAACAAAGTCCTTTGCACCGGAATATCTCATAAGCTCTTCAACTGACAACTCAATGGCGCTGTTACAGCTTCCGGCTGCCGGAAACACTGTCTCAAATCTCTTCAAAGAAGAATCCAAATATACCTCAACACCCGTTTTGACAGCGAAAGGACACACCCCGCCGATTTCATGACCTATGAGTTTCTCTACCAAATCCTTAGGAATCATCTTTGCCTTTGTGTGAAAGATCTCCTTATATTTTGAATTCGAAATTCGAGCATCGCCGGCAAGCACAATCAAAACCGGTTGCTCCTTTCCCAAAAAAGACATCGTTTTGGCAATCCTCTTCGGTTCACACCCCACCGCCTCCGCAGCCAATTCCACAGTGGCACTCGATACATCGAACTCCAAAATTCTATCTTGTATCCCATACTGTCTAAAATACTCTTTCACGTTTTCGATTGCCATATCCGTTACCTCATCTTTCATGAACTTTGTGCACCGCAAAACATCTGATATCGTAGTCAAACAACTATCGCTTTATCTTCTTCAATACAAAAACAGTCATTTCTTCTAACAGCTGTCTGTTAGTTGCAAAACTTTCTCTTGCATCCAATACATCAGAAGCCAAAATAATCGCATTCATAAAATCTGTCATAAAATCAAAAGTTGCCATATCCGGAAATACATTGAAATCATCCTTCAAAATATTGCTAAATTCAGCTAATGTTTTTTTCTTCAAATCTTGAAACAGTAACTCCAGCTTAGGATTTCTCTTTTTTTCTATCAAAAACTGCACATAGATTGGCATATAGAAATTGTCATCAATCATTTTTTGAACCAATTGCTTTGCCAAAAATTCTACCTCACATCCCTTTTGATACTCGTCCAAATGACTGAAAATAATCTTATTTCGATATTCCATTCCGGAAATCATCAAATCTGCCAAAATATCCATTGTATTACCATAGTAATGATACACTCCGCCTTTCGACATCGTAGTTCCGGCAATAATATCCTCCATTGTCGTCTTTGAAAATCCTTTTTCGATGATAACTTTTGCAGCCGACTGCATAATTTCTTTTTTTCTTTCTTCCTTACTCAGTCTCTTCACTGCGCCCATGCAATCCTCTCCTCATCCATATATGACACTTTCTATAACTATATTATACATGAATAAAATCGGAGTCTCCACTTTTTACATATCTTTTTCCATTACTCCGGTCAAAACACTAACATCATCCCTATTCGATTGCTCATTACGGTTCAAACTGACAATATCTTTATCGGGAGAATGTATCATTTAATTGATACCAAAGTATTATTGCAACGAATAAAGGATAATGATTTTCGACAAATCAAACAATACAGACGGTACGACAGAAAAACTCCGATAAATTTCTACACTAACGCCCTTTTTTGAAACAGCCACCACCTCGGTAAGTATTGACAACACAAGTAAACTCTTGATTGCACCGAGGACACTTCACAATATGATAGATGATATCATCCACCCACATCTGATTCACTTGATGACAGCCAAGCGGACAAGTTCCTTCCACAACTAAAAATCCCTTTTTGTCTACTAACTCAAAGATGGACTCCACAATCTGCTCATAGTGTTTCGGACTTTGAATTCTCTCAACCAACGGAATATCTTTACAATAATCACACATTTTAACCGCCCCTCCATAAGACTTTGCATCTCTCAAAAATATCGTTTTATAAAAAAATCATCAGTCCTTCTACTAATTTCGATATTTCTCTTTATGATGAACTATCATCCTGATATTGTCCAATTACTTTCTAAAAAAACTTTTCTGATTTTTATTTTTTATGTTATCCATAAAGAAAATACCGATTCCCACCACAATACACAGATAAAACAAAACACTCAAAAACACTAAGTTGTATTGTTGTACAAAATAATAGTAACTTAACCCTGTAAGTCTCCCCCATTCATAAACCCGTCTTCCATCTACTTCTGTAATATAAGGAATCATCACTTTTATGAATCGAGAGAAGATATAAATTACGAAATTTCCAAGCAAGCCGAATAGCAAAATCAATATCCCTATTTTTTTCTGTTGTGTCTTTTTGGTAACTCCTTTACCGGTTTCTTTTTCTGACCTATGAATCTCCTGTTCACACTCATCATTCAACAAATAATCTGTTGTGACACAAAACACCTTGCTCAATTGCAATATATTGGAAACATCCGGTTGTGCTGTTCCCATTTCCCAACGTGAAATTGCTTGTCTTGATACATTTAATTTCCCTGCTAATTCTTCTTGTGACATTCCATATTGTTTTCGAAGTGCAAGGATTTTTTCTTCAAGTTTCATACTGAAATCCTCCTTTATTGTTTTGAATGTAGTGTATCAAATGATAGTTCATCAAACCAGCACAACCTCTTTACATTTCCGCAACAAAACTTTACATCTATTGAAAATTCATTGTTCTAAGATATTTTAATTGATTTGTAATATCTGAACAGTGTTGAAATTTTCAACTTGTTCTTTATCCTTTCACATTTTCTTTTTTCCTGACGTTGTTTTTTATATCGTACAAAAATCTCAAATTTTTCACTTTTATCAACATCAAGCACAATCGAATACACAATAACACTCCGGTTCATTTTCTCTAAATAACCAAAATACCATTTGTACAATCAACCATATGATTTGTATCTGATTCTGACGAATCCTAACAGGATGAATCCTCTACAAACATTGATTCTCTAATTCTTTATCTTGTTCTTTTCTGTCTTTTTATCAACAGTACCCCTGTTGTAACCAAAAGGATTCCTATTCCTACCACAAACTTCCAAATATCAACCATACCCGTGTTTTCAATTACAATAGAAGTAGATCCGTCGGCTCCTCCTATGGCATCAGTCTTATCAGGATGTTTGACAGATGTTTCTTCTTTCGGTTCCGATTGTTCCGTATGTTTACCGGTGTCTTTATCGGAGCTGTTTAGTAGTCTTTTCAATTCAGCTTTTGCGAAGTCTCCGTTGTTAATATAGTCCTCTAATCGCTTTGTCATAGGATAGTCGTCAGAAAGCTCTATCCTCCCGTTTTCAAATTTCTTTATCTTATAGAGAGTTAAATTGTTTTCATCAGCATACCCACAAAGTACAGTTTCTCCTGCTTTGACATCACCTAAAATCAAAGAAGAACGAACAGGGTAAGTCTGCTTACTACCTTCTTCAAACTCCCCCTTAATATTGTATCTTTGAATCAGCGTAACACTTTCTTCCGTCATTTCTTTCACTTCACCGATAAATGTTTGTGTATCCTCATCCTGTAATAACCATTCCGGAATATCTCCCGCAAAAGATACATTCGGTACAAAAATTACTACAATCAATAATAGGACTGTTGAAATTTTTTTCATCACAAAACTCCCTTCTTTCCGTCTTTCCGTTTTTTTTGAATTACCTTCAGCACATCACATACCAAAACCCCGAATGTACTTCCTAAACAGAACCATCCCAAAAATAAAATTCCAAATGCCTCTGCATAAGAAACAACCTTCGGAGCCGTCATTTCACAAAAAAGATAAATCCCAAAAGAAACAAAAGTCCCTATGAGACACCATTTCAGTTGTTTCCAAACATAAGAAAATGCCACAGATACTCCAAGCCCTATCACAAAAAGAAAAATATCTTTTGATTGGAGCAACTCTTGTAGAATAGGTAGCCTTGACATTATAACCTCTTTTCTCACAACAATTCTGTTTGTATTGTTGTGTATCTTTTTCCTTGTGTACACAAACAACTTTCCCGTCCTTTTTGATGAAATTCAAATAAAAAGAGAAGCACCCGCTATTCATTTCGTTGTTTGCACAAACTCAAATATCACCTATGAAAAGTACATACATCATTTATCAATCACTCTAATACAGCTTTGCCATAGTATATTCATCTACATACTCTCCATTGACACGCATCGTATGTTTTTTGACTCCTTCCACCACAAATCCGTTTTTTCGGTACAGATGAATGGCAGGTTCGTTATCGCAACGCACGGTAAGTTCTAACCTTGTAATATGATTCGTTCTCGCCCAATCATCCAACATCGCAAAAAATTGACTTCCTATGCCACGATGACAATATGCTTTTTGGATTCCAACCACAATATAAGCGGAATGTTGAATTCGTCTGGCAGTACCTCTTTCTGCCGATAAAAATCCCACGATGTCTTTTTCTTCAAATGCTCCTACCAAAAAATCTTGTTCCCTTTGCATCTTAACTTCCAACAAATCCTGATTCCAAACCCTTTCATCCGGTTCATATAACATGTACTCCGTCTCTTGGTCGATTGCTTTCATACAGTCATAAAAAGCTCGTACATCTTCTCTTTTTATCTGTCTAAAGTCCATATCCTTCTCCTTTATTCTTCTTCACAAAAAAGTTGATGTAACATCTGTTTGCGATTGTTGATAAACAGTTTGGTAACCTGATAACTGTCTGTTTCTTCATAGTTGCACAGAGAAATCATCCCCTTATCAAAGGTAAATATTTCCGCATCCGGCATTCCCAATAAAATCGGAGAATGTGTAACAATAATAAACTGCGACCCTTCCTGAATACATCGATAGATCTCTAACAAGAGTGTCAACTGTCTCTGAGGGGAAAGTGCTGATTCCGGTTCATCCAAAAGATATAATCCGTTCGGACGAAATTGAGTTTGTACCACTGACAAAAAAGCCTCTCCATGAGATTTTTCATGAAATCGGCGGGAAGGATGTGCATCATCTGCATATTTTTGTTCCTGTGTCGCCACATTATAAAAGCTCTCCGCACGAAGAAAATATCCTCCATTCACTTTTCGAGTTCCTCTTGACAATCGAATATAGTTATTCAAATCCGAGTGAGAATCGAATGTTGAAAATGCATAATTTTTGGTTCCGCCTTCTGCATTGAACCCCCAAGAAATGGCAATCGCTTCTAACAGCGTTGATTTTCCACTGCCGTTTTCTCCTACAAAAAAAGTCACCGGTTTTTGAAATGACAGCTTTTCTACATTTTGGAATGCAGCAATATCACGCAGGTAACTGTCTTCAGGAATTTCTTCCCAATCAATATACACATAGTGTATAAAATTATCCATGACAATACTCCTCCGTTCTCTTGCCAAACTTACATTATTTTCTTAGTTTTTATCAGTATACTGTGAAACTATCTTTCTTTCAAGGAAGAATCGGTTACAAAAAAATCTGTAGAAAAATTTGTTCCATTCTTCTACAGATTTTGTGTTTATTGTTACATTTGTTTTGAATTATTTTTTATCGGTAATATGGGTTACTTTTCTACATCATGTTGATCATGGTGCAAAATTTTCAATCGATAGACACTATAGCCTATGAACATAAAGTCCACAATGATGATAAGAATTCCATAAATTACTTTCATATGCGTAATCAACACCGCACTTGCACCCAAGATGGCACTTGCTGCGTACAATACCAGCACCGTTTGTCTTTGACTGAGACCTTTTGCCAACAGTCTATGGTGTAAATGTCCTTTGTCCGCTTGCATAATCGGTTTGCCTGCCAACTTTCGGCGGATAATCGCAAACGCCGTATCAAAAATCGGAACCGCTAATGCCAAAACAGGAACGATGACTGCAATCAATGTTGTACTCTTTACTGTTCCCTCAATTGCCATAACAGACAAAATAAAACCTAAGAACAAGGAACCTGTATCTCCCATAAAAATCTTTGCCGGATTGAAGTTGTGTGGCAAAAATCCGATGCTTGCACCCGCTAAACAAAAGAAGATGGTCGCATAGTTATAGTATCCGTGAATAAGCGAAACCGTTGCCAAGGTAAAAGCCGCAATGGATGAAATTCCGGCAGCCAAACCGTCCAATCCGTCAATCAAATTGATACAGTTCGTCACTCCCACAATCCAAACAATACTGATGGGAACTCCCCAATAGCCGAGCCAAATCAAATGTCCGGTAAAAGGATTTGCAACATAATCAATCTGCACTCCGCTATATACCACGATTCCCGCACAAATTATTTGAATAATCAATTTCAGTTTTGCACTGAGGTCTCGGGTATCATCAAAGACACCCGTCACTAACACAATCGTTGCTGCAAACAGGATAGAGATTAACTCTCTATGCACTCCGCAAAAAATCAATGTACTTACCATAAAAGCTATTGCTATCCCCATTCCTCCCAATCGCGGAATTGGTTCGGTGTGTACTCTCCGATTATCCTTCGGAACGTCAATTGCACCAATTACATGAGCAAATTTGATTACGAAAGGAATCATCAAATAACATACCAAAAAAGCCGTTAAAAAACTTAATAACATTTTTATCGCTATCAATATGTTCACTCCTGATTTTCCAAAATAAATGAGATTTTTCTTTTCTTGATTTTTCTTTATTGTTGCCTTATCTAAAAACTGTTTGCCATTCCATCATTCTTTGATATTTACCGTGTCATCTGTCCTTAGATGATACATCATGCTCAATTTCTCTAACATTCGTTCCAAATCCAAATGAACGAACCGCAAACGGAACCATTCTATTCCGTCCTTATTCTCAGTTAGGCGACACCATCATTATATCACAATATCATAAAATCTCAAGATTGGATAAATTTTTATATTCGCATTTCTAATAAGACGCACATTTCATACTATATTCTTTTAATACATCAGTGAAAGTGTGCTTCCTCTTTCTTTTTCATATGTGACAATAATTTTATTCGGAATCGTGGATTTCAGTTCTTCTACATGAGAAATAATACCAATCATCCGATTTCTTCCCGCAAGCTCTAAGAGACAATCTACCGCACTCTGTAATCTGTCCTGATCCAATGTTCCGAATCCCTCATCAATAAACAAGGTATCAATTTCAATCTGACCAGCCGTATTCATAATGGCATCCGACAATCCGAGCGCCAACGCAAGCGATGCCAAAAAGCTTTCTCCGCCCGACAGCATTGCCGTACTGCGTTTTTTTCCTACATTGGTATCCAAAATTTCTAATTCCAATCCTCTGTTTTTTCCTCCGCCCTTGAAGTTATCCTCTTTGCGATATAGGGTATACTGACCGTCTGTCATCTTATATAATCTCTGATTCGCATACATCAGCACTTCTTCAAAGAAATACATCAAAACATAGGTTTCAAGAGTAGCTTTCATCGGATTTTCTCCGCTGCACAGTTGATATAACTTGGCAAGATTCATTCTTTTTAGTGCATATTCCTCTTCATGTGATAACACTTCACGAATCTTGTTCTCAAGCATGTGAACGGATTTATACTGCTGTTGCAGCTTCTCTTTCGTATTCTGTAATTCCTTACGCACTTCTTCCAGAGAATATATCTCTTTTTCCAACGGTTGAATATCGATTGCGGTTTTGCTTTCCAAAGTCTGTTCCAAGGTCTTGACTTCCACACTTAATACACGGTACTCTTCCAAAAACTCTTCCACCTGTTTCTTTTCCTGTTCCAAGACGGATTCTTCCATGCAGTTGTTGCGATAGGTTTCCATATCGGAAAATTCCTGTGTTATCTTTCTTTCCCAGTCCTGTTTTTCTGCACGATATCGGCTTGTCTCCTCTTTTTGATACTGTTTCCATTCCGATACTTTCGTACTGATTTTGGAATAAGCGTCTACACTTTTTTGTAATTCCGTTCGAACTTTCTCTATGGTTTCATGTATCTGCTTCTTTTCTTTCATCAAAGTTTGTCTTTGCGACTTCAACTGTTGTTCATCAATGCCTTTCAGCTTTTCTTCCAACTCCGTTTTCAACCGTGTACTGTGTTCTGATGCTACAGATAATTTTTCTGCCTGAATCATGATGTTCTGCATCTTTTCTTGCCATCGTTCCACCTGTTCTCGCTCATTCTTTTCAAGCTCTCTTTTTCTCTTGTACTCTTTACACTCTGCTTGCAACCGCACTTGTGTCTGCTCTAAGTTCTTTTTCCTGTCTGCACAAGACTTTCCGCATTCTTCATAAAAAACAAGTTCCTCTGAAGTACCGCTGAATTCTCGAACCTGAAAAGCAGATGTCTCTTGTAACTGTAAAATCTGCTCCCTTGAAGAAAGAATCGCATCCTCCAGATGTTTTTTCTCCGTTTGTTGTCTGACCGCCGTCTCCTGTATCTCTTTGAGCTGTTCTTCCAAAGAGATTATCTCCTCTTTCGTAACAGAAGTCACTTCATGAATCGGATGAGGATGATGAATCGAACCGCAAAGCGGACATGCTGTTCCCTCTTCCAAATCTCTTGCATACACTGTCAAAAGAGATTGCTCAAACTCTTTTTTCGCATCTTGCACTTTTTGATATAACAAAACTGAATTCTGTTGGTTGGTACCAAGACTTTTTTGTAACAAGGAGAGGTCCTGCTCAAATTTTTCCATCTTTTTCAACTCTCGATAAATCAAGCGATATTTATCCAATTCCCACTCTGTTTTGCTTAACTCTTTTTCTGTCTGCAACAACTCTTCTTGCGATTTTTCAAACTTTTCTCCGATTTTTTCAAGCGAACGCAATACTTCTTCACACTCTTTCAGAGAAGTCTGTATCTTGATTTTTTCTTGCTCCAACTTCCTTTTCTGTACTTCAAACTCTTTTTCCTGATGTAAAACCTCCTGCAATCTGCCATACTGCTCTTCTTTTTGATTCCATTCCTCTAATTCTTTGACCTTTTTTTCTTCCTCTTCACTCAAATAAGGAATTTTCTCCGCCTCTTTTTTCGCAGCAACACTTTTTTCTTCCCACTCTTTTTCTTGTTGAATCAACTGTTCCAATTCTTCATTTCTCTTTTGAATCCTATCTGAAACGGATTCCAATCGAACTTCTTCCTTGTAGAAAGAGAGTGCCTTTTCCGCCTGAATACAAGCCTCTTTTCTCTTTTTCATCTCCTGTTCGAGGGGAATGAGTTTTCCCAATTCCTCCTGTTTCTGTTGAAATTGAGATAGCTGCGCATTGTGTCGATTCGCCATTGAAATTTGATTTTTACAGTTTTGATACTGTTGTTCAAATTTTTTCAAGGACTCTTCTATCTCTTCGGTTTCCTTCCTGTTTTTTTCTTGTTCCTGCACCATGTTTTCTAATGCTTTGAGATAAAATGCCGGTTCCAAGCTATTGTCATTCAAAAATTCCTGAATACATGCACTCTCTTCCAAATCCAAAATAGAAACCAAGGCATTTACTTCATCTTTCATCTTTTCAAACTTCTTTTGAATCATAGAATATTTCTGTTTCACTTGTTCCAAAAATCTTTGATATGGCACAGTATCAAAAATTTTTCGCAAAATTTCTTCTTTTTCCTTTGACGATGCACTCAAAAATTTGCGAAACTCTCCCTGAGGCAACATCACAATTTTGGTAAACTGATCCCATGTCAAACCGGTCAGTTCCACAATTTTTTCATCAACCTCTCTCTTGGAAGTCATCACCTCGTTGCCGAGATACAATTCCACCTCTTCCGAAACGGTGTCGATTTTTCCGCGCGGTCTCTTCATCACCTGCCTCGGCTCTCGACGAATCCGAATCCTTTCTCCGTTCTCTTGGAATTCAAACTCTACAAAAGTTTTATCATCCTCCGGCGAAAGATACTGTGAACGCAGTTCTTCTCCTTCCCCACGATTTTGGCTGCTGATTTTGCCATAGAGTGCAAAACAAATTGCATCAAAAATCGTCGTCTTACCTGAACCGGTCGCACCGGAAACAATAAACAGAGAGCCTTGCTCAAACTTCGTAAAATCAATTGTTTGTGTATCTCGATAAGTGATAAATCCGGAAAGTGTCAGTTTAATTGGTTTCATCTTCTTCTCCCCCTAATTCCTTTAGAATCTCCGATACCTCTTCTTTCAGAGCGACGCTCATCTCTTCTTCATAATTCTCTTGATAAAACAGCTCCGCCATTTCCGAAACAGTATGCTTTCTATCTGCTGTCTTCGATAGAATCTGAGAAATTTCTTTCTCCCGAAACACATAACGAAGTTCCATTGCATTCGGATAGTATTGTTTCAATCTGCCCATTGCATCCGGCACCATGTCTTCATCTTCCAAAATAAATCTCACAAAATCCTCTCGATGCAAGTCTTCCAATGCCTGTTCCATAATATCTTCAAACCGTCCCTCAATGGTACGAACATTTTTTTCCAACTCGACAGGAACTTCTTCCATAACGACACTCCCGTCCCCTTTGAGGTCAACCAACAAAATAACCTTTTGATGCTTTTCTTCCGAAAAAGAATACTTCAACAATGTTCCCGGATAATGCACCTTATCCGTTCCGACTTTCTGTCTGCGATGCAAGTGTCCAAGCGCCGTATAATCAAACTTGTCAAAACACTTGGCATCCACAAATTCTTTTCCCCCGATAGAAAGCGGTTTTTGAGAATCAATCTTTTCTTCCTCATGCTCCTCCGATTCGGAAACGGCATAGCAATGCGCCAACACGACACTCCTGATTCCCTTGCGTAACACAATATGTTCTACCGTTTTTTTCATCGCATCGTCAAAACTTCGAATCTCGTCATCTTCCAACAAAGCTCTGACCTGTGCAACATCTGCAAACGGAATCAGATAAAAATCCACCTCCCCGTCATCATCTTCTATGGTCACTCTCTTCGTTTCCTTCTTAAAAATTCCCTCAACATAGTAATGAACCTGCTCCATCAATGCATTTCCCGCCTCAAGTCGCTCTGCGGAATCATGGTTTCCCGAAATTGCCAATACGGGAATATTTCTGTCAATCAGAACCTTCCGCAAAAACTGGTTGTACAACAACATCGCCTCTTTCGGCGGAATACTTCTATCATAAATATCTCCCGAGATAACAACTACCTCCGCTTTTTTCTCATCAATGACGGACAACACCTGTTTCAATACCTTCTCTTGTTCTCCAAGTAAGGAATATCCGTTCAATAACTTTCCGATATGTAAATCTGCTAAATGAAGTATTTTCATCTTATCGCTCCTCTGTATTTGCCGAAATATTTGCCGAAACCGTAGATGTCCAAAAAAGCTTTCTCTATCGTTCCAATCCCGATATCTCTTCCATCTTTGAAGAAAATGGAATCGAGCATCAGGCGAAGAAAATCAAACCGTGCATCAAGTTCAGTTCACTCTTAGCACCTCTTCTTTAGAGTTCTTTCCTCACATTTTTTTCATCATACCATTTTTTAGTTCATTTTTCCATTCTTACATCCGTTTCTCATCAGATTCACATCTCCAAAACCCGTTCCTCTATTTCATATATAATATTTTTTCAATCAGGTTTTCGTAGCAATCATGGTTTTGTATGATAAAATAATCTTTTTTTGACAAAATGATGATTATAGAACGAAAGGATATCTTCCTTACCACCTGTTAAGAAAAATATCCTTCTCTGTTGTTCTTTATTTCTATGTTACTTCTATTTGTTCTATGAATCACTGATTGCGGTTATCACAAAAATCCGCTTTTTAAATACTGTTGTTTTGTATTCCTTTCATCATATCGCTATCCTTTGAACAATCGTGTTTCGTATTCCTTATTGTTCGTCCGCTACAATGACTTCGTATCCGCTCTTCTTGAAATTCGCAACTTCTTTTCCGATTCGATTCGATTTTATTTTGTAGATGGAAGCAATATTTCCCTGTTCGATTTTTTCGTTTGCAATCGTAAGCGCTTTTTCATAGAACGAATCCTCCGCAAACAAAATCGCATAGGTTTCTCTCTCTTCCGGAACGACAAAATTTTGATCTTTCAAAATACCGATAATTCTCTCAAATCCAATCGAAAAACCTACCGCCGGAATACTCTCTTTGCTGAACTTATTCAAAAGTCCGTCATATCTTCCTCCGCCGGCAACAGCTCCTCCAAACTTTGGAGTTTCGATTTCAAAAATCGGTCCCGTATAGTATCCCATTCCTCTTACCAATGTGGCATCAAATTGAATCGGATAATACTTGGATATGATGGATGTCAGAAGTTTCAAATCTTCTGCATATGGAGTTGTCAACTGTTCCAACGGTGTTGTTAAGTTTTCTAAAAAGCGTTTTATCGTTTCTTCCGCATAGCCTTTTTCTAACAGTTCTTTTACAACGCCTTCTTCACCAATCTTGTCTTTCTTGTCTGCCGTGATACAAACCGTCTCAAAATCTTCTTCTGCAAACCCTGCATCTATCACTAAGTCTTTGAGAATTCGTCGATCATTGAGTTTGATCACAAAGTCTTTGAATCCGATGTTGTACAATGCTTTCGGAACGGTCAACATCAAGTCAATCTCTGCATAAATACCGGAATCTCCGAGTGTATCAATATCACATTGCACAAACTGGCGATATCTTCCTTTTTGGTTTCTTTCCGCACGAAATACATTCCCTATTTGAAATGCCTTGAACGGTTTGGTCAATTCGTTCATATTATTCGCATAAAAACGACTCAACGGCAAGGTCAAATCAAATCGAAGCCCCAAATCGCTCAAATCATTCTCGGTCTGTGCTTTTGACCAATCTAATTTTTCTCCTCTTTTCAAGACTTTGAATATCATACGAAGGTTCTCTCCACCTTCACTGTTCGTCAAGTTGTCCAAGTTCTCAAGCATCGGCGTTTCAATCTGTGTATATCCTCTTGAAGTATATGCCTCTATGATTTTTTTTGTTACCCAATTTCTCAATTTCATATCTTGGGGCAAAAGATCCTGTGTTCCTTTTGCAGGCTTTGATGATAATTTTTGCACGCTACAATCCTCCTGTATCCATCCTGTTTTCAAAAAAACTCTTTCTCAAAGTTTTTGTCTTTTTTACATATCTCTTTCTCGATAGTATTCTTTCATTCTATAACAATTCGAAGAAACTGTCTATCTTCCTAAATTTCCACCATATTCATAAATCCTTCTCCAAGCACTTCCTTGACTTCGGCAATCGTGATAAAAGCATCCGGATCAATCGCATAGACAACTTCTCGTAACTTCTGTACCTGTTTCGGTGCTACTACAACATAGAGCAACATTCTGTCTTCTTTGGTATACATCCCTTTTCCCGGAATTGCAGTATTTCCACGATCGATTTCTTTCATAATCGCAAGAGAAATCTCTTCCCACTTTGGAGAGATAATAAATGCCGCTCTCCCAAACTTCATCCCGTCAATCATTCCTCCAATCACTTTGGAAGTGATGTATACGGAAACGATTGCGTAAAGACTGTTGTATACACCGAAAATCGTCATTCCGAACCCTATAATCAATCCGTCGATGATTAACATCAGGCGATTGATGGGAAAACGAGGATTTTTGTATCGGATAATCATCGCGAGCATATCGGAACCGCCCGTTGTCCCTCCGCTGCGTAGAACAAGTCCGATACCGACTCCTAAAAACACTCCTCCGAATACTCCCGCAATAAACAAATCTTCTCCGATTGGAAACGGATTTACAAACAAACGCAAAAACCAAAGGTGCAGTGATAACAATCCGACAGAAATCATTGAATTTCGTCCGTAAGAGAATCCCCGCTGATACACACTGATGATAAATAACGGAATATTACACGCAAGTGTTGTCGCCCAAAGAGGAATTCCGAATCCGAAAATTTTTTTTGTTGTTGCTTCTATCGCAATCGCCAAACCCGACACTCCGCCGGTCACCAATCCCACGGGAGATAAAAACCATACAATTCCCATTCCCAGTATCATCGTACCGACATAAATTCCAATCAAGCTGTTCAAAAAGCTCATACCTTTTTTCTTTTTTTTGTTCATTTTTGTTGTTTGTTCCTGTTCCAAATCAAAAAACCTCCTGTTTCTCATCTTCTGTTACCCATTTTACCACAATCATTCCCCGCAATACCACGATTTACACAATTATTTCTTCCTAAGACAGAAAATATTTTTTTCGCACTGTCTTTTTTGAAAGTTTGTCCCGTTTTTGATTCTGTATCTTGTCATTTCATAGTGAATTCTGTAAAAAACACAATTCTTTTGTAGACAATTACAAAATATGGTCGTAAAATGAAGAAATGATTGAAACTAATTCGTGATCAACAAGCCATAAACTTGTACTGTATCGCCATATCTTGTACTGTATCGCCATATAAAATATATCATCATATTAAAAGAAGGAGCTTAAAGCAATGAAACATTTTTTTAAAGTATTTTTTATCACCTTGATTTCTCTGGGAATCATCGGTGGTGTGGGAACAAAACTATACTTGGGATATGACCAAAAAAATCCGGGTGCGGATGTTCCTTCTCTGTCCGAAAAACAGGGAGCAACGGACCGTGTCAATGTTTTACTGCTTGGAGTAGATGCTCCGGAAAGCGATAGAAAGGGAGATATTCCTCGTTCCGATACGATGATGCTGTTGAGCTTGGATCCAAAAACCGATACTGCTTTTATCCTATCCATTCCAAGAGATACCAGAGTGGTATTGCCCGGAAGATCTAATGCGACCAAAATCAATCACGCTCACCGATTCGGCGGTCCCGACCTTTCCATTCAAGCTGTAAAAGAACTTCTTGATATTCCGATTCACCACTATGTTGTAGTGGACTATAAGGCTCTGTTTGAAATTGTTAATGATGTCGGAGGTATTGATATCAACATTGAACATAAAGGCGGAATGCACTACGATGACAACGCCATCAAACCGGCACTTCATATCCATTTCGACCAAGGTATGAATCATCTGGACGGACAAAAGGCAATGGAATTTTTGAGATATCGTAAAGGATATGCATCAGGAGATTTAGGTCGAATCGAAGCACAACAAAAATTTATTTCCGCTCTGTTGGATAAATTGTTATCTCCTTCTTCCATTGCAAAACTTCCAAAAATTACGGAACATGCTTTCCAATACATTGATACGGATATGAGCAAAGCTGAAATCTTGCAGCTTGCTGTCAGTGCAATGAAGTTGGATTCCAAAAATATTATCAAAGATGTACTTCCGGGAAACGGAATGTATATTTCAGGCATTTCTTACTTTATTGTAGATCAACCGATTTATAAGGATCAAATTGCCTATATGATGGCAGGAAATTACGGTGATTGGGTCAACAATAAATTCCACGAAAGAAGTACTCTTGATATTGCAGATATTCGAAAATCGGAAAATCAGAAAAAAGGAAAAAAATCCAAGCCTGTAGAGGTAAAGGAAATTCCTCAAAATGCCAATATCTATGATGAAGAAAATCAATTGGAACAGGCGGAAAAAGAAGAAGATATCTACTCGAAACCGGATAAAGACAACGACCAACCGAATGATTCGACAACATCACCGAAACCAATAGACCCGATTCAGATTGAACCGACTCCATCAGAACCGGAAAAACCAAATCCTGCCGGAGCGGAAAAACCAAAACCGACACCTGAGCCAACACCGGAACAAACAGCTCCATCCGACTCTTCCGATACAGGTTCTGACTTGTTTTCTTAAAAATCAATATTGCATACAATCTCATTCTTAAAGAACGACTCTGACAAAATGGATGATAAATCAACGGACGCACTCTTTTCCGAAAGTATGTGTCCGTTATTTTTTGTCCTATAACCCCCTATTTTTTGTAAAATAATTTCTACAATCTTCCGACAAAACAGGATGCATTGTAAAAAATTATTACAAATAGAAGTCTTTTTTTAAACTGAATAGAAACATATTCTCAGATATATTATAATGAGAAGGTATCTTGTAGAAAAATATACTTTCTCAACAAAAATAAAAATCTGTTATTTTTAAAATATTTTTGATATAATGAAAGGCAAGCTTTTACTGAAACGAAAACAGATATTTGTCCAAACGGATTTATATCTATCTTCCATTAGAAATTAATAATTTATTTATATAAGAAACGAGGTAATTACAAATGGGTATATTGGATTCCTTTTTCTCTAACCGAGAAATCAAACGCCTGGAAAAAAAGGTAGCAATTGTCAATTCTTTTGAACCGAAAATCAAGGCGTTGTCAGATGCCGAATTAGTTGCAAAAACAAGTGAATTTAAAAAAAGATTGCAAAACGGAGAAACGGTGGATGATATTTTGCCGGAAGCATTCTCTGTATGTCGTGAAGCTTCTTCCAGAGTGTTGGGCATGAGACACTACGATGTTCAAATGATGGGTGGAATTGTATTGAATGAAGGTCGTATCGCAGAAATGAAAACAGGAGAAGGAAAAACATTGGTAGCAACTGCTCCTGTCTATCTGAATGCACTGACAGGAAAGGGAGTCCACGTTATCACTGTCAATGACTACCTTGCAAAACGGGATATGGAATGGATGTCCAAACTATACAACTTCCTTGACTTATCCACGGGGGTTATTGTTCATGGGTTGAACAATACACAAAGACGTGCTGCATACAATGCGGATATCACTTATGGTACAAACAATGAATTCGGGTTTGATTACCTGAGAGATAACATGGTAATCTACAAACACGAAATGGTACAACGACCTCTGAATTATGCTATTGTCGATGAAGTCGACTCCATTTTGGTCGATGAGGCAAGAACTCCGTTGATTATTTCAGGTCAAGGAGACAAATCGACCTCTCTTTACACACAAGCGGATACCTTTATCAAAACGCTTCATGAAGAAGAAGATTACATTGTAAATGAAAAAGAAAACGCCTCTACCCTAACAGAAATCGGTTTGCAAAAAGCAGAACGATTCTTCGGTGTAGAAAGTATGACAGATATTGCCAACATGGAAATTTATCATAATATCGGTCAGGCTCTTCGTGCCAATACCTTGATGCGTTTAGATGTAGACTATGTAGTAAGAGACGGCGAAATCGTTATCGTAGACGAATTCACGGGACGTTTGATGTTCGGTCGTCGTTATTCTGCCGGATTACATCAAGCTATCGAAGCAAAAGAGGGCTTGAAGATTCAAAGAGAATCCAAAACACTTGCTACTATCACATTCCAAAACTATTTCAGAATGTACCAAAAATTATCCGGAATGACAGGTACGGCAAAAACGGAAGAAGAAGAATTCCGTTCTATCTACAATATGGATGTTGTACAAATTCCGACCAACCGTCCTATCGTTCGTCAAGATTTGAATGATGTTGTTTATAAAACGGAAGAGGCGAAATTCAATGCCGTTGTAGAAGAAGTAGCCAGAAAACATGAAACGGGACAACCTCTTTTAGTCGGTACCATTTCTATTGAAAACTCCGAAAAACTTTCTGAAAAACTAAAGAGAAGAGGCATCAAACACGAAGTGTTGAATGCCAAAAATCACGAAAAAGAGGCTGAAATCGTTGCACAAGCAGGTCGTTTTAATTCCGTAACCATCGCAACCAACATGGCAGGCCGCGGTACTGACATTATCTTGGGCGGTAACCCTGACTTTATGGCAAATAAAGAAATGCGTAAACTGGGGTACGAAGACCATGTTATCTCATTCGCAACAGGTTTTGCTCCATCAGAAGATGAAGAACTGTTAGCTGCAAGAGAAACTTATCAAAGAATTTTGAAAGAGAAAAAAGAAGAGCTCAGAGAGGAACAGGAAAAAGTAGCTGAGGTCGGCGGACTCGGAATCATCGGTACAGAACGCCACGAATCCAGACGAATCGACAATCAGTTGCGTGGTCGTTCCGGTCGTCAAGGCGATCCCGGAGATACCAAGTTTTTCATTTCTCTGGAAGACGACTTGATGCGTAAGTTCGGCGGCGAAAAAATGAGCGAATTGATGGATCGATTCGGTATTATGGATGATGATGAACCGATTGAGGCAAAAGTGCTTACCAAAAGAATTGAAGGGGCACAAAAGAAAGTCGAAGGAATCAACTTCGGAATTCGTAAAAGTGTCCTTGAATATGATGATGTTATGAATGTACAAAGAGAAATCATCTACAAAGAACGTCGCCGTGTACTGGAAGGCGAAAATATCACGGATGAAATTCAAAATATGATTCGTGCTACGGTAGATTCTATTATTATGCAATATATGCCTGCCAATGAATATGAAGAAGAATGGGATTTGCACGGTCTGTTTGCAAAACTTTCCGTTGTGTGCGGAATTCATCTGAATCCGGACGCATACTCTAAGGAAAATCTGGACAAAGATGCCTTTATCGATCAAATTACAACACTTGCACTTAAAAGATACCATGAACAGGAAAGTCAAATTCCGGAAGAGCAATTCCGTGAATTGGAGCGTGTCATCCTATTACAGGCAGTAGATAGCAGATGGATGGACCATATCGATGCCATGGATCAGCTTCGACAAGGAATCGGTCTTCGTGCACTCGGACAGGAAAACCCTGTCAGAGCATATCAAATGGAAGGTTTTGATATGTTCGATGCAATGAATTCCCTGATTCAAGAGGATACTGTTCGCTATGTTCTGAATGTAACCTTGACTAAAAAAGAAGAACAAGAAGAACAGGTACAACCGGCAGAAGAACCTACTGTGATAAAAGTGAGACCGCAAGATGTCATTCCTCAAAGAAAACAAGTCGTTGATGTTACATCTGCGAAAGAACAAACAGCCGATTCTTCCCAACAAACCGTCAAACAAACTCAAAAGGTAGGGCGTAATGACGAATGTCCTTGCGGAAGCGGAAAAAAATATAAAAAATGCTGTGGAAAGGATGTGTAAGATTTGTTAAACGAACAAATTTATCGTGAAAAACTTTCCAAAATAAGCAACTCTCTGGACGAAGTGAGGGTTTCTCTTTGACATCGATTCCTTGAAACAAGAGAAACAACAAAATGATTTGAAAATGGAAGATGCTGATTTTTGGAACAACTTAGAACTATCGCAACATATTGTGAAACGAAACAAAGAATTGGAACGAACCCTTGATATCTATTCCTCTGCGTTTTCCGAATTGGAAGAAGTGGAAATTCTGTTTGAGTTGACGAAAGAGGATTCCGAGTTGGAGAAAGAACTGGAACAGTGCATCAACGAGTTGTCGGAAAAAATGGAGCAACTTAAAATCCAAACCTTGTTGGATGGAGAATATGACGGCAACAACGCTATTTTATCCATTCATGCGGGTTCCGGTGGATTAGATGCACAAGATTGGGCTCAGATGTTGCTCCGTATGTATTTGCGTTTTTGTCATGACATGGGGTATCGTGTCATTGAGTTGGACAGCTTGTCCGATTCGGAGGCGGGAATCAAAAGTGTGACCCTTCAAATAGAAGGCCCCAATGCCTACGGTTTCTTAAAGAGTGAAAAGGGAGTGCATCGAATTGTTCGTATCTCTCCGTTTGACTCTTCAGGAAAACGACATACTTCCTTCACTTCTGTCGATGTCATTCCGGAAATGGATGATACTGTAGAAGTTGACATTGATACCAATGATTTGAAAATTGACACATATCGTGCATCGGGAGCAGGTGGACAGCATGTCAACAAGACCGACTCTGCCGTTCGTATTACTCATATTCCGACCGGAATTGTCATAACATGCCAAAATGAACGCTCACAGCACAGCAATCGTGAAACTGCAATGAAAATGTTGTTCTCAAAGCTGATGGATATCAAAATCAGAGAACATAAAGAAAAAATTGAAGACATTTCGGGAGAGTATTCTCAAATTGCATGGGGCAGCCAAATTCGTTCCTATGTCTTTCAACCATACACCTTGGTAAAAGATCATCGCACCAATCACGAAATCGGTTCTGTACAATCTGTTATGGATGGGAACATTATGCCGTTTATCAATGCATATCTGAAACAACAAAAACAAGACTCCTAAAGAAGCGTTCTGTTAGAGATTGTAAAAAATACTAACCGAACTCTTTCCGTAATCAATAAGAAAAGGCCTATCGTGTGAACAGCTTACACAATAGGCTTTTATTTTGTCTCAGTATCTCTATTATCAGTCAAAGCAATCTATATCTCCTATATCCCTCTCCATAACAGTCCCTATCTCCTCAGTACTGTTCTCCATAACAGTTCCTATTCTGTATCACTCTTGTATCTGTCTGTTTTCTTGATGTTCCATGAGATATCGATTCATCCGGAGTATGACAACGTTATCATACGAAAATTTGATAAAATGATGAAACCCATTCAATCTCTACAAGTGATTCTTATGATTTGTTTCATTCATCCATTTATGGACACTTTCACAGAGTCTGTTCATCATTTTTCTAACTATCTGAACTCTATTATTTTCTTCCAAAGAATGGAATGATTCTATGGAATTTGAGTATTAATAAAAAGTTTTAGTATAAATGAAGCACTTTCTGTACAACATGACAATATGTCCTTCCATTTTTCCTTTCGTTAAGAATAAGCGAACTATCAATCAACAGAAACTTTTATTTTTCTTCATTACTCCAAACACAAGATGTTAAGAGATAAATTAAGATATGACAAAAAAGCATTCATCTATTTTACAAAAAAAACTTTTTTTGGTATGATGTTATTGTATGATATTGCAAGAACCTAATAGACGATATGTCATATCATACGATGATAAAAAGTTATGGTACAAGTATCAGAGATTGGATTGGCTAATATGCTTTTCATAAATATTAGTATCAGAAAAAATAAGGAGATATCATGAATTACAAGGAACTTTTGAAATCTGAACTGCTTCCTGCATTCGGTTGCACCGAACCCATTGCACTTGCATTTGTTGCATCCAAAGTTCGTGAAGTGTTGGGAGAAATTCCGGAACATATCGAAATTTCTTGCAGTGGAAATATGATAAAAAACGCAAAAAGTGTTATTGTTCCGGGTGCAGGCGGTAAAAAAGGAATTGAAATCAGTTGCGCACTCGGTGTTTTAGCCGGAAATCCCAAAAAAGAATTGGAAGTTTTGACCGACACCACACCGAAAGATATTGAACGCGCTACCGAAATGATTCAAAACGGTTACTGTACCATCAAATTGGTACCCGATGTGGAAAATTTATATATTGCTATCAAGGGAACAAAAGATGATTCCTATGCTACCGTTATTGTAGAAGGAAAGCATACAAATATCATTCATATTGAAAAGAATCATAACATTATATTACATAAGGAGAAATCTTTTCAGGAACTTACCTATTCCAATTTCTCGTTTGATGAAATTTATGATTTTGCACAAGAATGCGACTATGAAGATATCAAGCCTATCTTGGACTTACAAATTTCATATAATAAAGCAATTGCCGAAGAAGGTATCAAACATAGCTATGGAGCAAATATCGGAAAACTCATCTTGGAAGTTTCCGATAACATTGAAGAAAAAGCAAGAGCCTATGCTGCGGCAGGGTCTGATGCACGGATGAGTGGATGTGAAATGCCTGTTATCATCAATTCGGGAAGCGGAAATCAGGGAATCACCATCTCTGTTCCCATCATCATCTATGCGGAACATTTCAAGATAGAAGCGGATAAACTATATCGTGCGTTGATATTTGCCAATTTGATTGGATTGTACCAAAAAAAGGGAATCGGTCGCCTTTCAGCCTACTGCGGAGTTGTATGTGCCGCATCGGCAGGCGTTGCAGGTGTTGCGTTCCTTAACAACGAACCTACAAACATCATCAAAGAAACTCTTGTCAATTCTCTTGCCGGAAATTCCGGTATCTTATGCGACGGAGCAAAACCTTCCTGCGCAATGAAAATAGCATCCTCTATTAACAATGCATTTTTGGGATATCGACAAGCGCGCACAGATAACAGTTTTGTATCGGGAGACGGAATTGTCAAAGAAACCGTCGATGAAACCATCAAAACAGTCGGTCATATTGCAAAATACGGAATGAGAGAAACTGATGTCACCATTCTAAATGAAATGATTCACTAAACGGATATGAATTCATGTAGTGGTAGTATCCTATATCTTCCTATCTTGATAACGATGTCTACACACTCTCCGGTTCCATCTACAACAAATATGTTTCTCTGACATACAAAAAACCCGCATTTTTAACGCGGGTTTTTTTGATGTGGTACCATGATATGAGTTACTCTTCATCCAATTCGTCATCCATTTGGTTCGCCTGAGCAATGAGCTCCTTAATCTCATCATCGGTCACATATTCAATCTTTTTGTATGCAATCCCATGACCTTTGAGTTTCTCAATCAATATGTCGGTTGCAAGATCTATCTCTTCTCTTGTACTGGTCAATACAAACTTTTTATGGTAAGTACTCGCATCAAACAAAAATCTTCTCCCAAACATAGCATCTTTTTTCTTTATTTTCATAATACCTACGAAACTGCCGTATCTTCCCAATACATTTGAGAATGTAACTGTTTCAATATCATTGATTCTGTATCTTACAGGTATTCCTGCCAAGACCACCATTTCATTGCCCTCAATTTCAAAAATATCGTACCTCTTTGAGCCTTGACCAAGCACTTTAACAAAAATAACCGTGGCAACGATTAGTAAAATAATTGATGGCACTATCATAAAACCAACTGTTTTAAACATACTTTTTTCCTCCATATAAGTTCCGTTTCCGTTCAGAAAGAATTTTTTCTAATAGAAAAAAGTACTCTTCCCGCTCAAAAATATCATTTCGTCGGTTTATTGTCACGATGGTAACTAAACCCTTCCCCAAGCACCTCATTCACAAAACTGATGGAAATAAATGCCAACGGATCAATCTCTTTGACAAACTGCTTTATCTTAAGGTATTCCTTTCTGGTAACGATTGTGTTGATAATCGTCTTCTCATCATTAGAAAACCCGCCTCGTGCATAATAAATTGTTGTTCCCCGAATCAATTCGTGAAGGATGTAATCGTTGATTTCCTGATTCTTGACACTATTGATTGTCATATTGATTCGAACATTGAAACCGGCAAGCAATTTGTCAATAATCATAGAATTAAGTAAGATACCAAGCAATGCATACAATCCTAATTTAGGTCCGAATATCACGCCTGCCAACACAGTGATTGAAAAATCGGATAGGAACAAAGCTTTTCCCATATCAATATGAGTAAATTTATTGATAATTTTTGCGACAATATCGGTTCCTCCTGTAGAAGCATTCTGACTGAAAATAAAGGCATAGCCCAGACCATTGATTAAGATTCCATATAATAAATTGATTAACAAATCATCCGTCAACGGCTCTACATGCGGAAAATAATATTCCAACAATGTGATCAGACCTGAAATTAAAAAACTGGAATACATCGTATATCCGCCAAATTCTTTGCCGATAAAGATAAATGCCAAAATAAACAAAACGATATTGATTAAAATCATGAATCCCCCGGTCGGAAAATTCGGTATCAAAGAATTGATAATCAAAGCAAGCCCCGTTACTCCACCTGTTACCAAATGAGAAGGCACAAGGAAAAAATAAAATCCAATGGACATAAGCACTGAGCCGAGTGTCACTGACAAAAATTTTTTAAAATTTCGTTCCATATCCATCCCTCCAAGCTGTACGATTACAAAAAATACTTTCAATACTATTCTATCACACTATCCTCGTGATAAGTGTAACAAAATAATAACATATTCCTGTATCTCATCGGTTGCAATATATTCATTTACTTCCTATAGTTCTTCGACCATTTTAACTCTCCCATAATGTTGAACAGATAGCAGAATCATCTGCTATCTGTCTCTTTATCTGTAATTTCTTTCTTAAAATTGTAGTGACTCTTCAATATAAGACTTCAATTCTGCAATCGGCATACGAACTTGTTCCATCGTATCACGGTCACGAACGGTAACGCACTTATCTTCCAAAGAATCAAAATCGAACGTGATACAGAACGGTGTTCCCGCCTCATCATGACGACGATATCTCTTTCCGATACTTCCCGTTTCATCATAATCCACATTAAAATATTTTGCCAAATCTTGGAATAATTCCGTTGCGGGTTCAGATAACTTCTTCGTCAACGGAAGAACAGCCGCCTTAAACGGTGCCAAAGCAGGATGGAAACGCAATACATTTCTAACTGTTCCGTCTTCCAATTCTTCTTCATCATACGCATCGATTAAGAACGCCAATGTCACACGATCTGCTCCCAAAGAAGGCTCAATACAGTATGGAATATATTTTTCATTAGTAGTCGGATCTTGATACTTCATATCCACACCGGAGTGCTCCATATGTTGTTTCAAGTCAAAATCAGTACGGTCCGCAATTCCCCACAACTCTCCCCATCCGAACGGGAACTTGTATTCAAAATCTGTTGTCGCATTGCTGTAATGGGATAACTCTTCCGGAGCATGGTCTCTCAATCTCAAGTTATCAACTTGAATTCCCAAGCTCAACAAGAAGTTTTTGCAGTATTCTTTCCAGTATTCAAACCATTTCAAATCTTCTCCCGGTGCACAGAAGAATTCCAATTCCATTTGCTCAAACTCTCTTGTTCTGAATGTAAAGTTACCCGGTGTAATTTCGTTACGGAAAGACTTTCCGATTTGTGCAATTCCAAACGGAACTTTTTTACGAGAAGTTCGTTGAACATTTTTGAAGTTGACAAAAATTCCTTGTGCAGTTTCGGGACGCAAGAAAATTTCTGCCGTAGAATCCTCTGTTACTCCTTGAAATGTTTTGAACATCAGATTGAATTTACGGATTCCCGTATAGTCAAACTCTCCGCATTCTGGACAAACCATGTGGTTTTCTTGGATAAATCCTTCCAATTTTTCGTTATCCCAACCGTCTACATTGATTTCTTCCCCTTTGTTTTCTTTGATAAAATCTTCAATAATCTTATCGGCACGGAAACGGGATTTACATTTTTTGCAATCAATCAACGGATCGCTGAATCCGCCGACATGTCCGGATGCTACCCAAGTTTGCGGATTCATCAAGATTGCCGCATCCAATCCCACATTGTAAGGACTTTCTTGAACAAACTTCTTCCACCAAGCTTTTTTTACATTGTTTTTGAGTTCCACTCCAAGCGGACCGTAATCCCAAGTATTCGCCAATCCGCCGTACACTTCTGAACCCGGAAATACAAATCCTCTTGATTTAGAAAGAGAAACAATTTTTTCCATTGTTTTTTCTACTGCCATTGTCTTCATCCTTTCTTGTTATCTATTTGTTTACAAAATTATTTTTTGCTGTTTTATTCATACTATCAAAACTTTTTTCGATAGGCATAAAAAAACTTCCGTCTCTCAGCAAAAAATGCCAAGGGACGAAAGTATCATTCCGCGGTTCCACCCTTGTTACGCTACATAGCGTCTCTTTCTTTCGAAAAACAACTCCAAAGTTCCTTTCAAAATAATATTTTTACCGAATTTCCACCGTCATCGGCTCTCTTGAAAAAATGGATTATTTCTACTCTTCTTCTTCACCGTTGCAACTTCTATCTGAATTAAATTCTATCATATCCAAAAAAGATTGTAAATTCTTTATGGCTGAAATTTTGGAATGTCTGTTGAAATTTCATTTTGGGAACGGATTTTTTCAAACTGTTTTGTTCCTCTATCGTATCCTACCTAACTTCAAATCAGAAAGTAAGGTTGTAGCGTTCGAATCTATGGTATAATAACTCTGTAGCGATTGAATTGTATTATCAGTAAACACGCATTGATACAAAATGAAGAATGACTTTCCCTGTTCTCTATAGATCTTGGGAGCACGCCGGCTTTCAAAAAAGGAAACACAATTCAACCAATATTTATCAATCTAACAAACTTAATATAAAGGAGATGATTTTATGGCTTGTACCACACTTCTTGTTGGAAAAAATGCAAGTTATGACGGTTCTACTCTTGTTGCAAGAAATGAAGATTCCGCATCAGGGGTATTTACACCAAAAAAATTTATTGTTGTTCTTCCGGAAGAACAGCCACACAATTACAAATCTGTACTATCTCATGTTGAGATTCCCCTTCCGGACAATCCAATGCGATATACCGCTATGCCTGACGCACTCGGCGTAGACGGAATTTGGGGAGCTTGCGGAGTAAATGAAAAAAATATCTCCATGACGGCAACCGAAACATTGACCTCAAACGAACGCGTCTTGGGTGCAGATCCATTGGTAAATTTGATTCCGGCTCAAGGAAACGAAGGGGATGAAAATTACATTCCGGAACGTCCCGGCGGAATCGGAGAAGAAGATATCGTCACTATTGTACTGCCTTACATCAACTCGGCAAGAGAAGGTGTCTTACGCTTAGGTTCTTTGCTTGAAACATACGGTACCTATGAAATGAACGGAATTGCTTTCCAAGATGAAGATGAAATCTGGTGGCTTGAAACCATTGGAGGACATCATTGGATTGCCAAAAAAGTACCGGATAATTCCTATGTTGTGATGCCGAACCAATTCGGAATCGACTGCTTTGATTTGGACGATGCGTTCGGGCAACAGCAAGAACATCTTTGTTCTTCCGACTTAAGAGAATTCATTTCGGACAATCATCTGAATCTTTCTCTCACAGAATCTTTTAACGCGCGATATGCCTTCGGTAGCCATGCGGATTCCGACCATACCTACAACACACCTCGTGCTTGGGTGGTGCAACGATATCTCAATCCTACCACTCATCGCTGGGATGGTGACAATGCGGACTATCGTCCGGACTCTGACAATCTTTCTTGGTCGAAAGTACCTGAAAAAAAGATTACGATAGAAGAAATCAAATATCTTCTTTCTCATCACTATCAAGGAACAGAGTATGATCCGTACGGAAAGCATAACGATCCGCTTAAAAAAGGTTCTTTCCATCCGATTGGAATCAGCCGTACCAATGTACTCGGACTTGTTCAAATCAGACCGTACATGCCGGACAATATCAAATCTGTGGAGTGGATTTCATTCGGTTGCAATATGTTCAATGCAATTGTTCCGTTCTATGTAAATATCACAAAAACGCCAACCTATCTGAACAATACTGGCAAAACTGTCACTACGGACAGCTTCTACTGGGCAAACCGATTGGTGGCAGCATTGGCGGATTCTCACTTTGCAACCTGTAATTCTCATATCGAACGATATCAGCTTGCCGTACAATCCAAAGGACATGAACTAATTCACAAGTATGACAAAGAATTCAAAAATCATCCGAACAATGCAACCCTGCTTTGCGAAAAGGCAAATGAAGAGATTGCAAGCATGTTGCAAGAAAAAACAAATGACTTGCTGGACAAAGTTCTTTATACCGCAAGTTGTAATATGAAAAACGGATTTGCTCGTTCAGATGCGTAAGTAAAAACGATACCATATTGACACACAAAAAAAACAAAGGTGCTCTCTTTTTTGATGGAGTCCCTTTGTTTTTTCTTTATCTTATCAAAACAACATTATTTTACCAAAACAACAATCATCTTTATAGTTTTTACTCTTCCATTCTTTTTCCGGAAATCTATTATCTCTGTTTAATCAACGGAGATACTTTTTTGTATAGCACTGCTGTCACTACAGAAAGTACCACTCCCTTAAATAAGTTGAACGGTCCAATTAAATAGAGCGCAAATGTCCACATTCCTGTCACGTTTGCATTCAATCCTTGTCCCATTGCAATCAATTTATCTGCTCCACCCATAAAGTTTGCAAAGAACGGAAGTAACACAGTTGCATTCATCACAACACCTGTTGCTGCCATACACAATGTTCCGATTACAAGTGCAATCATTGCTCCTTTTTTGCTATGAGTTCTTTTATACAGATAACTGGAAGTTACAACAAATGCTCCACCTATCATAAAATTCGCTAATTCTCCGATTCCACCTGTGCCGCTTTTTGTTGCAAAGTGAAGAATATTTTTAATAAATTCGATTGTCAATCCCGCAATCGGTCCCAATGCAAAACCGCCGATAATTGCCGGCAAGTCGGAAAAGTCCATTTTTAAGAACGGTGGAAAGAACGGTACCGGCGTTTCGATAAACATAATAATGTATGCCAATACTCCCAAAATTGAAATCTTAACCATCGCATTTGTACTAAATGCTCTTCCTTTTGATTTTTTTAGTGTTTGTTCCATTGAAAAATTCCTCCTGTTAAATATGCTTTTGACTTTGTTTCTTGAGAAATTTCTTATTTCTATTTTTATCTTTGCAAACAATCTCTGTATTTCGAAAGAAAATTGATTTTATAACCAAACATACAATTAATTATCTCTTCTTACCTACAAAATCATTCTCTTTTTTCCTCTTGTCTATTTTTTACAAGAATAAAAATTTGTCATAAAAAAGCCCGAGAATTCTTCTCGGGCTATCGTTGACACAATGACACGGATATCACAAACAATCCTATTGTTGTGACCTCTCTAAGAAATCTTCTCCCATCCAGACTCTACTGTCGGTACCCGAATTGCACAGGTTCAGTTTTTATTCAAAACTCGCGGACTATACCGCCGGTCGGGAATTACACCCTGCCCTGAAGAAACATATGATTAATTTGTACTACTTTTGAATCATACCACTTGTATCAATTTTTGTCAAATATTTTCAGCGATTTTATCTTAAGATTTTGTGAAAATATTTCATTTGATAAGATATTACAATAAAAAAGCCCTCTCCGTGGTCCGCTGGTAAAAAATTCTACCTTAAGCGTAGAGAAGTTCTATTAAGTAAATTATATCATACACTTGTAAAATGTCAATGAATCCAATGACAGTATAGTGAAGAATGAGATGAAATACTGATTATTAAAAGTCAAAAGGTAGATTATTTTCACAGATTGGAACTGATATGAATCAGCTTTTATCCGGTAGTCACTCCAATCACAAACAAATGGATACTCTCATCTTTTATGAGAAAATATCCATTTGTTTTCATGTGAAATGTCGGCTCTCTTCTATCTTGATTTTATTGCCCTATGAACTTATCTACTTGTCTTTTGGAAAACTTACGAATAATTTGAACAAATCTCCGTCAATTTCAATCTCAAGACTTCCACCTTGCAGTTCTGTCAAGCTTTTTGCAATCGCAAGTCCCAGTCCTGAGCCTTCTGTATTTCTTGACTCGTCTCCTCGTTTGAATCGTTCCATAATTTCATCGGCAGCAAAATTCATTTCATAGGACGAAATATTTTTGAACTCGAATGTGATGCTCTTATCCTGCTCTGTGACATCAATATACACTCTCGTATGTTCCAACGAATATTTGGTAATATTGCTGATGATATTGGAAAACACTCGATATGTTCTCTTTCCGTCAATCATGCAATAAACAGGCTCTTTCGGTAAATTCAGACGAAAGTCCAACTTGCTGAACTGTATTTTTTCTTCCAATTCACCCATCGTTTGACGAAATACGGAGATAATATCCAGTCGTTCGGTTTGCAGTTTGATGTTCCCGCTACTTGCCTTGCTCGCCTCAAACAAGTCTTCTATCAACACTTTTAATCGTTGTGACTTCTTGTGAATGGTGTCGATATATTCTTCCTGTTGTTCTTTGGTCAAATTCGGTTGTTTCAACAAATCAGAATAATTGATAATAGACGTGAGCGGTGTCTTCAAATCATGTGATACATTGGAAATAAGCTCTGTTTTCATATTTTGGCTTCTGACTTCTTCCTCAAGAGCTGTCTTAAATCCTGTCTTGATACGATTCAAATACTGCGCCGTTTTGGAAAAAATGCCGATATTTTCATCTGCCTGCAAATTGAAGTTCCCATCAGAAAGCTTCTTGCTATAGTTTTGGATATAGGCTAATTGCAACAAGAAACGATAAATCCATCGAAATACAAGAACAACATATCCCAACAGCAAAATCATGGCAATTTCAGGTCGCATTCCAAACAAAGCAATGACGACAAGCAATAACACACAGTGGAATGCCCACAATCCCATCATTTTCTTTTTGAAAGAACCTTCCAAATCAATTTGTTGCAATCGGTTTAGTCGCATATACATTTTTTTGAAAGGTGTTATCAGCATTCTGCAAATATAACAAATCACTCTTCCGAAAATGGAATTTTTGATCAATCCTTCTATGATTCCACAGTAGTAGATATATTTCAAATAAGTCATATACAGATACACAAACAGCAATCCCAAAAATGCCACCATCATAGCATATCCGAAATATTCCGGTGTGTTCCCCGACAAAACTCTGTAAATAAATGTCAGTTCCTTGGAATCATACATCACATTTTCTCTCGAAGTTACCTGCATTCCGAATACAAATATTCCACAGACAATCCCCATCATTCCTGTTGTCAAAAATAATTTCAGTTCCAAAGGAAGGTGGTTGAATTTGGATACAATATTTGCATTTCGCTGTTGTCTAAACGGTACAACTCCCGCAAGCAACATCATCAAGAAAATTCCGATTGCCGCCAAACATAGAACAAAGATTGCCCTCTGTTCCATCATTGACTCATAATAATGGTAATAGTCATCTGTTTCCAGTACCTCTTGTGCACTTGCCGGCACATAGAAAGTAACGGAAATTTCTTCTTTTGGAAGTGTTTCCAACTGCTTTACTACTTGATTGATTGTTGCAATCAATTTTTTGTCAGATTCCAACTCTTTTTCATTGTTGACTGTGGCAACATCACCATTCAGATAGAAGTTGTTTTCAGAACCGTAGTCATGATGTACACTAAGGATATCCACTGTGTGGGAACTGCTTTCTGAAGCGCCATAATCCGGATTTTCATAATGCTGATAATAACGTACATCATACATGGAAGCGACCAACTGATACATTCCGTCCTTTTCCATCATACTTCGTGCATATCTCTCGAATAGCTGATTCACTTCGTATGTGTAAAGCGAGATTAGGGAAGAATACTTTGAGTCAATCTTACAATCGGTTAATCTGCCCTTGTTGTCAATCTGAAAGGAAATCGATAATATTTTTGGAGTCTCCTCTAATGACTCAATTTCTTCTTTCGTCATATTTGTTTGAATCATATGATTGGAAGAGTCTGTAATATAGTATCTTGATAGAGCATTTCTTTGACTTTCCGTGTTATTGATTTCTCCAATACCTTCTGTTATCAAATCCTCATATTGTAATCTATCTCTGCCCGGATGGGGATAATTCATTCGTTGCAATAACAAATCTTTTTGTCCCTGATTCTTATCTACCGCATGAAGTACCAGCCTCTTTCTTAATTTGGATTCCAAATTAAATCGTACCTCTTCTTCGAAAAATTCATCCGTCTTGAGATAACGCTCCAATCTCTGATTATCAGGTCCTTCTATCATTTTGATTCCGAACGGATAGATGCCTACTATAAGAGCTGAAATTAAGAAAATGACCAAGACGGTACGCCATGAGGACGCAAAAAATTTCTTTTTGTCATTCTCTTTCTCTCGTTCTAACTGTAATTTTTTTTCGGTTCTGTAATGATGCTCCTCTTCTCGCAACTGCTGTTTTTTTGCTTGTTTTTTGATTCGATATTGTTGCAAAAAAGATAATTCATCTGAATTTTTGTCATTTCTGAAAAGGTTGTTATCTTCCTCATCTGTTTTTTGAAAAGCAATCTCCTCTGATGCTATTCCGGGTTCTTCTTGCATGATAGTTTCTTGTTTCTCCTGTTGCAAATTCTCTTGTTGCAATTCTTCTTCCGATGTTTCTTGTTCTATCTCTTTGTCATCCATGTTATCAAAAGACTCTTGCTCTTGCGTCGATTCTTTTTGTTTTTTTTCAAATGTTTCGGAATCCTTCATCTTTATCCCTTCTTTCTGTATCCAAAATCTTCCTATATTCTAACTCCTCAAGTTATAACGAACTGCAACTTCCATCGCACAACACACCTTCTGTTTTCTGCAAACTGTTTTGCTATCATTATGAAATCATGTGTATCATCTTCAAAAATCATTCCTCTTCATTCTATAAATCACCATCAATCCATATCAGAAGTCGTATTTATTTTTTCAAATTTGTATCCGATTCCCCACACCACTTTGAGGTATCGTGGTTCTTTCGGGTTGATTTCTATTTTTTCACGAATTCTTCGAATATGAACTGTAACTGTTTCAGGATTGTAGGCAGGTTCTTTCCAAACCTGTTCGTATATCTCATCAATCGAAAATACTTTTCCCGGATAACTCATCAACAACAACAAAATTTTGTATTCTAACGGTGTAATTCTGACTTCTTCTTCATCTACAAAAATCTGTTTTGTCTCTTTGTTCAGTTCAATTCCCCCGATACGGATGCTCTGCTCCGTTTCTTCACTGTATCTTCCGCCATATCGACTATATCTTCGTAATACAGAATTGACTCTTGCAATCAACTCCATCGGATTGAACGGTTTCGTGATATAATCATCCGCACCGATGTTCAACCCCATAATTTTGTCTGTATCCTCAGACTTTGCAGATAATATAACAATTGGTATGATGCTTTCTTGTCGAATTAACATCGTGGTATCAATTCCGTTTTTCTTCGGCATCATAATATCCATCAATATCAAATCTATTTTTTGGTTGTGAAACAAGTCCAACGCTTCTTGTCCGTCGTGAGCAACCAATACCTTATAATTTTGGCTATTCAAATACAGTTGAATTGACTTAGCAATTTCAACATCATCATCTACCACTAATATGGTCTCCGTATTCATACGATACCTCCCGGGATTTTTATCACTATCGAAAAATTTTTCTTTTACTTGCTTAAGATATCTCTTACTGTTATCTTAACACATGATTCTTAAAAAACAATCTTATGAAGTCTTACAATTTTCTTACAAAACAATTTTACTATTCAAAACAATTATTCTCTCTTTTTGTCATCTAATATGAAAGCATCATCGAATTGCCATGTCTTCCAATTTGAAAAATATCTAACCTTTTTCTTCTCAAAGTTGAAGAAACGGAGCATATTGTCGCTTAAGGACACAAGAATTAACATGATGAATCACAACTCAAAACGAAGATACAATCATGCAGTTGAAAGAAAGAATCGTATAATTACGTCCTTGTATTTAAAAACAGAACTATTTGTGATAGGATGAGAAGAGCAGTCGGAAATCCGTATACACAAGTTTGTAATCGGTTACTATGCACTTCAGAAGGAATGTATTGACCGACATGTGATGTACCGAAATTGCTAAACGAAGAACGGAGGACTTATTTTGGATAACATTGCCATTTTTTCAGATATACACGGAAACATCCCTGCACTGGAAGCTGTCTTAGAAGATATTGAAAAAAGAGCAATCTCTACCATCTATTGTTTGGGAGATTTTATCGGAAAGGGACCGAACCCTAACGAAACCATCGCTCTTTGCAAGAAATACTGCACACAATCCATTTTGGGAAACTGGGATGATTTTTTGCTCTACTCCTCAAAAGACGGTATGCCTATTTCTTGGTATCGACAAATTATTTCGGAAGAAAGCAAAGAATATCTTGCATCTTTGCCGAAGGTGATTGATTTCTATTTAAGCGGACATATCGTCAGATTGTTTCATGCACATCCTTTCGACCTGTATAAACGGCTCTATCAATTGACCGATCAAGAACATATTGATGAAATGTTCCTTTATGAAAAGGATAACCCTGAGTTTTCTATCCAAAAAAATGCCGACATTGTCGGATACGGGGATATTCACTACTCATTCCAAAAATCTTTTCAAAAAAGGATTTTGTTCAATACAGGAAGCGCGGGAAATCCTCTTGACGGTACAACAGCTCCCTATGTTATCTTACATGGAGAACTCCACAATCCGGAACTTGCACCATTCAGCATGGAGTTTGTACGAGTTCCTTATGATAACGAACGTGCCGTCAAAAATGCCGAACAGTCGGATATGCCACAAAAAGAGGACTATATTTTTGAAATTAAGACGGGAATATTCCGTATGTTCCGCAATCAAAAATAATATTTGGTACAGAAAAAGAGTGATTTCGTTTGTTAGGAATAACTTCACTTTAAACATACAAAAGGATTGGCTTGAGTTCTGCCAATCCTTTCTATTTGCTCCATTTGATTTATTTGTTTTGTATTGTTATCTTCGGCGACTGTTTTGAATAAACAACAGTCTAAGCAATTGACTCACTGCACTTGCCGCAGCTGCCACATAGGTCAAAGCCGCTGCATCCAACACAGCTTTTCCTCCCCTGATTTCTTCTGCAGACAAAATTCCTTCATTCTCTAATTCAACCAATGCTCTCCTACTTGCATCAAACTCCACCGGCAATGTGATAATTTGAAACAATACCGCCATGGAAAACATCACAATTCCAACTGTCAACAAATTTTGCATAGCTGAAATAACCAGTCCGGCTATAATGAAAAACCACGATAAATTACTTGCAATACTTACAACCGGAACAATCTTGTTTCGAAGAACCAAAGGAAAGTAATTGTGAGAATGTTGAATCGCATGTCCCACTTCGTGTGCGGCAATCGCGTTGGATGCCACTGTTGTCCCGTAATACACTTGATTTGACAGTCTCAAAATTCTTGTTCCGGGATTGTAATGATCGGTCAAAGTACCGGGCACCAACTGTATTTGCACATTTTGTAAACCGTTGTTATCCAAAATTGCTCTTGCAGTCTGTGCTCCTGTATAACCGTTTCTTGTCGGAACGCGAAGATATCTTTCATAAGCAGATCTGACTTTATTTTGCGCATATAAGGTCAACAAAATCGTCGGAATCAAAAAAATGATGGTTGCATCATAATAAAAGTATGGAAACATTCTTTTACCCCCTATTTAACTGATAAACTCTTTCAAAAAAATAATATACTGTTTTCAAATACTCCTCTGAACTATTGTATTAAAAAGAATGGTTATTTATTAGGAGAAACTGTAAAAATTTCGCCTTCTTCAATTGTGTTGCCAAGCAAATATGCAGACACTTCCATGCGTTTTTTATTTGGAAATTGGACTTCAAAAATCTTCACAAAAACATCCCCTGTTGCAACCTTAAGGTATTTTTTTGTCACCTCTGTAATGGTTCCGGGAACAATCTCTTTGCTCTCTTCCGGTGTTATTTCCACTTGAAATAATTTGACTTTCTCCCTGCGATAGAAGGTAACGGCAGACGGCCAGCCTTCTACTGCACGAATTTGATTTTTGATTTCTCTTGCAGTTTTGCTCCAATCAATGTATCCCATCTCTCTTGTCAACATGGATGCGTAACAGGAATCTTCATCATTCTGTTTTTCACGGGGAATTTCTCTTCCATACTGCTCCAATTGCTCCAATGTCTTATGCAGAGCAATCTGCCCCGCATCCATCAATTTTTTGCTCAAGGTAGATAAGGTATCGTCTTCCGTTAATTCCACTTCTTCCTTGACAAGCATATCTCCCGTATCCAATCCGACATCCATCATCATTGTGGTAATTCCCGTTTTTTGTTCTCCATGAAGAAGTGCAAATTGAATCGGAGCAGCCCCGCGATACTTCGGTAACAGAGAGGCATGCACATTGATACATCCATATTTTGGAATATCCAACAATTCTTGTGACAAAATTTGTCCATATGCGGTAACAACAATCACATCCGGCTCCAACGATTTCAAAAGAGCGATACTTTCCGCATCTTTTACCTTTTCCGGTTGATAGACCTCGTATCCATACTCCAATGCCTTTTGTTTCACCGGTGTCGGAACCAACTTTTTGCCTCTCCCTTTCGGTTTGTCCTGTTGAGAGACTACCAATACGACATCATCTTTTCTATCGTGCAACACTTCCAATGACGCTACTGCAAATTCAGGAGTTCCCATAAAAATTACTCGCATAATTTCTCCTTCTGTTCTTTATCATCGATACTTCATTTTTTCCATACATGAACGATTGCAACAAAATAACTCTCTACTCTCGTTCTGCAATATCCTTGAATAAGATTCCGTTGAGATGATCGATTTCATGGCACAATGCTCTTGCCAAAAGTTCATCTCCTTCCACTCGAATATCTTCCATCTTTTCATTTTTTGCGGTAACGACAACATGGTTCGGTCTCTTAACATCCATATAGACTCCGGGTATGCTCAAGCACCCTTCTTGTCCACATTGTTCTCCCTCTTGCTCTACAATTTCCGGATTGATAAATACCATCGGACCTTCTCCGATATCAATTACAATCACTCGACGCAACACACCCACCTGTGGTGCCGCAAGTCCCACTCCGTCATATTGATACATCGTATCAATCATATCTCCGATAAGCTGTTCAATTCTCGGAGTCATTTCAGTAACAGGTCTGGATACTTTGCGAAGCACCTCATCACCGTCAATACGAACCTCTCTAATCGCCATAATCTATTCCTCTTTTCTACTTCTATGTTAAAAAAATTCATTAAATCAATTTTTCCCAAACAAATCACCGCATTTATGATACGGTAACTACTTTATATTATACCACAAAATTTCGGTATCCAATCTTTATACCGCCACCCGTCCTCTTTGTAACTTTGGAATTTCTGATCTACTGAATTTCCAACTTCTTATTTCGGTTGTCCTCACTCAATTACATTATGATAACATAAATTCTAATCTGTTACCTGCCTGTGCCGGATTTCTCCGGTACTTCCAATCATGTTATGCAACAAAAAACACCAGCATCTCTACTACAATCCATATCGGTATGAGTAATACTTTTTATCCTGTATTTTTTTGCATTCTATTGCATTGTTCTATCATCCGTTAGGTTTTATAGGATAAAGTGCAATTTCCGCATATTTCTACAAAATATTCCTGGGATTTTTTTCCACAATGACAACACTTTTCTTTCCATACAACACATTTCTCTTCACTGTTTGAAGATATCGAATCATGTTACGAATCACGGTTTCTTCTTCTAAATTTTTTACCTTAATCAACAGATGCCATCGATATTTTTTTTCCAATCGCTGAATCAAACAAGGTGCCGGTCCCAAAATAGCGGATTGTAGATTCTTCTTTTGAAAATAAAAATGCAGAGCCTGCTCCCATCGTTTTGCCGTTTCCGCACTGTCATCCAAAGAAACGGAACTTACCACAATTCGAAAAATACTCCCATACGGCGGATAAAAGAACGCCTTTCGAATCGCAAGCTCTTCCTGATAAAATCCGTCGTAATCTCGTTCCAAAAGATAATGAAACAGACTGCTTTCCGTTCGATAGGTCTGAATCACAGATTCTCCCCGTTTCTCAAATCTTCCGGCACGTCCCGAAACCTGCTCCAACATTTGAAACACTTTTTCGCTTCCTCGATAATCCGGCATATCCATTCCCTGATCCGCCTGCAAAATTCCTACCAATGTCACATTGGGAAAGTTGAGTCCTTTGCCTATCATCTGCGTTCCAATCAGAACATTCGCTTCTCCTCTTTCAAAGGATTTCAAATATTGTTCCTGTTGTCCTCTTTTCTCGGTCGTATCTCTGTCCATGCGAATCACTTTCGCATTCGAAAATTCTTCCTCAATCAACTCTTGAATTTTTTGTGTCCCGAAGGAAATATCTTTCAGTATTCCGCCACAGTCCGGACAAGTTCTGTCGAATGGCATCTGATAATTGCAATAGTGACATTTCAGTGCATTGTTTTGCTTATGATACGTCAAAGTGATATCACAGTTGGGACATTTGTGAACATAACCGCAGTCTGTACAAGTCAAACTCTTGGAAAAACCTCGCTTATTCAAAAACAACAGCACCTGTTCTCCTTTTTCAAGTGTCTCTCGAATCCGAAACAAAAGATATCCGCTGAACATCGAATTGTTTCCGTTTCTCAATTCTTCTCTCATATCCACAACGGATATTTGAGGAAGAATCGCTCCGTTCACACGATTCTCCAAGTTCAAACGAATCATACTTCCGTTTTGGCAATCATATAACTGTTCAATCGTAGGCGTTGCCGAACCCAATACAACCGTCGCATTGCGATAGTCCCCTAATTTTTTTGCCACTTCCACCGCATCATATCTCGGTGTCATCTCAGAGTGATACGTATCTTCGTGACACTCGTCTACGATAATCATGCCCAAATTCCAAAACGGTACAAACAGTGCCGAGCGCGGTCCGATGGCAATCGAACAAGCTCCTTGTTTCATCTTATGCCACTGAATTTTTTTCTCTTTTTCCGTCAAGGCGCTGTGCAAAAATGCAACTCCGTCTCCAAAAATCTTTTGAAATCGTTCTATCATCTGCGGAGTGAGTGAAATTTCAGGAACCAGAACAATAGCCTGCTTTCCCTGTTGAACCGTTCTTCGTATCAATTCAATATAGATTTCCGTTTTTCCGGAACCTGTAATTCCATGAATCAAATAGGTTTTACTCCCGTCTTCTGTTGAACCGTTCCAAATTTCTTCAGTAACATCGTTCTGTTCTTTGCTGAACATAAGGTTTGCTGCAGGAATCCACTGTGATTTCTTTGTTTCAAACCGATTGTGTTCCTGAACAATGACCTTTACAAGTCCCTTTTCTTCCATTTGTTGAATCGGAGCAGACGGATGAGGTGTGATATCATTTCGAATCTCTTCCCACGATAGCTCTCCCACTTGCGACAACCTTCTTGCCAATTCCAACTTAATATAAGCATTTTTTCTCTGGGATAAGAGATACTCATCCCACTGCTCCTGTGTTGCCAAAGAAAGGACGACCTTTGTTTTGTCAAATGTCGCTTTTTCTCCCTTGGGCAAAAACAATCCGACAGCATCTTGAAAAGAACAGAGGTAGTCGTCGGCAATCTCTTTGGAAATATCCAATATCGCCTGATCTACAACAGGTGTTTCATCAATACATCGCAATACTTCTTTGTATTCCATATTCTGCTCCGGTTCTTTGTCAATTCCAACCACCATTCCCAGTGCAACAGAACTGCCTTTTCCGAACGGAACCTCCACCCTCTGCCCGATTTGAACACAAGAATCCGCATAATAATCAAATTTTGTATAAATTCCGCTACCTCTGCTTAAAATGGCAACTTCTATCAACTGTTTCAATCTACCCATCCTCTTTTATCACTCATCTGTTCTTTATTGCTTATCTGCTTTCCGACTTCATCCGATTCTCTGTTCCATTGCTATATCGTTACTATTTCAAAATACAACTCGTTCTTTCTGCTCTTGTTTACTCCGATGCATTTCATACTCCTAATATAAAACTTCCAATCAACAAAATAACCGGTAATACAGTCTCACTATCTTATGTTTCATTGTCAGACCTACTCTCACTTCTGTATGAAAGCTGTAACTCTATTATATTCGTACAAACATAAAAATTCAATTGTTCAAAAGGCAAATCATACATATAAAAACAGAGAGGTTTGTCCTCTCTGCAGTCTTCAAGCGTTTCTATTTTCAAAATTTTTCCTTTTACCGAACGCTATTTCTTTCTAATACTGAATTTCGTCAGAACAATTTATAAACAACATTATTATTGTTTTGAACCAATCGTATCCGTAATGTTCAAAGAAAATGAACAGAACTTTTATCCGTTCGGGTTTCGTATCATACCTGCTCCGAATTCTCAATCAATTGCCATTCTCTAATTTTTGAATATGAAATGTTTGAATACAAAACATTGCGCTTCACAATATCATTTCTTTTGTCTCAATACATTATTCAGACAAAATAAAAACTTCTATTGTTTAGCATTCCCTTACGATTTCTGTTCTTATTTCTTGCGACTCACACCAAATGCATAGGACACAACCGGTAACTTTTCACCGTATTTTGTAATCACTCCGCAAAGATATGTCAACATCGGAACTGTTACCAATATGATCGGAAGCCAAAGATACGGATTGCTTATCGTCAGTTTTTTTCTCAACACAAACATAAACAGCGGATGCATCAAATAGATTCCATAAGAATACTTGGATACTTCATTCAAGAAACCGTTTATTTTGTTTTGAAAACCGTCCTTCTCAGAATCAGATACTTTCATTGCAAATAACAGTAATGATACAATACACAACAACGTATAAGAGTACATATTCACAGTGTAAGGAAATGTATCAAAGGATATTTTTTCCCACAGTTGATGCCACAATTTATTACTGTAAAAGAAATGAATTCCAAAGGAAATTGCATTCAACGCAACTATCACTTTGCAATGCTTTTTGAAAAAAGCAATATTCTTTTCATACTCGAATCCGAACCACAATCCCAAAAATCCGATACACCAATACCATGCAAAAGAGGAAGTGAACAAAGGATAGACTTCATGAATATACAATCTGTTTAACCAATAGATTGCTACCTGTGGAAGCAAACCTATGGCAAGTGCGATTCCAAGAGAATTCTGATATCTTTTTGCAAGCGGGTACAGTAACGGTGTGAGAAGATAAAATTGACACATAATCATCATGAAATACAGATGGTCATTCGCTTTTCCGTAACCTAACCAATAAATCCAGTTAGATGCTTTTGCAAAATCTTCCTTTGTATATCGATGAACAACATAGTAAAAAGCCAAGTATATCATACTCCATGCAAGATACGGTATTACAATACGATAAATTCTTTTTTTGAAAAATTTCATCGTATCAAAGCCTTCTTTTTCTTTGGCATGGTATGACACCATCATCATACTCAAAAACATAAAACAAGGAACTGCACAAACCAACATTGCACGCCATATCACATAAAATCCCTGTCCGTAACTTCCCATCTGTAAACAGACATGAGGGAGATTCAAAAAATGAATGGTAATTACCATCAGCATTACGATACTTCGCAGAACTGCTATTTCTTTCAAATTTCTATTTCCCATAAACGATACTCCCCTTACTCCGACTTATTTGTATCTATCCTATATTAGACCAACACCCGATACAGTGAATTCACAAATTGTATGTTTCCGTTCATAAACCACAGTTAGATTTTTTCAAAAAATGACTAACACGATTCTTCGTTACCCTTTCTATCTGTCATCATGTTAAGTTACTGTTTATGATTCATGACTCCACCACTATATTACTCGGTTACTTCAATAAAGACAAGGTTCAATAGAGAATTTCTTTCAAATTTGAGAAGATAGATTCGGTATTATCCCGGCTACTGTTGTCTAAAGAAACAAAAAGAAGACTCCCACACCTTTGTGCAAAAGTCTTCTAAACACAGTTCGGATAGTCTCTTTGTCTTATTCTACTGAAGAATATCCCTACCGTTATATCTTATTTTAATTATCTTTCATAAAGTATTTTGTTACTTTACGGTTTTTCTTTTTCGATAACCGACCAAAACAAGCATACTTCCCAATGCACCTAACATCCATGCATATAAAGTCGGATTTGCTCCTTCTCCTGTTTTCGGAAGTCTGCGACCCGCTTGAGCTGTTTTCTTTACTCCCTGCTTGTCAGTCAACACAGGACTTTTCGGCATTTTTTGATTCTTCGGTGCTACAGTGTTTTTAGATGTTGTAGAATCATTAGACACTACGGAACTGTCAGGTGGTGTTGCTCCTCCCATTCCTGTGGAATCATCCGATGGTGTAGGTCCGTTTTGTGTAGGATTGTTCGGTTTCGGATTGTTTGGTTTCGGATCGTTCGGTTTCGGTTTATTGGAATCATCTCCACCTGTTCCGCCGGAACCGCCGCCTGATTGACCGCCACCGGAACCTCCACCACCAGAGTTTTGAGGATTATATGTGTTTGTGATATTATAGCCATTAACTTCAGAGGTATAACCAGGAACAGGTTCTTCTTTTATGGTATAGGTAATTTTATTGCCCTGACTATCATATTCTTGCAATCCTTCAAAGCTATATGTCCACTTACCGTTTGCATCAGGACGCACTTCAGGGTTCTGAATTTGATGTCCGTTTGCATAAAGAATGACTGTAATTGATTCAGGACGTTTATTTTCTGCGTTGTTATTATCATCCCAAGTCTTTTCACCTTTTATGTCTATTGTTTTTTGCTTATTGGTGATTACAAATTCGTCTTTTGGAGAGCCTGTAATCGAACGTTCATATCCTGTCGGAACAACTTCTTCATCTACAGTATAAATTATTTCTGTACCTGTATTTTGATCATATTTCCTAAAATTTTTAAATGTATATTCCCAACTTGGAGCTGTTAGCTCATGCTCTTCCACTTTAACTTTATTAGCATACAAAACAACCTTTATTGAAGGTTTCTCAAAACCTATCCATTCTTTTCTCACCTTAATATCTATTGTTTCCGGTGCATTCCCAATATTTATTCTTGTGAGCTTGTCGGATGAAACAGGAACCGTATATTCTTGATCGTCTTTCATATAATGCTGTGGAGCTTCTGTTTCTTTTATGGTATACTCTCCCGGCGTAATCGGCATAGTTAAAGCTTCACCATTTACATCAGTTTCTACATAAATGCTGTCACCCGTACCTTTTTTTGTGATTTTAAATTTTGCACCTTTTAGCTTTGTTGTTTTTGTTTGATCCCATCCATCAAATTTGATAATCTTAATCCTGCTGTTAAAATCGTCATTCACTCCACCACCTGATTGGGAATCTAAAAATATACCATATGCCCTCACAGTTCCTACATCATCACCATTAGAATTCTTTCCGTTAAGCACTGCAGTATTTTCTAATAAAAGACCTTGTTTATAATTTGTGTAGTAATATAGTATATACCTTTTCCCGTTAAGATCTCCAAAGTCATACTTAAATGAACGTTTATCATTGAAAAACTCAATATTATCACTTATATCCTCTCCACTCTTTTCAACAAGTTTTCCATTTTTCAACTCCAATTCATGTAACATAAACTTCCCAACATACTCAATACCATCCAAATTGCCTGGAGCTTTTACCCTCAATGTATCTGTAACAACAGCACTCTTTAAACTACCATTAGTATTAACTCTGATCCTCCATCTAACCCAACCTTTGTCTGTCAATGTTTGTCCCGTGGTCTTATAAAGGACTTCTTGTGCATAATTCGGTGGTATATATGGTTTTAACTTAATGGTTGCTGTCGCTGAGCCAAACTTGATGTTCTTTTCAGTCGATCCTACAATCGAATCTATGTCTTGCCATCTCGCCGTTAAATTCATCTTTCCATCTTTGATTTGTTTACCGTTTACATAATCTGTAAAGGTAACTTTGATTGTACCTCCACCGGAATCTTGTCGTGTAATTACAGCCTTTGCAACCACGGTTGTTTCATTCTCTAAAAGCAAATCAAATTTAAGATATTGTTCCTCTTCGGGAAAATTAAACTCAGTCGGCAAGTCCAACTGAAAATAATCTCCCTCATTCAATATCTTAGCCTTATCTAAGACTTCCCACTTACAATTCAATCGAAATATTTGATTGGCAATATATCCATCCGGTTCTACAGAACCATTCGCATTTGTGACAGTAAACTCTGTAATATCAACTTCTACTTTTTTCGGTTCTTCTCGTAATTTTACTTCTTCCGGTTTTCCCGGTAGTTCTCCCGGTTTTCCTGAGTCTCCTTGTCCTTGTTCTTGTTGTCCGGGTTCTTGTCCTTGTTTCGGTTCTTGTTGCGGTTCTCCTTCTTGTACTTGTTGTTCTGCTTGTGGTTTTCCTTCGCCTTCAACAAATATATGATCATTAACCAAAGCCACTCCGATTATCATCATACAAGTCAAAAAAACAGAAAAAATCTGTCGAAAGTTTTTCTTTTGTTTCATTTGCATCTCTCCCTTATCCATTTATTTTGTCGATTACTCAAAAAAACTGCACTCTTTTTTTGAATAATCGAATTGATTTTTCTATTGTAGCATACTATCAATACAATTTCTACAAAAAATTATGATTTTCTATAACAATTTATATACAATCGACAATCGAAAAAATCTCGTTCCGCCTCTCTGTATTATCATCTGTTTCGCTCCCCTCTATATAGAGTTACTATTAGAAAATAATATCTCTATTCCGGTACCTACATACAAAGTGAAATGGAGTTTTTTTCAAAGTGAAAGCTATGATATTCGATTAGGTTTTCGTATCATAGCAAGCACTTCTATTTTTCTTAATCGGTCGATATCATAGGCATTCTTAAAGGCTTACCTTCCTTATATTCTTGGAATAAGATAGGACACCAATGCTTTGAATTCTTTGGATACACGGTCTGCCGTTTCTTGTACTTCTTTGTGATTTAATTTCTCTTTGGAAACTCCTGCCGCCATATTGGTAATACAAGAGATTCCGCAAACTTCCATTCCCATATGCCTTGCAGCGGTCGCTTCGCATGCAGTACTCATGCCTACTGCATCTCCACCCAGTATTCTGCACATTCTTATCTCCGCAGGAGTTTCATACGCAGGTCCGGTCAATTGGATATAGATACCTTCTCTCAGTTCAATTCCCAACCGTTTTCCGCTTTCTTTGATAATATCTTGTATTCTTGGACTATAGATATCACTCATATCAGGAAATCTGGTTCCCAATTCTTCCAAATTTTCTCCAATCAACGGACTTGGAACACCTGTTGCAATATGATCAGTAATCATCATAAAATCTCCCGGCTTATAATCGGTGTTCACTCCGCCTGCCGCATTGGTTAAGAACAGTTTTTTTGCTCCCAACATTCCCATCAATCTGGTCGGCAAAACAACATCACTCATCGGATATCCTTCATAATAATGAACACGTCCTTGCATAATGACAACCGGTGTATTTTCTACATATCCGAATACAAAACGTCCTTTATGTCCTTTTACCGTTGAAATTGGAAATCCTTCGATTTCATGATAATCTACTGTTGTGACAATATTGATTTCTTCTGCGAAATCTCCCAAACCTGAGCCTAAAATAAGGGCTACTTCGGGCTGAAAATCTACTTTTTCTTTCAAACTGTGAAAACACTTGTTTAACTTTTCATAAACCGGATTCATTCCTTTTTTCCTTTCTCTGTCAAATTAAATGATTTTTCAAATTCATCTACACTGCTATCAAACTCACTTGCTATGATTCCTTTTCTGTTTTCTGATATCAAATTTGACTTCAATATGGCATTTCAAACATGATACAACAACTGAAATATCCTTAGCAAGTGATTGCTCTCTGTAAGTTGATTGCTTGTGTTTTGTATGATTCTCTTCTTTACTTAAAATAATAGGGGTAGAACATTTCGTTCCAACCCCTAACTATTGTCATTCTTGTTATTTTATATTTTCTACAGTAACGATTTCTGCAGGAACTTTGTCTGCATCTTCTGCAACGGTATCTTTTTCTACTTTGATACTTCCGTCTTTCAAGCCTGCATAAATTTTGTCATAATCTGCTTGGTTGAATGTTTTGAATTTAGATGTTTCCATCGGAAGTTGAATTCCGTTTGTAGATGCATCCAATACAACGCTTACTCCACCTTCAAATTTATCTTGGTAGAAGTTGTCTATCGCGCCGTATACGGAGTCTCCCAAGTTTTTCATAGCGGAAGTGATAACTGTTTCTGATTCTTTTGATTGGTCTACGTCTACACCGATTACTACTTTTCCTGCTGTTTCGGCAGCTTTCATAACGGAGTTTCCTACTCCGCCGCCACAAGCAAAGATACATTCTGTTCCTTCGTTGAACCATGCGGAAGCTTTTGCCGCATTGTCAGGAGTTGCATCGAAGTTTCCTACGTATGTGTATTTCAAAGTAACGTCGCCTTTTGCAAGTCCAAGTTCTTTTGCTGCCGCATCTGCTCCTTGGATATATCCGTATCCGAAACGAACTACAGCAGGAACAGCGATTCCACCCATGAAACCAAGTTTACGATATCCGTCTTTTACCGCTGCGTAACCTGCGATATATCCCGCTTGTTCTTCTGCATAGAAAATAGAGTGAACATTTTCTGCAATTTCTACTTCTTTGTTGTCATTTACAGGAGCCGCATCGATAATAACAAATTTTACATCAGGATATTTCGTTTGTGCTTCATATACCGGATGTTCAAATAAAAATCCCGGTGTTACAATCAATTTTGCTCCGCCTTTTACTGCTAAATCAATGGCATTGATGCAAGCTTTATCTGATTTTTCTGTCGGTTTGTAGTATTTGCAAGTGATTCCATGCTCATCTGCATATTTTTTCAAGCCTTCCCAGGAACCTTGGTTGAATGACTTGTCATCAATTGTGCCGACATCTGTAATCAAAGCTAATTCATAACCGTCTTTGCTTTCTCCTTCTGTATAAGGAACATCCTCATCAGGCTTATTTGCTCCACATCCGGATAACAGACCTACTACCATAAGACTTGCCAAAACTGCACTCACTAATTTCTTTTTCATATTGTTTTTTCCTCCTCAAATACAATACGCTATTTTTTAATACCCCTTTGTTTCCTGACCTTTTATCATGGAAATCGCAGAACTTGTACCGATTCTGTCACATCCCGCTTCGATAAATGCTTCCATGTCCGCTACACTCTTAACGCCTCCCGCAGCTTTCATTTTCACATGTTCTCCAATATATTTTTTGAATAATCGGATGTCTTCGAGCGTGGCACCCCCTGTGCCGAAACCTGTGGATGTTTTTATATAATCAGCACCTGCTTGAGTTACTGATTTACATATAGCAATTTTTTCTTCATTTGTCAAGTAGCAAGTTTCAACAATCACTTTCAAAATATGATTTCCGGCGGTTTCTTTTAATCGTTTAATCTCTTCTGTCACTTTATCGTAGTCACCGTTTTTGACATCGCCGATGTTGATGACCATATCAATTTCGTTCGCTCCGTCCAAAATTGCCTGTTTTACCTCTGCAATCTTGGACTCTGTAGAATTATAACCTAACGGAAATCCCACCACCGTACAGATATTGATTTTGTCCTGATACTTATCATGCACACGCTTGATATAGGACTGCGGAATGCAAACAGATGCTGTTTGATACTCGATTGCTTCCTCACACAATGTTTGAATGTCATTCCATGTAGCAAATGCTTTTAACTGTGTGTGATCTACATGGCTTAAAATTTCTTTTGTTTCCATTTCTTTCCTCCATACAATTCCATACAATCGGTTTTTCTTTTCCTCTTAAATGAAAAAGAAAAATATTTTGCTAAAATCTCTCTACCTTATCTTTGGTCACACGAGCATATATCAAAGGAATATGCGCAGGTTCTGTAGGCTGAATCTGAATTGCCGATTGATATCTCTCTTCCGCATCTTGGAACAGTTCTTCTTTCGATGCGTAGAATACAGCGATTCGTTCTCCTTTTTTGACATAATCTCCTGTCTTCTTCTCAATGATAATACCTGCCGTATAGTCAATCTCACTGTCTTTTGTTTCTCTTCCGGCTCCCAACATCACGGAGGCAATGCCGCAACTTTCTGTATTCATATCGTGAATATAGCCGTCTTCTTTTGCCAAAACATCATATGAAAACGGTGCTTTCTCAAATTTTTCGGTGTCTAAAATAACAGAACTGTCTCCACCTTGAGCTCCTACCATTTCTACCAATTTACAAAGTGCACTCCCGTCTTCCAATGTCTTCTTTGCAAGTCGAATACACTCCTCTATACTTCCTTTTCCTGCAAGGTACATCATATTCCCCGCAAGTTGCAAACACACTTCTGTCAAATCCTTCGGTCCCTGTCCTTTCAAGGTTTGTACCGCTTCTTTTACTTCAAGATTGTTTCCGATATTTTTTCCAAGCGGAATATCCATATCTGTAATCAACGCAACGGTCTTTTTTCCTGCGTGTTCGCCGATAGAAACCATTTCTTTGGCAAGTTCAATCGAATCTTCCACCGTTTTCATAAAAGCACCGCTGCCTGTTTTGACATCCAAAACAATTCCGTCATTTCCGGCAGCAAGCTTTTTGCTCATAATGGACACTGCAATCAAAGGAATGCTGTCTACAGTTGCAGTCACATCCCGAAGAGCATACAGTTTTTTGTCGGCAGGTGCTAAGTTGCCTGATTGACCGATTACGCTCAATCCTGTCTTGTTCACCACTTCAAAAAATTTTTCTTCTGTCAGTGTGGTTTGAAAACCCGGAATCGATTCCAACTTATCCACTGTTCCTCCGGTATGTCCCAACCCTCTGCCTGACATCTTTGCCACCTTCACTCCACAAGCAGCAACAATTGGTGCAACAATCAGAGTGGTCTTATCTCCAACTCCGCCTGTAGAATGCTTATCCACTTTCATTCCATGTATGCTCGACAAATCAACCATATCTCCGGAATGGGCGACTGCTTGTGTCATTGTTGCTGTCTCTTCTTTTGTCATCCCCTGAAAATAAACAGCCATCAGAAATGCTGACATCTGATAGTCCGGAATCGTTCCTTGAACATAGCTTGTTACCATATAGTCGATTTCTTCTTTCGTCAGGGATTTTCCGTTTCTTTTTTTGATAATCAAATCATACATTCTTATTGCCATTGTGTTCCCTCACATTCTCTGTTTCATATCTTCCTTATCAAGTATATCTTAATTATCTGCTTCCCTTATCATACGGAATTCCTTCCGCTCTCGGTGCTTGAGAAGACTTAGAGGAGAATGCCAGCACAATCAGAGTTGCCATATAAGGAATCATTTTATACACTTCATTCGGAAGAGGTAACCCTTTCAGCACCGGAATCGCAGAATATCCGCTCGCCAATGTTTTCATAATTCCGAAGAAAAATGCCGCCATAAAGATTCGCTTACTTCTCCATTGACCGAAAATCAATACTGCCAACGCAAGGAATCCATATCCTGCAACGCTTGCATTAAAGTTGGTAGAAGTCGGAATCACAAATACCAATCCTCCGATTCCTGCCAACACTCCTGATATGATAACACCGGCATATCGAATTCGATAGACATTGACACCGACAGAATCCGCTGCACTCGGATGTTCCCCACATGCACGCAAGCGTAAGCCGAACTTTGTCTTTTGGATGACGAATGCCGCAACGATATAGATGATGAATCCCAGATAAGTTGTGATATAACAATTTTGGAAGAACAACGGTCCGACAATCGGAATACTTCCCAAAACCGGAACTTTTGTGAATCGGAAAGAATCTATAAATTGAATTTGTTGCATTCCTTGTAATGTTCTTGCCACAAAGATTGCAAATGCAGGTGCAAACATATTTAAGGCTGTACCGCTAATCGTCTGATCCGCTTTCATATTGATTGCGGCAAAGGCGTGCAATAAGGAAAACAATCCCCCTGTCACACCGGCAATCAAGATTGCAATCATAAGCAACATTTGACCGCTCATATAATCCTGAGTAAGATTGATGAACAAAATTCCCGTAAATGCTCCAAATACCATGATTCCTTCCAAAGCAATGTTGATGACACCGCTTCTCTCAGAATACATTGCGCCGATTGCTACAATCAGTAGAGGGATTGCAAAAAACATGGTCTGTTGAACGACAAAATACAATATATTCATTTATTCTCCCTCCTTCTGTCTGTTGTCTTTTCTTCTTTGAATATGATAAATCAATTCTTTGAACAAAAGCGACAATGCTCCGCAATAGATAATTGCCGCAATAATAATATCAATTACTTCAGGTGCGAAATCAAACAACTGCATATTGTTTCCGCCGACTGTGATGTATCCGATGAACAATCCTGAAAATAAAATCCCAATCGGATTGGATTGTCCCAACAAAGCAACCGAAATTCCCGCAAATCCCTCCGGAGAAATGATATCCAACACTTGTAAGTATTTTCCGGAATCTGAAAGGTAAAGCAAAGCTCCTCCTACTCCTGCCAGTGCTCCTGCAATCATCATGGATAGCACAATATTTTTCTTGGCATTGATTCCGGCATATTTGCTCGCAAATTCATTCTTTCCGCAGGCTTTCAACTCATATCCGAGCACTGTTTTTTCTAAGATGATGTAGGTCAGAACTACAAATCCGATTACAATCAAAATTCCGATGTTGATGCTTGTACCCGGAAAAATCTTGTCCAATCCACCCTTTGAAAGAGTTGCTGTCTTTGCAACGGCTAAAGATTGATTTTTCAAAGAATCGTAGATACTTCTTTGAATCATCATATTCACAGCATACATTCCGATATAGTTCATCATAATGGATGAGATTACTTCATTTACATTCATGTATGCCTTCAAGAGTCCCGGAATCAGTCCCCAGAGCGCTCCTGCCAGCAGTGCCATCAGCAATGCAACCAAACAATGTATTCCGCTTGGCAAAAAATCCCATTTGACTCCGACATAGATGGCTGTAAATGCTCCCATTGTGAATTGACCGGAAGCACCGATGTTAAACAATCCTGTTTTGAACGCAAAACCGACAGACAGTCCGGTCATAATAATCGGTGTCGCAATATATAACACTTGTCCGATTCCCTGCATTCCGTCTGTAAATCCGCCTTGAACAATCATGGCAAATCCGCCGAAAGCTTCTTTCGGATTGCTGATTAGCAAGATAATCAGACCGAATAACAGTCCGCAAACAATTGCAAGCAGGGATGAACCGAGGTTTGCTATTTTTTCTCCCCCAAAAATATTTTTCTTATGCTTCATATCCCACACCCCTTTTTGCACCTGCCATATACAATCCCAACTCTTCTACCGTAGTATTTTTAGGATTGAGATCCGCTACGATTTCTCCCTCGTACATGACAAGAATTCTGTCGCTTACATTCATTACCTCATCAAGCTCTAAAGAAACCAACAGAACGGCTTTTCCGGAATCTCTTTGAGCAATCAGTTGTTTGTGAATATACTCAATTGCTCCTACATCCAACCCTCTTACCGGCTGTACGGCAATAACAATTTCCGGATTTCTGTCCAATTCTCTTGCGATAATTGCCTTCTGTTGATTTCCGCCTGACATTCCCCTAACCATGCTGTCTTCTCCTTGCGCGGAACGAATATCAAATTGTTCAATCAGTTTCTTTGCATACTGTCCGATGGCATCAAATTTCAGAAATCCGCGGTTTTGGAATTCTTTTGTGTAGTAAGTTTGTAACACCAAATTTTCCTGTAATGTGTAGTCCAAAACCAATCCATCTTTGTGTCTGTCTTCGGGAATATGTGCAAGACCGTCCAGACATTTCTGTCGAATGCTTTCTTTTGTAATATTTTTTTGATTCAAAAAAATTTCGCCCTCATCAATCGGCATCAACCCTGTAATCCCGTACACCAACTCAGATTGACCGTTTCCGTCAATCCCTGCAATCGTCAAAATTTCTCCTTTTCGTACGGAAAAAGATACATTCTTCACAGAGTCCTTCTTGTTTTTGGAATGGATGGTCATATTCTTTACTTCCAATACCGGCTCTCCGGGAGTCATCTCTTTTTTATCTATGACAAAATTGACTTTTCTGCCCACCATCATTTCCGACATTTCTTCTTTGGATGTTTGTGCCACATCGATGGTTCCGATATATTTTCCTTTTCGCAACACACTGCAACGATTCGCTACTGCTTTGATTTCGTTCAGCTTGTGCGTGATAAAGATAATGGACTTTCCTTCCTGCACAAGCTGTAACATCACTTTCATCAGTTCATTGACTTCTTGTGGTGTCAATACGGCGGTCGGTTCATCAAAAATCAACACTTCATTGTCACAATACAACATTTTTAAGATTTCCACCCTCTGTTGCATTCCAACGGTAATATCTGAAATGTAGGCATCCGGATCAATTTTAAACTTATATTTTTCGCTCAGCTCCATCACTTTTTTTCGAGCATCTTCCATTTTCAACACACCGTTTTTTACCGTTTCGTGTCCAAGTACAATACTTTCGAGAACTGTAAAATTATGTACCAATTTAAAATGTTGATGCACCATTCCGATTCCCAACATATTTGCATCATTCGGGTTGTTGATTTTCACTTCTTGCCCATTCATTTTAATTTGCCCTTCTTCCGGCTGATACAGACCGAACAGCACGCTCATCAATGTGGATTTACCTGCTCCGTTTTCTCCGAGCAATGCATGAATCTCTCCTTTTTTTACCTGGAGAGTAATATCATCATTTGCTTTGAATGCTCCAAACTTTTTGGTGATATGATTCATTTCAATTACATATTCCACCGTTTTTCCTCCTCATTATCTTATTTCAAATCATTAGGTCCAAAACCCATCGGCAATAACTCCTTCAGCAAATAGGATTGACATCCGTCATTTCCATCCGACAGCACAATTTGAAATGTCTCAGGATTACAAAACTCCATCATCACTTGTCTGCATACACCACATGGCGTGCATATCTGTTTTGCATCCTCTCCTTTTTTGCCTCCCACGACGGCAATTTTTGTAAACTCCCTTTCTCCATCACAGATTGCCTTAAAAAAAGCTGTTCTCTCTGCACAGTTGGTAGGTGTATAGGATGCGTTTTCGATATTACATCCCAAATATACCTTTCCTCCTTTTGTCAACAGGGCAGCTCCCACTTGAAAGTTTGAATAAGGAGAATAAGAACACTCTCTTGCCTTCTTCGCCTCTTTTAATAACATTTCATCCGTCATCTTTTTTCATCGTCTTTGTGAAATCCATAAAAATCTATCCTGATTTTTCGTTCGTTCAAATGCCCTATCCTTTGATGAAAAAGATTTGTGTCCGAACTATCCTCTGCCACGAAAAAATCTCTCTTGCAGTTGCACGGAATCATACCGTACAAAGGTGATTTCCCAAAAACTTACTCCTCTCTGTCTTTATATGAATGATGTTCTATCATGATATTTGATACTCATGTTACTATTATACATGAAAAAAGGACATCTGTCCTTTTTTCATGCTACGTTTTTGATATAAAAATTCGATATGGAATCTATTTGGTATAATTTCATGCTTATTACGTTTCTTTTCTTTCCACTGTATCCGATACACATCCTTCTCTTCTTCCATGTTTTGCAGAACAAAATCTCATCATGTGACACAAAATGATATCCTCAGTCCCAAGTCCAATCTTACTCAATCTACAAGATATTTCCTTAAACATGAATCGTGTCTGATGCATTTCTTTGATATCCTGTAGCATGGGTTAAATAAGCTCCATGCAAATAATTTTGCTGTGCAACCATCAACAGAGGCACTGCAAATACCTTTGTCGCATACAGTCCAATCAAAATCATAAAATGTTGAATTTGTATATTTTCAATCTGTTTACTATATATTCCGTAAAGTATCCCTAAATTCAGTGTCATATTAAAAACAGTTGCTAAAGTAGCGGACACGATATTTGTTTTGATTTCAGGATGATACCATTTTATGACATAGAGTGCCAATAGAGAAATATTGTAAACACAAATCGGTTTATGTTGTTTTCTATAAATCACTATCGTTTTGCGATTATAGAAATAGAAATGTCCCATTGTAGGACGGGAAAAATCATTCATCCATATATGGCTTATCGCAACAATTTCATCCCATGGTACAAGTAATCCTATTTTTTTCAAGTATATCCCTTCTTCAGAGATAGAGCATTTGTAATTTACAAACGAAAAAATGGCAGCGACGGCAATACAGATTGCAAGCGCAGTATGTGTTAACTGTCTTCCGCTCATCATCAATGTACTGTTAAAAACGCTTATCGTTACTCCGGATGGTCCGGGCAGTACTCCCTGTGAATCTGCTATGAAAGAAATCATAAAAACCGCAAATAAAAAAATAAACAGAAAATACCGATACATAATACTATGAAATTTTATTTCTCTTCTCATGTCAAAAAATAACTCCTTTCCATTTTTTGTGTTTTTCTTGTTGGAGTTTGAGTGATACGAAACAGGATTTTAGAATGTAAGAATCGTATATCATTACAAAAACACCGAAAAACTATCCTTCTATCAAACACAATTTTTCATGATAACTTTGAATCACCCGTTCGATTACAACTTATCCTTTTTATTTTCTGTAACAAAATTTTCATTCCTTATCATAGAAACTGTGATACAAAACCAAACCATTTTGTCTTTCTGACAGTTTATTTCAACCTATCTCCTGCTTTCCTCTATGATAAACAAGAGATTTCTAAGTTTCCGTTATATCGATAGAAATGTATCATTCTTCATATAGTAATTCAATGCTCTCAAGATTTCTTCATTGGCGGCATCCCGTTTTTGTTCCAGTACATTTATTATGACATCCTGAAAAATCTCCGGCAAAATAGATGCTCTCATTCCATGCTCAAGAGCAAACTCAGGTATGATTTCTTCCCCTGTTTCTTCGTCAAAATCAGGTGGAGCCGTCACACAACAAACAGTAGTCAAAAGCCTTTCCTCATCACCCATCTCATAGATATGCCAATCATCCTCCTGATAAAGTGCTTCTTCTCCCCCATTCAGATAGATTGCTTTTATTTCATTGATAATATCTTCAACTGTGCATTTCACATTTTTTTGCATCTTATACCTCCGGTTAAATTCTAAGTAGATAACTCAAAATATCCCCACAAGTTATCTACGGCAACCGATATCATTCAAATTTTCGTCTTCGATTCGATACACCATATCTCCCCTGTTCCAAAGATACATGATACCGGAAACAGGCTCTTTTCCCTCTTCACGAATCCATCCCATATAAGTCGAATTGTAGCCGAAATATCCTTCTGTCAAAATTTCAAATTCTGCATTAGAATATGTTTCCATATAATCCTTCATACTGATGGCATTTCCTGAAAATTTCCCTTCATAAACAACTTTATCAAAAATAAAAACACTGCATTCGTCCAAGTCACTGTCCTTGAAAATAATATCTCCCGAAAAAATTTTTTCTCCATCGGCAGTATATTGAAAGATACGATTCATTTTCAATCTCAAAGTATTGTTCTGAAAATCGACTTTCTGTATCCTACTGTCATGCAAACTGAAAAGAATATTACTGTTTCTGTCGTGTACAAATTCCATTTTGCTCTCCTCTTATCTCATTACTTGATAAATGCTACTGTCTTACCATGTCAAAAAACTATCCCATGACAATACTGTCGTCTATCATATCGGATGGGATAGTTTCCAACTCAACTATCGATTTGAGCCATCTATGAATTGAGACGCATCCTAAACTCTTCGTCTATTTCTTCTACTGTCATGGTTGTATGAACAGATATATGCTTGTTATATTCTGCCCCCAATCTTTTCCTAGCTTCAAATTGAAACTCCTCAACAGTCTTGGAGCCATACTCAAAGTGGCTGTGAATTGCGCCTGAACACTCGCCCCAATCAGACAAATATCCGATGATTTCAAAAAGTGAATCATTATAAGGTTCAAATTTCTTCGTTTCTCTAACTCCCAAATACTGTCTGAAACAGCTGTCAAATGCATAATAGAACTGAGGAGAACGCCATGGAAGAGAGTTTCGTTCTCTGTTATGAAAGTTCGCATCAATGATATATGACTTGCACACATCATACATTGTCGGCTTTTGTGTAGTTTTTATCGTCGTTTGAATGTAGCAATAGAATGTCTGTTTATCAAAGAATCGTCCGTTTATGGCAATCAAAGCTCCCCACATACCGTCATGATATTGAAATGCCATTACTGCCCCGTTTCTGTATTTGCTATCTATCGGAACGGGTGGGGCTACTCGTTTTTTAGGTCTTGCTTTCTTGACACTGATTTTATCCAAAAATTTTATCAAATAATTTTGCCTTTGACGTAAGAATTTATCATCGGCACCTAACTCTTTCGCAACAACTAAATCTTCTCCATTTTCAATCACTTCTTTGATTCTAAGAAGAAACTCATCCTCTAACTGCCCTACTTCCCATAGACAATGTGCCAAACTGAATATGACATCAAATCTATCGTCATCATCTTCATAGGGAAGCAAATCATCTTTGATGTCAATCGGCTCTTCCCCCCGATTATATCGCTCAAAAAATTCATCTTTAATATCACAAGAGGTATCGTTGCCAAAAATCGTTGCACTCCATGTTCCCATAATGTCCTCCTATTCAGACTCCAATTTGTCTCTTAAAAAGTTTGAACCTATTATACTATTTTTATCCTATTTTTTCTATTGTAAGATGAAATCATTTCCATCCTGATTCACAAATGATATCTCTTTTTATCGCATCTCATCTATTTTATACGAATTTCTTAGAATATCATCCTACTGTTCCAATCAGTCATTTTGATTCTTACCGGCTTTGTTATTTTTTATCATCTTGGTTATTCCATCAAAAAAGACGATATTTCTATCGCCTTAAATCTTTCTTCATTATCATTCCAAATCGTCATTTTCTATTTGAAACTTGTCTATTCGAACCATGCAACTGCTCTAATCGGAGAACCGTCACTGTTTTCTATCTTTAACGGAAAACAACTGAACCAAAACAAATCGCTACCGCAGAGGTCTAAATTCTTGAGATTTTCAATATTGACAATATCACAATCTCGAAACAGTTTTTTGTGACGTGTCAAGTTCATATCTGCAATCGGGTCGATGCCGATAACATCAAATCCAATCCCCTTATAGTTTCCGGATAGAATGAAGTCCAATACCTCATCATCGATACAAGGATAATCTCCGAAATAAGCATCCGTTCCCCAGCGTTTATCCCAACCGAGATAAAACAATAGAAAATCAGCTTTCTTTACATTTTCTCCGGCTTTCCGAATACGCTCCATGGAAATCATTTCACCTTCTTGCAACTCATGGCAATCCACCACTAAGGCTTTTCCAATAAACTGTTCCGGCGGAAATTCATCCAATGTTGTCCTTCCTTCAAAAATGTGTGCCGGCGGATCCATATGGGTACCGGTATGTGTATACATCTGCAACAGTGTTTCTTTGAATCCGTCCTGTTCATAACTGTTCGCCGGAATCAGTTTCGGTGGATCTGTTCCGGGATAAACAGGCATATTCTCTTTGATAGTATGTGTCAAATCAATGACTCTCATCTCTTCATCTCCTCAAAATTCAATTCGTCTCTCACTGAAATGTCCCTGATAGGATACTGTTTTTCTTACATATCCCAACCACACTATTCCATTGTTTGTTATCAAATGTTATCCAAAACACTATTTTAAAGTGTTTGATGATAAAAAAGAAAATACATATACTCCTATAAAAAACAATTTTTCATGATAAGTTTAATCAGTGATTTGTATTCCCTAATAATAGACAGAACACTCTATAAATGACTTCTATCAGTCAGATACTGCAGTCTCGTTCATCGTACCGAGTATTCAATGAAACTGTTTCAAAAATATCTCAAACGATACACTCTGTCTCATCGCTCTCAGTCAAATTCTGTAACATGCCGATTATTTTAGAGCAATCGGAAGAACAATTCCCAAAAGTGTTGCCATGATACCGAATATCAAACCGAAAATAGATAGGAATAAAACATATACAGGACTGTGCTTACGAATCTGAACAGAGTACAAACTGTAATCAATAGGTTTTTGAATAATGGTATTTCTGACAGCTGCAATTCCTTTATCAAAAGCATTTGATTCCCCATCCAATGAAATAACATAAGTTCCTTCTTCCGCATAAAAAGAATACAATTCCAGTCTTGCCGTTTTAAAACCGTTTACGCTTGTACGCATAAGGATTAGCGAAAGAGGAATTTTATTTCCTGTTTGTTGATGGATGATATTGAATCCGAAGTCTCCGACCGGAGATTTTGAAAACAGTTTTCCGCTAATCCAAATCCCATAATTTCCCTTTTCGGAAATTCTAAAAACACCCTCTCCCTTGCTACACGGCATTTCATACACCATTTCTGCAGTTGCCGAACGGAATAAATGCTTACTGCTGATAACTGCTAAAGTTATTCCTATCGGTATCAATAATAAAAATAAATAATTCATCTGTTTCATCTCCCTAAATTCTCATTTCTTTGATGCAATATCTGTTTGACATTATATCACTTGTTCTATGCTTTTTCTATGATAAACACTATCATCCGTTCCAATTTTTTCATAACTATAAAGCTCTTTCCTCATTGTTTTTTCAAACGATAGAACATTCTACCCTTTCCAACGATGATTTATTGGAAGATTTCTTGTAACCATTTCACGATATCCTCGGTCATGTTATCACAGGATATCGTTAGTTGATTACAATCAATCTCATCGAGCAGCATTACTTCTTTTTCTCTTCCAAAAAAACTTGCCAACCATAGGATAAACCGTGCATATTCATCCATCATTTCATCAAAATGGAAGTACTCTATTGCAAAAGTAGAGCGTTTTGTATCCATTCTTAATTCAAATTGGTATTGTTCGGAATAATTTCCCCAACAAAGATCATATCTCGCTGAATCCCTTACTTCCAACTTGGTACCCGGATACTTTTTCTCCATTTCTTGATTGAATGTTTGAATATCAAAATCATTATGTTCCGGTTCGTTTAAATGCACAAAGATTGTTACAGGCATTTTGAGTTCCTCCTCACAATCACATTCTAAATTTGATTCACTAATTTGTTAATTCAATTCTCCTTCAGAATCAGCTGCAAACTAATCTTCAGAAACGATATCATCCTTCTTTCTTCTACAGAAAAATCACTTTTTCTAATCTTTTTAGACACACTATAACCTCATTATCCTTCAATCAATTTTGATAGTTCCGAATCCGACAAAAAAGAATCTGTATATAGTTTTTCAAGCAAATGCTCGTCGAATTCCAAAGAGTAATATTCGGTAACGAATTCTTGAAACCTTTCATAAGTATCGAACACATATCCCAATAACCAGCGACCGCCATCATTTCCATCCGGTTGATGTTGATGCACTTCCCCGTCGTACCAAATAAAAAATGTGGTTTGTTCTCTTTCTTCCACTGAGAACAGATTCTTCCATTTGTCGTCAAGCCCTTCATACATCTTGTCGATAATACTTTGATTCCATTCATCGGAGGCAAATTGGTTCAGACTGTTTTCGTGTGCAAATCCTTTTATCAGAACTGCCGTTTCCGTAAAGATGACAGATAGCGAATCTCCCGCTCCGTTATCAATCTCATATTTGAGATTCGAGTCAATCTCTTTCTTGTGTACCAATCTCAAATATTCTTCCGACGGGTCAGTCAAAGCATTGTCCAAAACAAAGAGCGCCTCCAAACTTTTACGCATATTACCCCAATCCATATCCTTCATTCTTCCACCTCCATATGTTTTGTATCGTCTTTGTAAAACGAATCCATCCACAAATCAACTTCCACTTTCATGTATTAAAATAACAATCATCTGTTCCTTTCTCTCAACAATTTATCTCAAACAGTTGTCCCAAAAAATTCAAACTCTCCCAATATCAGTTTATTTCATCATGTAAGATATTCTTATCACTACTGTATCATCAAAACATCTTATGCTTTTTGAGTAGCATTTATGGATAGACAAATAACGAACAGAGGATATTTTGTAATGTTAAACTTATTCACATACAATCATATTGTATCCTCAATTTTCACACAACGACACCCAACTGAAGTTCTCAACATCTTTCAAAGTCAAAGTGTTTCCATCAAAGTCATTTTTTAATACAACCTCCGATTCCTCAACAGATATGTTGTTATACCAATTATTTGAATGTTATACTCATTCACATACGATTCTATCCTATCATCAATTGCTACACAACGACACCCAACTGAGGTTCTCAACATCTTTCAAAGTCAAAGTGGTTCCATCAAAGTCATTTTTTAATACAACCTCCGATTCCTCAACAGATATGTTGTTATACCAATTATCTAAGCTTGCATATTTTCCTGTATGAATATTGATTAACATACTTGTGATCGGACTTGATGTCCCTTTCTTAACTGTTTCCGCCAATAGATAATACGCATCCAAAAACACAAGATTTCTACCATACATCCAAAAAGGGAGTTTCATTTCCAATAGCGGCAACTTCGCAGAAAAAATCCCGTCCCCATGCGGCGGTTCCGTTTCATAACATAGCTCTATCTCACTTCCATAGTACGCAATGGTCGTGCTCTCATAACCGATATTCACCGGTTTCCCTTCTTCAGCGATATAAAATTCCAATACCGTTCCCTCCTTATCCTACGGTGTTAACATTCCGCCGGACTTTTTTCAATTCATCCTACTTTTACAACTGATTCAAATTCTATCAATCAATTCTTCTCTTTCTCAGCCATTCTGTTTCAATACTTCATTTCACATCAAACATTCCCGCTAAAGGACTAATATTCTTGCTATATATCATACTATCATTTTTCGGTACATTCATAACTATTATTTTTCGGTACAATTATACTTTTTGTATCAAAGCATATCACATCCATCTCATACTCCACAATGGTTAACCACTTCATACTATATAATTGGTGTTTCCCATCATGCCAAGGATAATACGATATTCACTATTTTCAGTTTTATTTTCAGTTCTATTTTCGGTTCTATTTTTGGTTTAAATTTCGGTTCTATTTTCAGTTTTATTTGATAAACAAAATACGATTTTGAAAAGTTTTTCTTCCTATCAAAACTCTACCTGTGTTATGTCCTCACAGTAAGTGTTTTGTTCTGTAGACTTTGTCACATAACAACTCTTAAATCTACTTCATTAATCTACTTCCTTGATTCAATAGAATCAGATCAGTATCACAAACTTTTTAATAATTCCGTTTCTCTTGGCAATATTTCTTTGGATTCCAAAACTTCTACCAACTCTTTTAATTGACTGTCCGAAATATAGTCAGCTCTATTATGTTCCTGTGACAAACGATAGCATTGTCTGATGGCTATCCCGATATGAGATAATGTCAATTTATCTCTTTTCTTTTTCAACACTTCGATAAAAATATCCCAAACAAACGGTTCTTCGTAAATCCAAAAAAACGATGCAATCGCTTGTAACACTTTAGGACGCCTCTGTGTTGTAAGTAAACCTCGTGCATATTCTTTGCTTTTTTCTTCAAAGTTTTGAACCTTATCTTCCGTAATGATATCCGAATCCATGATATAAAGATGGTTCAAATGAAGATATCTTGCACAAAAATTTTGTAATGTATAGAGATGAATCCAGAGCACCTCATGGTTTGTTTCTTCTTTTATGGCGGAAAAGTACTGTTCCATATTTACAATAAACCATTCTTTTACAGGCTTTGTCTTTTTTGTCCCAAGTTCGGCACAAGCAGCTTTCATCAAGATATTCGCAGCTTTTTTGCGTTCTTTAATCTCAACATTTTGTAGATGACAAAAGGCATTGTCTAATATCTCTGTCATATCATTCATCACTCCACCTCCCGAACATTTAAATTCCTTGTTCCTTAAAATACACATTACAGACTGCATTGATTCCAAAAAATTCTTCTGATAAGAGAATCTCTGAAAAAATCTTCTGATACAGAAACCATTCTCTTTCCATTTTGAATTTTTGACTTTTTCTCATCAAAACTTTTTTTCCTTTTTACCTATTACATCAGATTCTTTAGCTTTTTGAATTTCGCTTCATCAAACGGAGCATATCGGAACGGTAAATCAAATATGGTTTTGTTTCGCACCACTCCTTTTTTGTGACTTAGTGTGTCAAATCCACTTTTTCCGTGATAGGCACCCATTCCGCTATAACCCACACCGCCAAACGGCATACGATGATTTGCGGTTTGAAGAATCACATCATTCACACATCCGCCACCGTAAGAAAGGCTGTGAATGATGGCATCGGCATTTGTCTTTTTTTGTGAAAAGATATAGCATGCCAACGGCTTTTCACGTTCTTTGATGGTACGAATGACTTTGTTGATATCGTCATATTTAATCACAGGGAGCAAAGGTCCGAAAATCTCTTCCTTCATCAATTCATGGTCAAATTCCACATTAGGAAAAATAGTCGGTTCAATCTTTCGTTCCTGATCGTTCTTTTGTCCACCGATGACATCTTTCTCTGTTTGTATCAGGTTCAGCAATCTCTCATAGTGATGCTGATTGATGATTTTCGGATAGGTCTCATTGTTTACGGCATTCGGATACCGCAATTCGATTTCTTCTTGTAATGCTTTGATAAAGCTGTCTTTTACTTTGCTATGCACGACAACATAGTCCACCGACACACAGGTCTGACCGGCATTTAACAGTTTCCCCCACGCAATGCGTCTGGCTGCAAGTTTGATATCTGCCGTTTCATCAATAATACATGGACTTTTGCCACCAAGTTCCAAGGAAACCGGAATCAGATTTTCGCTTGCTGCACGCATAATGATTTTGCCCACTCTCGCACTTCCTGTAAAGAAGATATAATCATAGTTCTGATACAGAACCTCATCATAATCAATCTCTGCATCTACGCAGAACACATATTGTTCTTCAAATGTTTCGTTGATGATTTTTTCAATTATCTTCGATGTATGTCTGCTTTCTTTGGAACATTTGATGATGGCACAGTTTCCTGCCGAAATTGCAGCTACCAACGGTGCAATTGCTAAATTGAAAGGATAATTCCATGGCGACAGAATCAGCACAACTCCATAAGGTTCAGAATAGATATAACTCTTTGCCGGAAATGTGCCGAGCGTTCCTCTTACTTTCTCAGGTCTGCTCCATTTTTTCACATGTTTCAACGCTTCGTGTATCTCGCCATATACGATTGCAATCTCCGTCATATATGCTTCTGCTTTCGATTTTGATAGATCCTGATACAATGCTGAAAGAATCTCTTCTTCGTGAGTTCTAACTGCTTGTTCGAGTTTCTGCAACATCCTGATTCTATATGCAACTGATTTTGTTGTATCGGTATCAAAAAATTGTTTCTGCCTTTCAACAACACTCTTCAATGTAACACTTTTCTGTTTGCTCATAGCTATCTCCTTCATGATATATCTGTAATCCTATCACATTGAATTTTTATGGTAGGAAACGAATGGTTTATTCCCTCTTCTTATCATACTCTGTTCCTTATTTCAAAATCTCACGCAACTCATCAAAGGTATAGTCCCGATAACTTTTTGTTTGACTCAAAACAGACTCCGATGTTGCAGGCAGTCTATGTAACAATTCTTTAAGATCAATATCCTCAGGAAACGGATTCAGATTTTCTTCCTCATCTTCCGCTTTATGTGCCGCAAAAAGAAAAGTGCCCTTATCCCAGTCAACGGCAAAGTTGTTCATACACTCTACAGCAGAAACTTCCAAAATTTCCTCCTGTTGTGCCACAAAGTTTTCATAAAGAAACTCAAACAGAGCCTCCCTGTCAATTTTCACAATACGAACTGTATTCTTATCCATCATGTACCTCCGACAATCTGTCATGCTATCTGACTTGATATTGTTTGATATTATATCATTCTTACGTTGTTTTTTCTACTGTCGGACTTCTGCCTTTGTTCTGTCACATTCATTTTTTGATTCAAATCCTTTTCGTCTATGATATAATAAGGTTGATAAGTTGATATACCTATTTGTTATAACAATACCGACTTACATTCAAAAATAAAGATTACCTTGTGTTCTTTCAACAAAGAAAAGAAATGTATTTCCATTTGCTGAAATCGAAGCACCGTTTATCATGAAAATACCGAAATTTATCACAAAGTCGGATAAAAATATAGCATCAAAGGAGAGGAATTATGAAATTTCTAAAATTCGTTTTTATTTTTGCAACGATAGGTACGATAATTTTGTTGACGGGATGCGGACATTCTGCCGAAGAAGACAAACAACGCATCGTTAATTGGCTGAATGATACCTACGGAGAAAACGCCTATACGATAGAACAAAATCCGAAAAATAAACGCTATTTTATCGTTGAACTCCACGAATATCCGGAACTCAAATTCAATACCACAGTCGTTCGAGATGTGAAGAGAGGGACATCGTATTTATGGTCAGATGTCGATGAGGTGTTTTGCGAATCTGCAATTCAACAATTTACAAAATCGAATACGATTAGTCCGGACACTCTATCGTATGACGAGGATATTCAGTATGTATATTCTACTGAGGCAAGCTCTCTTGAAGAGTTGAAAACCTCTTATGATAAAATGATAAGTTTTATTACATTTGTATCTGAACACTATCCTATCATTGTGGATACAGGTGCATTGGATATGAGAATGGATGTTGGCGGTATCCGATTGAAAGGAAGAGATGACTCTGATAAATGGATTTATTTAGATATCGCTGAAGCGAAAGACAAAAAACTGAACATAAAACCTTATGAAGAAATTTATCATGAACTGAAGCCCATGTTGATGACCCATCCGGAAAATCCGAAGGGACTTTTGTTCCATGCTGATGTAGGCCGTTCGTTTCTTTTGGGGAGCGATACTTTTGATGATTGCCTGTATAAAAATCTTGTATTGGACAATGCTGAGAACAATACACCTGAAAAGTTACGAAAAATCATATTACAACCGGGAGAACTAAGCGAACCCTATACATTTGAAAGTGAAAGCGACTATGAATTTACAACCGTAACCGTACAAGCCAAAAATTTGTCAAAATCTCCTGCATCCTTACTTGATGCAACGATTGTCAAGGCAAAAATCCATCCGCAAACAGGAACAGGTATCCATATTTCCTCTACTTGGATTGAGCTTGAAGAAGATCCGCGAAGAGGAGAGTGGGTAGATCCGTACAAAGTTTTGGGAATTTCACCACCGAAAACGGAACAGGAAAAAAAAGAGGGCGTACCGTACAAAAATGCAAAAGTGCTTTTTACAATGTCTGAGTCCTATAACAGTGTTAAAGAAGTCACATTGACATTTCAAGAATAATCCTAACACATTATTGAGTTATCATAAGTTTTCACTTACAAAAAATATCATGTTTTATCTTTCGTCGCTTACTGATTGAAACAAGATAGATTGAAACAAAATAAAATGGCATGTTATGAAATGATGAATCATAACTTAACCTTGTGGAGCGAGGCAAGTGAAGCAAAGAATCGTACCTATTATTGCACAAATACAACCTGATTTTTTCATTAGGTTTTAACATTGAAGTATTTTAAAAAACCTCTAAACTGACATAAGTTAATATGACTCAGTTTGGAGGTTTTTAAATTGTGAAAGATTTTATTCATAGGGTGAAAATATACGGTTATCCAAAGTCTGTCATTGTCTGATTAATCCTAATAAATTTTTTTCAGCATACAGAAACACTTGATTCCAAAAATCCTCATAGTCATTATAAAGTGCCAGTTTATCCATACATATTGCAATCGTTTCATCGGTCGAATTTGGACATAAAACCGATAATACATCCGCCTCATCATCTAAGCCCATCACACGCAACACCTCTATCACATCATGATAGAACTTGCATTCCAGCCCCTCCATCTGAAGTTCGGTATCATAATCAACAATCGCAATGATATTTCGAATCCATTCAGGATAATCTTTCAAGTTGTTTTTTACTTCGGGATATTCATAAACAGATGCCATTGCCTGAACAAATTCTTCTCCGGAATGACAGTTTTTCAAAGCTTCATCAATAAATGTCATGCTTTTCTCCTCTGCTGTTTTTACTTTTTATGCAAACCTCTCAAACAGTCCATATATTCCTCAATCTGTTGTTTTAACTGTTCTTTGTTGTTCTCCAAAGCAGGATAAAAACCGGTCACTCCATACGAAATCATATTGTAAAGAGCAATGAAACGACAGGATATTTCCGATTTTTTATCATTGTCTGCAATACTTCTTTCTATTTCTTTTTCTTTGCAGATTGCTACATAAGACTGTCTGCTTGCAATTTTTTGAAAAAACTTCCAAGCCTCTTCTTCTGTTTGTCCATCCCTTGCAGGAACGGAGTACACCTTCTTCATCTTTGCTACAATGTTATCCTTTTCCTCTACTTGATGATTCAACTCATCAATATATGCCTGTAATCCCCATATACATAGAATCCAAGTCCAAACATCGTAATTTATCTTTTCGGGAATTTCAACATTCGTCAAATCATAAATCATTCGAATCTCATCCGTAGCACCACAAAGATACAACCGGTACGCCAGTTCACACAACGCACTCATATCCTTGCTTTTCGTCAAAGAACAACTTTTTGCCAATTGTTTGCTAAGTTTCACAATATTTTTTTCTTGATAGCCTAAAGATAATTCTTCAAAGTTCATATTATTTCTCCCAATCAAAGTCTTCGTCTACAAAATCATCTTCCCAAAAACCGTCAATCACTCTTTCTCTATGACTTCCGTCTGCTTTTGTTTCAAGAAGTACCCATGTCAAATCATCTTCGTCTGCTCGCGGATTGCCATCTTCAAAGAAGTCATAAACGCTTGCCATCACACCTTTGGTATAAAGACGCAAAAACTTTTCCGCTTCTGCTTCGGAAAAAGTATTTCTGAATTTTTCCAGCAACTCATCCCAATCGTCACCTTCCGCCAAATCCTCTGCATAAGATAAGTTATCTTCCGGATTTCTCACAATTCTATGCAACTCTTTCAATACTGTCATTCTTGCAAACTGCGGGATATCCTCTGCAATTTCACTGTATGCGGCAGCAATACTGTTTTTGAATCCCGCCTCTTCCATCTTAAGCATCAGTTCAAGTAGCGCTTTTTGTTCCTTTTCTTTCATTTTCGGAACCGCATCCAAATAATAATTCTTGTGGAATTCTTCTAATGTTCCCTCTTCAATCATCTGTTGTATTTGTTCTAATACGTTCATCCTTATCCTCCTCTTGTGATATTCCTCCTTATCTCTCCCTACTGCTTTTTGATTCCTTTTTATACCTTGCAGACACACAGCATAGCATAGAAATCTGAGGAATATTCCATTCATTCTCCAAATAAATCGTACATGTGATAATATCGCCGTAAGAATTGCTTGCGATAAATTGATATCTCCCAATCTCTTGATTCCTATCGTTATATTCCAATGTGGATACATTCGTTTTTTCATAAAAACTTTTAAATTCATTCCAAATCACAGAAACTTCTTCCGACGTCAAAGAAACTTTTGCTCCGAAACTTATCCCTACTTTACATCTCTTTTTTCTTCCGGTTTCATCTTCTGCACAAACTTTGGTAGTCCCTTTTTGAAAAGTCCAGTTCGCATTTTCTAAGTTGCTCACCTTTGTTTCTAATATTGTTTTGAACTCAGACATCCTCTCTGAATAATACTTGCAAGCGACTTCAAAAACTTCCAATTCTTTGTTATTGTTCATTGTTCCATTTCACCTTTCACTTCCATATAATTCTCTTCTCTCAAGCTATCGTTTCTCTATCTTTTCTATCCAAAATTTCTATCTCAAAAAATAAACCGACGTACCCCTTCTGTTCTTCGAATCATCTTTTCCTTCCTGTATCTACATTTGTTACATTACAAGTCTTTTCTGTACTTCTTTTGAAACTCATCCAGATACTTGATGTTCTTTCCGTACACAAAAATTCGATAGGCAGTCCTTCCGTCCAAATCAAAGTTTGGAATGTCATTTCGTTTGAAAGAAATAAACTTGTCCTGAAGTTCTTTTTCGGCGTCTTCAATCTCCTTGCTATCCCATGTCCATGCTGCAAGATGGGCATTATCTAAACGACATTCATAGATTTGGTCAAAGACATATTTGACAGCCTCTGCTTCCTCGCTAAATGTTTTTTCTATCTCTCTGTGTCCTCTTTCGGAATATCCATAGATGTAATTCTTTCCATCCCAATCTAAAAATAAATCTTCCGTTGTTCTATATTTTCCAATGGAAAAGGCATCCATACAGTAATACTCCCGTTCCATAAATTCCACCAACTTGTCGATTGTCTTTATTCTTTCCGAGATGCGATAAACCAAGATTCTGCTGATATAATTCCCTTTCTTTCTGCTGATACAAGCAGTTGCGTCAGGCATTGGAGAAATACGCAACTTATCTTGATAATAAGGATCTGTCAAAGCCGGCATACCATAATAGGCATTTTTTTTATTTTTTAAATCGATTACCCATCTGCCACCGATATAGTTTCGAACGGTCTCCCCAAGATAGATGGTAAGACGGTCTAAAATCTCGCTGTCCGCTATCAATTCCTGTGCATTGGAATAATGGTCCAAAATCCACCGTTCCAAATCATCTAAAGAATCCATTGTATAGTCAAGAATCAAGTGATTCTCTTTGGCGAACTCATTCGTAAATTGCTCCATTTTTTCCGGTATGTAAGATACCCATTCTTCAAAATTTTCTTGTGTATAACCCAACTTTACTCCTCCTTCATCGTCTATTCGCATTCATTTCAAACTTTGTTAATCTTAGCTTACTTGCAACTTATTTTCCGTTTCCTTATTGAATAAATAGAGGATTTTTGACAGTCCACTTCCTGTATCAAAAACCCATCCTATTTTCTTTTTTCCTTCAACAACTTAAGAACTTCCGGATAATCCCTGTGTTTCAAGGAAGGAAACGCATTTAAAAGACGGCCTTGTCCGATGATTGTATGACTTTCCATCTTTTCAGACAATTCATCAAATCGTTCCTGTAATGCAAGTCGTTTGGATTGCAGTTTTTCCAAAGACTCTTCCAACGAACTGTTCTCTGATAATTTTTCGCGTAACTCCGCCTTTCCAAGCTCTGCTTGAATTTTTGCCTCTTCGACTTTCTTTACCGCATTGATGGTTCTTTCTCCAATCCGTTGACTCAAACGATCGCTGACAAATCGCATATCCTTCTGAATATCATCAAGTTGTTGCAAATCTCGGTTCATTCCTCGTACCATCATTACTGTTACAACCATATCAGCAAAATACATCGCATAGAGTACCAAGAGCAGATACCATCCCAATTTTGATTCCGAACGAACAACCGAATAATTCTTCACATAAATATGCATAATACGAACAACCAAAAGGATGCAGAATCCCCAAATGATGGAGAATTCCAAACAAATATATCCGCGAAAATTAAACGGTCTATCCGAATAATCCCACCATCTTGCGTGAAAACATCGATCCATCAACCAGCCTCCGATTAACTCAAGGGAAGTAGAAAGTATCATTCCTGCAAAGAAAAGATACAAATCATTGATCTCACTTCCCAACTGACTGAAATATCCGTTCAGACAAAAAACGGATACCACACCAAATCCATAAATCGGACAGACAGGACCGTTTAGAAATCCTCGGTTTATCACCTTTCCTTGTGTGACTGCATGGAAGACAACCTCTACAATCCATCCTAAAAAGGAATACCAAAGAAAATACCAACAAATTTGATAATACGTCATGCCAAAAATCATTTACCGTTCCTCCTATGCTAATGTATATTTTCATACCTTTTTTAACTTCCCGACTTTATACCTTGTTCACACATTCTGTCATGTAGAGTCAAATTCAGTACAAACCATAATTCATGATATCCATTTAATACTGACCTGACATAACGATTGACTGTTCCATCAACTCTACTCATGAATGGATAAGAACTCCAATGCCATATCTCGGATTTCCTTTTGATAGCTTTCATCTTCTGAAATTTGCTTGAGTATGCTCAAATAATGCTCCGGATGTTCCGTTCCGTTGATGATACGATGTAACATCCAAACAGTATGGACAGTAGGCATTCTTTTTAAAGAAGAAATTAGTTTTTCCTCATATCCTTTTTTATAAAATGTCTCAACAAAATGTACGATAGGTCCCGGACTGCCGAAAGAAGTAAGCGGATGTCTTTCTATCATTTGAAGTAAGGGTTCTACTGAAGACAGCTCATTATAGTCACTTTCAACAGTTTCCATACAGTCTGTCATAACTACTTCAAAATCATCACTTTCTATCTTGTTTTCCATTGTTTTGATGATTTCTTCCAATTCCATCATAACGAAAATCCCTCCAAATTCTTACTTATCGACCGATATTGCAAAAAAATTCACCGCAACTTATTGAATCGCCTGTTATTATCTTATCCCTATCTCCATTCAAACGATACCTGTTCTATTCAGATAAGCTATTACTCTTTTCCCACCATTTTTGTAACTCCTTCTTTCCTTTCAAAGGTTTTGTAAAATAAGAAGATACGATATCAGATACAAATTTGGTTTCTAACACATCCTCAATCTGCTTTACAATATTTTTCAGTTCCAATAAATCCTCACTGTTTTCGATATAAAACGACTGATTTGTTTCTTTATTCAGCAATTTTATCTCTTCTTTCGAAGATACACAATAATCTTTGTGGTGATGATAGAGCAAAAATTCTTTACTTGTCAACGATATATCAAAACAGCTTTTCATCCCCTTAGGAGCAAAAACAGCAACACTCAGTTTGCAAAACTTTTTTTTATCCATTTCGTCATCCAATTCGAATGCATACTGGATTCCTTCCATATTGGTAAGGTCAAAACGAAAATATCCCTCTCCTCCTGTTTTCTGGAACTCCATTTTGGAAGTGTCAAGTCCCACTCTTTTGACAAATTCAAAATAATCACTTTGCAGATACAAATTTTCAAAATATTGTTCTAATCTTTCCTTATTCGACAACAGTTTCAAAGAGCCTATTTCATTGAAAATCATGAGCAAAATATGACAGAGATTCAGTTCATTTGCTATGACAAATTCCGTCAGCAAGTCCAAATACTCCATTGCTTTTTGCTCATTGGAATAGCTTAACACTACCAAGATATAATAGAACTCCTTATTCTCATAATGAGGACAAACCTTGTTCAATAAGTCACACACAAAATTCACCAATTGTTTGTTCTCGGCAAAAGGTTGCAATTTCTTAAAATGCTTTATCTCAAACTCTGAATAGGAATAGAGTTGCTTTTGAAATTTATTGAAAATGGTAACCATATCACTGGGCGGATTGGCGTTTTTCAAAGCATCATACAACATAACACTGTTCTCACTATATTCAAAAAATACTTTTTCCATAGTACGATTCTCCTTTCAAAACTGCTTTTGTCATATTTGGTAATAGTTCGTAATAATTTGGTAGTGATTGGTAATGATTGATAATGTCCGAAAGGGTTTGGCAATCATTCCAATTTATAAACCGAATGAATTGATTCTTTCATCAATTATATTTCTCTTCCTCTTCTGCTACTAAAGGCAGTGATGTATCGGTATAATTCATATAGGAATAAACATTATAATCTTCCTCAAAGTTATAATTATCCGTCCAAAGTTCACACTGTTTCATTACAGTTTGAACTGCATCATCCATTCCTTCAGGCGGATATTTATGTTTTTTCAAAAGTTTCTTGATCAGCATACGCATTTTAGCTCTCGCTGATTCACGCTTCTGCCAATCAATCGTCTTATTCTTACGTAGAGTATCTGCTAACTCTTTTGTTATTGCAATCAACTCTTCGTTTTCATAAAAATCCTTGATTGCCTGTGGTTTTGTTAAGGCATCGTAAAAAGCCAGTTCATCAGCAGTCAGTCCTAATTTATCTCCCTCTTGATGTGCCGCTGCAATCTGTTTTGCCAACCTTAACATCTCTTCTATAACTTCTTCATTGGTAAGCATCCCATTAAGATATGCATTGAGAGAACGCTGCATAATCTCGCTGAACTTTTCAGATTTTACAATATTTGTTCTACGGTAGACAGATACTTGCTCTGCGATTAATTTTTTTAATAGTTCGACTGCAAGATTCTTCTCTTTCATATTTGCAACTTCTTGAAGAAATTTTGGGTCAAACAAAGAAAATTCTTCTTTTATATCTGAGAAAAGGTTAATTACGCCATCACTTTTAATACTCTGTTTCAAAAGTTCATTTATTCTTGCATTCATTTCCGGCAAGGAAATCTTTTTATCAACACCGGTATTGGTAAGTCTGAGAACAAGAACTCGAACAGCCTCAAAGAATGCTGCCTCAAATCTACTATCTTTATCAACTAACGATGAACAAAGGGACAGCGCCTGATGAAGCATAAGAGCTTCTTTTACGAATGAGTCTTTATCATCGACTTTTTCTCTATCCATAATAAAATTCACGGCACCACTGATAGTCTTCGCTCTTTCGAGATCTGTACCATTAATAAACTTTGTATAATCATATCCATGGAACTTATCACGGCAAACTGATAATTTCTCCAAGAACTTCGGATATGCAACTTTGGCAACATCTGTATCGCCATAGTTCTTTTTATCGCGCAAAGTATAGTCATTCATTGCTTGCTTTAGAGCGGTAGCAATTCCAACATAGTCAACAACAAGCCCCCCTTCTTTGTCTTGAAATACACGGTTTACACGAGCAATTGCTTGCATAAGATTGTGTCCGGACATAGGCTTATAAACATACATAGTAGCAAGAGACGGAACATCAAATCCTGTCAACCACATATCTACAACAATCGCAATCTTCATCAGACTGCTGTTATCTTTGAATTTCTTGGCAAGCTCATTCTTATGGTGTTTATTACCAATAATTTGTCGCCATTCTTCCGGATCGTTGTTCCCGGAAGTCATCACAACCTCTACTTTTTCAGTCCAAGCTGGGCGAAGTTTCAATATTTTCTTATAAATTTTCATGGCAATAGGACGAGAATATGCAACAATCATCGCCTTACCGGTAAGCAGATTCTCTCTATTATTTTCATAGTGGTCAATAATGTCGCAAACAAGGGAATTTATAGTGTTATCATTTCCAAGCACTGCTTCCATCTGGCCAAGCTCTCTTTTGCTCTTTTCAATAACTTCATCATCTGCATTAAGAGCCATCAAATCATACTCAGCATCAATTAATTTCAAGGTAGTTTCATCAAGGTTTAACTTAATGACACGACTTTCATAATAAACCGGACGAGTTGCTCCATCTTCAACCGCTTGCGTCATATCATATATGTCAATATAATCGCCAAATACTTCACGGGTGCTACGATCTTTTGCTGAAATAGGCGTGCCGGTAAATCCAATATATGTAGCATTTGGAAGTGTATTACGAATAATTCTTGCTGTGCCAATAATACGCTTTGCTACTTCATCACCATCTTCATTTTTTGTAATTTTAATCTTTTCAGTAAGTCCATATTGTCCTCTATGAGCTTCATCAGCCATAACTATAATATTTCGACGTTCAGATAAAGGCTCGTTAGACTCCTCGAATTTCTGCATTGTAGTAAAGATTATGCCGTTTGCTTTTCTGCCTGCAAGCAAAGTTTTTAGATTTTCTCTGCTTTCTGCTTGTAACGGTTCTTGCCTTAAAAAGTCCTTACACTTTGCAAACTGACTATAGAGCTGGTCATCAAGGTCATTTCTGTCAGTAAGTACAACAATAGTAGGGCTCTCCAATGCTTCCTGCAATAAATGAGCATAGAACACCATTGAAAGCGATTTACCGCTTCCTTGTGTATGCCAAAATACACCTCCTTTACCATCGGTAATGATAGCGTGTTTTGTTGATTCAATCGCTTTTCTTACCGCAAAATATTGGTGGTATCCGGCGAGAATTTTAAATGTGTTAATCCCCTCATTTGAAAAGCAAATAAAGTTTTTGATGATATCAAGCAGTCTTTCCTTTTGAAACATTCCCTCAAAGAAAGTATCAAACTGTGCATATTGTGTATTTTCATAATTCCCATCTTTTGTTTTCCACTCCATAAAGCGATCTTCTCCGGAAGTAATTGTACCAGCTTTGGATATCAACTGGTCACTCATAACACAAATAGCGTTATATATAAACATAGACGGAATTTCATGCATATAGTTACGGAGTTGTCTATACGCTTCTGAAGCATCCGTTTCTTCACGGGAAGGAGATTTGAGTTCAACCAATACAACCGGCAAACCATTTAAGAACAGAATTACATCGGGACGTTTGTTACTGTTTTCAATGAAAGTCCATTGATTAGCAACTATAAAGGAGTTGTTTTCGACATTTTTATAATCGACAAGATAGATGATAGAGGAACGCTCCTCTCCACTGACAAAATATCTTACAGGAATACCATTTTGCAGATAGTCCATAAAAATTGCATTTTTCTGTACAAGCTCTCCGTTCTCAAAGTTTCTAAGTTTGTACAAAGCATCCTGAATGGCATTATCGGGCAATCCTCTATTTAAACGATACAGAGAATCAACCAAAACATCCTCATATAATGGACTGTAAAAATCCCTTTCAATATCAGGACCATATACATACTCATATCCCAAATTATTTTGGAATAATTCTATTATTGAATTTTCATAAGATGCTTCTATGAATCCTGGCATAATCATCACTCCTTTTTTGTTTTTCTATCTTCGATTTTGCTTTTCAATTGATCAATTCTAATTGGCATTGAATATAAGTAGTTTATGATGATTGATATAAATTCAATACATTCTTTTACATCCAATTCTGTAAACTCAACATCATCTGCGTGAGCGGCATCATTTCCTAATTGTCGAAGTATCCAACAAGCACTATTCATCATTTCGGGAAGAATTTTCTTATTAACTAAATCCGCAATTTTTAATTCTAAATCTTTTCCTTCGGCACTTTTATCTTTGCAAATCATTTCTAAGGTTCTTCTTAAAGATAACAAACATATAGCTCTATCAATGCCTTTAGTTCTTACTGCGGCTGTAAATGCATTTTTTATGGATTCAGGAACACCCTTATAATTTACATTCAGATTAGGATATTCAATAGTTATTTCACTATATCCATCAGGCATACCTTGACAAGTATAGTCGCTAACCAATACTGGATTATGACACACAGGGCATTCAAACAAAATCCACTCTACTTCTTCGATAAGTTGATGGCATATTACATTTCCATATTCATCATAGTCTTCAAAATATTCATCATTGCTAAAATTCCCAATATGTTTCATCACGCCACTATTACCACACGAATAACAAGTTAGAATTTTGTTTTTTGCCATTTATCATCATCCTTTCATTTGTAAACAATAATTTAGCGGCTTAAAGGTAGATATCAGAGACATCAAGCTCACCGGACATCAGTTTTGGAAGAAGTGTATCTCTTAGATTACTTAGTCTATTGTTTTCCTTTTGATTTAAAAGAATTAGTTCAAAAATAGGTTCAACTAATTCAGTAAATTCTAACATTACCTTGGTCGATGGAATAATAACTTCTATTTTTCCAAATTGTGCTTTATTAAGGTTTACAATGGTACTTCCGCTTTGACCAAGTTTATTTATAATTTCAGACATTGTTTTCATAAGCAAATAAACATAATAAGGCGAAACAGTGTTTTTAGGAATAATTGAATTTATCTGTTGATTAGTTTGACTGGGAACAGGTACAAGAGTAACAAGACCTGCTGTTCCAATACAACTTACACACACACTATTGACTGGTAAAGTTTTTTTTGATTGACTTTCTGCACCAAGAGTTGACAATGATCGAGCTGTATTTAATGAGTAGACACAATTGTGCATATCAGGAATTGTAATAAACGGGATATATCCTCCATAATATTCTTCTTTCTTTGTAGAAGGAGTCTTCCCACAAACAACATCCTTTGCTAAATCATCAATTGTTCCAAGAATCCAATCATCTGGTTGTTTGCCATTGAATGGTTCACAATCAACGAACCAGGACTTAAATAAAGTCTTAGCTTGCTGCTCTAAATTATTGTTTATCGCATTATTTAATTCTATTTTTTCATCTATTGACTTCAAAATGCTCGCTATTTTTTGCTGTGTTTCAATATCATAGCAAGGCACTTCATATTGCATAATGGACTTCTTATCACCTCTTGGCATCTTCGTTCCTTTTGACGTAGCCATTGCATATGCAAAGAATGCATCATTCGCAAGAACATAGTAAAGAAAATCACTATCTGTGTTTTCCTTCGCAGTAAAAACTAATACATCATTAGAACATCCACCATTAATTTTCGCCTTCCATATTTTCTTAAAATATGGACGAATATTTGATACAAGAACATCTCCTTTTTCATATGCTTGTGTCAAATCAACAATTGGAAGCGAAGTAGCATTTACTATTCCTGATTTATTCGGAAGCATATTTTCTGTCGAAATGTATCTTTCTGTTGTTAAATTAGCCACATCCGTTTTTCCTGTTCGAAATGAACAAATTTCTTCAAGCTTACACTTCATACCCAATCGCCCCCAGCTTCTTTCTGATTTCCTCTTCCAATTCATGAGATTTTTTAAACATATCGGAAAGTTCTGAAGTCAGTCTTGTCATCTTTTCTTCAAACGGCTCTCCATCATCTTCCTGTTCTTCAATTCCCACATATCGACCGGGAGTTAAGATATAGTCCTGTTTTGCTATATCTTCTATTGATGCTATCGCTGAAAATCCCTTTTTTTCCTCTAACACTCCATTTTGAAAATCTTCAAAGGTCTTAGCTAACAAGTCAATATCTCCAAGACTTCCGTCTTCTTGTATCCCTTCGGTAAAATCTCTATGCTTTCTATCAACCATATATCCCATTTTTCTAGCATCAATAAATAGAGTTTTTCCTTTTTGTTTTTTATTTTTAGTAATGAACCACAATGTCACGGGAATCGTTACACTATAAAATAGCTGTGTTGGTAAAGCTACAATTCCTTCTACCAAATCATCTTCTATAATCTTTTTTCGAATTTCCCCTTCTCCGGAAGATTGAGATGATAATGCTCCATTTGCAAGAACCAATCCGATTTTACCATTTGCTGCTAAGTGGTGAATCATATGTTGTATCCATGCATAGTTTGCATTTCCTGATGGTGGAGTTCCATACTTCCATCTAACATCCTCTTTTAATTTATCAGCTCCCCAATTAGAAAGGTTAAATGGGGGATTTGCCATGATGAAATCTGATTTTAATGTTTTATGGATGTCATTAAAAAATGTATCGGCATGGTAAGAACCAAAATTAGCATCAATTCCTCTTATCGCCATATTCATTTTTGCCATCTTCCATGTGTCTGCATTGGATTCCTGTCCATAAACAGAAATATTCCCACGATTATCACTATGTGCCTGTACAAATTTTTCACTCTGTACAAACATACCACCACTGCCACAACAAGGATCGTATACACGACAATTATTGAAGGGTTTCAGTATAGCAACGATTGTCTTTACGATGCTTGAAGGTGTATAAAATTCACCACCCTTTGTCCCTTCATAGGCAGCGAACTGAGCAATACAATACTCATAAGTCCTACCTAATAAATCCTTACTTGCCTCTGTTCCATCCATTTTTACTTCGTTAGTAAATAAGTCAACAACTTCCCCCAATACTCTTTTGTCTAAATCCGGACTCGCATAATTTTTAGGCAAAACATTTTTGAGTGTGATATTCTCTTTTTCGATAGCTCTCATTGCATCATCAATTACTGTGCCAATTTCGGGCGTATGTGCCGCAGAAGAAATCTTACTCCAACGAGCCTCTTTCGGTACAAAGAAAATATTTTCTTCTGCATATGCATCTCTATCGTTTTCAAAACCGTCGCCTTCTTTTAAAAGTTCCTCATAGCGTTTTTCAAAGGCACTTGATATATAACGAAGAAAAATAAGACCTACGATAACCTTTCTGTATTCTGCTGCAGGAATATGCCCCCAAAGAACACAAGCTGCATCCCAAATTTGTTTTTCAAAACCTATATTTGCATTGTTTTTTCCAGCCATTATGTATTTACCCTCCTCTTCAAATTCCCTTATATTATAAAGTATGACAAAGCTTACCCAAAACTTCGACAATGACATATTCAGTTGTATTGAGCTTATTAACGGTATATGTACTGACTATTACAACTTCTGCCAACTCTTTCTTCCTGTTTCTGACTGCCCACATATGTCATCGTTTTTTATAGTTAACTTTCACTGCCTCCACATACTTATCTCTGACATTCATTATTATATCTTATTTCAAAGCTGAAATATAGGATTCTTTCTGTTTTATTTCGTATTTTCCCTGTCATACTTATTTTCACAGCAAATTTTTCTCTGAAATTCATACAAACATAAAATCACTGCACAGATATAACATATATAAAATAAGCATAACAAAAGCACATACCTGAAAGATTTTTTGATGTGAACCCAAAAACTTAGTCGTTTAGAGGTCACAATTATCATCTTTCGATTATGTGCTTAATCATAAAATTTCCATCATTTCACTAATCACCAGATATTTCCTATGCTTTTTTATTTTAGCAAATTGTAATCGTTACATTACCATTTACTTCTAATATTTTTTGATAGAAGTCTTTCAGCTTGTAAAAGTAGTCTGTCAGTTCTTCTTTTATTTCATCCGTTTCTTCTTTATCATTCCAAATATCGGGATATAGGTTTGCTATTTGGCATTCTTTCATACTGAATGTTTCCATCGCTGTTTCGATATCGAAATGCCGGAGAGCAGATACGATATCTTGTATCCTTACCTTTTCTGTATAGGATAAAAACTCTTCCACTTCTTCAATGAAAGTCACACCTAAAATCGCTTCACTAAGAGGGTTGTTTTTGATAGGCTCACTACCGCTTGTTCCTGTAAGCACAAAATGAAGTACATCCCACATCTTATCTAAATCAAGTGATATTTTGACATCCGAATTCACTTCTTCTGTCTCCTTAAAGGCTTCATTTTTTTCTGAATAAAAGGTTTTCAGCTCCTTCAAGTCTTTGTTACTCAGATAGTTATAGTTTGCTATGATTCCCATGTTTCACTTCCTTTTGTATACTGTGAAGTTTTTTCTTTTTTTGTAATGATCAAAAAATGTGGATAGGTTGAATAAATATATCTCAACTCCATAGACATGGAACTGTTCTATACTTCTTCCCAGCCTCCTTCTTGCACATCATATTTTGCAAACTCACCGGTATCTGTAAATTCAGATGCTGTCATTCCTACTTCAAAGATACAATCAAAGTCATTTGAAGTTGAGAAATACAATGCACTGTCTGTCAAAAACGCTTCTCCAAAATCAGGATGTTCAAACAGTTTGCCGTCAGCGTGATTTCCCGCCGGTTTGTATTGATATTTTAACAAACGGTTTTCCAATTCTGATTGTTGGTCCGGTGTGAATTTTTTCAGATTTTCCTCCTTTTCAAAGAAATCGGGTTGTCCTAACTGTTGTTCTTTCTGTTTTGTCCCTACGGTGAACAGAGAAATTGTGTAACTCATTGATAATTTTCCCCCCTCATCAGTATTATCTAATTGATTTATTATTTCTACAAAAGCCACCCTAAAATGAATAGATGGCTCTCTTCATAATGTATCATCTTATTTATCTTTGGTCAATAAGTGTCGGTCTACACTTTACTCTATACAACAGCTCTCCCTTGAATCGTCTTTTGAAGTTTTTGATATCTACACAATATCACAGTTGTATTACTAAAACCTGTTTGAATACTGTAGTTTTATTACTTATCTGAAAAAAGACCTGTTGTTCGTATTCTCAACATCTTATACTACCCTATTCGTCTTCTCTCATTATTTTCTCGTACTGTAAGCATAGTGATTTCGATTTTTGATATACATACTTTTATACTGTATTGTAGCGTAAATAGTCCGGTCTCATGTAGAGACGATACTCATTCAAGAACCCCTTTTCAGTGGATTACATCTGCATCAGTCCACTTACAATAGCGAGAAATCCTATTACCATACAAGCATAACAAACAAATTTGTTATTGTTTGAATTTCTTTTTTTGAATAACAACACTGCTCCAACAAGGATTAGCAACAATCCAAACCATATACTTCCCAAATATAATTCTGATGCCATACTATCAAGAAAATTGTCCACTGTTCCTTCTATTTTTTGTTCCATTATAAAACCTCCATCTTATTTATTTTTTTCATCAAAAATATCAAACACAAGATACCAATCATTACCATTGCCGCTGCTAACACATACATCGCTGCTCGATTAGGGTTTGCATTTACCACAATATTACACATTAACGAAGCAAGGAGAACTGCAGAAATAATGGTTGTCGGCACTGATTTTTTGATAAATCCGATTCCTACTGCTATCACTCCGATAGTTGCAGCTATCGCTGACATCAATATGGTATTTTCAACAATGTTCAAGATAATAGAAACTGTAAAGTTGTTTCCTACAAGATGAATAAAATTTTCAGTGATACCAAATGTCAAAAAAACAATAAAGTTACAGATAACCATTGATATAATCGTAAATCCACACACAATCAAAAGTTTGGATAACACAACCTTTTTTCGACTGACCGGATAGGAAAAAAGTAAAATAGGTCGCTTACCCGAATAATCTTCAATAACAAACCTGCAATACATCACTGCAGACATCACACAGAATACTGCCATGTTAAAAACACAAAATAGAGGAATAAGATTATCATATCCTGCAAAAATTACCATGTCTTTATCATTCGGCTCTATCAAAGGGGCATATGCAAAAAGAAAAAGGAAACCAATCATCGTAATCGCTATGATAATATCCGCTATAATATAAGTGTTGATGTTATTCTTTTTTAATTCCAATCTAATCAACGTTTTCATTTTCTTTTCTCCCTATCATAATATCCATAAAATACTCTTCCAGACCTGATGGATACTCTGCCTTCACCTTATCCATTGAGACCTCTCTCACTATCGTTCCGTTGACAATGACCCCTATTGTATCCGCAATATGCTCTATTTCTGTCAAAATATGACTGGAAATCAGTAATGTCATACCCTCTGTTTTTGCAAGGTACAAAAATAAGTCCCTCATTTCCTTAATTCCCATAGGATCCAATCCGTTAATCGGCTCATCCAGAATCAATAGTTGTGGTTTATGGATAATTGCTCTTGCAATCGCTAAACGCTGACGCATCCCCAAGGAAAAAGTAGATACCGGCTGAACACCAATATCCTTTAATCCGACTTTTGACAAGACATCCTCTACATTCCCACCTTCCTTGCCCATGTAGGCAAGATGCATATGCAAATTTTCTGCTGCCGACAAATGTTCATAAAAAATGGGAGTTTCTATCAAAGTACCAATCTGTGATAACATATCACTCGGTGTTGAAAGATTATCTATTCCAAACATTTGTAATCTTCCCATAGTCGGTGTAAGAAGTCCTGAAAGAAGTTTGAATACCGTTGTTTTCCCCGCTCCGTTCGCACCTAAAAAACCATAAATCGTACCTCTTTCTACATGCATATTACAACCTTTAATTACTTCCTTACCACCAAAAGTTTTTGTAAGGTTATTTGTTTCTATAATGAAATGATGATTCATCGGTCTTATCCTCCTTTGGATATAATTTTTGCAATAGCTCCAACGATTTTTCAATCAGTTCATCACTGAATACATCGATGCCTATCGACTTCATCATATATTGTAAAAATCCGAGTCTCGAGGATAACTTCTCACCATCACAATCAAAAACAGCCGGATCACACCACACATTGAGCAATAGCATAAAAACTTCCGCACATTCATCCGGAAAATCTGTAACGATAGAGCCATCTTGTATTCCTTTCTTAATAATTTTTGAAACAAAGTTAGAATCCTTATTGACACAAGATTGCATGTAGGATAGAACAAACTCTGCACTTTTCATGCGTACACTCATTGCATCATCTAAATAATGTGCTTCCTGATTCTCGATATTTTTCTCCAAAATAAGTTGCAACTGTTCTTTCCCACTCAAAAATCGGGTCTCTTCCATAAAGTTTTCTATTGTACCCTTTACACTTTGTTCCTGCTTCTCCATAACAGATTTGATAATTTCATCCTTCGATTTAAAATGATGATAAATAGCCCCCTTGGATATTCCGGCAGCTGTTGCAATATCCATCATGCTGGTCTTATCGAATCCCTTTTGTAAAAACAGCTTCGCTGATACGGATAAAATAGCCTCAATGGTAGCCTTTGCATTATATTCTTTCGCCATAGATGATACACCTTCTTATTAGATTCCGACCGTTCGGTTTTTTTATAATATCTTTTATCTGTTATTTTGTCAAGAGCTTTTATAAATTATTATCTCACAGTCTCTTGCATCATACTTGGCTCAGAGATGTTATCTATCATTGTTGTAACTACAATGATAGATACCTTAGTAGGATGATATGATGTATCCTATTTTTAATTTGTAATGCTGAAACTCAATATTTTGTTCAAAAAAATAGAGCATTTCAGAAACTTAAAAAGTTCCAAACCGACTCTATAACAGTCTAACAACAGAGAATCATCAAATCGTCAAAAACAACCCTTGTAGAGATTGAGGCGATTCAACTATGCCATCAGTTTTCAATTTTACAAACAGATTCCCTTCCTTGCATAAAGTTACTTTTCATGAAAAATAAAAAAGACCATGTATCTTTGGTAAAAACGTCCTTGCTAACCGCTCTAACGGATATAAAAACGCACATTATCTTAACATGTTATCATCTTAAGACAATGTGCGTTATCAAAATTGCTCTATTTTAATCACTCTATTTTAATCTCTCTATTTTAATCTCTCTATTTTAATCTCTCTATGAAGTTCTAACACCTCAACATCTATGTTCTTCTATTCCCAAGCTATGAGCATCCTAAATTTCTTTCTTACTATAACTACCACCTTTTGACGCAACAAATACAATCAACCCCAAAAAATTCTTCTGTTGTTTCTGCTTGAACTTTTACGAATCACTCTTTCCAATATGATATTCTTATTCTAATATGATGTACAAGAAAACAAGTACTGACTTACTTTTATTTCCAAAACCGTTTCTACCGATTTTTTACTGTGAATAACAATAATTGTTACTTGCACTAATGTGATTATCCTATTGTCTCTATCATCACAGATCAAGTCTCAAAGAACACATCAGGTTCAGCTACATCAAGTTCGCTCTATGTTCATCCATCACACTTTCTTTATTCCAGCATCTCGCAAAACATTACTGATTCAATTTCTTTGAACTGTCTTTATCCCTATAACAATCTCTTATAAATATCCAACATACTCTCCATATGATACTGTAGTAAATAGGCTGCATTGTGATACTCTGATGTGGCTTTTATTGATCTCAGAAGTGTAGGATAATACTTTTCCGTCTCTGTTATCATCCGATAAATCCTGCTTCTACTCAATCCCCATGACATGGTTGTAAGGTTGTTGCATCTGTCAATGCACTTTATGAGGGAGGCTTTCGCATTCTTTGCAATCTCGCCATAGTATGCCTCCATCACAGTATCCCGTTCTTTTCCGTTTACCTTTTCGTACATAAGAAGAACCACCAATTCTCTTGCTTCTTCTCCAACCGGAAGCTCAGTTGCAGTTTTGTGACAATCTTCTATCACATCATGAAGTAAAATTGCAGCAATCACAGTATCTTCTTTGATTCCCATAGAAAGAGCATGACACGCCATGTTCAGTGGATGATAGATGTATGGCGTATCTGATTTCTTCCTTTTCTGTCCCTTATGTGCCTCTACTGCAAAATCTATCGCTTTCAAAGTATCTGTCATCTCAAAATTCTTGGCAACAGTTTTGACATAGGTTTTCATATGTTCCCAGTTATAGATGACATCGCTCGTTTGAAACCTCGTTTCCTGTTGTTCAACAATGGCTGATAAGGAAACATCCAAAATTTCTGTAAGTTTGATGAGATTATCAAGATCCGGCTTGTATTCTTCTCTCTCCCAAGCAGATACTGCCTGAAACGAGACATTGAGCTTTTCTGCAAGCTTTTCTTGCGTAAATCCTCTTTCTTCCCTCAATCTGCGTATATTCATCCCGATATTCATTTCTGCCTCCTAATCCAAGAAATCTGAACCTACGAACCTGTCATTTTAATGTTTTGTAGGGAGACTCCTATCATCTCTATTTTATCATAATTCCATGGTTACACCATATATCATAGTTGTAAAAACGATAGGTGTGTAGCAAGTACAGATAGAATATGAGCTGATAAATTCAAGCGATACTTGAACTTAGAGCCTTTATTATAATACGATTATCTATTAGAACTGACTGGTTGAATTCTTTGAACTATATGATTCACCAAATTATTTTTCAGTAATTGTACATTCTGCATACTCGGAATATTATACGGAGAATAGTCAAAATGTGGGGGAAGAGGTATTTGGAAATTTTTCTTACTAATTTTTGTCAAAAGTTGTTATCTAAAGTTTTTGTCAAAACTTATGCAACAACCTCTTCTATCTCAAGAAAAACCTCCCACCAAAATGATGAGAGGCTCTCTAAATCATCTATCACATTATGATTCTTCGGTCCATAAGTGTAGGTCATAAATTTTGTGGCATTCCATTTTCTTACCCGGCAAAATCAAAATCCAAAGATACTCGCGAAATCTCGTACTCTCTTTCTTCAGTCTGTTATCTTCCAATAACACAATCAGTCCGGATTTCATTCATACCTTTCGGTAACTGCAAGGTTTCACATCTATGATTGGCAATCATGAATGAAGCAGATGTTTGTTTCCAAATCAAGGTTCCATACTGTTTTGATTTTTGTATGCATTGCTTTATAACATCAAACTCGTTATCACTACTGCTCTTCTAAAATGGATTTCAACAATTCGATTGCAGATTCTTCTTCAGGAAGATTCGTACCTAATTCCCCTCGAAATGCTCTTGCAAGAATGGATTTTTTCATCAAGTCAATTTTTTCTATCAAATCAATGAGTTCCTGAGTATCCTGCTCTTTTTCAAAGATAGTATACAAAATGCGTACAATTTCTTTTTGTTCTTCAAGAGATGGAAAACATAATTTGTACTCTTCCAAAAAAGATTTTGGAACTCTTTGCTGACCGACAGCTCCAGACATAACATTTCTTGCCTCTTCTCTAAATTTTTTCCATCGTAGCAAATGATATATGAATCTATTATAAGTATTCTCTTTACATCGAAAAACATAGAATTCCGTAGAACCAAATCCAATGTTATTCTCCAACTCTCCAACAATAGCTATTTTTCCATTTTCCATACATGGAGTGATTTTTGCAAACAATACATCTCCTTGATTAAAATTTGTATATCCTTTTTTATATTCGCCCAGTTTTTTAATCATAGGCATTGAAACTTGTCCAAGTACATCAGACACTGATGCCATAGGTATAAAAGTTATATCTATACTATCACTTAATTCTTTTGTAGCAATTTTTTTAGGGTTGATATGACACCTTTCTCGTAATTCTTCCTTTTCCCAATCATCTAACCTAATCCCATTTTCTTCTCGCCATTTTTTGGTTAGTTCTCCGGAAAAGGCTTGGTATAAAATAGCAGATTTGCGAGTTTCAAAACTGTCCAATGCCATTTGAATTTTTTCTTTTGCCTCATCCAATTTTGAAAAGAGACTTTCAATACGCTCTACTATCCTTTGCTGTTCTAATAATGGTGGAAGTGGAAAACTATATTTGCTTAGCATTTTAGTATTTATATTCGCAATATTAGTTGTTTGAGTAGACTCTCTAATAAAGTTTCCAGATAAAAATTCCAATCTTAACATATAAAATAGAAACTCGCTACTCACTTTTTTAGCTCTAATAGTTAATACAAATCCTCCAAAAGTCATAGGAAATGGAACTTGATATACAAAACAAGTTTTTCCTACTAATTCTTTTGAATTTGCAGATGACATTATAATGTCATTTTTTTTAAGACATTTAGACTTATTATTTTTAGTATAACTTTTATCTACATAAATCAAATCATTTATCATTAACTCTTCTTGAACATTCGCGGTTCTTATACACGGAATCATATTTTCATCCAATGTTCTTTTTTTAGCTGAAGAAGGAAAAGTAATACCCCGCTCAAACTCTGATACATATCCCAATCTTGTCCATACCCAATTTTCCGGTATCTGATACGGTTGTTCTTCCTTGGGAACCAGTGCATTTTGCAACTTTTCTTCCAATGTTAAATTATTTTTTTTCTTTGCCATCAGTTTACGCTCCCAAGTGATTTCAGCTCTTTTACTACACTTTTTATCAAATCAAGAGCCTCTTCTAATTGTCCAATCATGTCTTCTCCGCTTTCAATCGGATCTTGTAAATCTTCATAATCCAAAACATTTTCATCACGAATCAACCCTAAGTCCAAGCTGTTGTTTTTGACTTTGATTTCTTCTCGCGTAAAGACATTCAGTCTTTCGTCCTCAATTTTAGTTCTATCTTCTGCGAGGTATGCCTTTTCAAAATCAACAAAATGCTCTTTTTTAAGCGGTGTCGTCTTCCCAAAGGAAGGCATATTGGTTCTCATATCGTAGAACCACACTTCTTTTGTGTTTTCTTTCTCTCTTGTTCCTCTGGTAAAGAACAGCACATTTGTTTTGACTCCTTGTGCATAAAAAATACCGGTCGGCAATCGAAGAATCATATTGAGATTACATTTGTCCATCAAGTCTTCACGAATTTTTGCTCCGTCTCCGTCTGCAAACAATACATTATCCGGTAATACTACTGCTGCACGAGCTTTTCCGTCGACTTTGAGACTGCGGTAAATATGTTGCAAAAAATTCAGCTGTTTGTTTGAGGTCGGAAAGGTAAAATCGTCTCGAGTGGCACGCTCGCCACCTTTTTTGGTTCCAAAAGGAGGATTTGTCAATACAACATCATATCCGCTCATACTTTTACCGATATTACTCAATGTATCTGCACATAAAATCTCACTTTCTATCCCGTGAATCATGGCATTCATAAGAGCTAAACGATGTGTATCAGAAACCAGCTCACATCCTGTAAAGGCTTTTTCTTTTTGAAAGTCATACTCTTCTTTAGACAAGCTGAACTCATCATGATGTTCATTGACATATCGTTTGGCTGCAATCATAAACCCAAATGTCCCACAAGCAGGGTCATTACAACGCTCACCGACCTTAGGCTGAATCAATCGGGTCATAACATCAATCAAGACACGAGGTGTAAAATATTGTCCTGCACCTGATTTTTTTTCATTTGCATTTTTTTCCAACAGTCCTTCATATAAATCTCCGAACCCTTCTTCATCTATACTGTACCAATCCAAATTATTCATGGTACGAATGATTTTTTCCAGATTTTTCGGTTCTTCGATATTGGTTCGAGCATTATGATAGATGGATTTGATGTGACCTCGACAGTGTTCTCCAAACAAATGAATGATTCGTTCATAATATTTTTTGAGTTCTATCCCTGAAAGGGATACTAAGGTATTCCAAGAATATTCAGCTACTTTTTTCTTCTCCAAAAATTCCTGTTGTTCATTCTTGGTTATGGTTCCGTCTTCATTTTTCTTTTTAAGATCTTTGTAACCAACAATGTTTTTTTCTATGGTATCTTCTATATCTTTTTCTTTCATCATTTTCAAAAATAGAATGTAAGTTAGCTCTGTTACATATTGATGGTAAGTGATTCCGTCATCTCGAAGCACATTACATAGATTCCATAGTTTTTGAACAATTTCCTGATTTCCCATTACGCTACTTGCCCTCCGTCTTCATAGAGATAATGATTCAGCTCTATGATGTATTCCTTTAGTTTGTTTTTAAATATTTTGTTGATTTTATTGAACCCGCCTTTATCCTTAAAAGCACCATTATTAAATGTATCTTCTGTCAAAATGGTCTCTGTTAGCAGGTTTGCCTCGATTCGATTGAGCCACCCTTCTTCTATTTTAGTAAAATGATGGTTAGACTTTAATTTTTTGACAGCATTTTTGATTCGATCCTCATGACTTATGATTGCCGAGCCAAGTGCTTGTGCACGAATCAAACTGATAATGTCCGCTGCAATGTCTTCATTTTTTAACTCTTTCCACGCGCTGTTCAGTTGCTTTTCTGTAAAGCCTTGTTGGTCCAAAATTCTGAGGAGATTTTTCAGCCCTTGGCGAGTAAGGTTGGCCGGTCTGGTGCAGACTAATTTTAATGCTTCAATTTTGTCAACATTTTCTTCAATGAAAGTTCTAAACTCTTCTAAATAGTCTTGCGGTTTTTGCCCGTTTCCATATCCTCTGGTATGGCTTATCAGCTCATCCTCTTTGTTTGAAATAACGACTGCTCTTTCTATGGTTCTTTTGCTTTGTGACAATAGTTCAAAGACCGACCTGTTTTTCAAAATCATTGTTTTCGCTTGATTTGTCGATAGTTTTGATAGTTCTTCAATAAATTGTTGAGGTTTTTTCCCTTCTGAAAGAACTTCAAAATATTCCAACTCCTGAAGGGATAGGGTTTTCACCTTTCTTCTCATCTTTGCAACAATGAGGTCAATTTGATTTTGAACTTGTTCCTCTTTCGGCAAGTGCAACCCTTCTATCAAATCAGAAAATCCGGTTTCAGGATGAACTACAATCGGTTTCATGGTGCTGACATCTTGAAGGGATTCATACACTCCAACCGGATCGTAAATCTCAAAATGTGTTTTTCCTATTTTTTCACACAGTCTGGTAGCTCGACCCAACATCTGCTCAAACAGAATCCGTGATTTGACACGACGCATAAAGACTAAGGTTGTGATTTCAGGTACATCTATTCCTGTTGTCAACAAGTCAACTGTAACAGCAATGCTTGGATATTTTTCATTTTTGAAACGCCTGATGGCTTCTCCAACTCTCTTCTTATCTCCGATGCTTCCTGTAATTTTCATAATCGCATCTTGGTCAACCCCTTGAGATTCATAGACTTTTCTTAATAAAGAAACAATCAAATCGGCATGTTTATCATCCACTGCATAAATAAGGGTTTTTCCTTCTCCTTCCGGATCAATATCATTAGAGATTTCTTCCAAAACTACTCTGTTAAACTCTTCTGTAATCACTTTCCGATTGAATTGTTCGATATCAAATTCAAGTTCATCTTCCAATTCATCACTATTGGTTACTTCTCCTGTGATGGGATCATAAATTGCAACAACTTCTCCTCTGTTATATTTGATTCCTTCTACACTGAGTTTCGTCTTCAAATTGTGAGGTGCATCATGATCCACCAGATAACCGTCGATTACCGCTTCTCGGTAGGAATAGTTGAATACCGGTTTCCCAAATATTTCAGCAGTGTGTAATGCAGGAGTTGCAGTAAGTGCAATTTTGACAGCATCAAAATATTCAATGATTGCTCGATATTTGCTTACAAAATCATCTTGATTTCGATAGTGCAGCTCATCTTCATCCATTTCTTTATCTAATGTGTAACCACGGTGCGCCTCATCCACTATTATCAAATCGTAGTCGGAAACAGCAGGAATTACCTCTTCTTCATTATACATAATGCGCCTCACCAGACTCTGAACGGTAGCAACTTGTATTTTTGTTTCTCCGGAAATTTCTTTTTCCTCTAATGGATTGATATTATAGATGTCTCCTAATGTCAACAAATCTTCAAGCTTGACTTCATTAAATACATCTTGCGCCTGTGTTCCAAGTGCTGTTCTATCAACTAAAAATAGAATTCTCTTGAAACGGTTGGATTTTAAGAAACGATAAATCATTCCCAAAATGGTTCTGGTCTTGCCTGTCCCTGTCGCCATGGAGAGCAAAATATTTTTTTGTCCTTCTATAATGCTCTTTTCCACTGCCTCTATTGCTTGAATTTGATAGGCTCTCAAATTCAAACCGTCTTTATCTGTGAGTAGGTCATAGCCGGTGTTTTCCAAAATAGCATTGGCGGATTGAATATCTTTTTCTAACCATTCCATAATACCGTCAGGACTAACCCACCCCTGTAATGCTCTTGGTATATTGCTGTTATCTCTTACATCCAAGAACCAAATCCCGGATTTTGTTTTAATCTGTTCCAAATACTTACGACCATTGGTTGCAAATACAAAAGGCACTCTATATCCGTTCCAATTCGAAAGTTGATAGCTGTCTTCCTTAGCATTAATATGATACTCACCCTCTGATTCTGCAACTCTATCCAGCAAATCGTCAGCCTTCACATTTTTGGCGTATTCTTTCCCTTGAACATCAATTATAGAAGATACATCGCGATTTGTTTTTTTCGCTTCAATGATACCGACCATTTTAAGTCCTACAAAAAGTGCATAATCAGCATGTCCTTTTTTTCCATATTCATTTTCTGTCGGCCATTCAGCAATCGCCAAGTTTTTTCCTTTTTGCGGTCTAACTCCATTTGCATAACGCAATGTTTCGGTATCAACTTCCCATCCAACTTGACGAAGCTGTTCATCAATCAAGTATCTCGTTTCTCTCTCTGACAAGTTCATAAAGTTAACTGCATGATTGGCTTTTTTAATACGGTCAAATTGAGAAATATCTTGTGCTTGTATATCTTTGATTTTTGCACTCAATTCCTGTATCAGCGTCTCTTTTTCTTTCACTAACGATGCATAGTTGGTTTTATCCTCCACAGGCATTGAAAAATCGTTAATCGTGCCGTTAATATCTCCATATACCTGCATAAACCATACTGCCAAATGATAGGTCATTTCAAGAAGTGTTTTGCATTTTTCCAAATCATCCAGATTTGCATGTACTGCCTTATTTCTATGCAATCTTAAACCATGTAAAATATCATCAATCTGGTTTGGAAGCATACCTTCTTTCTTTAATAACTTGATACGATTCGCATGCGTATTATCGATTGTTGGAGCAGAGATTCTATCAAGTTGTAGCATTAGATTCACTACTGTTTCTCCAAACATCCCTAATTTTATTAAACAAGAATTGGAATCTGTATATAGATATTTTTCAGCAATACTTCCAATTTGATATAAAACCGGAAAATCATTTTGTAAAAAATCAAAATTAGATTGCATTTTTCTTCTCCTATCGCACCTTATTGATTCATTCTCGAACTGTCTTACAACATCTTCTACTTTTGCACTCGCAAAACTCTCCTTGCTGATCCGCCTTTATTGACACCATCCATAAACTATCTTTATTCCATGAATGATATCCATCCTATTGGCTATCTTTATCTTAAGTATCAAAGGATTTTCCTATTTCATGAACTATTTCTCTACGAACTCCGATATATCACTTAGTGTCAAATTCATTGCCCTACATATTTTTTCTAAGTTTTTCATAGATATATTCGTCTTTCCCCATATTAACTAAGGTGTTTGATTAATCCATGTCAGCTTAATCAAATCGGTTCTATTCATATTATTTGTTTGAAATGAATCCATCATTTTTTATAAGAAATGTTCCTAAAACACCTCCAAAATTATTTCAATTATATCAGATAAAATAGTCAACATACAACTTGAAATTCGTTGTAAAGTAATATCACTCCCTTAATTTGTTTCTTCTACACTTTGTCACAATTATGAAAGGGATTGTGGATTCATCTGTTGTTCTAAAATATTCGCCAACTACTTCTTGCAATAAAATATGATCAGATAAATTGATGTAACAACAATAACTCTATCCTTCCATAAGATAGAAAGTAATTGTTATTCCGGAAGTATTCCATATTTTAGTGGATAAGTCATTTTTTAAACCATATATTAACAGTATTTAATATATGCTGTAACTATAATTTTTTAAACTAATTATCTTCGTTTTTCGATATAGCAGATTGTATTAAGGTTATTCTGTATACTATCATATATAGAGCTAACAAAGTAACTTTAAAACCAAAGCTGAGTCTGTATCCTTCAATATAATCTCTCCCATGTACACACTCATTTCGGATATTGAAAGAATTGCTATTATACATGAAGTGATAAACAAATAATAACTCTGGCGCACTCTCAAAACTGTCTAATTCTTGATATATTTTATCAATAAGTTCTCTTAATATTGAACTTGGATCTTTAAATTTAAAATACTCTTCTCTGTTTTCCTTAAACGGAACTATTCCAAACATCTTTCCTAAGTGTCTAATTTCAATCTCTAATAATGGAAATAACTGAGTTAAATGACCGAGTGAAACATTTTTTTCATATGGAATCAGTGAACGATCTAAAAGCTCTTCCAATAAAGAGTACAGTTCTTCTTCTCTGTTGAACATTGTAATAAAAATATTAGCATTCTCTCTATATTTTTCATGTATCGCTGAAACATATATTTTTGAATCTATGTCATTAAGAAATTTATAACCATATTCTTTCAGAATTTTTTCTACTTGTGATTTTAAAATATTATCGATTTCGTGTTTTTCAAAGTTAATTTCTATGTTTTTTATTGGAAAAATCGGACTAAGTATGATTTTATCACACATAAAATTCAATGGATTTTTAGAAGTTTCTTCCATAACAGGTATCATATCTTTGACTTTGAAAATAATACAGATATTTGCTAAAAGTATTGGATTATTCATCACAGTATCATTAAATCCTTCCACTTCAGTTGTAGGAATCTCTGCACTATATTTAAACTCCTGTAAATTCTTCTCCTGTTCTGGATATATATTTTCCTGCCAATATTCTTGAAGATAAATCACATCTCTCTTCACAACTCTTTTATCAAGATTTTGATTAGTTTGATTGACATCTAAAAGAAACATTACTGCCTGATAGAATAAAATTGATACTGAGCTATCTTGAATCCCTTTCATCAACTCAAAAAACTTTCTTTTCATCTCATCATAACATTCTTGATTGATATATCTTGCTATATCTGAATTCTGCAAATATTGTATCAATGACTCTATGTCTTTGATTAATGATATGCCTTTGTATTGATTCTCTATATAATTTTTTATACTACGTAGTTGGCTTCTACTTAATGGGAAAAATTGTCGTAACACTAACAGCAGATTTATTGATGTAACAGAATGAATGATTTTATAAAACTTCTTTATATCTTCAGTCTTTTCTACCTTATTCATTACTCCTTCCTTAAATAGTAAAGCAATTATTTCAAACGAAGAAAACATTCTTATCTTATGATAATTATCACTATTCTTTATTGCTTCTGCAAGTAACTTACAATGTGTTTCTATCGTTTCTAAACTAGGAGGATTTTTATTAACTACGAAATTAATAGACTCTATAACAAAGTCCGCAATCCTATGATTGAAATATTCTTTTATCCCCTTAACCAATTGAGGACTCCATTTTAAATAGTCCGGAACTGAACTACTACCAATAGAAAACATTGGTGATATCTGACCATTATTTATCGATATTTGCAGCATGTCTAAAAGGGTATGCTCCTGCCAGGTTAACTTCGCATCTCTATCAAGAGATTGATAACTAAAACAATTAACTGATACTAAATTATCACTGTATTTTTCAAAAAAATGTTCAGTTACATCATAATTGACTTTGTTCAAGTTATCCTTTATATTCTGTTTTACTTCCTCAAAACCTCTTATAGTAATCTCTTCCAAATATATAAAAATTTCTTCTTTGTCATATTCAAAAGACCCCATATTAATTGCTTGATGAAAATTTCTTTGATCTAAAATTCTGTAATCAACTATATACTTTGAATTATTATCCGAATTTTCTAATTTCGTAAGCCATACTAACACAAATAATATTTTACAAAATTCTGTTTTAATTTTTGAAGAACAATTTACCCTTTCCACTACTCCTACATAATATTTTGCTATTAAATATATTTCTTGAAGTAATAATGTCTCCGAATGAAAGTCTGTATCGCATACATCCAACATGTGCAAAAAATTACTCAAAACAGGTATTAAATTGCCACGTCTATTTTGAAAATCAAAAAAATCATCAATATCAGATAAGTCGAAGTTATCTTCAATATAGTCAATAAACCATTGCCACTCCTGACTGTGCTCCAATATGCCATCTGCAAACTTAACACATATTTCATGTTCTAAATAATTCTTGTACTCTTTGTTTGGCATTTCTCTTAAATCTCCTATCCGCTGAATTCTATTATTTATTTTCTTAGACAACAGCAATTATATATTAATTATACTATATAGTTTCCAAAATCGAAGGTTCAATAAATAAATTTTGCACATCGCAATTGGTTATCTAAAGGTCAATAGACTCATTTAATTATTTCCTGAAAATGAAATATTTCAGATCCTCAAAAAAGTTATGGGGATACTATATAAAAGTGTAAATACACCGATGAATGAAAAGTATCTCTTATTTAGATTTATTCCATAGTTTAATCATGTTTTAGCATTAACTGGATAAAATCATAAAAATAGCCCCAGTCCCAAGACTATAGCTATCCTATTTAATAAATCAACTAAAAAAATTCTTATCTTTTTTTATTTATTTAATCTTTACTTTTTTCACAGCCAAATCTATAAAACAATTAAAAATACAGGAGTTAAAACATTCTTCTTATGAATGACCTTATTTCCACTCTTCACATAAAACCTAATACCCATTGCAAAATAATCATTAATATGAGTTTTATTTGCACCATTCTATAATTCATCAATTTTTATAGATATTTTGTAAACAAAGTACTTTAAAAAAAATTTTTAGAACATCCGCTTAATATTCGTATCATTATATGATATAACAGTTTTATTTACTTTTCTTAACTACTTCTTTTATTAGTGCTTCCATTGAGTCACAACTTATAAAACGATTAAACTCATTAACAAATAAACCGATGTAAAACAACAATTTCAGAGCATCATAAAGTTTCGGAGTAAAACAAGATTTTTCTTCTGATAGTAGCTTTTCATAATCATCTGTAGCTTTTCTCTTACTACTATCTTTCGATGTATGCAAATCATCCTTAATATATTTAGAGGGATTTAGTAGTAAATCCAAAGATGTTCTTCGATTAATATTTTTTCCAAAATAATAGGCATAATCATAGGATAAAGCAAAATATAATACCCTAAACCGATAGCTATAAAAAGAAAACTCATTAAAATATTCTATATTGTCTCTACAAAATAGTTCTTTAACTATCTTATCAATCTCACTATCCCTTTTTATTTCATCAAAATCAGTACAAAAAACTATTGATGAAAAATATTTTCGGTTAGAGATTTCATAATAATTCTCTATTTTATTATGTAAATATTGATCCGCTATGAAATTCTGCCTTCTAATAAGTCTATCTACATTCTGTGACATTTCATATAAACACTCTTCGAGATATGATGATAATTCAAAAATCTTATAGATAACAATTTTTTTCTTTTCATTCTCTTTTTTAGAAATTATAGTTTTAATACGAGCTCTATTCCCAACAAAATAGAAAATAAAAAGTAATGGAAATATTGATATTAGCAAAGGTATTTTTTCAAAATAATTCCACGCATTTTCAATCTTGATTCCTGCGATACTTAGTCCTGTTATTTTCTTTAAAAAATAAAAATCATACATTTCCAGATTGTTTTTTAAAACAAAAACATAAACACCACTTATCAAAATTGGGGGACAAAGAACTAATTTTATCAAAGTTTCTATTTTATACTTAAAGCTAAAATATCGGATATAGTAGTAAATATCGTTTGTTTTACCATGAGAAGTATTTACCCAATGTAATCTCAAATAATACATTATGAAAGATATGATATAATCCATTTTTATACATCTTAATGCATTTATTATTCTTATATTCTCAATATTTTCAACTGATCTCTTGTGAAGTATACAGCTTAATTCTACGCCTACAATCATCATAAAAAAGTCGTATAAACTCAATAATATAACACTCCCAAACACTAATATTATAAAATGCGTTACTATTGGAATATTTTTGGTTTTACCATATAGAAAGCTATTTATAGCATAAATCACTAAACATGTTAAAACAATATAAAGTAATTTTTTTATTATTTTTCGCATAATAATTCCTCGTTAACTATACTTCTTAAAAATTCTCGGCTTACTCCATTACCTTATCAAATAATTATTCATCCCATTATAGAGAAAATATCCATTTTTATAAGACAATACTGTCAAATCTATATTCAATTCAAATTTCCCACTTCAAACGGACAGGATATCGTTCCATCACGAAATGCGGTTCCTCAATCTCTGTCGACGGATAGCTATCCGCAATATCTACAGTCACAGAACCAACTGCCGTTTTTGCAAAATCATCAATTTTACCACAAACGATATACAGAACCGTGTACTCAATGTAGCCGGTTTCATCCGGCTCAAGAGGCATCGTTTCAAAAGGTTTTTCGATATCAACTCCAAGCAAAGAAAGATATTCCGTAAGTTCCGGATAGGTGGTTCTGATTTCATGAGCATAGTTTTGACAATATGCACAATCGCACAAATCATGCTGACTTAATTTCTTATAATATGATTTTGTTTTTTTCGTATCCATATTCAATACCTCTTTGAATTTCAATAAACCAAACACTCTCTTTACAACATACTTTGAATTGTTGTTTCTATCTACGTTCTAATCTGTTATATCTATGTCTGTAACTATTTTTAATTCATAATCACGATACAGTGTTCCAATTTCTTGTTCCAGTATCTCACGTGCTTGTCCATGGTCTATATCGAAACTTACCACAACATCAAAAGTAATTGTCTTGTTCACTTCGTCTAAGTAGAACCCATGCATTTGAAGTGCCCAATCATGCGACATCACAATCTTTTGAATTTCGTTTTGAACCCTCGCTGCTACTTCGTTCGTGGTATTGTACGAATACACACCGATACCGGTCATAATAACCCCTGTTTTCATATAGATTTCAAGTTGAACCTTTCGTGTAAGAGAATCGACCTCCTTTACGGTCATAGTGTCTGCAAGCTCCAAATGAACAGAACCGTAGTATTTGTTCGGACCATAATTGAACAGATGCAAGTCGTAAGCTCCTCTAACTTCTTCCTCATATTCGAGGATTTCTCTGATATAACTGCTCATTTCCTCGTCTTCTCGTTTCCCTATAATATCACTTATTGTTTCACGCATCATTTCGATACCGGCTTTTATAATAAAAATTGAGATGATGACACCTACATACGCTTCAAGAGATACTCCCCAAACCATAAAAATAATCGCAGAAACCAAAACAGATGCAGAAAGGATTGCATCGAAGGACGCATCCTCACCCGAAGCAACAAGCGCTCCCGAGTTTAAGTGTTTTCCTTGTTTTTTTACATATTGTCCAAGAATCAGTTTCGCAACTATAGCTACTGCAATCACAACCAAAAATGTAGAACTGTAATGCACCTCAGTAGGATGAATGATTTGTTTAATTGACTCTACGATAGATGTCAATCCCGCATACAAAATGATTGCTGCAACCAACATAGAGCTTAAATATTCAACTCTTCCATGACCTAACGGATGGTTTTTATCAGGCTTTTTTCCTCCAAGTTTTGTCCCTATAATGGTGATGACAGAAGACAATGCATCAGATATGTTGTTTACAGCATCCAGCATCATTGCAATAGAATTTGATAAGACACCAATCACTGCTTTGAATACTGCAAGAAACACATTTGTGGCAATTCCAATAACACTTGTCTTTATGATAGCTTTCTGTCTGTCCAAAAATTCCGCCTTGTGCGAATCATTACGTTCTTTCATAAAATCCCCCTTATGTGTTTCAATCGTCATTTGATATAGATATCTCAATCTATCATTTTTAACTTCCAAACGTCAATACTATTCTCTTTTCTTCAACGTAATACTTTCTTAATTGTCAAGACATATGTTACACTTTGAGAAATACTCTGATACTGTTTCATTAGGACTTCTAAAATTAAGACTGGTCTTAGCTGTGCTATTATATCTTTGTATATGCTTTTTTACAGCCGTTTTCATATAACGATATTATCAACTCCAAATTACTCCAGAGTTCATTTTATACTCTGAATCAAAGTAAAGAAGCGATCTATTTAGAATATTTGCCAACCGATTTCAACGAAACGATTGAGCAGAATATGATTTATGAAAGCGAGGAGTTCTCTTTACTCCTAAACTTGTTCGGTTTAGATGTTACATCAGAAAAACTTCCTTTTTCAGAGATTAGAAAACTACTCTTTATTGTGAAGGAAGAGGATGAAATCACTGAATTGGATTTGGATGAGAGTGACTTTGATTTGACAAAAGACACCAAGAATTTTATTAGTTCTTACTTGAAGTTGTTCAATGATCTTACAGAGGTGTAGTCATCCAAGTATTTAGCCTTATTGTTCCTATAACATCAGCCTTATAGAGTTCAAAATAATCTTCAAAGAGCATATTGAGTGAACCCGACATCTTTACCGTGAAATTTCTCTCGTAAGTAATTGCCTCTTTCTTCGTTTCAAACCCTCTTTTCAGCTTCTTTCTGCTCTGTCCGTCCCCAATCCTTGTAATAGAATGAAGCGAACCATTTTCCACTTTTTTCGTCCTTATATGCAGGCATTATTCTCCCTCCTTTGCTTTGTAGATTTGTTCCATAAAATATTTCTTATTAATTCTTCCCCTAAGGATAAGAAAGCCGCGTTCAGCAAGCTGCTTATTCATATCTCGGATGATTTTATAAGCTTGTTGCTGCGATATATTTAGTAAATCGGCAACTTCATTTGAAGTAAGAAATAATTTCTCCATCGTACTTTCCTCCTTTCTTTTAAGAAATATATTTGCTTCTGTTTCTGTTTTAAATTATAAGTAGCTTTTTTGTTTCTGTCAATACTTTTTCTAAATTTTATTTTTCTATTGTATTTTTTCCTATTTTCGATTATATTATTAAGAGAGAAACAAATTTGCTCCTAAGGAGGTGTTTGGATTGAGTTTGGGTAAATTGATAAAGAAATTCCGTGAACTAAGGAGAATTACTCAAAAGGCATTAGGAGACAGAACCCATTTAGATGATGTAAGAATAAGACAGTACGAACTTGATATTCGTACTCCTAAAGACGATGTCTTGGAAAATATTTCTACTGCACTGCATGTAAACAAAGAATATTTAAAAGAGCCTGATTATCCATATACGGAACATGACTTAATGCGATTTTTATTTAAGCTGGATGACAGTATTGAAGTGAAAATACGTCCTGTTATTCTAAATGATGAAGATCCTGAGTACACTACCACAGGTATATATTTCGGCAGTGAAGCTATCTTAAGAATTCGCAATATGCTTGAACAGTGGCAGGAAATGAAAGAAAAATATGAGAATAACGAAATTACAAAAGAGGCATTGCAGGATTGGAAAGCAAACTATCCCGATAGCTTGAAAAAAGATTATGTTCCCTTTGAAGAAAGCAATGTAAAATTCTATAAAAGCGGTATCGGAGCGAAAGTTCCACCAGATATAAAATAGGCAAACGTATTCAAAACAAAATTTGTTAAAGCTTAGAATAAATAATAAAAGAGTATACATTATTATTTAGGAGTCACTATGAATTGGATAAAAAATAACATAAATATAATAGATGCTATTTGCAATATATTTTCCATTGCGTGGTATATACGCATAGCTAAACTCATAGGTTTAAAAGATATTAATAATTACTGTATTAGAATAGCAATTTTATTCTTAATCCCTATAATATGTACATTTGTTCCAAAATTATTAAAACACAAGCTATCTAAAAATTCGAATAATAAAACAGGATCTGAGGCGGAAATCATTTTTGATTTACTTAGCATATTAGCAATCTGTTTAAATGTATATATGATTGCTTATTACATTAGCTTTAAATTTTGTCCCACTATTATAGATTGGGTATCTGTTGCAATTATGTTGTTCATAGTTACATACTGCCTTCATATTACCATTAAGAAATTGGCTAAAATCACATATTCAAAATCAATAATAGTAGCTTCAATAATAATTTTATTAGGATGGTTTAATTCTCAAGAACTCTCCCTAATTGCAATATTATCTATAGTATTAAATACAATTTTATCCACAGATGATAGGACAAATCTTGTATCATTCTTTGAGAAAAAAAAGATAGGAAATGAAATTATATGGAAACAAAATATACAAGGTGATTTAAGTGATGATGAATTAAAAGGTAAATTTATTGCTCAAAAAATAATAATTTATATTATTATTGCAATGTTATATATTGTGATAAAATCTACAGAAAATACATATTTTACTTTATATCTTCCTGCCATTTTAAGTAATATAGATCTCAGTTTCTATCCACCAATAATACAATTTTTGTATAAAGGTATTGACAGAATTATAATATCCCTATTAATTTTTATTTTCTTATATTCCCAAAAAAAGATAAGACATGTATTGAAAAAAATATTTCAACCACAAACACCAAATAATTAATAGGACAATGCAAAAGCCTCCCACCAAAATGATGGAAGGCTTTCTAAACAATTCGCCTAAATTCAACAACTCCCTTTTGAACCTACTTTTTCAGCTTTTTAGTATCAAAATAGTATCACCAAAGAGTTTTTTGCACCGTTCAATCGCTAAAACCAACTGTTTTCAATGGTTTTGTAACAGCAACATATTTATTTCTGTTACTCCCACTCAATTGTTCCCGGTGGTTTGCTGGTAATATCATATACGATTCTGTTGATATGGTCTACTTCATTGATGATTCTGCCGGAGATTTTGTCCAATACTTCATACGGGATTCGTGCCCAATCTGCTGTCATAAAGTCTGTTGTGGTCACTCCGCGAAGTGCGAGGACATAGTCGTAGGTACGGAAGTCTCCCATTACTCCAACGGTTCTTGTTGTTGTCAACACTGCAAAATATTGGTTGATGCTCTTGTCTAATCCCGCTTTTGCGATTTCATCGCGGAATACATAATCTGCATCTCTTAGGATGTCCAATTTTTCTTTTGTGATTTCTCCCATCACACGAATAGCAAGCCCGGGTCCAGGGAACGGTTGTCTCCATACCAAGTATTCTGCCAACCCTACTTCCAACCCTAACTGTCTTACTTCATCTTTGAACAGGTTGCGAAGAGGTTCTATCAATCCTTTGAAGTCTACTACTGCAGGAAGTCCACCTACATTGTGGTGACTCTTGATTACTGCAGCGTCTCCTTCTCCACTTTCTATTACATCGGGATAAATTGTTCCTTGTGCCAAGAAGTCAACTGCTCCGATTTTTCGTCCTTCTTCTTCAAACACACGAATAAATTCTTCTCCGATGATTTTTCTTTTTTGTTCCGGATCGGAAACACCTGCTAATTTATCTAAAAATCTTTTTTCCGCATCAACACGAATAAATTTCATTCCGGAATTTGCAAATGCTTGCTCTACTTCGTCCCCTTCATTTTTTCTCATCAAACCATGGTCTACAAAGATACAGGTCAATTGACTTCCGATTGCTTTGGAAATCAGTGCAGCTACAACGGATGAATCTACTCCTCCTGAAAGTGCAAGGACAACTTTGCCATCTCCTACTTTTGTTCGAATCTCTTCGATTGCTGTTTTGGCATAGTTTGCCATCGTCCATTGTCCTGTACAATGGCACACTTCGTATAGGAAGTTACGAAGCATAGCTGTTCCGTTTTCTGTATGAAGTACTTCAGGATGGTATTGCATTGCATAGAATTTCTTTTCTACATGTTGCATTGCAGCTACAGGACAGTTATCTGTATATGCGATTTTTTCGAATCCTTGTGGAAGTTTTTCAACAAAATCGACATGACTCATCCAAGTGATTGCTTCTTTCGGCAATCCTTTGAACAACAGTGAGTCTGTCTCGAAATGTGTCTGTGTTTTTCCAAATTCTTTGGTGTCCGCTTTTGCTACATTTCCACCCAAAGACTGTGCCATCAATTGCATTCCGTAACATAATCCAAGTACGGGAATTCCAAGCTCAAATACTTCGGCATCCATTTTTGGAGCATTTGCTTCATATGCACTGTTCGGTCCGCCGGTAAAGATGATTCCTCTCGGTTGAATCTCTTTGATTTTTGCAAGTGCTTTGCTGTAAGGATAGACTTCACAGTACACATTGTTTTCTCTGACACGTCTTGCAATCAACTGATTGTACTGTCCGCCAAAATCAACTACAACGATTGTTTCCTGATTCATTGACTAATCCTCCGTTCCTGAACTATAGTTTGGTGCCTCTTTTGTGATGGTAATATCATGCGGATGGCTCTCACGAAGTCCTGCTGCTGTAATACGAACAAATGTAGAGTTTTCGTTCAACTCTTTGATGCTTTTTGTTCCACAGTAGCCCATTCCTGCACGAAGTCCTCCTACCATTTGGAAAATTAAACTGGATGCAACTCCCTTGTAAGGAACCATTCCTTCTACCCCTTCCGGTACAAGTTTTTTGGCATCTTCTTGGAAATATCTGTCTTTGGAACCTTTTTCCATGGATGCTAAGGAACCCATTCCACGGTAGGATTTGAAAGAACGACCGCGATACAAAATGGTTTCTCCCGGGGATTCTTTTGTTCCTGCTAACAGAGAACCCAACATAACAACGGAACCTCCCGCAGCAATTGCCTTTACCAAATCTCCGGAATATTTGATTCCACCGTCTGCAATAATCGGAGTATTGTGTTTTTTAGCTTCTTCATAACAATCCATAATTGCACTGATTTGAGGAACCCCAACCCCTGCAACAACACGAGTTGTACAGATGGAACCCGGTCCGATTCCTACTTTTACGCAATCCACTCCTGCTTCAATCAAAGCACGAGTTGCTTCTGCAGTTGCAACATTTCCTGCAATCACTTGTAATTCAGGATATTTTTCTTTTACGGAGGAAATTGCAGTCAACACTCCTCTGGAATGTCCGTGTGCCGTATCAATCACAATGACATCTACATGTGCCGATACCAGTGCATCCACGCGTTCCATCATATCTTCGGTTACTCCAACGGCAGCTCCGCAAAGAAGTCTTCCGTTTTCATCAGTTGCGGAATTTGGGAACTTAATTTTTTTCTCAATATCCTTAATGGTAATAAGACCTTTCAAAATATAGTTTTTATCTACAATAGGCAATTTTTCGATTTTATGTTGACGAAGGATTTCCTGTGCCTCTTCCAATTTGACCCCTTCCAATGCGGTAATCAAATTCTCTGAGGTCATTGCTTCTTCTATTTTTTTGCTGAAATCTTGTTCAAAACGAATATCTCTGTTTGTCAGGATTCCAATCAATTTTTTGTTTTCATCTACGATAGGCACTCCTGAAATACGATACCTTCCCATCAAATCATCTGCATCGCGCAAAGTCTTTTCTTTTGTCAAATAGAACGGATCAATGATGACTCCATGCTCAGAACGTTTGACCTTATCCACTTCCAACACTTGTTCTTCAATCGACATATTCTTGTGAATAATTCCAATTCCGCCTTCTCTTGCAATCGCAATCGCCATAGAGTGTTCTGTAACAGTATCCATCCCCGCACTCATCAACGGAATGTTCAACTTGATTTTTCGTGTCAAATAAGTGGATGTATCTACCTCTTTCGGTAATACATTTGACTCCCGTGGCACTAACAATACATCATCAAAGGTCAATGCTTCTTTCAAAATATTTGCCATAATGTCCTCCTTACAGTTAAAAATCCCTCACGAGAAACATACAATCGTATTTCTCACCCAACCCTTTTGTTAAAAAATATGATTCCTGCCTTCCGGAATCCTACTGAAACAGGCAAATTCCGAATATTTTACAGAAACAATATTTCTCTTCAAAAAACAAAACTATCATTTTTAATTTATCTTTTATTATACAATATTCCCCCTTAAAATGACAACACCTCTACACAAATTGATTCGCCAATCTTAGAATCGAAAACATCTGTATTTGTCTTGTAGAATCCTATGATGATTTATTTTTCGAACAACAAAAAAATAAAACCCATCCATATCCTCAGCAAAAAATCCGAATATTATGGATGGTTTTTAAAAGAAACAACTCTATTTAACAAATCTACTATGACAAATTAAATTTCTTGACAGTAATCGTATTGTTACAAGACAAAACTCCTTGTCAGCAATCGTATTGTTACAACTGACTCTGAAATTAACTCTGTTACAGTTCCATCTGTTTCCTAACCAATCATTGTCTTATCTCAATCGTATTTGTTACTACAAAACTTGGACCTATCAACTACACAGAAAGTTTCATGGATCGAATCACTTTTCGATACAAAACTGCAATAATCACTATTGTCAAAATTCCTTCCGGAAGCATATAACTTGCATTATATCCGATAGAATAGCGCAGCGGACTCACTCCCTCAGGTGCATAGGAACCCCATACTACTACTCCTGAAATAACAAGCACAACATATCGAAGTGCTATCGCAACACAACATCCAAGCAGTTCGGTCAATTGTCGTCCTTTCCACATTCCGGCAATTCCCAACACTCCGAATGCCAAAATGTAGTCTAACAAAATAGACATGGGATGGATAGAGAATCCCCCTTGCAGTAAATACTGAAAAATTCCATAAACGGTTGACACAACCAAACCTTTTTTGACACCGTGTCGACAGGAATAAATCAAAATCGGTGCCATGCTTACCGCTGTGACAGAACCGCCCTGTGGCATTTCAAACACCTTAATAAAGCTCAGCAATGTTGCAAGTGCAATCATGATACCGCCTTCTACCAAAATTTTTACATCTGTTTGTTTCATGTTTTTTTCCTCCTTTGTGATCTTGTTGAAACAGATTGTTACAAATCGTCTACTTCCGAAATCCAAATCACAAGTTCAGAAAAAATTGTCGATTTTTTACCAAAAAATATTCGCAAGTGCCACCTCTGCAAAAGGATTTCTCCAACAAAATATGTCCTCTGTCGATTTTAAAAATGGTTTGCAACAACCTCTTGTGACAGAAACATCTCCATGTCGTCTTTTGATTCTCTGTTTGCAGTACAAAACAGCTTTGTGAACTTGTGCCACAAAACACTTTGGTAAACATCCATACTTTTTCATAAAAAAGTCGCACTGATGCGACGCGATTCAAACTTGTTACGCCGGCATTATCCGGATCAACTTAAGGGTCGAAACGACAGTTTCCTCTCAGCAAATAAGCTCCCCTGTTCTCGATTTGTAGTAATATTATACTTCAATTTGATTTATTTTGCCATATTTTTATTATGAACTAAACTCTATTTTTATCTGTTCTCTTATGTTGAACTGTATTATATTCGGTATATATTTTATTTTGAATTGTACTCATTTTGAATAATACCCTATTTTGAACTGATTCCTTGTACTGTTACAACAGAACTATCCTTTGTTTTCAAGCGATAAACAAGGATACTCTCTCATCACAACAGAATAAATAACTCAACAGTTGTAATCGTTCTATCATTTCATTTCTCAAAGAAATCCTACCAAATCTCATTTTATTTATTGAATTGTTCCCAATTATTAAGATAGAATATAGGTAATGTAAGGTGATTTAGGAATATCTTTTTGTGTGTAGAATGTGACTTTATATTTTTATTGTTTTGTTCTATATTCATTTCACAAGATATTCCTTATTTTTCTACAGAAAGAATTATAGGAGGTGATTCCATTGGATTTTCAACATGTTCTACAAAAAGCATATAACTATGGCATGTTATATAAAGAAAGGGGTGTTACTGCCAGTTATATTCCCGAACTTGCCAAAGAAGACAAGTCTCGTGCGGGAGCAACACTCATTTCTCCTGACGGTACTGTGTATGAAGTGGGAGATTCTCACTACAAGTTCAGTATTCAAAGTATCGTAAAGGTTATCATCTATCTTTGCGTTCTTGAATGTTATGACTTCGATTACATCAAACGATTTGTCGGTGTCAAACCGTCTGCGAAACCGTTTAACAGTATTATTGAGTTGGAGTTAAGTAACAAAAACATTCCGGTCAATCCTTTTATTAATGCGGGTGCAATCGTTTCCACAGCACTTTTGCAAGAGAAATACGGAAACAATACCTTTGATTTTATCCTAAATCGTACAAGGGATTTAATTAACAACGACAAGCTGGATTACAGTAGAAGCATTTATCACTCGGAAAGTTCTTGTGCCTACGCAAACCGAGCACTGACTTATATGCTGCTCAATGACAACATTATTCCGCCTCATATTGATGTGGACGACTTGCTCAACACCTATTTCAAAGCTTGCTCTATCTTGGTTGACTCTGTCGACTTGGCAAATCTTAGTTTTATTTTGTCAAGAGATGGCAAAAATCTTGCAGGTGAAGAAATTCTAAGCCCAAAACATGCCAAAATCTTAAGAACGATTATGGCAACTTGCGGAACTTATGACTACTCCGGCGACTTTGCGATTCGAGTAGGTATTCCTGCAAAAAGTGGAGTTGGTGGCGGAATTGTCACTGCATCCAAATCAGGATATGGCATTGGTGTGTACTGTCCGGGACTTGATTCTCACGGAAATTCTTACGTGGGTATGCGAATGCTTCGAAGTATTGCGCAGGACCTGGAATTGAATATTTATTAAACCAAATTATTTTATAAAGGAGAGGATTATTATGGCAGAAAAAATTGATGCACTGATTACACCGATTAACGACATACTGTACTATCCCGTTCTTATTATTTTATTGCTGGGAATCGGTATTTATTTCACACTAAAAACCGGATTTTTACAAGGAAGATTGTTCAAAGAATCTGTTCGTGTTGTAATGGAAAAACCGGAAGAAGACGATTCGGTATCTTCTTTCCAAGCTTTGATGGTATCTACCGCTTCTCGTGTCGGTACAGGAAATATCGTTGGTGTTTCCAGTGCGCTTTGTCTTGGTGGGTATGGTGCCGTGTTCTGGATGTGGGTTGTTGCCATCATCGGTGGAGCATCTGCATTTGTCGAATCTACATTGGCGCAAATCTATAAGAGAAGAGACGAACAAGGCAATAGCTACGGGGGACCGTCTTACTACATTGAATCCGCACTAAAAAACAGAGCTCTCGGTATTATTTTCGCAATCAGTTTGATTTTAACTTATGCAATCGGATTCAATATGCTTGCTGCATTCAACTTGCAAACAACATTCCAAGCATATTCTTTCTATAACGAAAGTACAACTCCATACATCATCGGTGGCGTGCTTGCTCTTGTAACTTTATACTGTATTCTTGGCGGAGGAAAAAGAATCATCCGTTTTACATCTATGTTAGTACCTTTGATGGGAACCATTTATGTCATTGTTTCTCTTATTATGATTGTTATCAACATCGGTTACATGCCGACTGTATTTGCAAGAATTTTCTCAGATGCATTTAACTTCCGTGCTATCTTCGGTGGGGTCGCAGGTTCCAGTATGATGTACGGAATCAAAAGAGGTCTTTATTCTAACGAAGCCGGTATCGGTTCTGCACCGAACGCTGCAGCATCCGCACATGTAAGCCACCCTGTAAAACAAGGTTTGGTACAAATGTTATCTGTCTTTATCGACACTGTTGTAATCTGTAGTGCTACTGCATTTATGTGTCTGAGCTCCGGAGTGGAACCTTCTGCAGAATTAGGCGGTGCACCTTATGTACAAGCTGCACTATCCACATTTATGGGAAGCTTCGGTAACCACTTCATTACCATTTCTTTGATTCTGTTTGCATTTACAACTTTAATCGGAAACTTGTACTATGTGGATAACAACTTGGCATACATTAACGGAAAAGTTCCTAGTAAAACATTTATGACTGCATACCGTGTCTTTGCTGCTGCGGTTATCTTCTTAGGTGCTGCACAAAAACAAGCTCTTGCTTGGGACATTGCAGACTTATTGATGGGAGTTATGGCGTTGATTAACTTACCTGCTATCCTAATCTTAGGAAACACAGCTATCAAATCACTGAAAGATTATGAATCACAAAGAAAAGAAGGAAAAAATCCTGTATTCCGTGCAGCGAGCATAGGATTGGATGACAGTAAATTAGACTACTGGAAATAAAAACTGTATCTTACTGTCAAAACATAGTCCCTCATATTCCATGAAGTTGAAGGACTGAACCTAACAATAGAACAAAATCCACATCTATCTACCGATTCGGTGTTAGATGTGGATTTCTTTTTTTCAAAACTTTTTTCTCAAAACTTCTGTTATTTCAAAATCGTTGCTCTTAGTTTGTATCGATCTTTTTTTGTTTGATACAGCACTTCTTCAAATGTTCCCTTCCCGAAACCTCTCACCGAAATAACAGACGGAGGTTCCAATATTTTTGACGGATTGCTTATCACTTCATAGTCGACACTGACGAGTTCTTTTTGAACAAGTGATTTCGCATCATTTCTTGACAGATGAAACATTCCGGCAACAATGGAATCCAAACGTATGGAAGATACCACAAATTCACATTCTCTTTTCTCTTGTTTCGGAAGTGCAATCTCATCTTTTTCTACTCTATTGACTTTCACTGAAACATTCTTGACCTTTTCCAAGTGAAAACAAATATAGTCTGCGACACTCTGCAAACAGACAATATATGCTCCATCTTTCACTACAAAAATGTCTCCAATCTTTTCTCGGCGAAGTCCCAAACCCAAGATGCTCCCCAAATAATCTCGATGTGACAACTTAGAAAATTGGGTGTTTCCCGTTATTTTTAAACACACTAAAATATCCTGGCAACTTTCTTCAAGATAATCAGGATAAATAGATACTATTTTTCGTTCACTTTGCTCCGACATCCCATCAAACGAGTAGCGAACATCATAAATTCCATTGAGAACACTTGCAAGTTCTCTTTGCTCATAAGGGGTCAAAAAATCACTGTGTTTCACCTCATGCGTATATAATACCTGTTGTACAATATCTAACACACGAAGTACTTTCTCCCTTAACAACGTGTCTGTAATATGTGAAACTCGTCGTTCTTTCTCACTTTTTTGCATCTCTATCCCTAAATCATCAATAAATACAATATCTTAAATAAAAACTGTTTCAAAACCTGTAACAAGATGATTGCTACCAAAGGGGAAATATCTACCTGTCCCAGATGAACATGTTTATACATAAAATTTTCAAGCGGAATCATAAACGGATCCGTTATCTGATAGACAATTCTCGAGAACTGATAGTGCTTCATACGAAACAGCGGTGCAAAACTCAAAAATGCACGAGCAATAATCACCCAGTACAATACTAAGAATATAGAATCAATCAACTGAAAAGCCATATATCCTGTACGCAAATTTAACATATTGTTGAATTCCTTCCCAATCTTACTGCCACTTGAAAAATCCTTTATTTTCCAATACAGTCTTTACACTGCCATCAATATCAACAGAAGGCGGTGCAAGTACAAAAACTCCGTTGGAAACTTCTACGATATCCCCGCTCATTGCATAGATGGCACCACTCAAAAAATGAAAAATTGTACCGGAAACAGATGGATCTTTCACTTTCTCCAAGTTTACAACACAAACTTTTTTATTTTTTAAACTATCCACAATCCCCGGAATATCTTCATTGTATTGAGTAGGTTCATAAATCATTACTCTAAACTGTCCGTTTTTTCCGGAATTTGTGCTGATATTTACCACTTTGTTTGAAGAAGACTTTGGCGGTGTAGGCAAAAACTCTTCTTCTTCATATTCATCAAACTCTTCGTAGTCCTCCGAATCATATCCACCGCTTATAAATCCTTTTAGTTTGTCTGTAAATTTCTCTGCCATTTTCCATATCCTCCTCAAATTAATTATAGTTTCTTTTTCCAAAAATTCCGGTTCCGACTCTTACCATGTTAGAACCTTCCTCTATTGCAACCGTGTAGTCGTTTGTCATTCCCATAGATAGATACTTCATCTGTCCGGTTCCAAGATTCAAATTCTTTGCCTCTTCAAACAACCCTTTCAATTGACGAAAATAAGGTCTTGCTTCTTCCGCATCTTCTACAAAAGGAGCCATTCCCATCAAACCTAAGACTTGAATATGAGAGAAATTTTGTGCAACTTCTTCAATAAATTTCAAAGCTTCCGCTTTGTCCAACCCATGCTTACTTTCTTCTTGAGAAATATTGACTTGAATCAGACATTTCATCACAACACCGATTTCTTTCGCTCTTCGGTCAATTTCTTTTGCCAAACTTATCCGATCCAACGAATGAATCATTTCCACCTTGTCAATAATATACTTGACTTTGTTGCTCTGCAAAGTTCCAATCAAATGCCACTTGACCGTATCGGGAAACTTTTCATACTTACTCAAAATTTCCTGCACCTTGTTTTCTCCGAAACAAGATACTCCTTCTTTCAGCACTTCCTTCATCGGACCGACATCTATCGTCTTCGTTACCGCAACCAACGTAACCTCTTGTTTTTCACAAGAATTTTGCCTTGCCTGTTCAATAGATGCTTGTACCGATTTCAAATTATCTTTTACATCCATCTATCTCACCTTATCCCCTTCTTTTACAATAATCGGATTCAGGATGACACTGTCATATAACTTGATATCATCGGCTTCTCTTGGAATTTGACTATTGTACTTACAAATAATATAATCCTTGTCTTCTGCTATAGGATTTCTGATTTCTCGAAATACAGCAACACCCGCCTCATCTATGACAAAGATACCATCATTACCGTTTTTGCCTTTGAACACTGCAGCCCTTGGTATCTTCAACCCTTTTCTGTTCTGATATTCTACTTTGATATTAAAACACCTTTTTTCATAAAAATGGAACAACTCATCTTCCACCCGAAACAAACCTAAAAATTTACCGTCATCTCCCTGATGGAAGTCTTCTAAATAAGCTGTAATTTCTTGATTATCTACATAAATGGTAACCGGTTGTTCCGATACGATATGATCGATATCTTCTTTGTCCACCTGACATGCGAAATAGTATTTGAAATTATAAACAACCCTTCCGACAGGTTTCTTTGCAAGAATCTTTTTCTTCAAATCGACTTGATCATAATCTTTTATCTTATGAATCTCAGACACAGTGAGATTGTTTCGATTTTCAAAAGTCAGTTTCTCTTCATATCCGTCGCTGTAAGCAACAACGATTCCTGTCATAGGTGCTTTGATGTAGTATTCATTTCCATTAATTTGAGACAACAATTTTTGTTTTTGAGCTTTCAACTCTTCTACAGTAACATTTTTACCTTGTACACTGTCTTCCAAGAATTTTTTTTGCTCATTCACTGAAATAATTTCTTGTTTCAAAGATTCCAAATACTCTTCTTCTCCGGAAAAAATTCTTTTTTGTAAATCGGCATACAGTGTTTGTAATTCCAAATTTCTCTTGTTGATTTCCATTGTTAAATCTTTAGAAACATCTACATTTTGCTTTTCTTTCAACTTATAGTCTATCAATCTCAAATTGTCCTGTAAATCTTCTATGTTGTATCCGCTTCTCATCACAGCAACATTCGTTCCCTTACAAACACGCTGACCTTCAGGCACAATATAGTCCACATATCCTTCTTGAGGAGCAAGAATATTCTGTTCCTTGCGAATAATGACCGCTTTTTTGTCTGCTACACTGATTACCTGTCCAACATCAATTGTGCCGATTTCAACACTTGCAAACACTGCCCCTTTCCACACATTCCATAGGACAAACAAAACAAAGGAAACTCCTGCCAACAACCAAGTTGCTCTATTCCAAGCACCAAAATTTATTTTTCTTCGTCTGTTTCTTCTCTTTCTTTGTTTTTGCATACCTTTTCCTTTTTGATAAAATAATAATTGACCTTTGTTTCATATAGGCAAAATGTATTTAATTTAATCTATTTTACACGTTTTTTATTAAAAAATCAATGTTTCTGCTAAAAATAACACTTCCTTTTCATCAATCTTCTCAAAAAAATAAAAATTATTATAATTGTAGGCAATTTGTTGTTATGAAACATAACAACAAATTGTTCAGTATTCATTCAGCCGGTGTAGTTTCCACAATTAATTGTCTTATTCATAAAATTTATTTTCTAATATTGCCTTCTCAAATTTTTTCTTCGCTCTCTGTAACGCATTATCTATCACCTTCGGACTCTGATGCAACACATCGGCAATATCGTGATAAGTCATTCCTTCCAGGTACATCTCTATTACCTTCGCTTCCAAATCACTCAAAATCTCGGCCATCAATTTTCGAAAATACAACCCTTTCTCTTCATTCAAAAAAATATCTTCCGGATTGGAAACTCTCTCATTTTCAATCAAATCCAACATCGTGGTATCATTTTCTTCTTCATAAAGTCTGCGATTCAATGAAATATAGGAATTGAGCGGAATATGTTTCTGTCTGGTACTTCCCTTCACAGCTGTAATCAATTGACGGGTGATACACAAATCAGCAAAAGAGCGGAACAATCGATTCTTGTCCGGATTGAAATCACGAATCGCCTTATGTAGGCCTATCAGACCCTCCTGTACGATATCTTCTTTATCCGCTCCTACCAAAAAGTACAGTTTTGCTTTACTTCGTACCAATCCCATATATTTGGTGAAAATATAATCGATTGCGTAACTGTCCCCTTTTTGTGCAAGATGCACAATCTGTTCTTCCCACTCCTCTTGCGGAATGTTGTCAAGGTCTACGGAATATTCAATTTTTAACTTTTCGGAAAAGTATTGCATTGTATCCTTCATAACAATTCCCCTTTTAGTTGCAAAAACTCAAATCATTTTTTCTTACGCATATTATCCAACTGTTGCAGAATCTCTCCGTCCAAAATATCATCAATGGTATTTTTCTCGATATGTGTCTTCTCTATTTGCTTTTTGATATCCATCCTGCTCTTTTGGAAATCCAATTCCAATTCTCTGGTAGAAATCCTCGTTGCACCTTTTCCAAGCACAAGTTGCTGTTCCGCCATGTCATCAGTAACTACCTTGAGGTCAAAATGACGCTTGTTCTTATACTGCGCAATAAACCTCTCAATATAGCTGTCTGCCGTCTCATTCTCTTTGGTAAAAATAATATGAAGTCGACCCTTTTGTTCTTCTCTTTCTTTAGCTCTGACATTGTAGGCATCGTACACAATATATCCTTCCATACCGAAATACTCAATGTACTCTGCTATCATATCTTCCAACATTTCTCTGGCAGAAGATAAATCCTGTTTCGATACCCCTGACAAATTACTCCATGCATTGATGACGTTATACCCGTCTACAACAAGAATTTCTCTCTTTTTTACACGAAATTTCATTTTGTTCCTCTTTGTTTTGATGCTTCAAACAATATGACGGAACCTGCAACAGAGGCATTCAAGGATTGAATTTGTCCTTTCATCGGTATGGATAGAATCTTATCACAGTGTTGTCTGACTAATCGTCCCATTCCTTTTCCTTCATTCCCCACTACAATCGCAATGTTTCCGCTCCAATCATTTTGAGTATACTCTGTGCCGTCCATATCCAAACCATACACCCAGTAATTTTCTTTCTTCAACAATTCTATGGTCTGACTGATGTTCGTTACCCTTGCTACTTTCATATAACTGACCGCTCCGGCAGATGTTTTTTCCACTGTTGCGTTGACTGTCGCCGATCTTCTTTTCGGAAGAATCACTCCATCAACTCCCGCACCTTCTGCAGAACGAATCAAAGCTCCCAAGTTATGAGGATCTTCAATTTCATCCAAGATTAACAGAAATCCGGTTTTATTTTGCATTTTGACAGATGCCAAAATTTCTTCCACTGTAGAATAGGCGTAATCCATCGTCAGAGCAATCACTCCCTGATGAGCCGCTGTTTCTGTCATCTGTTCCAATTTCATCCTGTCTGTCTGTTTCAAAATAATTTTCTTCTCTTTTGCCATAGAAATGATTTTGCGAATACTTCCCTCTTTGCTATCCTTGGAAACATAGATAACATCGAGCGGAATTTCTTTTTTCAATGCCTCTAACACAGCATTTCTTCCTTCTATCTGCATTGTTTTCCCCTCTTCATCATCGCCCTAAATTTTTGTGACACAACAAGGTCACAAGCAACAAACGGCATGCGACCCCCATCTTTATTATCCCTTTTTTGAAAAAATAACTTTTATCATAAATTTTGGCAATGCCGCCATTCTTCCGATTCTGCTCGGCTCTTTTATCAAGCGATATAACCATTCCAATCCTGCTTTTTGGTAAAATTCCGGCGCTCTCTTCACTTCACCGGAAATCACATCCAAGCTTCCTCCGACACCCATCAATAACTTTGCATTTAAGACAGACTTATAGGTATCAATAAAATATTCCTGTCCCGGTGCGCCGAGTGCCACAAACAACAGATCCGGTTTTTGAGATGCAATTTCTTCCACAATTTGCTTTTCTTCCGCATGTCCTTTTTTTCCTGTGTGCACACCCGAAAAATATCCATGATGTGTTCCGAGCAGTATCAAATTAGGATATTGAGAAACAATGTTTTTACCTGCTTTTTCAGCAATCCCGGGTTTTCCACCCAAGAGATAGACTGTTTTTTTCGTTTCATTTGCATGATTCAACAAAGCTCCCATCAAATCAATTCCTGTCACACGTTCTGTCAACGGTTTTTTCACAATTTTGGAACCGATGACCAAACCGATTCCGTCCGGCACAACCAAATTTGCCTGTTCTATGATTTGTTTCAATTGTACATCTTCATTTGCGCGCACGACAATCTCGCTGTTAGGAGTCACCACAACAAAAGGCGCTTTGTCTTCCATTCCGTTGACACACTGCTCCAAAGCTTGTGTTCGATTTACTCTGTCCACTCTCACATCTAATATCTTCATCGATTCCAAAATCGGTTCCTCCTACTTTATCAACAAATCTTTCAGTGCTTTGTTGTGTAATGACGCAATGTTTGATAGTTGTTCTTTCTTTTCTGCCACTTTTTGTTTATTGTTCTCTAAATCTTTCATTTTATTCAAAATACTGTGATACAATACCTCGGAAGAAATTGTTTCTAAGGAAACGGCACTCTCTTCCTCTATCTCTTTCAAAAAACTGTCAATTTTGGGATCATACGAAATTCCAATCGGAACTACTCCCATTAAAGTTGCAAATATCAACCCGTGTAATCGCATGGATAACACCATGTCCATCGTCCCGATAAAAGAAAGATAGTCGTCTACATACATAGATTCCGTCACAACATGGATTCCCTCTGTATTGTCCATACCTTTCATCACACGAGAAATAATTTCCATGTCCTCATTAAAATGAAACGGTAATAAAAAAAGATTATATTCATGAGTTGACTGTAACTTTTTCAGCAAGTCTACCGTTTCTTTCACAATGTTATCATCATAGTCTTTCCATTTTCGAAGAGAAATTGCGATATTTTTTCGTCCACCGATCACTTCCATACTTTGTAGCAGTTCCAGTCCTTTTGACAAATCAGGCGGAATAATTCCAAACACCGTATCTGCCGTAACTGCAATTTCTTTTGTGACACCCATTCTTTGTAAGGTCTGTTTTGAAATTCCGTCTCGAACATCAATCCAATCAACACAATTTAACACTTTTTTCATTCGCTTTTGATTGGACGGTTTGATGACCGGACCAATCCCTTGCGAATAAATCATCGTCTTCTTTTTGAACATTTTTTTTGCCATCGTCAAAAGTCCCAAATAGTACAAAATGGAACGAGAAGAAGTTGCATCTTGCAAGAGAGAACCGCCACCGCTGACAAACAAGTCCATGGTCTTCATCTCACGACAAACCTCTTTGAGACTCATCCGATTCACCGCTCTGACGCCGCAATACTTCTCCGTAAATGCAACATTGCCTGATAAGACGACAATTTCCACTTCATCGAATTGACTCTGTATTCCTTGAATCAAGCCTTTGAGAATTGCTTCGTCTCCAATATTATTAAATCCGAAATATCCGGATGCAACTATTTTATACATATCGTTCTCCTGACTTTTTCTTTTTGTCTGCAAATGCAATCCCTTTTGCAAATAACCATACAAAAATTCCTCCTGTCAAAATAGATAGGACTACTTCACCACTTACCCTACCGATAGACAGATATAATGGTGTACGAATATGAGAAAATGTATTTTGAATATTACTTTGTCCGATAGCGATTGCAATCGCAAGAATAGGATACAAGGATTCCAGTCTTCTTTGTTTTGCCAAAGCGATAAATAAAATGACTGTCGGGAATCCTAAGAAGATGGATTTTGTTCTTGGACGTGCAATAAAATGATGTTCCATAAAGTTTCTCATCAACAACTCAAATGTTGAAGGTTTCACATCACTTGTGTTGCCGGAACGAGCCATAAAAATCAGTCCCACAATTGCCAAAATTCCAAGCAACAAAATTTGCCACACTTTGATATTTTTATTCAACAGTCTCAAGGTATCCTCAAATTTTAGAGTATGATCTCCCATCTCTTTGATTTTTCCGACTCCGAAGTAAGACATATACACAAGTCCCACTGTTAAAATAGGAACTAATTGTGAGATTTTTACTCCTTTGAAGGTAATCATATCCAACATATATTGACTGTTTGACAAAATGGATACCTCAAACAATGCACCCAGTACACTCATCAAAACAGAAAACAACAATACTCTGATTCCAAGCAAATAACCGCTCATCATCCTGCTTTCCTGTTTCTTATCAAATTCCAATCTTCCTCTTGCCAAAACATACATCCCGGACAAAGAAGCCACCATAATCGTTCCAAGCAATGCCCAAATCGGTTCCAACGCACCCGTTCCCTTACCTAATGCAAAAGGAATAACAGCTACAGTAGAACCTAACGCCAACAATAGATACAGCGTTCTCTTTCTGATAGACATGACATTTTGCAAAATCAACAAAAATCCCGCTACAATCGCTACCAAAACCGGGATTTTTTTGATTGGATTCACTGCCCAATTTTTCATAGGCGAAATTTGTTCTCCGATGACAATATGATGTCTGTCCAATCTTTTTTGCAAATTCGTCACAGTGTCCTTATATACTTGAGGATCGGTAACATACCGACCTTCCGGCATCAAATACGGTTTCAGATAAATCAATCGTACATTACGATCAATCATCGCACGATAGTAAGTATTGACAATTTCTTCTCCGTTGTGATGGTTCGGTATTTCATAATCAAATCTTCTTTGAATATAATCCCATGTTGTGAACACCTTAATTGCTTGATAGTGTGTTTCTTTCACCAAAGAATTCTGTCCTTTTGCCTTTAGGTTTTTTCCTTTGATATTACTTTCCACCAAACCGATATACATTCCGTTTTCTTTCAATTTTTCATACATATAGTCCGATTCATCATACCCCAAAAATTCATCTCCGGAAAATACGATAACATTTGATTTCTCACGATACTCGGGAGAAAGTTTGGATACTGTATCGAAATAGCGGTCAATTGCCTTTTTTGCATCCTGATATTCATGACTATAAATTGGGCGAAGTGCCGGAATCATTCCTGCATCTTCTATCTGTTTGATTTTTTGTTCACTGAAACCTAATCCGATCATTTCCAGTTTCAGACCGCCCCATGTCTTACCGAATGCCTCTTTGTTACCGCGGGAATCTACAAAATTGGAATTGGTATACACATAGTCCTTCGGCATCCCTGAAATCACCAACTCTTCCCGATTCACAAACTTGATTTCACGAGATTCCTTCAAAGTCTCTTCCAAACCGTTTTTAATAAATTGCAGTTCTTCGTGTGGACCCTCTACAATCAAGTCCATCCCCTTCATCTTGCTTGAAATATGATAAACAGGACTCTCCTCCATCGCATGAATCGTTTCTTCCTGCAATGCTATCGAACCAATTCCCCCGTCTTTCAGTTCCTTGAAATAATCAACCACATCACAGTCGGTATCTTGAACCATATTGAAAAAATCGGTATAATCAGCTGTAATCTGTGCCGCCTTAAATTCACTTTCGATTCCATACCGTTCCCAAGCAATCACAGATGCTACGGCTACTCCAATCAACAAGAACATTCCCAACACTTTATCTATCTTCATACTTCAAACCCTTTCTTTCGTAGAAACCATTCCGTCACAAAAAATTTTTCTCAAAAAATCTTTACCTGTCCGTTTTGATTCCATATAAAATTTTGCACATTATTTTTTCATTATATCACAAAACAATATACTGTAGTGCTTAAAAATCAAACACCTTACATATTTTTTACATTATCTTGCAACATGGTTTCGTTCAGAACATTTCTAATCTAAGTACTTCCGTTTGTCATTTGTTTCAATTCCGACTTTTTTCAAAAAATTTTACTGTTTCTTGTCTACAAAATAGCTGCTCTTGTTTCAAATACATTCTATCGGGATATGTATGAAGTAGAATGTAGTTGAAACATTGAGAGAGGAGTTTTATTATGAAAATACTATTGATAGAGTATCCGAAATGCACAACCTGTAAAAAAGCAAAAAATTATTTGCAATCTCACGATATTTCTTTTGAAGACAGACATATCGTAGAACAAAATCCTGACGAAAAAGAATTGAAACAGTGGATTAAACAAAGCGGTCTGCCTATCAAAAAATTCTTCAATACCAGCGGAATGAAGTACCGTGAATTGGAACTGAAAGACAAATTGCCTACCATGTCAGAAGATGAACAAACCGCACTTCTTGCAACAGACGGAATGCTGATCAAACGTCCTTTGTTAATCTCAAAAGAATTTGTTTTAACAGGTTTCAAAGAAAAAGAATGGGAAGAAGCGCTTCAAACACTCTCCTAAAAGCGAATCTAACTATCATAAAGTAACAGTATGAATCCAAATAATAATGTAACCATGTTATGACTCTAACTAATCATGCAGCAACATTGTGAGTCAAAGTGGTACAAACCTCTATTTAATCTTACCTCTATTATTATAGAAGTAAATAGAATCTTATTGTAAGGCATTAAAATAGGAATTGTAATTGAAATAATGACGAAAAATATTTGAAACAAACCAAGTACAAATAATAAAAATAAAATGAATCATCGTATCAAAATAGGATACTGTGACAGTCCACTGCTCAAACTGACTTTTGCAACAATCGAAAAAGGCGGTTTGAGTATTTTTTTACATAATATTGATACAGAGATTCAGTAAAATTGATGTTTTTATTTCAAAACCTATATTTGAATTTATAAACGAACAAGCTGATTTCACAAAACAGTTGAATAAAACGATTTCTTGACTGATAATTTTTTTCATGTTATACTAAAATTGTACCATTGGAAGTATTTTAGTTATAATGTTAGGTTAAGGAGGAGAAATATGAGAGTAGTTCAAGTCGGAACAGGAAAAATGTCAGTGTTTACTATGCGATATGTACGAGAACGTGGCGGTGAAATCGTCGGTGCTTATGTAAGACGAAGCGCTGTGGGAAAAGATATTTCCGAGTTAATCGGCTGTGAAAAAACCGGCGTTATCATTGAAAAACGAGAAGATATGGATGCCTCTCTAAAGAGACTGAAACCGGATATTGCTATTGTAACTACACGAAGCTTAATCAAAGAACTTTATGAGGATTTGGAAGTTCTGGCAAGAAACCATGTAAATGTGGTGACTATTTGTGAAGAAGCATTTTATCCTTGGGACTCCAATCCTATTTATGCTAAAAAGATTGATGAGTTGGCAAAAAAATACGGAGTCACTATCACAGGTTCCGGATATCAGGATGTTTCGTGGGGCAGTATGGTAACTGCATTATGTGCCACTTCTGCAAGCATCAAAAAGATTCATGGTATCAGCAGTTACAATATCGAAGATTACGGTTTGGCAACTGCGAGTATGCACGGTTCCGGATTAACGATGAAAGAATTTGAAAAAGAAATTTTGGAAGTGAATAATGTCAGCGAAGAAAAAATGAAAGAATTGATTAGTGAAGCAAACTTCCTTCCGGGATATATGTTCCCTGTAAACGGTTGGATTGCTTCCGCTTTAGAGCTTCATCCAACAAAAATCACACAAAGTGCGGAAGCTACCACACATTCCACCGACCTTTATTCTGATACCCTCAAGAAAACAATTCCTGCAGGAGATGCAACAGGATTAAAAACTACAGTTACAACCGAAACGGAAGAAGGCATTGTCATCGTTACAGAATGTATCGGAAAAGTATTTGCTGCCGATGAGATTGATGTGAACGAATGGATTATTGAAGGAGAACCGAATATGCGATTTGTGATGGAAAAACCTGCAACTGCAGAGATGACTTGCGCCTGTGCAGTAAATCGTCTTCCGGATATTATTGCTGCGGAACCCGGTTTTGTCACAACAGATAAAATGCCAAACTTAAAATTTGTACGAACATTTAAGTAAGTAAATCAAAATCTGATATACAAAAAGTAGCTATGTGGATTGTAATACAATCCGGAAAATAACTGAAAACGGAGAACTATTCGGGATATGATTCTCGGATACTTCTCCGTTTTTGATTGATTTTTTACAAATGCCGGAATTGCTATTGTCGAGTACCGATATCTGTTTCATAATTTTAAACTGTTCACGATTTGATAACTATTCCGGTTAATTCATATATGACAATATTAAAAAATACTTTCTTTCAAATCATAATTTATGACCATTCAATTATGTTTCAGTATAAAACCGATATGATAAAATATGCTGTTTTATCTGACAGATATCATTATTGTTGTCGCCATGCTGTTATCAATATACAAAACTCCCACTTCAAACAAAGGCATTTCAATATACAAAAAGAGAACCGATTTTGCGATCATCATATCAAACTCGCTCTTGTGTCGATTCTCAAATATCTTTTTTTCAAATTTTCAAAGTTGCAATCAATTACTCTAATTCTATTTTAACTATAATATCCAATTGTTCAAGAGCTGATAAATCAACTCTTGTTCCTGTCTTCCTATCTGCTACATCTCCTCTTCCGTCCTACTTCCGAACTCCTAATTAAGGATAAGCTTTTTAAATTTTTTTCATTAATTTTTTATCTTAACAAAAAATTTATATCCGCTTTGTTAGACTGATAATGTCAAAAAAATAAAACAAAAGGGGGAATCAACGATGAGTTGTATCAGCAAACATTTTAATCAAATGAAATTTAATCAAGTGAAATTTATCGTTCAAATATCACTAATTGCCACTGCTATAACTTTTGTATGCTTCGGAGCATATCGGGGAGAAGTTGAATCGGTATTTACAAAAGCAATTCGTTTATGTCTGGAGTGTGTTGGAATTGGATAAAAAAAATGCAACGAAATAAATATCCACCGGCATAGCCGGTGGTTTTTCATTTTCGGGCATAGCCCTATCTTAACTGGCAGCACACACGTGTGCTTTTTATTGGCCTGCCAGCCATGCATTTTTTATTTGCTACCCGTAAACGGGTCTCTCGGATCAAATATACTTAATTGATCACTTTCTCTATCTACTTTCAATTGATTTGATATATATTCCTGTATTGCTTTTGTATTTTTACCTACGGTATCTACGTAATATCCTTTACACCAAAACTCTCTGTTTCTATATGCAAACTTCATGTTTCCATATTTTTGAAATATCATTAGACTGCTTTTTCCTTTCAGATATCCCATGAAACTCGATACACTTATTTTTGGTGGTATACTAAGTAATAGATGTATATGATCGGGACAAACTTCTCCTTCTATTATTTCAACTCCTTTCCACTGACATAATGTTCTTATTATATCTCTTATCGCTTCCTTTTTTTCTCCATAAAAGACTTTTCTTCTATATTTTGGTGCAAATACTACATGGTACTTACAATTCCATTTGGTATGTGCTAAACTGTTATTGACATTATTTTGTTGAGACATTTTAATGTTCCTCCTAATCTATTCTGTTTTTCATCAGCTGGCAGGCTTTTATACAGTTTAGCACATTAGGAGGTTTTTTTTCACCGCTTAAGCTTTTTTGAACCACGCGACTATCGCGTGGTTTTCTTTATACAAAAAACGAAATTTTCACTTAAAAATTTCTTAAAAAAGAGAAATACGGTTCAAATGTTTGCTACATTTCTGACAAATATTCATCTTCCTAATTTTTTCAAAGGGGTCTTATACGACGGGAAGATGAAGCAGGTATGTGTGCCGGGACTCAATTGTTATTCGTGTCCGGCAGCAACGGGCGCTTGTCCGATAGGAGCTTTTCAAGCTGTGATAGGTTCATCAAAATTTAACTTTTCTTATTACATCTCGGGAATCTTGATTTTTTTGGGAGTCATGCTCGGAAGATTTATTTGCGGTTTTCTCTGTCCGTTCGGATGGTTTCAAGACTTGCTCCATAAAATTCCGACCAAAAAATTCAGCACAAAAAAGCTTAAGCCTCTGCGATATCTCAAGTATATCATTCTTGCAGTCGCTGTTGTCACCTTGCCGTTTCTGCTTACAAACAATGCAGGAATCGGATCTCCTTACTTCTGTAAGTACATCTGCCCGCAAGGAATATTGGAAGGAGGAATACCGCTGTCTATCGCCGATGCAAATATCAGAGCGGCACTTGGAAAACTATTTACATGGAAACTGGGAATCCTGATTACCATGATTACGCTTGGCATATTTGTTTATCGTCCGTTCTGTAAATGGATTTGTCCACTCGGTGCATTTTATGCACTGTTTAACAAATTTTCGCTTCTCAGCTACAATGTGGATCAAAACAAATGTATTTCTTGTGGAAAGTGCAGCAGAATTTGTAAAATGGATGTAGATATTACCAAAAACAATGCACATACAGAATGTATTCGATGCGGTGAATGTATCAAAGCATGTCCAACACAGGCAATCAGTACACATTGGGGCTTTGAAACATTTAAAAACGAAACTAATTTAACCGGTTTACTTGAAAATGAAAATTTTTAATTTCATTCACTTTAACTTTAATTTTAATTAAGAAAGGACAAAATAAAATGAAAATGATGAAAAAAACGATTCTTATTATGACAGTTCTAACAATGATTACTTCACTATCTGCATGCGGCAAATCTGATTCTTCGTCAAATGCCACAGACCAACCTGCTTCTAACCAACAGGAACAGGCAGCTAATACGGAAGCCTTCCCTAAATTTACGGCAAAAGATTTTGACGGAAATGTTGTTGATGATTCTTTGTTTGCCAAAAACGAAGCAACACTCCTCAACTTCTGGTTTAACGGTTGCTCCGCTTGTGTGAACGAGATGCCCGGACTTGAAAAATTCAATGCAAAACTTCGTGAAAGAGGCGCTGAGCTTATCGGTGTAAATGTTCAAGCCGGAGAAAGTCAAAAGACTCTTGATGAGGCAAAAGACATTCTTTCAAAACAAGGAGCAACCTATAGAAACATCGTTATTGATGATGATTCCAACGATGCAAGAGCATATATTTCAAAAATTTTCAGTTTCCCAACTACAATTATTGTTGATAAAAACGGAAACATCATTGGAAAACCTATTTTAGGAAACATTGATGACGAAGCAAAAATGGAAGAGATTCTAAAAGTGATTGATGACCTTAAATCCGGAAAAGATGCTTCAACAAGTTCCATCACTTCAGAAGAAAACCCTGAAATGGATAAAGTAGCAGCACTTTTCGCAAAAGAAAATGAAGTTTTTGCAAAACATCAAAATCTATGGGACAAAGTATTTGCAAAAATTCAAAAAGATAAGATTCCATCAGAAGAACAAACCTCTTATCCGGAGTTTTTGAAATCTCAAGTAGAAAAAACCAAAGAGGAATTTACTGAAGAGGAATTACAAATTCTAAACGATGACATCAAAGAAATTGAAAAAATTGAAACTGAAATTCAAGAATTAAACAAAACTAACCAAAATTAAGTAAATCAAAAGGATTGATATGTATGATAAAAAAAAGATATTTAGCCATTCCCGTTATTGCGATAGTATTACATTTGTTCCTGTCGAATATATTGTACTTTTCTGTAGAAAAACTGTTTCTGAATGTTTTTCACATCACTGAAAATCAATTTATGAAGTATTCCTACTTGGGTGAAATTCTGATATATATTGTGATTATCATCATCTTCTTCGCATTCTATAAGTTTCTTTGGAGAAAAGAGGAAAGCGAATCACGCACAGAAATAAATTCCAAAGATGTGGCTTTCAGCTTGATTGCAGGACTTGGAGTTTCAGGGATATCATTCGTTTGGATTATGATGGCAGAACAAATACCCGCACTTCAAAAAAGTATCGAAGCTATGAATACAGGTTCTAAAAACATCGCAGGCGGCAATGCATTCGGAACATTTATGATTGCAGTAGTTTGTGCACCTATTATAGAAGAGCTTTTGTTCCGCGGTATCGTGTTTCAATCCATACGAAAAGTCGGTCCTGCTTGGATTGCAATCTTAATTTCATCTGTACTCTTCGGAGCTTACCATCTGAACATCGTACAGGCAACCTATGCTACCTTAATGGGAATCGTTGCTGCAATAATCTACGAAAAGAAAAAGAATTTGGCATTCCCTATCTTTGTACATTTTGCAAACAACTTCGTTGCAATGGTACAAAGTTTTTCCCCACAGAAAATAGATGGAATCATTAATATTTTCAGTGTCATTATGATGATTCCGTTAGGATATATCATCTATCGCTTGCTCAAAGACAAAAGAGCAGAAACGGAAAATATACAACAATTCTAATTTACCAAACAAGGGTCTTCTATGCTGAACTCATAGGAGACCCTTTCTCCGTTACCCTCAAACAAATCAATTTTTGATAAGAAAAGAATATAGTATTCAAGGGTGAGAGTGTTTTTTGAAAAACAGAAATTTATAAAAATCGTATTTGAAGATAAAAATAATATGCTATAATGTGATAATTCATTATGAGATTTAATCACAATAGATTTTGGATAGATAGAAAGGAGTAACTATGAGGATATTGGTAGTTGAAGATGAAAAAACTCTTTGTACAAGCATTGCAAACGGATTACGAATTGACGGATATGAAGTCGACACCTGTTTCAACGGAGATGACGCTTGGGATATGGCACTCTCAGAAAGCTATGATCTTATTATACTGGATTTAAATCTTCCGGGAATGGACGGTATGGATGTACTGCGCAGTATTCGTGAGGAAGATTCGGAAACCGGAATTCTGATTCTTTCCGCAAGAGGACAGCTACAGGACAAAATCGACGGTTTGGATAACGGCGCTAACGACTATCTTTGCAAGCCTTTTCATTTTGAAGAGTTGGAAGCTCGTGTGCGAAGTCTTACGCGAAGACGTGTTGTCCAAAATAATCTTGTTCTTGAATGCGGAGAATTGGCACTCGACACAAAGGCGCGCACCGTATCTGCAAGAGGAACCGTTTTTTCTCTTACACGAAAAGAGTTCGGACTGTTAGAATATCTCATGCTCCATCAGGATCGTCCCGTAGGTCAGGAAGAGTTGATAGAACATGTGTGGGACGCAAGTGTAGACAGCTTCAGCAACTCTATCCGCGTGCATATTTCAGCTCTTCGAAAAAAATTGAAAGCAGTATTGGGATACGACCCTATTGTGAATCGTGTCGGACAAGGGTATATCATAGGAGAGGAGCGTGTCTAAATGAAGAAACAACATTCCCTTCAGTGGAAACTCACCTTCATCACTGCCTTTATCATCATAATATCTTGCCTTTCCGTCAGCTATTTTATCAGCAGATCCGCAATGCTCTTCTTCGTTGAAATTGAAGAATCTGCTATTACCATGCTTCCACAAGAAAGTATTTCAGATGGTACCAATCTTGAGATTGAACTTCAACCGGATGAAAATTTTTCGAATGTCGTAAACAATATCTCTGTGGAGTTCTGGATAAAAAGTCTGTTAATCACATTGATTATTACTTTAATCAGCAGCTCCTTGATTTTTTGGATTATCGGAAATGCACTGGAACCCTTGAAGAAATTCGGAAAACAGATTGAAGAAATACAAGCGAAAAACTTACAGAGTCCGACTGTTTCAACTGACGGTTCTATCGAAATTGTTCGCCTTTCAAATGCTTTCAATGAAATGCTGAAAAGACTGAACAACACCTTTTCGGCACAAAAGCAATTTTCCGCAAATGCGGCACATGAACTGCGTACACCCCTTGCCGTGATTCGAACCAAGCTGGAAGTGTTTGAAAAGAGCGAACACTTTGAAATCAGCGACTATATGGAAATCATAACGATGGTTCGAATGCAGACAGACAGACTTTCTCATGTCATAGACCTGCTGTTAGAAATGACCGAACTTCAATCCGCAAAAAGAAGTGACCGTATTCAACTCGCTGAAATTGTAGAAGAAGTGATATGTGACTTGGCATCTGTCGGAGACAAAAAGAACATCTCTCTTATCCAAAAATCAGGCGATGCTCAAATTACGGGCAACGATACACTGATATACCGTGCCATTTACAATCTGGTTGAAAACGCAATTAAATACAATCGTGAAGGCGGGAAGGTCACCGTCGAAGTTACACAGAACGGAAAATTCGCAAACATTCTGATATCCGATACGGGCAGCGGCATCAATCCAAGTGATTGCGAACATATTTTCGAACCGTTCTTTCGGGTGGATAAGTCCAGAAGTCGTGACTTGGGCGGTGCAGGGCTCGGACTGGCACTCGTAAAAGAAATTGCGCAACAACACGGCGGAGATGTTCGTGTTGTTCAAAGTTCAGAATCCGGAACACAGATTGAATTAATGCTGTTGTTAGCAAAACAATAGAACTCACATTAACACGAAAGCCTGTTTGAACTGCTACACATTTGAATTTGAAATACCATCTTTCAAACTCGTCTTGTCCGAAACGAAAACAGACTGAGCCACAACATATCCACACAAAAAATATCTGTTAAAGGATAGTTCCCTATCCCTTAACAGATATCACCTCATACAACACAACGAAAACGATATCGCTAATGTATAAATTTTCCAATAGTGACTGCCAATATCGTAAAAACATATATAAGAGCAGCTGCAACATTCAACAACGTTCCTATTACACACAAAAACGCCGATGTTTTAAATCCTTCTTTCCAATCATCCACTATACATTTTGCAGAAAACAGCACTCCGAACATTAGCAATACGACTAAGAAACTGCTGAGAAATACTATACTTGTCATTGTTGCTAAAAGAACACATACTATATTGACGATTCCGAATATGACAGTACCTTTCCATGACGGAGTCGGTTCTTTATACTCATCTTCATCGTATTCCTCTTGATTGTAATCTTCTGTCTCATAGCATTCTTCATCATAATCGTAATTTTCCGCCTCATAATTATCTCTCATTTTAACACCTCCCCTGTTCTGTCTATTCCACTCATTTTTGTACCAAGCTTCATTTTTCCCCAAAAATATATCCTCATTTTTCTTTGATTCAAATTGCAATCACTTTATCAAATCGAAATGAGGATATATCTATTAAATCTTGAGCAATTTGCTTCTTTCAAAAAAGCAAAATACTGTTATTTGAATGTATTAGTCTGTTCCTTTTAAAAATCTTCCTCATATATAGGTTCATAAAAATCTTCTTCATAATCATATTGAAATCTCTTTTGATTATTTCGAAAGGCTTTAGCAGGTTTGGGTGCAAATTTCTTGCGATTTTCTTTTTGGAGCAACAGTTCCAAACTGTCGTCAATGTATTTGTCAAAATCTTTTTGTTTATTGTGTTGTTTTTTCTTTCGCTGTTCTGTGCGTTTGTCTTTTAGCTTTCTGTTCGTTTCAGCATCTACAAAACCGTTCATTTCTCTGAAATCCTTTCTGTCTTTTCTCAATATCATATCTCAGTACAAAATATAATAAATAAACAAACGATTGTCAATATATTTTCAGAGAATTAACAGCGTCTTTTCTATTGCTCCTTTTTTGCATTTTCAATAATTTTTTGTGTCAATTGTTCCGGTACTTCCTCATAATGATCCAATTCCATTTCAAAGTATCCTCTACCTTGTGTCATTGCTCTTAGGTCAATGGCATATTTGAAAGTTTCTGATTGAGGCGCTTGAGCATAGATAATCTCTTTGTTGTTTTTGAATGCTTCCATTCCCAAAACCTTTCCTCTTTTTTTGTTGATATCTCCGATGACATCTCCCATATATTCTTCCGGAACGACAATAGACAGATTCATCACAGGTTCCAACAAGATCGGTTTCGCCTCTTCCATTCCTTTTTTGAATGCAATATTCGCCGCCAATTTGAACGCCATTTCAGAAGAATCGACATCATGGTAAGAACCGTCATACAGAGTTGCTTTGATATTTGTTACAGGATAGCCTGCCAAAATACCATGCTGCATCGCTTCTTCCAATCCCTTTTCTACAGCAGGAATGTAAGATTTTGGAACAGAACCGCCAAAAATTTCTTCTGTAAATTCAAAGTGACTTTCACAGTGTTCAAATCGAATTTTAACATCCCCGTACTGTCCGTGTCCTCCGGATTGTTTCTTGTGTTTTCCTTGCACATCGGATTTTCCTTTGATAGTTTCTCTGTACGGTACTTTCAAGTCATGCAATTCTACCTCTACACCAAACTTACTTTTCAATTTTTCTTGAAGGGAATTCACATGAATTTCTCCCTGTACTCCCAAAACAGTTTGTTTTGTCTCTGCATTTCTCTTCCAAACAAAAGACGGATCTTCTTCCAACAATCGTTGTAGCCCTGTTGAAATTTTGTCTTCATCGCCTTTATTTACCGGTTCGATTGCCACTAACATCTGCGGTTTCGGGAACTTCAACGCTTCCACCGGCTCTTGAGATGCACTTGTTGACAAGGTATCTCCTGTATGAGTATCCGCAAGTTTTGTGAAAATAACAATATCTCCTGCCCATCCGCCGGATATCTCTTTCAACTCCTGATTTACCATTGTATATAACTTAGATACTCTTTCTTTACTTTCCCGATTCACATTAAATAGCTCTACTTCACCTTTTAGTTCTCCCGCAAGAATTTTTCCGTAAGAAATTCTGCCGATAAACGGGTCAATCACTGTTTTGAAAATATGAACAACAGTATTTGGAGAATCCAACATTGTTAAATTGTCGTTCGGAGACGGCATAAAGTCAGTGATGGATTCCAACAATGTTTCAACACCGATATTTTTTGCCGTAGAACCGCATACGACAGGGATAATATCACCATTGATTACCCCTTTACGAAGTCCGCCCCAAATTTCATCGTGTGTAAATTCCTCTCCGTTGAAATATTTATCCATCAACACATCATCAGATTCCGCAACGGACTCCAACAACATTTCACGAACAGGTTTTGCGATTTCTGTATAGTCTTCCGGAACCGGTAAATTCACAAAATCCTTGCCGGTACAATCTCTTGCATACATTCCGACAACATTGATAAATCCTTTGAACTCGTCTCCTTTCCCCCAAGGAATATGGAAAGGTGCTATTTTTTTTCCGTATCGTTCTCTTAATTGATCCAAAATCTTATCATAATCCGCTTTATCGCTATCTATTTTATTTACAAAAATAATTTTCGGGATGTTGAATTCATCTGTGATTTCAAGCGCTTTATCTGTTCCAACTTGCAAATCTGTCGTTCCGTCTACCATAATAACAGCCTCACCGGCAGCACCCATCGCAGAAACAACCTCTCCCAAAAAGTCAAAATATCCCGGAGTATCCAAAATGTTATATCTGTTTTCATTATATTCTACTGTATGTAGTGCCATAGAAGATGTTAATGTAATCGGATCAGTCGGTTTCGAAATTTTTGTTTTCAATCCTGCCGTAAATTGAATCGCTTCTATCAAATTACTCTTACCGGAACCGCTGTGTCCGAGAATCGCGACATTTCTTATTTTTTCACTTTCGTACTGTTTCATAACTGATTACTCCTCTCTCAATTTGCGATTTTGTAAATAAACTATATTTTTTCTAAAAATTAAAATTTATGTTGTTTCTATTTTTTAGAAAGTTTAGATTATTTCTATATTGATTATAGTATAATTGTCAGTCAAAAAGCAATGCTTTCCCATAAAGTAAAATATATTTTTTGAAACAAGGCATAAACATAGAATTTATAGTATAATATACCCGATGATACAAATTAGAAAAAACGGCTTAGTTTATGCTACATAATTTACAGGAAAGGAGCATTCTATGGATACTAATACAGTTATCACAAAAATATTAATCGGAGGAAATACCGCTGTTATCTTGATGTCCGTCATTATACTGGGACTTGCGGTGTTCTATCTCTTCAGCAACAATATTGATTATGCAAGTTGGTCTCGTGCCTCAACTATGATTATCAGCGCGCTTGCTGTTGTTTGTCTCGCACTCAAAACAGTTCCGGAGCTTTATCTGAAAAATCAAAACATCACTCCCGATATGAGCAATTCCTTCCTTCCGGAGTTTTTGATTACAAATTCTTATGAGTTTATTACTTTTTCCGTGATATGCTTTCTGATTATTTTTCAGGGAAAACGACTGTATTCTCGAAAAAAATAAGTTTTTTAACGAACTTCCGTTAGATTTTGGTATGACTATTTTTTTCCAATAAAACCCACCGACTTTTCAAGTACAATCACCTCAAAAGTTGGTGGGTTTCTCTCTTATCAGAATAACCGCATACTCTCCGTTATCCGTTTCACTTACTATCTGTCATTATATTAAGTTCCTGTTCACCATGTAACAATTCTATTCTATATTATGATTTTTTCTGTGATAACATGGTTTGGCATAGAGTACATTTCTTCACGGTTCACATTGGTTGCAATTCTATTGAACTTTCGTACAACATGACGGACTGACATCATTTTTTTACTGCAACACTTATCCATAGTAAGTCATCTGCAAATCAGACACCTAATCCGGTTTCTATTCTAATTCCTGTAACGACAATTCTCCTTTTTCAAAAAGTGCAATCTCCTTCACATTTTTTTGTTTCAAAAAATGGACTGCATCATCAAAACGATATTGATAAACTCCAACTTGATGAGCATCTGAACCGATTGTAAACAATCGTCCGCCTTTCTTGAGGTAACAATCCGCCACATAGTCATACAGCTCTATCTTATGATATTGATACATACTTCTTGTATTGAGCTCCAATGCCATCTCCTTTTGAATTACCAAGTCAAGCACCTTGTCAACGAAATAATGTGCTTCCTCAATAAACTGTTGTGTTGTAATAGGAATATATCGCACTCCGTATTCAAAATGCGCCAGCACATTTGCAGAAACACCGCTTTCCAACGCTTGTATCATCTGCTGATAATAATGCGGTATCAACAATTCAACAGGCTGTGTATGTGCCCATTCTTGGATAAAATCATGTTCTCCGTCATGATGAATCGAAAGCAATGTCAAATCATAAGTCTTATCCTTCAAAAACTCCGGTATCTTTTCTTCATATCGAGCAACATATCCAATCTCTATTCCCGTCAAAACACATTGTCCGTACTTTTGATTTAAGCGATTGATTTCTTTCCGATATGCTGAATCTTCGGGAATGTTGTCCGAATACTCTACAATCGGATTGCCAAACTCCAAATGTTCCGTTGTTACAATTTTATTCCTACAAGCAACTTCTATATAACGCTCTATCTCCTCTTTGGAATCAAACGAAAATTTAGAATGCATATGTTGGTCACGAATCTTACTCATCTCTTTCATTCCTCTTTCTACTAAAATGTTTCATCCTTCTGTAACGATTAACTATCTCAAAATTTTTTTCAATCTCCAAGCATTTCAATAGAGATAGCCTGTCTCATTTTTTATATGGTAATACTATCAGCGATTAGAACTGACCGGTTGAATCCTTTGAACTATGTGATTCTCCAAATTATTTTTCAGCAATTGTACATTCTGCATACCCGGCATTTTAAACGGAGAATGGTATAAGCAACCAATCTAACCCTCGATAGGAACACTTCCTGTTCAAAAAATATAGATTGCACAGAATCCATTTGTCTATGTTTTGTTCTCCTTTAGCTTTTCTATTCCTCTCTTTTACGAATTTGAATCCAGTATACCACTCCTTACCATTCTAATCCATCTAATACTAAAATCTGATTGAAAAGTCGGAAATTTAAAAAATATTTTTCAACTGATTTCTTTTCAAAGATTAGGGATACCATGTATAGTTGCTTGGAAAAATAAGAATTTAAGTGATGAATCTCAATTTGAAACGGTGATGATATTATAAGCTCATTCGAACAGATAACAGTATAAATGAACGGATAACAGTATACAATAAATATCCACCGGCATAGCCGGTGGTTTTTCATTTTCGGGCATAGCCCTATCTTAACTGGCAGCACACACGTGTGCTTTTTATTGGCCTGCCAGCCATGCATTTTTTATTTGCTACCCGTAAACGGGTCTCTCGGATCAAATATACTTAATTGATCACTTTCTCTATCTACTTTCAATTGATTTGATATATATTCCTGTATTGCTTTTGTATTTTTACCTACGGTATCTACGTAATATCCTTTACACCAAAACTCTCTGTTTCTATATGCAAACTTCATGTTTCCATATTTTTGAAATATCATTAGACTGCTTTTTCCTTTCAGATATCCCATGAAACTCGATACACTTATTTTTGGTGGTATACTAAGTAATAGATGTATATGATCGGGACAAACTTCTCCTTCTATTATTTCAACTCCTTTCCACTGACATAATGTTCTTATTATATCTCTTATCGCTTCCTTTTTTTCTCCATAAAAGACTTTTCTTCTATATTTTGGTGCAAATACTACATGGTACTTACAATTCCATTTGGTATGTGCTAAACTGTTATTGACATTATTTTGTTGAGACATTTTAATGTTCCTCCTAATCTATTCTGTTTTTCATCAGCTGGCAGGCTTTTATACAGTTTAGCACATTAGGAGGTTTTTTTTCACCGCTTAAGCTTTTTTGAACCACGCGACTATCGCGTGGTTTTCTTTATACAAATAAGAGGGAGTGATTTCTCACTCCCTCCGTTTTTTTGCTGATTTAATTTTATTTGATGAGTTTTTATACCAATCGCAATATATTCACTATTGATTTAAAAATTATTATGGCTACCTACCCAGATATCTATATAAAAATGTTATGATTTGAGCACGGTTACATATTGCGTCGGGACTGAACAAGTTGATATCAGTACCTGATGTAATTCCATTTTCAAAAGCCCACTTAACGGCATCGCTATAATAAGTTCCCTCATTCACATCCACAAAATTATGTTTGCTATTCACCGCAGGCGATTTTGCATAGCGATAAAGTATCGTAACCGTCTGTGCTCTTGTACAGATAGCTTCAGGGCTGAATTCATTTGCTCCCGTTCCTTTTACTATGCCCTGCTGCAAAGCCCAACTCAATGCTTTACTGTAATATTCACCTTCTTTTACATCAGAAAACGACTTATCCGTCTCCTTCACTTCAGGCTTTCCTGCCGCTCTCCAAAGGAATGTAACTATCTGCGCTCTTGTGCAAGGCGCTTGAGGTGAAAATAACGTATCGGAAGTCCCTTTCGCAATTTCCTGTTCTACCGCCCACTCAACGGCTTTTGCGAAGTAATCGCTATCCTTAACATCAATAAATTTAATTTTATTATACACTATTTTGCCATGTTTATCAGTATTGATATGATTCACATCAGACGGAGTGGTCTTTCCGGAGCTTCCGCCCGAACCGCCTGATCCTCCTCCTGATGAACCGCCACTGCTGTTTGAACTGTAATTAGCTGTTACTTTAACAGCTTTAGCAGGCATTACAAAGCTTGTTTCTTTTGCAACAGCATTGTCAAAAGCTACTCCGTCATCACCTGTCCACTTTGTAAAGGTATATCCTGACTTTTCATTTGCTTTGATGGTAACTATCTGACCCTCTCTGTACTTGCCGGTTCCTGTTCCGTCTACTACCTTTACTTCATAGACTTCATGAATCAATACCTCTACCTTTCCCTTAGCTTTGCTGTAATCGTAGTTGGCATTTGTTCCTACTACTTTGTAATATACTCTATAAGAACCTACATCCTTTGCTGTCGGTATAGTTGTACTATAACCTTCTGTTTCTTTTAGACTGTACTGCATTTCCCCTATATTAGAGTCTACAGAGCCTGCATTGATAAGTTCCTGCAACTCTCCTGTATAGACAAGATTTGTTTTTACTGTCGGAGCTGTGAACGGTGCATTTTTCACTTGCTCAAAAATTGCCGTTACTGTTACATCACCGATAGGCATAATAAAACTGTTGTCAGCTGCAATAGCAATCGGTGTTTCACCATTTTTAACACTTAGACTGTTAAGCCGCCAGCCTGCCTCCGGTTTTACTTTCAATGTAACCTTAGCACCTTTAGATGCCTTGGAAACACTTCCTGGCGTTCCTTCAATTTCTGCCGTTACCGTTCCGTTACCTGTAACGCTTCCTATTATAATATTATACTTCGGCGCTTGTGCTGAGATTTTTATTTCTCTGCCATCTTCAGTCCAATAGATATACCTGTTTCCGGTGTCGCTTACAAAATTTTCAGGTACTGCCTTTCCCTTTGCACCGTTTGTAAGTATGGCTTCCATATCCTCTAATCCTATACGGCTGTCAATTGTAAGCGGATTTTCAAAACTGATTTTTCTATTTAGATTTCCGACTATATTTTTAGAATGAGACCCTTTTGTGTTATCCTTAATGACTACTTTGTCTGATAGCTTTAAGACTCCTTTATCTCCTACAGATACACCTCCGTGATTCCCTGTAATGGAAACATTTTTAAGAGATAATGTACCGTCATTTTTTATTGCCTCATCACCTTCGATGCCGCTGATTGTTACATTATCTAATATAAGTGTTCCATGATTTTCAATATGACCGTTTTTACCTGTAATACTGCCTTTTTTGCTCTCACCTGTAATTGTTAAAGCTGCATTATTTTCTACAAAAACGGCATCTTTCACATCTCCTGTCAAATCAAACTGACAGCTAATCGTATATCCGTTTAAGTCAATAGTTGCATTTTTACCCTCAGGAACTACGAGTGCTATATCCCCGCTTTTTGCACTTACATTACTTGTAAGTTTTATGCTCCCTCCTACATCCAGTTTTTCCTGTATATCTGACCATAGCATTTTTGTCTTAGGTACAATTTTTCTATTGTCAATATTATTATTCGCACTCTTCCAAAAGGCACGAGTATTTGTTCCGTCAAGAAGAAACTTCTTTGAAAATGTCACATTCCCCTTGTACCTTGCCGGCTGCCCGCCGGGAGCTGGATATAGCCTTATATAGTCACTTTCCCTTGTCCAGCTAAGTGTTATATCGGCATTATGAGGTTCTACACCTCCTGCATAAGAAAAACCGATAGCTTCTCCATAATTGCGTGATCCCTGTACATCTACCTGTCCACCATATATTCCAATCGTACCGCCGTTACCGAATGCAGAACCTCCTATAGCCGCGCCCAAATCACTTCCACTCGCCTGAATACGTCCGCCATAGATATTTATAGTTCCACAGCTCCTTTTACCTTCATCACCGCCAATACCGGCAGAATATACTGTTTCATCAGGAAAAGCCTTAAGAGCTCCTGTACCCTGATTCTGAGCATATACACTAAACTTAGAGTGATCCTTACTCGTTACTGCTATCCCTTTGTTAGCTGTTAAAGTCTTGCCGTCAGTAAGAATGATATTTACATCTCCCTTTATCGTAATACGCTCATGAAAGCTTGTGTCATCGTCTACTACTACCCAAGTGCCACCGTCAAGTACAGTATGACCGGGCTCCAGAGGATAATATTCGCTGCCGGCTAACTCGACCGTTACATCCCCTTCTCCTTGGTATTCCGTATCAGGAAGTGAGTTCCAGATAGCCGTTAGAGTAGTGTCATCAAGGATAGCTGTCGAGATATCAAACGGTAAGCCGTCTTTTTGCCATCCTGCAAAACGGTATCCCTTACGGACAGGCGTAACAGTCGGCTTTATTTTTCCTCCCTTGTTTATCCCCTGAGGAGCTACCTCTGTAGCACCATCTCCCGTTTCAAAGGTTACACTGCATATTGCAGCATCTGCCGGTACAATTTTACCCCCATTTTTTATATTTTCAAGTGTGACATATTCACCTGTATCAGCGAACTTAAACGGATGAGTCGAATCTATTTCAATAGAGGATTTCCCTTCCCCTATATTGTTAGGGTGTATATATCTGTTCGCATCAATATAATCATTTTGATCATCAGTCCAACTTAAAAAAATGCTAAAGTTTCCCGGGTTAACACCCGCACCGTTACCGATTGCAACAGGCTGACTCTCAATATTTCTTATTGAGTGCCCACCCTTAGCCGTAATCTGTCCGCCATAGATTTTAATTGGACCTCCATCTAAATCATTCTCCAAGCCTCCTCCGATTCCGGCACCATCTTCTCCACCGGTAGCGGTAATTTTCCCGCCGTAAATATTTATTCCGTCAGAAGCTGCAACACGACCGCCGCCTATTGCCGCAGCACCTTTGCCTCCCTGTGCATTTATCTCACCGCCATATATATTTATTATACCTACTCTGGAATAAGAATCGCCTCCTATACCTGCTGTACTTCTTGCCCCTGTAGCTGTAATCTTTCCACCATGAATGTTAGTAGTGCAAGTTGTGCCGTCAACATTTCCATCATCGCCTGTTCCGATTGCAGGACGCTTGCTTTCAAGTCCTGTAGATATAATTTCTCCCATATCGGCACCGTCAGACTGTGCATAGATATTGATACTGCTGCCGTTACTTGGCATAACCATTCCTTTTTCTACTGTAAGTTTTGCATTATCGCAAAGTACTAGATTAAGCTTTCCATTTGCATAAATATATAGTAAATTTACTTCTCCTTTCACCACATACCAGGTTTCTTTGCCATCTTCATCACCCCAAATAGTTCTGTCATAAGTAGAATCTACTATAATAGCCCCCTCAGGTACCGTTCCTGTCTTAAATGCTTTCTCTCCTGTGTCATAATAGCGGTATTGGATATCCCCTCTTACAACGGTACTTTCCACAAAGCAGCTTTCTTCTCCGTTCTCACCACGACCGCTTCTTTCATAAGTAGAGTTTACCACAGAATCTTCCTCAGATACCGTTCCTGTCTGAAATATATTCTCTCCTATGCCATTATTGAGATATTGGATATCTCCATTTCCTCCGGTGACTTCCGCAAAGGATTCTATCACAGGATTCAGCTCAATCGATGTGAAAATCATTGCTAATGTGCATACAAAAGCTAATGTGCTTTTCAAAAATCTTTTCCTATTTTTCATAAAATCATCTTCTCCTTTTTTAATATTTTTAAGCAATCAGACAATTACCTGATAGATTTTGTGCAATTAAGTCGATTCTATAAAATATTTTTCTTTTTGAACACTACGAAAGATGTCATTTTGATTAACATAATTCGTACTTGACAAATTGATAAAAATGTGAATGTGTGATATAATGTGTTCAAGTTAGTTAAGACATTTCACTATATTCTACATATTTTTGTCAATAAAAGGATATGATATAGCGTGTTCAGGTTACTTGAGACATTTCACCACAAGCTATCTATTCATAATCAATCAAAACCTGTGATATCATTGTCGTGTTACTTTATACAAAAAGGGGGTTACAAAATGCCGGATGCACTAAAAATAGCAATCTGTGAAGATGAACCGGATCAAAAGAATATGCTCTTAAAACTTCTGGACGAAAGCAATATAGAAAATACATCTGTTGTTTTTGCAAGCGGGGAGGATTTGCTTGCGGATTTTAAGCAAGGAAAGTATGATCTTATTCTTATGGACATCTATATGGAAAGCGAGCTTACAGGCATCGATACGATAAGGCTTATTCGCAAAAAAGACAAAGACATTCCTGTCGCTTTCGTAACTACAAGCAAGGATCACGCACTGGAAAGCTATCGCCTGTCTGCTATGAAGTATATTGAAAAACCATATTCAAAGGAAAGCATAGAAGATATTTTGCATTTGGCGGTATTAAAAAAGAATGATGTGCCTACTCTTTTTGTGCAAAGAAACGGTATTGTCGAAAGGGTGCCTCTTGCAAATATCCTTTATATGGAACAGCAGATGCACAAGGTCTATCTTTGCCTGAAAAATGAGGAGGATTTTTCTGTTTACGGCAAAGTGTCCGAACTTAGTAAACAGCTTCCTGAAAACAATTTTTTTCTGCCTCACAAAAGTTTTGCGGTGAATCTTTGTTATGTGATGTACATAGATATGGAGCTTCGCTCTTTTGTGATGGAAAATAAGACAATTGTTCCTATTCGCAGAGAATTTTTGACGAAAGCGAAAAAGGCTCTGGAGGATTTTCTGTTTGATCGTACGAGGAGGCTTTTGAAATGAAAAGAAATTTGAAAATGTTTGTTGCTTTGCAGATTGCTTTGGCTTTGATCTCTTTCATTATCATCGTTTCGTCTTTCGGGTACAGTATGCATCAGGAGAAACTGCCGAAACCTCTGTATATCAGAGATGTTAAGGTAAGTGTAGGCACGCACGCTCCAAAGTCTGTCACATTGCCTTACAACTTCAAAAACTTGGAGCCTCGGACTCCTGTTACCGTTACAGCACGTATCACTGTGAATAACAATGATATGTTCTCTGTCAATACTGCATACGCACCTGCAAAGGTTTATACTGACGGGATGTTAATTTATGAGCTTGGCAAAAGGGAAACTTATCCGAACTTTATGCTTGATCCCGCTACGGAAATTTTTTTGATTAAACCGTCTGTCTATAATAGGGAAGTGGAGTTTAAAATGGAGTTTTTATCCCCTGCTACTCGTAGCTCTATGACTGTGTATCCGCCTATGAAGGCTCCATTCAAGTCTATATTCAAAGAATTTGTAGCGACTTACAAAATACCTTTTATTTTTTCGATTGTTCAGCTTGCAGCGGGAGTGTTCCTTGCTATCGTATCACTGATGATGCTTTTTTTTGAAAAGAAGGTCAGTGAGATATTCTTTTGGCTCGGTATGTTTTCGTTTGTTTCGGGTTTGTGGGGATTCGGTGAATGTAATTTGACGGCGCTGATTATTAAAAACCCGACTTTGCTGTATCTGTTTGCTTTTATAGGACTGTTTACCGTTTGCATTCCGCTTATCCAGTTGGCTAATGTGTCAATCGGTTTCAAAAATCCGAAGCCTTTATCCCTACTCTCTTCCTTTTTGACAGCTTCGGCAATTATCGCTCTCATTTTGCAATTTTTGGGAATATATCCTCTGTCAAGCAGTATGTATGCTTTCCACTTTATGACAATCTGCTCTTTGTGTATTCTTTCGCTTCTGACTGTATATGAGGCTGTTAAGAGTGATAACTTACAGGCGAAGCGTTTTGTCATACCGATAGTAATTTTAACTTTTGCATCTCTGATTGAGGTTGCAAATTATTATTTCAAGTTTACTTATCAATTCTCATCTTTTTTTCAAGACGGAGTCATTATCTTTATTTTGATGATGAGCTTTACGATAGGTTTTTATATCAAGGATTTTGCAATCTTGCGTAAGCAAAATGAAAGCCTTGCTTTTGAGATAGGGCTTATGGAAATCCAAATTGATGAGCAAAGAAAGTATAATGAGCTGATTGCCAGAAACGAGGATGTGCTGAAAAAACAAAGACATGATTTGCATCATCACCTGATTGCGATAAGGGAACTGGCTGAAAATGGAACCGAAAAGCTGAATGACTATCTTGATACGTTAAGCCAAAATATCCCTACTGCCCATATGAGCTATTGCGAAAACAAAGCGGTAAGTGCCATACTTTCTCACTATGCAGGGATATGCAAGGGAGAACAAATAGAATTTCATACAAAACTGATTGTGCCGGAAATGAGTGAGACATCTCTCAACAGCGACCTTGCAATCATTTTCGGAAATCTGCTTGAAAATGCAATTGAGGCCTGCCTGAAAATAGATCAAGAGAAAAGATTGATAAGAATTAGCAGTGATATAAGCTATGATATGCTTATTGTCACCATGGACAACTCTTATGACGGAAACTTTCTCTCTATGGACGGCAGATTTTGCTCTACAAAAAGACACGGCTTCGGTATCGGTCTTTCTTCCGTACAGTCCGTTGCAAAAAAATACTACGGAGATGCGAAGTTTGAAGATAGAGATGGATATTTTCAGTCATCGGTGTATCTGAGGATAGGAAGTGTGTAGACTGATTTAGAAATTGCCCTGCGAATTTTCTGTTTGGATAGTTCTTGATATAGTATGTATGATAATAAAAGATAATAAAAGATACTTAAAGCTGTTCTTATTCTATTGCTATATCTGCTGTTCTTATTCTGTTGCTATATCTGCTGTTCTTATTCTGTTGCTATATCTGTTGTTCTTATCATGACGGTATATCTTCCATTCTTATACCGACAGTATATCTGCCGTTTTTATTCTGTTGTATATCAATCACAGTAAGTGCATATGTACTTACAAAAAAATTGACATGGCCTAATGCAAAAGCAAGGGCTATGTCAATTCTTCTTGTTGGGAAAATTATCAAATCCCTGTGTAATCAATCTTGCTTCTAATTGTTATCTAAAATTTTTTACATAAATTTATCTGTATATTACCTCTCTTTCATTCATTGAATTCTTCTTCAAGAATGATACGCTATTTTTGTAGGTTTATATAATAATTTTATCTCTTAACAGGAGATTTCTTGACAGAGAGAGATAAAAATACCATATCCAATCATCAGTTCATCTATGATATGTGTGGAAGATACCCACTTTTATGAAGATGAGAAGTCATAGTTAATTGCCTATGGAACAGCTGTGAAAAGTCTTGAAAATCCTAAGCATCGAACATGAATCATTAAAAAATTATCCGATAAGCATGTCCTTTTAGAACAATAAAAAACTATGCTTATGGAAGAATATTCCTAAAAACTTATGCTCCAGAAACTCCAACAAGCAAAGAAAAATACAGATTAACACCCTAATAAGCATCTGAAAAAATAAAAGAAGGTCTTCTGTACGGATGTAGTAGTCTGTTTTCTTTCCTTTCCACCCAAAGTCTCCGGCACATCAAAGGGTAAAATAGCGTATTCTTTTTCAATTTATAACAACTTAATCATTATTTCATGTCCCTATTCTAAGAACACCCTTTCAATCTTATCTGTATCTTCTATCTTTTTTTGTTCCACGCAATTTACAACTCAAACCTTCAAGAAAATCAATTGTGTCTGAAACCGTTTCGTAAGAATCACAATCTTCTGTGTCAAATGCATCACACTCTTTCTCATCATAGTCATCAACATCATATTCCTTGTAACTTAAGCGCTCTTCTTTTCTCTTACGCAATGACTTTTTATCCAATTTACAAAGTACTCCTTTTGGCAAAACATACATTATTTTTCCAAATGCAACATCTCCGATTTTGTCGTACAATCTACCGGCACTCAAGCTGTCTCCTTGTACAGTGTATGGACTGTTTGCCACATATCCTATCTTTCCAAGCCCTTCCAAATTGACCATAATTGCCTCGTTATCGTATTCATTATGAGAATCTTTCTTTAAAATCACTCTCATTCCCGGTTCCAAAAATTCCTGTCCGTAATAATGCCCTGTGCCGACTATCGTAAAATACATTTTTGTCATAATTGTTCCCTCCGTTTCAAATATTGGTCGTAAAGTCTTACTTTTCTTCTTCAAATGCATTCCAAATCATATTTTTATCACTTCATTTGTTTTTGTTATATTTATTCTATCAAAATACAAGTTCTAAAAAACTCCCTCGGTACAAATATCATGTCCCAAAATTCTCCCGAAATAATATCCTGTGATTCATTCAACAAAGCAATCTCAAACAGCTATTGAAAATGACCAATTCAAACCCCAATCCTATATAACTTTGCAAAAATAAAATTTCCTGTTATGACATATCATAAACTCAACCGTTCACAATGTTGTTAAAAAGAAGACGAAATTACAATGTATCGTATACTCAAATACCGGTAACATAAATTTGTAAGTTTATATTCCAAAAACAGAAAATCAATTTACCAATATAACTCATAATTTTATACAAAATATGCTATGATAATATGGAAGCAGTTGAATATTAGAGTAAGACACTATAATTAACACCATTCGTTTTATTTCTTAATATTGACAGAAAAAATCTACATCAAAAATCAACTGAAGTTGTAGAAATAATCAATATTACAAAAAACTTCTAAAGAAGATCTAAAACAAAAAACAATATCTCTCCGTCAGTCTACAAAAATCAGAAACGCGAAACCCTATTCCAAGCAGAATGATAAGCTCGTCATAATACTTGTAACAGACCTTATCTCTTTTAACAAAGAAAAAAAGCTTTCTTCCTGCATAGGCGAGAGAGGAACTTTCGGCTCGGTGTCATACCTCAATGACTGTAATAATCTTAAAGTCAAAGAGATTTTTCCTGATACCGTCATCATGAATAGATGTATAGAAGGCTGCCCTTTAGAGAATGCTTGTGATTACTGATAGTGATAAAAAAATAGCCTTTTTTCTTCATTCATAAAGCCCATTCCTTTACATCATTACATTTACGTGATAGACCAATCGTATCTTCCCCAAGTATTCTCATGAGCTGTTTTCAATCTTATTTTATGCTATGCCTTACATTTGTACTATTTCGTATGCGCTTCTCGTAAAGTCGGCATACTGTTAACAGGATCAATTCCATCATCAAGTTTTTTGAATTTCCTTTGCTTTTTTCCGCAGGAATTTTTCCTCACGCTTTCTCTTAGGGGTTTTATCCGTAGGAAATAATTTCCATGTGTACACAAAGTGCGGCGTTCCAAAGGTATCTGTATATTTGTAAACATATCTCCTGTCTTTTCTCCGACTCTCTCCTAACCGCTTTTACCTACATATCCATCTGCAACTTTATCAATAGCAGTTTCGTAATTGTCAGTCACTTCCGCAGCAGAAATAAAGGAACGAGAACACAAAACAACAAATACAAAAGCAATAAAACAACTCAAAATGAATATTCTTTTCATGATACCTCGCCAACTTTTACCTTGCCTGTTTTCTATGCAAGCTTAATAAGGTGCTTGTATTCACTAATTAGCAATATAATTGCAATCAAAATCATAACGACATCATTCAAAGGTAATGCCAGCCATACTCCGAGAACATTTCCGTTCAGTAAACGAGGTAATATCAGTATCAAGGGAACTACAAGCGCAAGTTGCCTTAATATAACCAATATTCCTGCATGTTTTGCTTTCCCGATGGCCTGAAAATAAGTAACTGTCATTATGAGCATGCCATAGGTAGGAAATATGCAGTACATGAGCCGAAAATTAGATAGTCCTAAACTCACAATAGCTGAATCGGTAATAAATGCAGATAATATTTGCACTGAAAAAATTTCGATTATGGCAAAGAAAAATCCGGCAAGACAGGTGGAACCTATAATAAATACATTCGTAAGTTTTTTAACCCTTATATATTCTTTTGCTCCGAAATTTGTTCCGACAGCAGGCTGCATCCCTTGACTCATTCCCCATATCGGAACAAATGCAAGCTGCATAACTCTTTGAGCGGCTCCCATAAGAGCTATTTGCTTTTCTCCGCCAAAATGCACCGCTGTATTATATACAACTGTCATTTGAATCAGCATCATAATTTGCATGAGCATAGCACTCATTCCAACTGAAAAAATTTCAGGTAATAAGTCTTTTTCAGGTTTTATTCCATGAAAACGAACAGTCGGACTTTTTTTCAAAAAGTATAATAAAGTTACTGAAGCCTGAGTAATCTGAGAAATCACAGTTGCGATTGCAACAGCTTGCGGTCCACAAGATGGCATGAGCAGAATGAATATAGGATCTAATATAATATTCAGAATAGCACCGGCCGCCATGATTCCCATTGCAATTCCCATGCGACCCTCTGCCCTTATTACCATATTTGCACCCTGCATAAAATTTACGAAGATGGAGCCGAGATATACTGTTCTTAAATAAGAAACACCCATCTCCAGAACCTCACCGTCGGCACCGGATAGGCGTAAAAATTCAGGAGCAAATATGACACCAATAATCATAACTGCTGATGATAAAATAATTACCAAGAAAGTCAGATTCCCCATAATCTTATCCACGGTTTCTTTATCTTTTTTTCCGATTGCTCGAGAAAGTACAGAGCCGGAACCTATTCCAAGAAGAACTGCAATTGCATTATTGATCAATACAAACGGAGATGCCGCCGAAACTGCACTCATAGCATCGGTTCCCACCATTTGCCCGACATAAATTGAATCGACAAAGGCATATAATCCTACAATCAGTTGACCCAAAATCGCCGGCAAACTAAGACTAACCATCAATTTCCAAGGATTTTCCGTAAGTAATTTATCACGAACATCCATTATAAAACCCTCCTTATCTTTTATCTTTTTATCTTTTATCTTTTTATCTTTTATCTTTTATCTTTTTATCTTTTAGTTCTTATCTCTTATCTATTAGTTATTCTGTATTCACAGCAAGCACGCACAAATTCCTGATTATGAGTGATTACAAAAACGCTTTATCCTTTTTTGTTTATAAAACAGAAATCACATTTTTTACCGTTCATTCCCAGTGTTTGACTTCGCTCAAATACAAATCCCTTTATATTTCCGAATACAATATAATCACACAGACAGAATATTTCACAAAGCTCCGGACATTCAAAAAACCTGCAGGTATCCGCCCAAAGACATTTGAATACATCAACTCGGTAGTATTTTCCATCATCCGATAAAATCCTGCTTTCCCAGATTTCATCGCCTGACATCCCTTTTCTCATAAACAAACAAAACAGCCTAAAAACCCCGGGTATATGAAAAAATGTTTTCAAAAGCTTATGTGCCTTTTCAGCAACATAAAATGAATACTCCTTTACCAATTCTTTTGCCTCATTTTTTGAAAACCCTTGATCTATAAAACATCGGTATAAAGCTATATTTGAAATGATACTGTTTTTTTGCCTTTTTTTCTGTTTCTCTGTCCATGACCCTTGGTTGATTTCTTTGATGAGCTGTTGCATTTTTGTTTTATGTTCTGCATCTATATTTTTTAATATTTGCGCATCTAACTTTCCGAAGTAAAATTTTTTATATGTCATTCCCGACCTCCTAATTTCCATCCGATTGCATTTCCCCACATTTTCACAAATCGTCAGCAAAGTCCTTCTTGCTGTATCAGCTCCTGATGTTTTTCTCCTTACACAATCTGTGCATTTTCAAGAACAAGAATTTGATCTGCTCCCCGTACCGTATTCAATCGATGAGCAATCATCAGAAGTGCTTTATTCTTTGTCAGTTCTGAAATAGCCTGCCGTAATTCCCGTTCGCTTTCAGGAGCAACACTTGCCGTGTCTTCGTCTAAAATAAACAATAGGTGCATCCTTCAAAATTGCTCATACAATCTCATACAATAGAGATTCGCTGCTTCTCACCGTCGGAAAGGGTTGCACTCCTTTTCCAAATCTTTGTTTGGTATCCGTCCGGAAGTGTGAATACATTACAGAAAAATGTACTTCCTTTGCCACTGTAATCATTTCTTCTTTTGTTGACTGCGGTTTTCCAAAAAGAATGTTATTTTCAATGGTATCTTCAAAAAAGTAAGCCCTTTGAAACACAATGAAAAAATCGTTAAGAAGGCTGTCACAGATATAGTCTTTCACATTGATGCCCCTAAAATAATTTCACCGTCTTTTACATCACAAAATCGCGCAATTACTTTCATCGGTATGATTGACTTCAAACTGTAATCGCCGGCACATATTTGAATAATAGTGTGTGAAACTGCAATATACGGAACGATTTCAAACCCTTCGCCAAGAACGGCAAAAATAACCGAACTTAAAAGCAAACCTTTACAGGATTCGGTAAATTCAAATAAGCGATACAATGTATTTTTATTCTTCATTCTAATCTCCTCCTGTTAAAATATACTTTTCGATATTTTTCTTTTCTTCACCTCTCAAATCGGCAATTATTTTACCGTCTGACAAAAGCAGAACTCTGGAACATATTATTTTTATAAATTCAATATCGTGCGTAATAACGAGCAGGATTTTTTCCTGTTCAGAAAGTTTCTCTATCATCATTCCTACTTCTCGCATACTTTTTAAGTCAAGCCCGCTGGTCGGTTCATCGAAAATAAGAATTTCTTTATCACAAAGCAAGCTGATTGCCACAGCAAGTCTTTGTTTTTGTCCTCCTGAGAGTGAAAGAGGATGTCTGTTTTTAAATTCGGAAAGGGATAACATCGATAGAGTTTCATCAATAACAGGCTCACTTGTTGTTTTTGTTCCGAGTGTGCATTCAGTTTCTACACAATCCGTAAAAAGCTGATGCCCGACATCCTGCATCACCATATAAGATTTTTTAATACGCGATTTTGCAGACAAGTTCCTGCCACCCACCAAAATATTTCCTGATTTTTGTTTTATCAGCCCGCATATAGTACGTGCCAGTGTTGTTTTTCCCGTTCCGTTTTCACCGGTAATTGCGATGATTTCTCCGCCGCTTGCGGTGAAAGAAATATTTTGCAGGATACTTTTTTTGCCATATTTGACGTGAATATCTTTTAGCTCTAATATGTGTTCGGAAATTTTTTTATCATTGACATTTGTTTCGATTTCAGAAAGATTTCGACACCTGAGTCCCATATTTTGTATTTGTCCAACCGAAAGCCTGCAAAAATCCTGCATACTCATATCCTTAAAAATCTGACCATTCTGCATTAAGATGACTCTGTCTGCAACATCTGTTAAATACCACAAGCGATGTTCTGCAATGATAATCGTTTTCCCTTGCTGTCTTATTTTTTCTATCAGTTTTTTCAGTTCAAGCACAGAGTGAAAATCCAGATTAGAGGACGGTTCATCCAACACAAAAATATCCGGATTCGTGGCATATACAGACGCAAATGCAATTTTTTGTTTTTCCCCTCCGGAAAGTTCAAAAATACTGCATCCTTTTAATTTTTCTATATGCAAATCTTTAACAACTCTTTCAAGCTGCTGTTTTAATTCTTCCATATCAAGCATTCTGTTTTCCAGTCCGAAAACAATTTCACTATCTGTATCTGTGTTAAAAAATTGTGTTCTCGGATTTTGAAAAACTGTGCCGACACTATCGGAAAGAGTTGAAATTTCAGTCTCGGCAACATTCATGCCTTTTACAGTTACTTTTCCTGAAAGCTTTCCTTCAAAAAAATGAGGAATCAGTCCATTCACTAATCTCGTAACAGTCGTTTTTCCACATCCGGATGCACCGCACAAAAGAACACATTGTCCTTTTGGAATATTTAAGTGTAATTCCCGTAAAGAAGCTTTTTCCATATCCTTGTAGGCAAAAGAAAGTTTTATAAATTCAATCAAGGGAATACACCTCCTCGTAAAAAATCAAAAAATATCATGCAAATAATCCCTATATAGATTGTTACAATCAGAGCATCATGGATCGAAAAACAAACTTTTTCCATACAGCTGCGTCTTCCGGTATGATCAATTCCCCTTGTGATTGCAGCCTGCGTGATTTCATCAGAGATTTTGGAAGCAGATACCAGCATCGGTACATATACATATTCCATGATTCTAATCGGATAGCGCAGAAATCCTATCAAAGAAGCGGTAATCCCTCGAAGAGCCATAGCGTCCTTAATATAGCTCCATTCTTCAGCCATTGTCGGAAAGTATCGCAATGTAACGGAAAGCGCAATCGTAAAGCCTTTAGGCAAATGCAATCGACTGAATGCAGCTAAAAAAGTACTGACCTTTGTCGTACGTATTAAAAACGTACCCAGCATAAAACAAGGAATCAGTTTCCTTATATAGACATCAAACATATATATGATACCTCCCGTTGTAACGGGTAATTTTAATATCACAAACAGCTGTACCATCAATAATACAATAAAGAGAACTCCATATTTTGAAGCGGTACGGAACTCTTTCGCCTGCAAGAGCAAGAATACGGGGATTGCTGTAAAAAGGCACTCTACGACGATGCTTTCATTCAGAAAAACAGAAATACCGGTTATTGATAAAATCAGAAGTTTTGTTCTGGGATCCAAACTCATCTATATAATCCCCACTTTTTCAAAATGTTTTTTCATTAATTTTTTACCGACAAAGCCTCCAATTACGGCACAGACAATTGTACCCAAAATCATTAGTGGGATAATCCACCAATTTATTCTGATTGCATTGATGATTCCTTCAAAAGAAGAAACATCTCCTTTTCTATGCATGAATTCATCAAACTGTGCAGGCATGATAGCCATAGGGATATAGGCTCCCATTGGAGACAGTGCAAACACGCAATAGGCAAGTAAATTTCTTCTGAATGATTTGAAATTTCCTGATTGGCAAATATAGTCCGCAATAAATCCAAATATGATAAAAAATACCGACATCATCCAAAACATACCGGTAACAAATAGCAAGATTCCGGCGAGTATACCGAGTATGGAAAGTGACCCGCGTTTCGGTATTTTAGCGGTATATAGCATAAAAACACTGCCTGTAAATAAAGCGACTATCATTGGCATAAATGGAAAAGTTGCAGGTGTCATCTGTGCGATACCACCTATCACAAATGCAATGACAAAATAAATAAGCGAAAAAATACCTATGGAAATATAATCTCTTGTCAATAATTTGTTTTCATTTTTCATAATAAGAACATCCTTTCTAACATAACTGTTAGCCTCATCTAACTTAGACATAAAAATTTTTACAGCTTATGTGAGCCGTAAAAGTCCCTCCCATCCGGAATTAAAAAAAACAGCAAGTTCTTCAACATATTCAATCGCCTGTTCTCTCGTCATATCATGAACAACTGTTTCAAATGCAGCGGTAAAATATGCACTGGTAATCATATGATGTAAATCATGACTGATACTTCCTGTCATTTTACCTTTTTCTTTAAGAATAGCGTAGTATTTTTCTGTACGGGATACTTCCAATTCTACAAGTTCGTGAATATAATCTGCGTATTTTGTGCCCTCAGAACAGCAAAGTATAAGCTTGAATTCTTCAAAATAATCATAAATATAATTTACAAAATGCAGAAGGTATTTTGTAGACAACTCTCTGCTTTCCGAAGTTTTATTTTCGGGAATTAAATCAAAATGGGCATCTTGTGCAGCTCTGAATTGTTCTGTCAAACCGTCCGCCGCCTCAGAAACAAGTGCTTCAAATAAAGCTGCTTTGTCCGGATAATATCCATAAAAAGCGCCTTTGGTAAATCCTGCTTTTGCTGCAATTTTTCTAAGGGATGCATCCTTAAATCCCTTTCCTAAAAATTCCCGTTTGCCAACTTCTAATATTTTTTGTTGCGTTTCTGATATTTTCATGAAATGCCTCCTCGCTAATATACCATCGGTATATACCAATGGTATATTAGCACAGTTTTTATTTTTGGTCAATATAGTTTGGATAAATAAAACAGTTTATACTCTATGATTGTCAAACATATGTGACAAGAACCATCCGATTTAAGTCTAAGTTACACTCTTACAATAATGTTCTACCATTTCATTCAGTGTCCTGAAATTTAATACTCTTCTTGCTATATTATTCGTTCTTACACTATATCTCTTAAATGCTTTGTACATCTCTTCTTCACTCTTGAATATTCTCCTGTTGTAGAATAGTTCGTTGTCTATTTTATGACTTCTTTCTACTACTCCGTTTTGCCATGGGGAATACAGTCGTGTTCTTATATATTCTATTCCTAACTTTTTCAAAGAGTAACTCCTTTTGCTCTCTGTCATTGCAAAACTCTCTTCTGTTATCTGTTTGTATTGTCTTTATCTTAAAGCCAAAGTCTTTTTCTAATGTCTTTAACATCTTGGATGTTTCATAACTACTATGTTCATTTACCAACTTTAGAACTCTTTTTCTACTGTATCAATCGATTGCTGTTATCTGTATTATCGTAGCTATTGTGTATGGAATTGTGTATTTTTTGATGTTTATCACCAATTTATAAAGAAATCCCAAATGCTATAAAAAAACAAGAAAAAATACTTCATTAAATTTAGAAACTAAAAAAGATATACTTAATCTTGCATTCGCTATTATTTTAACCATTAGCATATCTATAACTGCTATTCTCATATTTCAGTCAGTACCAATTACACCCCAGAACAAAAAAACTATGAGATTGTTCAAATGAAAGACTCAGAATACAATATGATTGTTGGATATTATAACGATTCAGCTATTTTAATGAAAAGCGAAATAAATCTGTCAACTCATCCTATCAAAATTACAAAAGGAGCCTACAAGCTTGAATCAATTAAAGGTAAAAATTTAACTTATTACCATTTTGAATCTATTACCTGTGAAAATAAATAATAAGGTTCAAAACTATTTGATTGACACACCTTAATTTGATATTTGTGATACAAAACAACATATATCTGTAGAAACCGAACCGCTTGAATCACACATTTTGTGATATAATAAAATCATACATATCGGATTTTTCAAGGAGGGTTGTTATGGCAAAAGGAAGAAATCAAAAACTGAAACTTCTCTATCTTACAAAAATATTTATGGAAAAGACGGATGAATCTCACGCACTCACTCTTGCAGAAATTACAAGTCTCCTGAACGGATACGAAGTAACAGCAGACCGAAAAACGCTGTACCTTGATTTTGAGGAATTGAAACACTACGGACTTGATATTATCAGCGAACAACGAAGTAAAACGGTCGTATACTATCTTGCCTCTCGTGACTTTGAACTTGCGGAGCTGAAACTTCTTGTAGACTCTGTCCAATCGTCCAAATTCATTACAGAGAAGAAGTCAAACTCTCTGATTAAAAAATTGGAATCTCTTGTCAGCGAACATGAATCTAAGCAACTTCATCGCCAAGTCATCACATCAGGTCGCGTAAAAACGATGAACGAAAGTATTCTCATCAATGTCGACAGTATTCACTCTGCAATCAATAACAACAGACAAATTTCATTTCAATATTTTCAGTGGACACCCGACAAACAGCGGGAACTTCGTCATGACGGTCAACAGTATACCATCAGCCCTTGGCATCTTGTTTGGGACAATGACAACTACTATATGATTGGATATGACTCTGATTCAGAAATGATAAAACACTTTCGTGTAGATAAAATGTTGCGCATTTCTTCCGGCAACGAGAAACGAGAAGGTCTAAAGAAGATGAAGGAATTCAACATCGCAACTTACTCGCGCACCCTTTTCGGTATGCTTGGAGGCGAGTCGACAAGGGTAACCTTACAATGTCATAACAGCATGGCAGGAGTAATCATTGACCGTTTCGGAAAAGATACCGTGATGCTGCGCCATGACGATGAGCATTTTATCGCCTATGTAGAAGTTGTTCCAAGCGACCAATTTCTTGGATGGATTATTGGTCTAAGCTCCTATGTGCAAATCATGGAACCGAGTTCTGTTGTGAAACGAATCAAAGACCTGCTTTCAAAACAAATGGAACTCTATCGTTAAAATTTTTCGATTTTATGTTAATATTTTTCATTTTCTGTTATCATTTCAAACATGATTGTCAAATACAAAAACAGCATATCATTATCAATGAAAAAACAAACTATACTATTATGGAAGTAGATTTTGATAATAATAGTAATCAATGTCTTAGCATAAGCATTTCTATGAAAAAAAAAGAGAGTTTGTGAATACTATCTGTTCACAAACTCTCTTTCTTCATAACATTGTCCCGTTATTCTATTTTTTCGAGAATGACTGACAGAGTGTGCCATGCTAAAACGGCACATTTCACTCTCGCCGGCATAGTGGAAATATTCTCCAAGGCTACTGCATCTCCCAGCTCATCAAACTCCTCATCTGACAAAGGTGTTTCTTTTTTTATCAGATTCAGAAATATGGTAATCAATTTTTTTGCTTGATGAATATTCTTCCCCTTTATCAGAGAAATCATAATGGATGTGGATGCTTGAGAAATAGCGCACCCCTGCCCTGTAAAAGAAGCATCTTTGATGATTTCGTCTTCTATATCCAACTGTAATTTGATTTCATCCCCACAACTTGGGTTATGTCCCCACTCAGAATGGGTAACATTTTCCAGTTCTCTTTTGTTTTCTTGATTTTTGCTCTCTTCTAAAATAAGCTGTGTATAGATTTCTTTAAGATTCATATCCCATCACCTTTCTTACTTCATGCAATTTCTGCACAAAATAATCTATTTCCTCTTTGGTATTATATATACTGAAACTCGCTCGACAAGTTGCATTCAACTTTAGGTATCGATGAAGCGGCATAGTACAATGATGTCCGGTTCGAATAGCAATTCCATCTGTATCTAAAATAGTGGAAACATCGTGAGGATGCACATCTTGGATGTTAAAGGAAATAAGAGGCGAACGATGTGTACGACTTGACACATAGGTTGTAATGAATTCCAATTGCTGCATTTTACTGCTTGCATATTCACTCAATTCTCTTTCATAAGATGCGATATTGTTGATTCCGATTCGATTGATATAATCAATTGCTGCTGACAAACCGACTGCTCCTCCTACATTTTGTGTCCCTGCCTCAAATTTTGACGGTACGGGCGCAAAAGTCGTACTTTGTTCATAAACATATTCTATCATATCTCCCCCATACAAAAAGGGCGTCATATGTTCTAATAGTTGTTTCTTTGCATATAGTACACCAATTCCCATCGGTCCGTACATTTTATGTCCTGAAAATGCCAAGAAATCACAATCCAATGCCTCAACATCTATTTTTTGATGAGGAACAAGTTGTGCACCGTCGATAATTGTTATTGCACCGACTTCCTTCGCTTTTTCTACAATAGTGGAAATATCCGGCATAGTTGCAACCGTATTGGATGCGCCGGTAACAGATACAATCTTTGTGTTCTCATTTAATTTTTCTTCAAATTCATCCAAATTGAAATCGAAGTGTTCATCCAAATAGATATAGTGTAAGGTTGCTCCCGTTTTTTGTGCCACATTCTGCCAAGGGACAAGATTGCTATGATGTTCCATAATGGAAATCAAAATTTCGTCTCCCTCCTTGAGTGTCTGTAACGCATAAGAATAAGCAATCAAATTTAACCCCTCTGTTGTATTACGAACAAATATGATTTCATCCGAAGACTTTGCCGAAATAAACTCGGCTACCTTTTGTCGTGCACCTTCATAAACCTCCGTTGCCCTCATTCCCAAATAATGTGCTCCACGATGTGGATTTGCATTTTCAAATTCATAGTATTGTTTCATGGCATCTATCACACACTGCGGTTTTTGTGTCGTTGCAGCATTATCAAAATAGATGATTTTTCGATTGCTTCGGTCGGATAAAAATGGATACTCTTTTCTAATTTCTTCTATTTCTCTTTGGTTCACGTTGCAAAACCTCCTAAATCCTATCTCCGATTTCCTTCCATATCTCTTTTTTCAAAGAATCATCTTCTATCATATCCAAAATGGGTGTAAAACGAGATTCTAATACAATTTTTTTAGCATCATCTAAACAAAAACCTCTACTCATAATGTAAAACAAAATTTCTTCATCCATTTTTCCGGCACTTGCTGCATGCACTCCCTCTACATCATCCTCTTGACACAACAAAATAGGAACTGCAACATTTTTCACTTTTTCACTTAACAATATGGCATACTCTTCTTCTCTTCCTTTTGAGTGAGAGGAACCTTTTTTGAAATCTATTGTTCCTTTGAATGTCTTTTTTGCCGTGTCTTTCAATGCTCCGTTAACCAAAATATCGCTTTCGCTCTGCTCTCCGATATGATTGATTTCATAAGCCAGATTCAACTCACGGTTCTCATCAGCAAAATAGATGGTACGAATTTGAGTATTCGCTCCTCTTTCCAACAAATTGCTCGTATAATGAAAAAAACTTCTTTTAGCACCTGTTTCAACCTGTACCAAGTTTACTGTAGCATCTTGATACACCTGTGAAATGACAGAGCACAATGCGATATGGTCTTTACTGTTCCTTGAAATATAATAAATCGTAACTTCCGCTCCCTCTTTGGCTGTAACATAAATCACACTGTTTCTGAATGTTTCTATGCTGTTTTGTTGCATCTGTTCGGCATAGTCAAATATCACCGAAACTTTACTCGATTCTTCGGCAATAATATAAGTTGCATCCATTATGACTGAACTTTGATTATCTTCCGAAAATTTTACTGTTTGTGCTTCTTTTATCTCTCCTGCCTCTGCATGAATCACAGTTTGATGGGTGCGTTGTGTTTCGTTCCACAAGAGTGCTTCTTTTGAAACACCTGCCCCTCCTAATTTACACTTATTCCAATCGGAAAGAATCTGTTTCGGAATCGTATAGGTTGTTTGACTGTCAACTTGTTCTGAAACAAATTTCGGAATCTCGAATTTGGTATCATTCACCTGAACCCAATTCCAAGTAAGCACAGGTAATACATTTAATTCCATCTTAACTCCCTCCTAACCGATGGTTCCTTCTAATTCTAAGTTGATTAACTGATTCATCTCGACGGCATATTCCAGTGGCAATTCTTTTGCAATCGGATTTGCAAAACCCTGTACAATCATCGACTTCGCTTCTTGTTCCGAAATTCCGCGTGACATCAGATAGAAAACAACCTCATCGTCAATCCGTCCAATCTTCGCTTCATGTCCCAAATCTACATCATCAGTACCAATATCTACTACCGGTATGGTGTCGGAACGCGACTTACTGTCTAACATCAACGACTCACAACTTACACTTGACTTGGATCCGGTTGCATTCGGATAAACCTTGACCAATCCACGATAGATTGCAACTCCTCCATCTTTGGAAATAGATTTAGAGTTTACCATAGAAGATGTGTTCGGCGCTGCATGAATCACCTTAGTTCCCGTATCTAAATACTGGTCTTTTCCCGCAAAGGTAATTCCGGTAAATTCACTCCTTGCACCCTCTCCAATCAAAATACTCATAGGATAGAGCATGGATACTTTTGAACCAAACGAACCGGAAACCCATTCAATTGCTCCACCTTCTTCTACAATCGCTCGTTTGGTATTCAGATTATACATATTTCTCGACCAATTCTCTATGGTGGAATATCGCAAGGTTGCATTTTTTTTGATAAAGAGTTCTACTGAACCGGCATGAATATTGACTACATTATATCGAGGTGCGGAACATCCCTCAATAAAATGACAATATGCTCCCTCTTCTACGATAATTAAGGTGTGTTCAAACTGCCCTGCACCCGGTGCGTTTAATCTAAAGTAGGATTGTAGCGGAACTGTAACCTTTACCCCTTTCGGCACATATACAAAAGAACCGCCCGACCATACCGCACCATGCAATGCTGCATACTTATGATCCGTGTTTGGAATACAAGTCATAAAGTAATCTCTCACAATATCCTCGTATTCTTTCACTGCTGTTTCAAAATCAATGTAAATCACACCTTGCTCTGACAATTCCTTCTGAATATTGTGGTACACCACTTCCGAGTCATACTGCGCACCGACCCCCGAAAGATTTTTTTCTGTTCCGCCTCCGGTATTCCAAGCAACATAAAAGTATTTCGAATATCATCCGGAACCTCGTCCCAATCTTCCGTCAAATTGGCATCCGGAGAAATATAAGTAGTAATATCGCCAATATTTACTTCAGATAAATCAGGACCCCATGTAGGATTGTCAATTTGATAAAACTTTTCCAGAGAATCCAATCGAAGCTCTCTCATCCAATCAGGTTCATTTTTCTCATCAGAAATTTGGTTCACAATTTCTTTTGTCAATCCCTTCTTTGTTTTTAAACGATAGTGTACTTCATTTTTGATGTCGTAGACTCCTCTACTCACATCCTCTACCTGTGTTTTTCTTCGTTCTGTCATTTCTGTAGGTGTCATTGCAGATTCACCTCTTCCTTAAGCCATCCGTATCCCTTTTCTTCAATTTGGTCGATTAAAGAAGCATCCCCTGTTTTAACAATTCTTCCATCAATGATGACATGCACAAAATCCGGTTTGATTTGTTCTATAATCTCCCTATGATGTGTAATAATCAGCAACGAATTTTCTTCCGTCTTATATTGCTGAATTCCTTCGGATACAATGCGAACAGCATCTACATCAAGTCCCGAATCCGTTTCGTCCAATATGGCAAGCTTCGGTTTTAACATTCTCATCTGTAGAATTTCCGTCTTCTTTTTTTCTCCACCGGAAAAACCGTAATTCAAATATCGGTCAATATATTCCGGTTTCATATCCAACGCTTCCATTTGTTTCCCAATTTCACGACCGAACTTAACCAAAGACATCCGACTTCCCTCTCTTGCAAAAACAGCACTGCGAAGAAAATTCCCCACGGTAATTCCCGCAACTTCCAGCGGATTCTGAAAAGACATAAAAATACCTTTTCTTGCTCTTTCATCTACCTTATCCTCTGTAATATCATTCCCCTCAAAAAAAATACTTCCCTTTCGTAAGATATATTTCGGATGATTCATAATGCTGTTCGCTAAAGTTGATTTTCCGCTTCCGTTCGGTCCCATTACCACATGAATCTCACCTTTATTTATCTTCAAGTTGATATCCCTTAGAATCAGCTTATCTCCTACACCAACAGACATATCCCTAATCTCTAACAGCGTTCCTCTCATAAGATTTCCCCCTTATACTAATTTCCCATTAAAACCCTTCTACACCATATGCCTATCACAATTCGTACCTGTAATCCAATCACTTCCAACTTGCATTTTTCATAATCACATGATACTGAACTCTTGACAATTCATTAGGTTTTCGTAGTATCAAACATAAACTATTGATTGACGATTTTAATTCCTACCAATTTAGTATGATTAAAATTATCATATCATATCTACCCTTTTTTCACAAGTTTTATACATAGCAAAAAGAGAAAACTTCTCTTCATGCCTCAACCAAAGCCTCAAACTCGCTAAAGAATTATTTTATTCGAATTGTAACAATAAAAAATACTATTTTTAAATGTAAAGATGATGTATTTTTAGGCAAAAGAGCATAACCTATAATGGCAACAAAAAATCAGATTTTTATGATATTTTTCATTGGTGATTAGTATTATACTATTATCCGTTTGATTTATCCGACATCCTAAGGTCTAATACTATTATCTATTAAAACTGACCGGTTTAATCGTTTGAACTATATGATTCTCCAAATTATTTTTCAGCAATTGTACATTCTGCACACCCGGCATTTTAGACAGAGAATAATATAAGCGATAAATCTCAATTTGAAATGGTGATGATATTATAGGTTATTCGAACAGGTAACAGTATCAAAAACTTTGTTTCAGCTTCATACCTCCTTCCCCATAAAAATACCGACACCTTATCGTTAGTTCTTTTGTTCTAACGATGGATGTCGGTACTCTTAAGTCTGTTTCACTGTTCAGTGATAATTTCTAAAAAATACTTTGATATTGATTTCTGTTTCTATAGACTTGTCCTTAATTCATCTCTACAAGAGATTGCAATATCTGTGCCAATTCTGCTCTTGTAATATCATCTTTGTACCCGAACGTTCCGTCCGGTCTTCCTTTCATGATACCTAAAGATACTACCGTATCAACACTGCTCTTCGCCCAAGGACTTGCAGTCTTTGAGTCTTTCAATACAATCGGTGTTGTCATTTCCGGTTTTTTATCTTTTAGGAATTTTTCCAACACAACGCATATTTCTTCTCTTGTCATACTGTCTTGTGGTCTAAAGTAACCGTTATATCCTACCATAAGGTTTTTATTACTTGCCCATACTGCATAAGGCGCATAGTAATCACCCGGTTTTACATCTTTAAACGGTATCTTACCGTCTTCCAAACTGTTTCCTGCAAACTTACCGAATGCTGTAACAAACTCTGCTCTTGTAAGAGTCTTATTCGGTGAAAAAGTATTGTTTGATGTTCCTACAAAATAACCTTTTTGCAGACATGATGCGATTGCATTTCTTCCCCAGTGATTAGAGATATCACTGTACTTTTGAACGATTTGGTCTATGCTCAAACCTGCATTTTCATTTCCGCTCAAAGTATTTGGATTGTCTGTATTCAAAAGCTGTTGTTTACCTGTGTTAGGTAGCCCTTTATTGATGTTCTCTTCCACTGTGGATGATGAGCCTCCTCCACCGGATGATGAACCACCACCGGATGGCGGATTATCTTGCCCCGGTTTTGCTTTCCAAACTGCATTTGCGGTAAGGTCTTGATCTACTGTTATCGAATCTCCCGCTCTATACAATTTGTCATTTATGTTCCAACCTTCAAAAACATAACGATCTTTTTTCACTAAGTTGGTTGCATCCGGAAGACGATAAATAGAACCTTTATCAATTTTTACTGTTTTTACAATTTTACTCTTTATATCCGGATAAAGTGTAATGGTTACTTTTTCTTTTTCAACCTTATCTTTCCACAACGCTTTTACATTCGTATCTTCTTCAACATACAAAATATGTCCGGGTTTTTGTTGTTCTTTCACTTCTTCACCCTTGCTATCTGTTGTTACAACTTCCCAGCAATCAAATTCTTTTTCACTTGGCGGTGTAATGTTGCTAAGATATGGCAAGAAACAGTCTTCGCCTTGATTGATTGTCAGTTCATTGCCGGTATCAAACAGCTTACCTTTTCCACCGTTCAAATCAAAAGTAACTTTTTTGGTTTCTTTATTTACCTCTCTTAACTTTTCACCATTGTAGGAGTATTCTCTAACCGTTTTATTTTTCGCATAGTCAGACGCTGTAACAACTATTTTCCAAGGTTTGTCTGTTTGCGGATCTTCCAATTTGTTCTCACCTTTTGTGACAGCTTTTCCGTTCACAGTCACAAATGTTTCTTGAAGTCTTCCATCTTCACCGGAAGATATTTTATCAGTAATTTGTATCGTTACTGCAGAAGATTTACTTTGAGAAGAAAGTGTATACAACGGATTTGTTATACTGTTATCTTCCTTGATTTCTATTTCAGGTTTTTTGTTATCAACATAGATTTTATATTGACTCGGCATTTGTTTTTTTGTTTCGCCGTCCAATGTTTTGAAACTTTTTTCAGGGAAGGTGTTACCGGAATAATCTTTGATACCGATATCTAAAACATCTCCGTCTCTTACATCCGTAGTGAATGAAAAATCTCTTGTGTTGTCAACTTTCAAATCTCCATAGATTAGATATTCATCAATGATGTGGTGATTCATTCTAAGTTGCCACATGAATCCACCCTTATCTCCTATTGTTCCTCTGATTGTCATAGGACTTGTCTTGGAATAGATGATAGGCTTATCGTTTAACGGTACATAAGGATTGAATGTGTCCGGATCCAATTCAAATGTGACAGGGTCTTTGTCAAAGTATACACAACGACCTTTTTCAAACACCAAATTTTCTTCCGGAATCTTCGTTATCTCTCCGTTTGAATCTCGTTCAACCCCGACAAAATTACCTTGACTATCTACATCAGGTTTGTAGATTTCAAAACGAAGGGCATTGAATCCTTGCAAAATATTGATATCTATAAATCGTTCTCCATTTTTGCCCTCTTCTCCAAAGTCATAATCCTCTTTTGTCATTTTACTTGGATCGATAGCATACACCTTATCAGATAGTGCTTCCAATGACATTTTTCCGGCATTATATGAAACAATTCTGACAGCATAACCTTTTTTCACTTTCAACTTATCTTTTAACGCAAATAACTCATGTTCTTTTTTGGTATCTTCATTTCTGACCTTTTTACCTGTCGGTACTGCAAGTATAGTAGGTTGCCCTTTTTCTCCACCGGCTATACCGCCATTACCGTTCCCTTTCAACTCTTCGATATTTCTAAGCATGGAGCTGTATGCTTTGTAATCATCGCTACCAAGCAACGGATCTGTAGGTTTATCGGATTTCTTGGCATCCGGCATAATCAAAGTCAATTGATTGCTTTTTTGATCGTTTTTGTTTACCGCCCAGATGTATACCTCTCCACCGTCATAGTTAAACGGATTGGAATTGGTTTCAACATCTTTTCTGTTTCCGTAAAAATCAAATTTCATAGTATGTTGATCTTTGTCATATGCAAAAGTCGAAATTTCTTTTTTCGTTTCTTTGCTTATCTTGTACATATTTTTTGATTGGAAATATACCTTTGTATTCCTATCAACATTCGTTAAAGAACCGATTACGCTAAAACCGTCATTTTCATTTAACTCTATTTTGAACTTACCTTCTTTTTCCAAATCTTCCGCAGAAACATCTTCATATTGCATTTCAAATATTTTGCAACCTTTTTTTGTAGCATACTCTTCCGGATTTCCGGATGCTTCTGCTTCAGACCAAATAAATTCAATAGGATCTCCATCTTCAAGAACTTTCGTGTGATAGTTTTTGTTTTTATACTCTACAACATCATAATATTTAGGGTTACCGCTCTCATCTTTGATTGTGCAATCCTTTCCTGTTGAAGTCCATGTTTCCTTCTCTTCACGAGTCCAGGTTGACATATTCATCACGGTTACCTTTGTAAATTCTTTTCCCTTCGGTTTTTTTCCTTTCATTTCTCCTATGGTAGATGTATCTTTATCTACAGAAACAACAGGTTCACCGTCTACAGACTGTTCATTTTCTTCGCCTTGTTGCGGATTTTCAGGTTTCGGCAAGTTTGGTGTATTACCTGATTTAAGCTCTCCGCCTACAATACCTTCCCCTATCTTTTTGAATTGTTTTTTATCGGCAACATATTCATTCAATGTGTAATGCAATTTGTTGTCTTGCGGATCTAAAGCATCGGCAAAAACAACTCTCATAGTAGGAGCGAAGTTTCCTGCACCGTCTACCGCAACGATTTCCATCGTTTTTCCTACCAAGTCATGATTTGCATCTCTAATCACATATTCACCGTCAGATGTTCTCACTACATTAAAGTGCTTTGTAACATAACCGTTATCTGCATTGACAAAGCCTGCACCTACATACCAAACCTTACTGTCTGCTTTCTCAAACAGTTTTTCATGTTCCGGTCTATCCTTGTCTTGTTTTTGCTCTCTAAAGAAGTACACTCCATTTGGAGCACTGCTCAAATCTTTTGCTTTGTGATAGCTGTCAGTTGCTTTTATCACAATATGATCTGCATCGCTCAAGTCAATTCCGTCAATCGTAGGAGATGTATTGTCCACTTTGATTGGAATTGTAGTTTTTTGCCATGGATAATCAGGTGTTAAACGATATTCAAAGGTGTAATAATACAATCCTTCCGCTACCTGATCCAAGTCTCCTGTGATATCTCCATGACCCAAATCTAAATGAGAGTTGTAGACAGTACCGTCCCATTTCAAGTCGCCCCAAACTTTTTTGAATCCGTCTTTCAATCCTTTTGCAGTGTTTCTCTTGGAGTTCAAGATTCCTTTTACAAAGTGTTGTACCGCCATAGTTCTCAAGTTTCTGCCTTCTTCATTTGTAATATAGATTTTGGAATCTGAAGCAGAACGAAGTACCAACGGCGATGGAGTAAGACCTGCATTATTTACTTCAAAATCATTTGCATCAATTTCTTTTTCTTTTCCGTTTTGGTCTACTATTTTCAGTTTCTTTTGTTTTCCGGAGATTAAATTACTGTCGCTGGCTTTTGATGATGTCGTATCCACAGCTGTATTCATAGCAAAGTATTCCGGATCTTGTTTGAAGTTCGGGTTGCCGTCTTCTGTATTTTGAATCACACCGGCAGGGTGGAAGTTATCAACACCATGCTCTCCACCTGCACCGTAGTTTAAGGTTCCCGGACGTTTCGGTTTTCCGTTATCGTCAAATACTGTGATTGTTCCGGAGAGTGAACCTTCTTCCCATGCCCATTTATCTATGATAGGCTCTTTGTTCCAGTCTCCCGCAAATCCCATCAACGGCATAGAGATTGACGCCAACTGTTGATTGTGAGAGGTGAAGTTGATAAATGACTCTACGAACTTATCGGCATCCGCTGCAGAACCAGTGTTGATTGTCGCTTCTAATTGGTAAGAACCGCCGGCAGGTACTGTGATTTGTCCGTTTTGTGTTTTGAAGATGATTTCAGCACCGTCTACCTTTGCAGGGTGAATTTCCGCTACAACCTGTTTTCCTTCTTTGTGCTTTTCATCTATATACTCTTCATCAATTTTTGTTACCTTTTTTTCTCCGTCTGTTGTAACAGGACTTGCAGTGACATCAAATATCACATCTTTATCGCCTGTATTATAAAGGTCAATCGTAAAGTCTTTGGAGCCGCCACGAATTTCTTTCAGCGATACGGCACCGTAAGAATTATATTCTCCTACAGAGTCTTTTACCTTGAAAGACGCGATAACATCTGTTTTTAGCGCACGCGCTACATTGATTACTCCTGCACCTTGTTGACGAGGAGATGCGAAAAGTGCTGTAGTGATATCCTTATCTTTTGCGGTAGACGGATCTATCATAGGTGTCGCACTGTTTTGCATCACAATTTTAGTAAGACTTGAAAGATCTATCCCTGCGTTCTTTAATGCAGAAGATTTCACCATTTCTTTCAATTTCGGTCTAATCAATACACTGGCTCCCGCAGCAACAGGTGTCGACATAGATGTCCCTGACATATAGGCATAATCATCTTTACCGTTTACTTTGTTCAATGTAGAATAAATATTTTTACCGGGAGCTGAAATATCGGGTTTCAACATCAAGTCTGTTCTTGGTCCCCAAGAAGTAGAACCGGCAGGAACTTGATAATTTTCTTCCCATTTTTGTAACTCATCAGAAAATTCTACATCTAATTCCACAGTGGTTCCTACTTTCGGTTTTCGACTGTTGAACTGTTTCATATCAAGTCTATAATTGTCTTCATCTGTTGAAGATGGTTTCGCATCTGTACCTTTAGGGGTCGCTTTGTTTTGCATCATATCCCAAAGTTCCGCTCCGTCATAACCGGAAAGCGAGATTACCTGCATCGATGTATTTTCGTCTTTTTCATATCCCATAGCAGGTATATTTTCCCAATCATCTCTGTTGTAATAAGAAACTGTATTGACTACTACTACTAATTTAGCTCCCTTATCTTGTACTTTTTTGAACGCATATTTCAAATCTTTTGTGTAAATTCTGTCCATTACAACAATTTTGTTTCTTAAATCGCGTCCTCTAATATCTTCGTCTTGACATTTTCCAAGATAGATAAATTGGTATTTACCTGCATTTTTCTTTGTTTGTTGATCAAGAAATTTCGTTTGATCAAAAAATGCTCCGATTTGGCTATATCGAAAATCTTTCTTCAAATCTTTATTTGCAATTTTTACTGTAGGGAAATACACTACTGTATTTCTCGAAGACCCTACCGCAATCGCATCTTCATGAGCTGCAGTTCTGGTAACATTGCCGGTATCCGTCATTCCCAAGGCATTGTTTGCATATCTGTCCCAAGATGAGTTGGAAGATGATGTTGCAAAGTTACCGGTCGCAACAAAAACAGGTATCCCTGCTTTACGCATAGCTCTGATAGCCGGCCAGTATTTTTCACCTGCAAGTCCCGTACCTGTAAATCCTGATGAGATAGAAACTACATCCGCATCCAATTTGATAGAGTCTTCAAACGCATGGAACATTGTTTCATCGCCTGCAAATGCATTGGATGAATCTGAATACATCTTATATGATAAAAGTTGTGCATTAGGAGCAACACCTTTTATCCCTCTGTTCTTCTCTACAAGATCATTTGTGTCATTTGCCGCCAAGATTCCTGCAATATGCATCCCATGAGGGTCATAATAAGCAGAACCGTTATCATATTTTTCTATCGTATTTTTTCCACCATTCATATAGTTGAATGCGTGAGGAACTTTGTCGCTCACCCAAAATGGATCTTTGTGATTATTTTTTATTTTCATCACAGACAATGCATCCGGATCAATTCTCATTGCCCTATGAGTAGCGTCCATACCGGTATCGATATGTGATATCAACATTCCTCTTCCATCAAAATGTTTGTCTATCGCATTTGCATTGATTGTTTTTAAGTAATCTTCCGTAACATCTTCTATTCCGATGTTTTTTCTTGCGTTGTTCATTAGAGGGCTCAACTGTCCTGATCTTTCGACGGATTTTACACCCTTAATCATTTTCAACGCATCCAAGTTTTTCGGCCATGTTTCTACCGAACACCCTTGAAAAATGATGTTGTATTCATAGAGTACTTTTGTATCCTCTATTTTTTTCAGAGACTCAAGAACAGCCTCTCTATCCTGTGCACTGTCATACTCCACAAAATAAATGACCTTTTCGACTTCAATTTTATCTCCTTCAAGATTTTTTTTGAAATCTTTCAATAGCGGGCTCAAATTTTGTTCATCATTTTCAGAATAAATATTACCGCCCTGTTGTTGCACATCCTCTTGCTTTACATCATTTCCGGTCTCTTCGAATGTTTCAACATTTTCTTTATCATTTACATCAATAACTGTGTCTGCAAACGATAAGCAACCTTGTGACAAAGTAATCGTAAGAACCAAAAAAATGCTTGCTAATCGCTTTTTCATAAAAACCTCCATTCATAAAATTCAATACCGATTTTTAATCAAAATGATTCAAATCACAAAACTGTATCTGTCTTGTGATTTGAATAAGACAAAACTTCATTAAAAAAACGGCTATTGTTGATAATTTTTGATAATGTGTCCTATAGTCGTTTAAGAATTATTATCATTCCCATAATAATACTTGTTAAAAAAATATTCAATAGTAAATTTTATTTTTTTCAAAAATTTTTTGAACATTTTCTTATGTATGCTCGAAATTGTCTTGTTGTAGGTAAACTCATGCAAAAAGACAGATACTGATAAAAAATAAAACGCTATACACATTGATTTCTCAATATATATAGCGTAATTATGCACACCTGACGAAAAAAGTTACAAAAAACTTCAATACTCCATTGCAACGATTATTCGTATCCATGCAAATAGTATAATCTTCTAAACTCGTTGATTTCAAACCGATACTCCGGTGTTACCAAAGTCTCCTTGATTTCAGAAATATCGTACCACGGATTATCGGGATGCGCCGGATTTTTAATCAAATGAAACTCTTGCGCCGGCATAAATCCCTGTGCCAACAAAAACTGAATATTTCCGGCATCGTTCTTACAACAATCAACTACCATTACCACATGTCCCGGACTTCCCGAATGTAAAAAAATATCTCCAATCATCATTTCTTTTAGCGGAATCATTTTTGACTCTTTTTGCATCGAAATGGTTGATGAATATGCAAATATGATATTCAAGTATTTTTCCAATATTTTTTCGTTACTTCCCGGCTCTGCTTTTTTTACCCATTGAGGATTTCCTCGTTCATCAAAAACAACACGATATCCTTGTTTCCAATGGGTATAGTCACACTCGAAACCGTCAACAAAATGAAAACGAATCTTGTCTTCTTCGCCGTTTCGGTACAAATACTCCGCATAAATTCTCATCACAGAATCCGCACACTGTTGCAAGTCTCTCGGTTCCAAATGCATCTGAAAAACTCCTTCGTGATTGGACTGTGAAGTTTTTTCTCTGCCATCGTACAACAGGATAGGACTTCCGTACGGTTTTAACGGATACTCTCTCAAAAATTGTCCAAAGCTATGCTCGTTCTCTGCAACTCTGGTGTATCCGTCCGGAACAAGAACTCTCTCCTGTATGGTGTTTCCTTGCGGATTGAGGTACACTTGTTCTGTCGTCTCTTCTTTGTGTTTATCGGAAGAACACGCACTCAAGCAACACAATGCAAAAACAAATAGAATAACTGCATACTTTTTGTGTTTCATAGACAACCATCCTCCTATCATAGAGATTTTCGATTGATTTAATCTATCTCAAACTAATTGATTCTAAAATTTCTTCCAAAAAATGTTCTGATATTCCGAACATCTCGACAAGTACAACCGACAAAACGAAACCTATCCTTTGTAAATTGCACGACTCGACTTTCAGCATTCATAAAACAGTATCAGTACACTACAAAACCGCCGTTTGGACTGATGATTTGTCCGGTGATAAAATCTGCTTTTTCGGACGCCAAAAATACCACTGTTTCTGCAATATCCTCGGGTTTTCCCAATCGTCCGGCAGGGGTTTCTTCCGCTACCATCCGCAAGGCTTCTTCATCAATTCCCGAAAGCATATCTGTCAAAATTGCTCCCGGCGCAACGGCATTGACCTGAATATTAGACGGTCCCTCTTCTTTTGCCAGCGCTTTGGTAAAAGCCAGAATCGCTCCTTTTGTTGCGGAATAATGCGCCTCGCAGGATGCACCGACCAATCCCCAAACGGAAGAAGTGTTCACAATCTTTCCTTTTTTTCGAGAAATCATGCTCGGAAGAACATATTTGCAACAAAGGTACATCCCCTTCACATTGACATCAAACATTCTTTCCCACATACTTGTTTCTATATCGGTAAATAATTTCATCTCTGCAATTCCGGCATTGTTGACCAATACTTCTACCGGTGAAAATTCCTGTTCAATGGTTGCTATCATCTGTTTGACCTGTTGTTCGTCAGACACATCACATTGCACCACCATGGCTCTCCCTCCCTCACGAATGATTTCTTCCTTCACTTGTTCGGCAGCTGCCTTCTGCTCAATATAGTTAATGACTACTCTATCTCCCTGCTTTGCAAACGCCTTTGCAATCGCACGCCCGATTCCTCTGGAACTTCCTGTTACCAAAACGGTTCTGCTCATATTACTCTCTTCCTTCTATCTCTTTCTTTATTTTCTGTTCTTGTTCCCATCTTACTCCGGAACAAATCATATACACGACTTCATAACGACATTTAAACCAAATTGATCCCTTTTCTTTTATTTTTTCCCTATGTTTCAAAACCTCTGCTTATGAAACAATATTTCCCTTCTTTCCTATCATACACAAAAGAATTTTGATACTCTGATGTTAAGATATGTTCCATCAAAAACGATGATGATTTCGTGCAGATTGATACCCGTTTATTCTCCTTAACAAATCAAAAATAACCTTCTTTACTTTTTGATATTATTTTCGAATTGGTATTATGTTCGAATGAAGAATGTTTTCAAAAAAAACACAACTCTATCTGCAATCTAACGCTTTTCCCAAACGGTAAAGGTATAGTTCGGTGTTGTTCCGTTCCACTCTTTTGACGGATTCTCTTCCGTTTTTTTCCATACATCGGTATCTACTTCAGGAAAAAATGCTTCCGCTTCAACCGGCGTTTCCTCTTCTATGACAGTAAGGTACAACTTGCTCACATAAGGCATAAACTGCTCATAAATCGTATCTCCCCCACAGATAAAAATTTGCTCTTCCGAATGGACTTTCGCATAATCAAGCACTTCTTCGATGCTGTGCAAAATCTCCACACCTTCTATCACTCTGTTTTTTCGTGTCAATACGATATTTTTTCGATTCGGAAGAGGTCGTTTCGGAAAACTCATATAAGTGTTGTAACCGATTACAATGGTATGTCCCTGTGTTGTCTGCTTAAAGTATTTTAAATCCTCCGGCAAATGATACAACATATCATTGTTCTTACCGATGGCTCTCGTTTTTTCCGTCATTGCTACAATCATATACAAATTTTTCATCTGTCCTTATTCCTCCTGTTTCGCTTTTTCCACAAAACCATGCACAACACCGGTCATGACTTCAAGGCAAATATCGGAAGAGGTGTGAAACTCTTTCTTAAATTCTTCCAATCCGCCTTCCAATCCGTCGGCAACCATTTTAATCAAAAGACACGGCACTTGATTTCGATTGCAGGTAAGCACAATCCCCGCCGCTTCCATTTCACAAATATCCGCCTGAAAAATACGATGCAATTCTTGTTTCTTCTCTGCCGTTTCGATAAACTTATCCGCCGATGCACAGACAACCGGTTTCAAATCGACATTCTGTTTTACTGCATCTTGCCACAGCGATTCCGTTGTCGGAATATAGATGGTCGGATACTCCAAGTATCTGCCGACTTCACAACCGTCTGCTACAGAAGTGTCAAAATCATAGTGTACCACTTCTTTTACAACACAGATTCTATGATGTGTCATCTCCTCTGTCAACGCACCAACCACTCCGAAGTTCAAAATCAGATCGACATGATAGACACTAATCAGTAATTGCGTGCCTGCCGCAGCGGCAATCTCTCCCGCTCCCGTATGAACAGCATAACACTCCCAACCGTCCATTTGGTACCGCAACACTTCATATCCTACATAAGAATCTGTTTTGTACGGTTCTCCGTATTTTCTTTTCAAAGCCTTCAGTTCCACTGCAACCAGCAATCCTATCTTTTTCAACAATCTCTTCCCTTCTGTCGGTCGGCTTTTCGTTCTGTTAAATCGCCAATTCAAACTTGAAATTCGGTTTGTTCGGTTCGTAATTTTCTAACTTAAAATCTTCCAATGTAAAGGTATAAAAATCCGTTTTGTCCGTATCCAACACCAATCTCAAATCGGTACAATCTTCTTGCCCTTTTCGTTCCAACATCTCTTTTACCTGTTCGACATGACGGTCGTAGATGTGTGCATTTTGCACAAGGTGACAAAATTTTCCGAGTTTGAAATCGCAGTGTTTTGCAACCATCATCATCAACGCAACATATTGAAGTTTGTTGATTGCGTTTGCCACCGGAACATCGGAAGAGCGTTGAATCAAAGTCATGTCCAAGATTCCGTCACGAACACTCCAGTGTGTTTCCATTGCACAAGGGAACAATCCGTCTGTCTCTTGAAAATCCTGATATTGATACAGATTGATAATGTGACGTCTGCCGTAAGGCTGTGTCTTAAGACCGTTGAGCAACTTGTTCATCAAGTCATATCGTTTTACCGTTGCACCGTATCGTTGACCGATTGTTCTGCTCTGCTCTACTTCCCAATCGTTCCACCAATGAATATCATATTTGTCTTCCAGTACATCCAAAGAGTTGGTTTGATCTTGATAAATCCACAAAATTTCTTTAATAGAAGACTTCCATGCAATATGTCGAAGTGTCAAAATCGGAAATTCTCCTTTTTGCAAATCGTATTCTTCCCAAACTTGATTGACAAAGTAGGTGTGAGAAGGTGTTCCGTCGGCATACTTCGGTCTTACCTTTTCTCCTTTTGTGTTGTAACCTTCTTCCAAAATCCGAGTGCATAGTTCTTTAAAATTCTTATCCGCCTTTGTCATTGATATTCCCTCCGCTTATTCTTTTTCATATGACAAAACATAATCTTTCTCAAAATTTCTCCACTGTTTTTTCGATTTTATTCAAATGAAAAATTGTTTGCTGTTTCTTCTACATCAATCAAATTTGCTTGATTTGGCTGTAATGTATAGATTGTATCCTTGCGCTCAATGACTACTGTCGCTTTGTCGGACAATTCCTGATCCATCTTGATACTGTCGAGCAACTCTCTTGCCGGATTGATTGCAACAGGATTTCCCACTCGTTTCAGCATTGCAAAATCTCCGTGAGTATCTCCGTATGCAAAACTGTTCTCCAAATCAATATTGTACTTCTCTACAAAATAGTCAATTGCACCGTTTTTGCTGGTAGAATCCCACATCGGAACAACTTTTCCCGTGAACTTTTCGCCTTCATAGATGTACTGACTTGCCTTAAAATCGTCTGCTCCATACTTTTTCGCCATATTCTTTACCAAAAAATCCGGACTTCCCGAAATAAAAATTACCAAATGTCCTTCTTTTTTATGTTTTTGCAACATAGAACGCGTAAATTTGTATACTCGATCCGATTTTTTCTTAATCACATATCGTCCGGTAAATTCCACATCCGTCTTGGTCAAGTTCTTTAATTCTTCTACATATACCTTACTCACCGCATCCAAATAGTCTTCATAATCTCCTTGTCGTTTATACCAATCCTTGTATGCCTGTGTCGCGTGTTTTTCAGAAACCATCAAATCAAAATCCAGCAGTGTTCTGAAATGTTCCACCATCAACGAATCACGATAAATTGTACCGTCAATATCAAAAAATGCCACCTTATTTACCATACAAAAACCCCTTTCTTACAACATTAACCGTTTGCCCGTTATCTCATGCACATCTAATTTCAACACCGCAACAGAATTTGCCATCTGTTCGGAAAAATGATGTTCCACTTCCGGTTGATATTGTTTCATCAGATAGGAAAGTGCATTTTGTTTCTCTTGCATGTCTTCCACAAGCGTCAATGTTCCGTTTCCGCAGATACTCTCATATTCCGTTGTAGACTTACAAGGAATTTCACCCAAATGCACTTTGTTCGAACAATTCATTGAAAATCCCGCTTTCGAATTTTGTTTCAGCAAGTCTATCTTTTTTCCCACTTTTGCACCATGAAAATATAATGTAAACTTTTCTTGTTCATACATTACACCGAAACTGAGAGGAACCACATACGGATACTCTTCATCAAACAAAGAAAGATTACAACAAACACATTTGCGAATAATTTTTAACAGTTCTTCATGATTTACTATCTCACGATCTTTTCTTCTCATTTTTGTTCCTCCTCATTATTTTATTATCATTTCTTCCTTACCACGAACTGATTCATGATAAATTACCTTATTATAACATATAAAATATTAGCAAGAAATCATAAATTGAAGTTTATAATATCCTGTTACTATGATATAATGGCATAACTCAATGAATACAATCAAAGTATGAAGTTTATTATTTACCGGTATATGTACGAAAGGAGATTAAATAATAGAAATGCGTGATGAGATTGTATTATCTAAAGATGAATATATCAAAATCCTGAATACTTTAGAAAAAGTAATTTATGTCTTGCATAGAAGCGAAAGTCGGGATCATCCGGATACAAGAGCCTATTCTTTAGCACTTGGTTGTGAACAGATGAACATAACAGACAATCTGTTGAGTGCAAGAGATATTCTTTATACTGCTATATCCCAAAAAGAGTATGACGAGCTTGATGATAGCGGTATGTTGGATTTTGAGAGGATTTTTCTTACTGACGAAACCGATATTACTATCTTAAGACAAATGCTCCTGCCATATATCACAAAATGGGAACCGGTCAAACCGTAATATGGTGATAACTGCAATGAAGTCAGTTAAAGTGTGAAGTTTGAGCTTTCTATTTTATCATAAACACGAAACCCTCATTAATTAAGATGATAATAAGAATTTGCTCTTTTTGATATTAATATCATTTGTTCACTTTTTCACCGTCATACATGATATCTACACTTTCAAACAGTGTTTCGTATCACTACGGAAACCTTCATTGAACTTGTATCAATTTGAGTCGGAAGGAAATACTTTTTTCCATATTGTTCTGAAATATTATTCTGACGATAATCAAAACAAAGTCTGAGTATCATAAAACGAGGAACGGTAGCTGACTCTATGACAGAAAGCAAACGAGCCGGATTGCAGGAAACCAACTACAGTAACTACTGTAAAAACTTATCGTACCTACCGAAGTGTTTTTTAAGCAAAGTTCCTAAGATTAAGGGACGAAGACAGGAAACAGAATCAACGAATTTCATGGTATATTAAAATGTTATCATTATATGAAAGAAGAAAAGAGGAATAAAAATGGAGAAAAACAAAAATTTTTTAACAGAAGAAGAAAATATCAAAATCAATATTGTAACAGAAAATGACGAAGAACTCAGCTGTGAGGTTGTTGGTATCTATGAAGCGGGAGAATACGAATATATTGCTCTCGTTCCCGACAATTCAGACGAACTATACCTCTATCGCTACGAAGAAGGAGAAGACGGCCTGAAATTGGACAGCATTGAGGATTTGGATGAAATGAAATTGGCGGAAGAAGTGTTCTGGGATGTGTTTGGAACCGATGAAGAAGACTTTGATGAAAAACATCATCACTGTGGTTGCGGTTGCGGTTGCGACCACGAACACTAAACCGTTTACAAACAACTTTTGAAAAATGCTGAAGTATGTTTTCATTGGATAATGTCTGAAATAATGTTTCTTTTCCTATGAAACAGTGATAAAAACAACAACTTTGATAACAAACCGACAGCACTGAAAATGAATGGCGTATCACAACTTCATTCATTTTTCTTATGTGTAATACTAACACATGATAGAATTATTATCCCTAAAAATGTAAAAATAAAATGTAAAAATATCTTGTGCCTCTTTCTTTTGAATGTCAGAAAATGAAGTATGTAGTCACTTAGGATGAGCAAAAATCAAAACGATGAATCACAAGCAAAGATATGAGGTAATTTAAACAGAGAATCGTATACAAAGGAGTATCCGCAATGGAACAAACTACACCGATAGAACAGATTGAAGAAACGGTCGAAACCGGAGAAGAATTGCTTTCCTGGTCGCAAAAGTTTTTGAATGCTTACGGAGTCAAAATCATTGAATCTCTTATCATTCTTACGATTGGAATAATCATTGCAAAGCTATTCAAAAAACTCATTAAAAAATATTTTGCAAAAGAGAATAACAACGCATCTGCGGGAGGGATTCTTTCTGAAACAACCTATATTTTTGTGGTATTTCTATCCATCATCACCGCACTCGCAAACCTCGGAGTTCCTGTTAATTCCTTTATTACCGTATTGGGTGCATTGGGAGTTGCAGTCGGTCTTTCGATGAAAGACAGTTTATCAAATGTGGCATCCGGAATTTTAATCTTGATGTTCAAACCGTTTCGAGTAAATGACCTGTTGACATTAAAAGACGGTATCACGGCAACCGTCATTGAAATCAGAGTCATGTATACCATACTCAAAAAAACGGACGGTTGCATTGTATTTATTCCAAATTCAATAATTTCCAATACAGAAATAACGAATTACTCTTCCACACCGATTCGACGAATTGAAATTCGTGTCAATATCAGCTATGAAAGTGACTATAAAAAAGCAATTTCTCTCCTTCAAAACTTGTATGCTTCCAACGAAAAAATCTTGCAAGATCCCAAACCGGTATTCGGTGTTTCCGCATTTCGCGACAGCTCTGTTGAAATCACAGCCATGCCTTGGGTAAAAACAGAAGACTATTGGAACACATACTTTGAATTGATGGCAAACATCAAAGACTTGTTCGACAAAAATCATATTGTCTTCCCTTATCCGCAACATACCGTTCATCTGGAAAATGATATGAAACCAGATACGGAAAACCGAAAACAATAAATAGAAACTCCATTAAAAAACTATTTTGTTTCTAAAATCATTAGAAGCGAAATAGTTTTTGTCATTTTCCGGATTTTTACAGTTCTACAAAAATTTTTTTTGCAAATTATTTTTCTTTTTCTTTTTTATATCAATACTGTGTAAGTATTGATATAATCAGAAATACAGAGCTGAGTATAAAATCCGTTTCCCACTCTTTTCAACTTTTTTGAAAAAAAATTAAATTTTTTTCAAAAAAACTCTTTACAAACCGAAACATTTGATATATTATAATAACAGATAACAGTTATCAATTATATAATTGTTTCAATCCCATAAAATAAATGTAATAGCTAAGTTAATTTTTTAATCACCCCCAAAGAACAACTCATTCCCCTATGAGTTGTTCTTTTTTCTGCAAAAAACTTTCCATTTAAATTTTGATTTATGATTGATTTTTGGATACTTTTGATATAAAATACTTAATAGGCTGCTGGGACGTAATTTTTGTATTATTGTTTCAGGGAGGAAATACATTGGCAAGACCAAGAGGACCACGTTTCAAAGTGGCAAGAAGATTCGGGGTAAATGTTTGTGCTCACCCGAAAGCACTAAAAAGAGGCGCTACACAGGTTCGTAAGCAATCAGATTACGGTAAGCAATTAAATGAAAAACAAAAATTAAAAGCTTATTACGATATGCAAGAAAAACAATTTGCAAACTGGGTAGAAGCTGCGATGTCTGCAAAGGGTAATGCAGGAGAAAATTTGGTTCAACGATTGGAATGTCGTTTAGACAACCTTGTTTACCGTCTGGGATTTGGATCTACACTTCGTCAGGCAAGACAAATGGTAGTTCATCACCATATCTTAGTAAACGGAAAAAGAGTAGACAGACCTTCTTATGAAGTAAAAGTCGGAGATGTGATCAGCTTGAGAGAAAGATCTCAAAGTATCGATACATTCAAAAACAACTTCAAAGAATCACTATGCAACTTAAGCTATCTTCAAAAAGATGAAAACAACTTGAGCGGAAAACTTGTTGCTCTTCCTTCAAGAGAAGAAGTTCCAATCGAAGTTACAGACTCTCTTATCATCGAGTACTACTCTAAATAAGACATGCAAAAAACCTCTATTTCAAGAGGTTTTTTTAGTTTACATAATATGTTGTCTTGTAACTATTTTTTCCCAAGCTCTATCTCTTACTGTATCGTGCCGACTTCGTCTCACACTTTCGTAATCTGTTCCAAAAAACTATTCTTCTTTTGTAACAGAAAACGATGTTTTATATCCCGTAAAATGATTCACTATCATCTCTTACCACACAAGTTATTCTTCAAAAAAGTCTTCTCTGTCCACTCAACTGAAAAGATAGACAGTGTCAATTCTTAGTCAAACAATCTTTTTTCCAACATATCCAAATCGCCGTATCGAGGATCTAATTTTTGTTGTTTTTTCAAGATACGATATAGGCTTTTCGCTTTTTCCGTTTTTCCGATATTATAATAGCTTACAATCATAGAAAGATATCCGTTGTCAAACGGAATTCTTGCTTTCTTAAAATATCGTTCCATTTTTTCAAAATACTCAACTGCTTCTTTGTAATCTCTTTTGTAGTAGTATTGCATTCCAATTTGGAAATTGAACACATCCTGTTCTTCTTCTGTCAAAGTAAGGGTATCCAATCCTTTTTTCAAGATTGCGGCGGCACGGTCATATTGTTTCCAATGTTTCCCTAAATTCGATGCCCGTTTCAAATAATCTTCTTTTGTCTTCAATTTATTGAAATAATTTCGAAAAAGCACTGCGACAAAAAATACAATTAGTAATACATAGACTACCTTTAAGGAAGGTAATACTTCTCTTGTTGATGAAAACATTCTGATTCCTACTTTCTTTTTCTATTTTTCTATCCTAAATTATAGCACAGGACGACAGAGAAACATACCTTTTTTCAATGAGTTATTGTTTGTTTTTATGAATTTTTTCAAAGTTTTTATTCTCACAGTTCATTCTTTCAACCCGATATAGTATATATTATTCTCGTGATTTCTTCTATTTATATGTCTTTTTAGAAACTATCCTTGTTTTTTATACCAAAACAATGGATTTTTACTTCATTTTATTATATGATAATAGTAGCAAAAAATCTTATTTATCTGCGAGAGTATCAGTTGTTTTGTTTTCTTTGAACAAAAGTTTCTCTCTATATCAAGAATTATTTTAATGATATATCACTATTGGAGGTATCGATGAACTCATATCAAGAATTGGCGAATCATGCAAAAAATATCCGAAGAAACATTGTAAAGATGGTTACTGCCGCAAACTCCGGTCATCCTGGCGGTTCCCTTTCCGGTGTTGAAATTTTGACTTCTCTTTATTTTGGAGAAATGAATTTTGGAAAAGACAACTTCAAGGCCCCTAATCGAGATCGTTTCGTTCTTTCAAAAGGACACGCTTCTCCGTTGATTTATGCAGCTTTGTGCGAAAAAGGTCTGATTCCTGAAGAAGAACTTGCAACTTTCCGAAAAATCAATTCAAAATTACAAGGTCATCCGAATATGAACTATGTGGACGGCGTGGAAATGTCCACCGGTTCTTTGGGTCAAGGCTTATCTGCGGGTGTCGGCATGGCATTGTCTGCAAAAATACACAAACAGGACTATCGAGTCTTTGTATTAACAGGAGACGGAGAGATTGAAGAAGGCCAAATTTGGGAGGCGGCAATGAGTGCTGCTCAATTCAAATTAGACAATTTGGTTGCTATCGTAGACAACAACAACCTTCAAATTGACGGCGAATTGGAAGAAGTTATGAGTCCATATCCGATTGCAGAGAAATTCCAAGCATTCGGATGGCATGTTATAGAAGTAAACGGACATGATTATGATGAATTGTTTGCTGCTTACAAAGAGGCAAAAACAATTTCCGGCAAACCTACCTGTATTGTCGCAAAAACAATCAAAGGAAAAGGTGTTTCTTATATGGAAAATCAATGTGGATGGCACGGTTCAGCTCCAAACGCGGAACAATGTGAACTTGCACTGAAAGAATTGGAGGCATAATCAATGAAACGAGCAACGAGAGATGCATACGGAACTGCATTGGCAAAAATCATTCAAGAAAATAAAAATATTGTTGTACTGGACGCAGACTTATCCAAATCGACAAAATCTGCGGAAGCAAAGAAAGTAGCTCCTGACAGACATTTCAATATTGGAATCGCGGAAGCAAATATGATGGGAATCGCTGCCGGACTTGCAACTTGCGGAAATACTGTTTTTGCAAGCACTTTCGCTATGTTTGCGACAGGTCGTGCCTATGACCAAATCCGAAATTCTATCTGCTATCCGAATCTAAATGTAAAAGTTTGTGCCACTCACTCCGGATTGACTGTCGGAGAAGATGGCGCATCTCATCAAACTGTAGAAGACTTAGCTTTGATGAGAGTGATTCCGAATATGAAGGTATTTTGTCCATGCGACGGAGTTGAAACGGAACATATCATTCGTGCTGTCGCTGAATTGGATGGTCCTTGTTATGTAAGATTAGGTCGCCCTTCAGTAGAAGACATCTTTGATGAAACTTATCAATTTGAAATTGGAAAAGGTGTTACCTTAAAAGAGGGAAATGATGTTACCTTGGTATGTACAGGATTTGAAACAGGACAAGCACTACAAGCTGCTGAAGAATTAGAAAAAGATAACATTCACGCGAGGGTCATTCATATCCATACCATCAAACCAATCGATCAAGAAATTTTAGTCAAAGCAGCGAAAGAAACAGGACTAATCATCACTTGCGAAGAACACAGTATCTATGGAGGACTTGGTTCAGCAGTTTCAGAAGTGGTAAGTGAACAATATCCTTGCAAAGTGGTAAAAGTAGGAATTCAAGATACGTTCGGAGAAAGCGGAAAACCGATGGAACTTATTGAAAAATACGGTCTATCAGCTCAACATATTGTAACTGTCGTCAAAGAACAACTTTCAAAATAAAAATATCTTTTATCAAGAAATCGTCTTTTCTATCGGGAAAGGACGATTTTTTTCCTATTTTAGCCGACAAAAAAGCACCGGAATCTTCCGGTGCTCTTATTCTTTCTATTCTGTTTATGACAATTAAGAAACGTGTCCTGTTTCTGCCAAGATTTTCTTTTCTTCGTCTGTCATCTTTGTAACTGTGATTCCCAAGTACGCAAATACTGCAGTCACAACAATTTGTACATAGTTAAATACTAACCATGGTGCATATCCGCCTGCTCCCCAAATCGGAACTCCAAGTGTGGTACTCATGAACACCCCACATGTATGCCATGGAATAAATGCTCCGGATACTGTTCCGGCAGATTCCAATGCATTTGATAAACATTTAGGGTGAAGACCGCGATCTTGATATGTTTGTGCATACATACGACCTGGTACAACGATTGAGATATATTGTTCAGGCATAGCCATGTTACTGAAGATACATGTGATTTCTGTCAATACAACCAATCCTGCATCCGTTCTTACAAGTTTCAAGATTTGTTTTACGATGATTTCCATTTGTCCTGTCATTTCTACAACCCCACCGAACATCATAGCGATGATTGTCATAGATACGGAGAACATCATACTCATAATTCCACCTTTTGAAAGCAAGCTCAAGAATGCATCCAATTCATCAGGTGTAAATAATGCCGCTACATCAGCAGGTAAGTTTTCTACTGTTGCTACATAACCGTTCATACCACAATCGAAAATTGCTCCCAAATCACAACTTCCTCCTTGGAAGATAGGTCCCATTACCGCTGCAATCAATACCCCAAGTGTAATTCCCGGAATAGCAGGCATTTTCTTAGCAATTGTTGCAATAACGATTACAGGAGGTAGCATAAGAATCGGACTTACGTTAAATTGACTCTTAATTGCTGTTTGCAAGTTGATAATTCCTTGTAACTCTGCATCTCCCCCACCGAATTTCAAACCGACTGTAACGAATACTACCATTGCGATAAGGTAACTTACACCTGTCGCTTTCAACATATATTTTACGTGAGTAAATACGTCTGTTCCCGCCATAGCAGGTGCTAAGTTTGTTGTATCGGATAAAGGTGACATTTTATCTCCAAAGTATCCTCCCGACAATGCAGCCCCTGCTGTGATTCCTGCAGGAATTCCAAGTCCTTGTGCAATCCCGATCAATGCAATCCCCATTGTTCCCGCTGTTCCCCAAGATGTACCTGTTGCCAAAGATGTAATAGAACAGATAATCATTGTAGCAGGTAAGAAGATTTTTGGTGATAGGATGTTCAAACCGTAATAAATCATAGAAGGAACAACCCCTGCCACCATCCATACTCCGATTAGAATCCCGATAACCATTAGGATCAAAGCAGATTGCATCGCTTTTGTAATCCCGTCAATCATAGCTTGTTCCAATTCGCTGTAAGTATAACCGATTTTTAATGATATCAATGTTGCAACGATAACTCCGCAGAACATCGGTACGTGTGGGTCAACTCCATATTTGATAATTGCAATCGCCATAATCACGGCCAACAGACCGAATGACAACAACGCCTCGCCGAGCGTCGCCTTTCTTACTTCTCTTTTTTCTTCAGACACTTTCATGTTCTCCTTTCAAAAATATAAAAATAAATAGAATAATGCCATTCTACAAGAGATAATTTTGAAAAATACCACTGTTATTAAAACCGTTTTTATGTAATACATAAGACTTATGTAAGCGAAATTACATCATCTTAAAAACGAAACCGAGGTTTTTATATACCTATCCCCCGTATATGTTATAGCACCGTGCACCATATACATTATAACAACGATTTTTTATTTTACAATACTTTTACAAAAAATTTTTAGAAAACTCTAAAATTAGTAAAAAACAAACGTTCTATCTACCATTTCTTTTGGAAATATATTTCAAACTATTCCTTTAAAGTTTCGGTACAAAAAATTTTTCAAGATATTCTCAACACACAAAAAGCACCGGAATCTTCCGGTGCTCTTATTCTTTCTATTCTGTTTATGACAATTAAGAAACGTGTCCTGTTTCTGCCAAGATTTTCTTTTCTTCGTCTGTCATCTTTGTAACTGTGATTCCCAAGTACGCAAATACTGCAGTCACAACAATTTGTACATAGTTAAACACTAACCATGGTGCATATCCGCCTGCTCCCCAAATCGGAACTCCAAGTGTGGTACTCATGAATACCCCACATGTATGCCATGGAATAAATGCTCCGGATACTGTTCCGGCAGATTCCAATGCATTTGATAAACATTTAGGGTGAAGACCGCGATCTTGATATGTTTGTGCATACATACGACCCGGTACAACGATTGAGATATATTGTTCAGGCATAGTCATGTTACTGAAGATACATGTGATTTCTGTCAATACAACCAATCCTGCATCCGTTCTTACAAGTTTCAAGATTTGTTTTACGATGATTTCCATTTGTCCTGTCATTTCTACAACCCCACCGAACATCATAGCGATGATTGTCATAGATACGGAGAACATCATACTCATAATTCCACCTTTTGAAAGCAAGCTCAAGAATGCATCCAATTCATCAGGTGTAAATAATGCCGCTACATCAGCAGGTAAGTTTTCTACTGTTGCTACATAACCGTTCATACCACAATCGAAAATTGCTCCCAAATCACAGCTGCTTCCTTGGAAGATAGGTCCCATTACCGCTGCAATCAATACCCCAAGTGTAATTCCCGGAATAGCAGGCATTTTCTTAGCAATTGTTGCAATAACGATTACAGGAGGTAGCATAAGAATCGGACTTACGTTAAATTGACTCTTAATTGCTGTTTGTAAGTTTGCAATCCCTTGTAATTGTGCATCTCCTCCACCGAATTTCAAACCGACTGTAACGAATACTACCATTGCGATAAGGTAACTTACAGCTGTCGCTTTCAACATATATTTTACGTGAGTAAATACGTCTGTTCCCGCCATAGCAGGTGCTAAGTTTGTTGTATCGGATAAAGGTGACATTTTATCTCCAAAGTATGCTCCCGACAATGCAGCCCCTGCTGTGATTCCTGCAGGAATTCCAAGTCCTTGTGCAATCCCGATCAATGCAATCCCCATTGTTCCCGCTGTTCCCCAAGATGTACCTGTTGCCAAAGATGTAATAGAACAGATAATCATTGTAGCAGGTAAGAAGATTTTTGGTGATAGGATGTTCAAACCGTAATAAATCATAGAAGGAACAACCCCTGCCACCATCCATACTCCGATTAGAATCCCGATAACCATTAGGATCAAAGCAGATTGCATCGCTTTTGTAATCCCGTCAATCATAGCTTGTTCCAATTCGCTGTAAGTATAACCGATTTTTAATGATATCAATGTTGCAACGATAACTCCGCAGAACATCGGTACGTGTGGGTCAACTCCATATTTGATAATTGCAATCGCCATAATCACGGCCAACAGACCGAATGACAACAACGCCTCGCCGAGCGTCGCCTTTCTTACTTCTCTTTTTTCTTCAGACATTTTCATGTCCTCCTTTCAACAAAAAATAAGATAACTATTAAAATATAATTCCTTTTTTTCGATTCTTCATACTATGTAACAAGCAAACGGAACCGAGTCTTTCTATCCTCCTTCCTGTCTCTCAATTTGAATAACTACATATAAATTATAACTCTATTTTTAAAATTTACAATACTTTTACAAAAAATTTTTAGAAAACTCTAAAATATTTTAAAAATATGTGTTTCTATATTGAGAAAATATATTTTTTTATGATACAGAATTTTCTGTATCTTTATTTTTTGTATTTCATCTATCATTGACTCTCATACTTCCAAGCGATATACTGGTAGTAGCTATTTATAATGATACAAGTTGAAATTTCAATAAAGCACCCTGTGTGTCAGGCAAGGAGAATCACTATGACAACACTACTACATTTACAAAACGGAACTGATATTCGAGGAATCGCATTAGAAAATGAGAATGGACTCCCTGTCACTCTATCACAAGCTTCTACACAAGCTATCGCTATCGGTTTTATCAATTGGCTTACTAAAACTCAAACTTCATTCCACTCCCCTATGACACTATCAATCGGAACAGACTCGAGATTGAGCGGCTCACAACTGAAAGAATGGTTAACGGAAGTATTTGTATCTTACGGAATCCATGTCATTGACGTAGGTCTTGCGACAACTCCCGCTATGTTTATGAGCACTGTTTTTCCTTCCTATCAGTCAGATGCCGCCATTATGATTACAGCAAGTCACCTTCCTTATTTTTACAACGGATTCAAATTTTTCACGAAAGACGGCGGATTGGAAAAACATGATATTACCTATATCCTGAATCATTCGGATACCACTTCTTTCCCGAAAGGAAAAAGCTCAATTTCTAAAAGAAATTTGATTGCAGATTATTCTGCTCACTTAATACAAAAAATAAAGGAAGAAACGAATTGCGCTCTTCCTTTAAAAGGAGTTCATATTATTGTCGATGCCGGAAACGGTGCAGGCGGATTTTTTGTGGAACAAATCTTAACTCCTCTCGGCGCCGATACAACAGGAAGTCAATTTCTGGAGCCGAACGGACTGTTTCCAAACCATATTCCGAATCCTGAAAATAAGGAGGCTATGCATTCCGTTTCATACGCAGTAACAAAACATCATGCTGATTTGGGAATTATTTTCGATACGGATGTTGACAGGGCGGCTATCGTTTTATCTGACGGCAAAGAGGTCAATCGTAATCGCTTCATCGCATTGTTATCCGCCATCACCTTAGAGGAACATCCTCAATCCGTTATTGTTACCGATTCGGTTACTTCCTCCGGTTTGGCGGAATTTATCCAAGCGCACGGCGGTATCCACCATCGGTTCAAGAGGGGGTATCGCAATGTTATCAATGAAGGAATTCGAATCAACCGAGAAACTGACAAACCATGTTATCTTGCCATAGAAACCTCGGGCCACGGAGCAATGGCAGAAAACTCTTTCTTAGATGACGGCGCTTACCTTGTTGCCAAAATTTTGATTTCCTTATCCAAGTGGAAACAGAGCGGACTCACAATAGAACAAATTCTTTCGTCCCTGAAAGAACCCGCGGAAGAAAAAGAATATCGCATTCCTATTTTGCATAAAAATTTTAAGGACTATGCAACTGCTATTCTGTCTGATTTACAGGAGTATATTTTGAATCACAAGAATTACTCTGTTGCACCAAAAAATTATGAAGGTCTCAAAATACTGACACCTACAGGATGGTTTTTGATTAGAATTTCCTTGCACGAACCTCTTTTGGTATTAAATATGGAAAGCAATACGGAAGGTGGAATACAAAAAGATTTGGAAATATTGTATGAATTTTTTGCAAACTATAAATATTTGAATCAAAATGTGTTAAAATAAAGATATTCATACTTTTATCATACACATTATTGATTCAACAGAAAGGGTGACCATTGATGCAAAAAAAGAAATTACTCATTTATCCTGTGCTTTTATTGGTGATTCTATGCGGAATTTTTATCTACAGCAAAAAAACTCCAACTGTACCGACACAACCTACAGAACCTCCGAAAGAGGACTCTTCCGATAATGTCAATATTACAGATCCCGACTCGGATTCACAAAAACCGACTACCGATACAACGGATTCCGGTTCCGTAGAAGACGGAAAACACTTCATCATTTTAGAAAAAATAAATGCTGATTCCGGAAGAATCACTTTTGACAGAGCAGATATCTTCTTTAGCGGACAGGATGATGAAGAAATCAAAAAATTAGGAGAAAATCCCGATGAACTTCCAAACGGATATCTAATTGACAACAAGGATGAAACACAGTTCACCCTGACATTAGATAAAAACGTCAACATCAATTTGCTTGATAACGAAAGCGATAATCCCGCTACTACATTTAAGACTGTTTCTTTGGAAGAATTTTTGAAAATGGTTGGAACAGAGCAGGTACATTCCTACTTCTATATCACCGTCCAAAACAATATCATAACAGATATGTATGAACAATATGTTCCTTAAACTAAAAAAAGGTACTGTGCCGGAATCAATCATTCTCGGCAGAGTGCCTTTATTGACAGATAGCCTCTTCACCGAACACGGCAAGGAGGCTATTATTGTTTGAGTTACTGTTTTTACCGTACTTTATATTATACTACTCTTATCCTAAAATCCCATTAAACGATTAAACCATCCAATCTCTACAAAGTATAATTTTGATTGTTTCTATTTATTGTTTTCAGACTTACCCAAAAACCGTATCGCAGATTTTTGGGCTTTTTCTATTTTTTCAGATACTTCGTTTTCCACATCGGATGAAGAAATCCACCTTTTGCCGAATATTGTTTGTGCCGCTTCTATGATGATTCCACAAGGATACCACTCTTTTTCTTCCGAAATTGCTTGAAGAAAGACCATCTTTGTTCGTTCACGAATCTCTTCTGCATTACCTCGATGAAATGACAGTTGCATCAAGCTCGTTGCAGACCATGCACGACAAAGACCATCATCATCAGCGAGCATTTTCCGTGCCAAAAAATCAATCTCTTCTGAAGTTCCCACACATCCTAAAGCTATGATAACCTTTTGACGAAAAACTACATCATCGGTATCTGCAAGCGAAATCAAAATAGGAATCAGCCGATTGCAAAAAGATGCATAAAAGTCTCTGTGTTTCATGTTAGAAAGAAGTTGTGCTGTCAAAAAAGCGGTATCTATTCTGAATTGTTCTCCTTCCACATCGTCCAGACGCTCAAATAAAAATTCTATCCCTTCTCTTCCATGTTGATCAAAACTGTTTTGCAAATATAACTTACTCTCTTCTTCCCAATCTTTGCAAATAAGTTCATAATGATATGCTATCTCTTGACTTCCACCTAAATCAGCAATAAATTTGATTTTTTGACCGGAAGGAAAATTTTCTTTTTCCAAATCAAGGTATGCCTTTTGTAACTCTTCTTTCGTTAAGTTCGCACGATGAATTTTTTCCGCTTCAAGTTCCTGTAATAAGTTATCCGTAGACTTTGTCATTGTTTTTCTCTCCTTGTAATTTGACCCTTCTTAAATTACACTATCATTTTCCATTCTTTTCCTCAAACCGCGAACAAAGACTCCTCGCTCTTTCATCAAATTCTGTCCCTTGTAATGTTTCAAACTCTTTGCGATATATTTTCAGCACTTCAAAAGAATAGTAGTAGAAACTGTAGAACAAATCGTCCGGAAAAACATTCTCTTCTTCATAACGGAGTTCATCCTCTTCTTCATCATAAACTTCCGACCATAAATATTCTTCTTTCAACATATCTTCAAAAAAAGGCAACGGATCCGCATGCTCCAATTCATCTCCGTCACGAAAACTCTCTGCTATTATATCAAAACCTTCCAGCAAATCCTCTACAATATATCTTGCACTCTTATTGGTACTACTTTTAGCAAGAGCTTTCTTAAAAAGTCTCCCAAGAAAAATCAGTGTAAACGGAGCTGCGTACCACAAGGTACTCTGATGCTCAATATTGATGGATACTTCGTACAACGCCGCCTCTACTTCCTCAATATTTTTCATCTGCTCAAGTACTTCAAAGTACTGAGGAAACAATGTTGCTCGTCCATAAGTTGTGGGAATCCTATGCCAAGGTATCTCCTCCATCTTTACCGTATTGATATAGTTTTGATTTCTTTCTGTCATTCTTATCCCTCCGTTTTTATTATACTATCTCTTGTACTGATCTACTATCATCACTTTAAATACTGTTCACGATTTAAGTCTCCAATATTCCGTTCCGCTCACTTCAATTAGGACAAATTTAAAAAGAATACGTTCTTTCAAATTCGAGTTTATGATAATTGATACTAAAACTCTATCGAATGATTTCATAGAAAATGAAGTGTTGCTTGAGACTGTTATGTACAGCCTCTGTGAAATTGTAAATAAATTGATTCATGAAACAATCAAAAGAATAACTTATATAGATTCGATTCGTTCAATCATTTCATACTGTTTCATATACAATCTACTTTTTGCTTATGCCTGTGTAGTCTATTCTCTTTTTCATACGCATATACTATATATCCATTTTAAAACGGTTTGGTATGATTCTCAGAACTATACCTACTAATATGTCAGATACATCCCATTTCCCTATTTACGCAAACAAATTCTATTTCTTGTGGATACAATGCCTTATGATAAGATTATATCTCATAAAAGCCTTATTTTCGATAGATGATTTGATTTTATAAAAAAAGAGATACAATTCCAAAAGCTTCGAATACTCAAGCTCTCTTCTCTGCATCCCTTTTCTTTTTCAAGCAAGCTTTATCAATAGATCTCGCCTCTATTTTGTTCTTAACACAGCTTTCCGTTCTTTATCTTTTACCAACATCGGAATAATCAGCTGTTTGCTTCAGTCTGTTGATTTTACCGGCACTTTTCTTGCTTTTAGAAACTTATCTTTTTAGTTTACATTTTTTCTGCGTCTATAACCGACTACAGTCAACAAACTTCCTAATGCAAATAGTGCCAATGCATACACAGCAGGATTTGCTCCGTCTCCTGTTTTTGGCAAGTGACGACCTGATTGTGCAATCTTCTTCAATAGTGTCGTCTTTTTCTCCTTACTTGAATGATTCAACTTGGTTGCTTTGTCAGTCTGTGTTGAATTCTCCAGTTGTGTCGGATTATCCGGCGGTGTTGTTCCGCTCGGTGGTGTCGGTCCATTCGATGGTGTTGTTCCGCTCGGTGGTGTCGGTCCATTCGATGGTGTTGTTCCGCCCGGTGGTGTCGGTCCATTTGGCTTATTCGGTTTATCAGGTTTATCGGGTTTTTCCGGAGTTGTTGTCTCCTTATTTGTAACCTCAAATCCATCCGCCATATCTCCGCTATAAATTACCTTATACCACTTTCCGAAGAACTCTATTTTTCCTCCGTTTTCGCCAACTTCTTTGATAGTATATTTATAATTTTCACCACCTAAAGTCGCTGATACAGGCAGGTCGGTAAAGATTGCAGTCCATTTATTTTGTCCGCTTAGTTGTTTTGTTTTTCCTGTTGCTACTCCGTCTTTATACAATTCTACGGTTACACTGTTAACTGGAGGAACCACAGCTACCTGAGTATCGTTTCTCCATACCTTAGTAACTGCAATATCTCTTATAGGCGGTTGTAAAGGTGTCCATGAATCAAGTTTTTTATTGATTACCGTAAATCCCCCTTGCATATAACCATCATAAATTACTTTATACCAATTATTCTCAAGTTGAACATAACCTTTGTTCTCTCCCACTTCTTTTACTTTATAGTCATAAGGATTTCCCTCATTGTTCTTTTCATCCAGATTTGTCCACGTGTAAGTTGTTGTTCCGTTGATTAACTCAACAGGAGCACCTTCCTCCTGTCCGTTCTTTAGAAGTTGTAATTTAATATTAGGATGATTTCCTACTACTCCTTCCCACTGTTTTGTTACTGTTACTTCTACTTTGTTTTGAGTATTCGGTTTATTCTCTATCTCTTTGAATGCAACTTGATTAGCGGTAAATTCATTCACTTTCACTTCAATCGGTGCTGTTAACGGTTGATATCCGTTAGGTGCTTTAATCTCAACAAGTTGATAGTCATCCTTAAGCAGATTTCCAATCTCACCACTTCCATCTGCTCCTGTTGTAATTGTTCCTACAGTTTCATTATTGCTAACACGAATAACTTTGAACGTTGCCCCGGAAAGAGGGGCTCCGCTACCCTCTGCTTTTTTCTTGATTTGGATTTTATACACATATCCTTCACCGGTACCACCGGCATACATAATTTTATAAGATGTAGCGTGTTTATGGGTTTGTCCATTATCCTCAAGTTCTGCTTCATTGTTAAACACTTCACCAACTACCGGGTCATAATTTATCTTAACTTTATATCTAAACTGTAACCCTTTCCCTGCCGGTCTACTACCTATAGCAACCGTAAAACGATTACCTTGAACACTAACTTTATTTGCAAATTCCGCTGTTATATCTCTTGGTTCAGTGAATATGATATCTGTTCCGGTTGGATTGCTGACCCATACCCCTTCAAACACCTGAAAAGAACCATCTACATATTCAACACCAGGACTTAACAGTGTATCAACAAGTGTAGCACCTACCATCGCTTTATTGGCTTGGTTGACATTTATCTTATAGTGTCCAATAGTTTTATTAGTCGAATCCATCCAACCGGCTTTAATTAATGGTACAGGTGTAACTTGCGGCGGGTTAAAAGTGACAGTACCTGCATCAACAACTGCATTATCTCCCTGAACAGTAAGTGTTACCGGAATAACACCGGTATTAAGTTGAGTATTGCTGTTAATCTGAGTATTAAAATAAAATGAGCCTTGAACGTTTGAATGTGTTTCTACATAATCAGTATAGGTAAGAACAATTTTTACAGGATTCCCATCAATTATTTGACCGTTTGCAACAAGATCAGATCCAGCCTTAACCTCAAATGTAAAAGGTTGTGCCGCCGCAAATCCTACCGGCAATATCATCGTAGTCGTATCTCCGGTGTGTACTGCATTATTGGGCAGCTCATAATTTGCATGTATCCTGAACGGTCTCCATGCACCTACCGGACCGCTAATAGGGTTATCATTAATATCGGTAACTCTCGCCCCTGTTATTACATTAGATGGCAGTTCTGCTGCATATACCATATTACTGAACTGTGTCGGTACAAGCACTGCCCACAGCATTAAAAAAACTAAGAAGACACCGATCCCTTTCTGTGCTATTATCATCTTTTTCATTTACTTTCTCTCCTTTCCTTGTTACTATTTTGACTTTGGTAAATACACATTGCATTTTCATCTACACAAAAAACACAAACAACGCAATGCTGAATATCTGCCAAAAGTCTTTCAATCCACAATAAACCAAACAATAAATCAAGTCCATCCGTTTGTCACGAAACCTCAAACATTCAATCTTTGTATGATACATTTACCATACTAAATTTTTCGGATATCCGACTTGCTTCCACTCAAACTTCACCTCTCAATTCATTCTCATGCGATTGTACCATTATACCCTAATATTTAAAGTTCAATCTTTGCACGCTACACTCACTCTCTCTAAATTTTTCAGGCATTCGTCTTATCTCCATTCGAACTACGCCTCGGCGTTTCTCATTTATCAATATTATTATAACACAAAATAGCACACAAAATTTTTTAAATTTATAATCTGTTCGTCAACTTTTATTTTAATTATGATTTTTAATCTTTGTTGAGGGTTGTTTTTATCCATTTTTAACTTTTATGAATCCCTCATTCTTTCATCAAATATGATAAATTGCGAACAAACGCGGTTTCTAAAAACACAAATTTTATAAATTTCAAAACTGTTTTATAACAAAACAGTTTGAATCAAATTGTAGATGAAGCATTTCTTCCCGGATGTAGGGGAGTAACCACAAATACATTTGTAAACAATAACATAAGTAATTGAGATAAAGATATCAAGCAATTTATACTAAAATCTAATAGAACTTTCATAAATCGTTATTTTGAAAGAAATGCTCTTTTTGACATTGTGATATTTGAAGCAACTGAAATAAAGTGTTGGACTTATTGAATCATGAACAGTATCTTACATTATGAAATATGGCAAGTGAAATAGACAATAGTATTAGTTACATTGTTATTTCGCTTTCATACTCCGATTTGATTTTATAAAAAAAGAGATACAGTTCCAAAAGCTTCGAATACTCAAGCTCTCTTCTCTGCATCCCTTTTCTTTTTCAAGCAAGCTTTATCAATAGATCTCGCCTCTATTTTGTTCTTAACACAGCTTTCCGTTCTTTATCTTTTACCAACATCGGAATAATCAGCTGTTTGCTTCAGTCTGTCGATTTTATCGGCACTTTTCTTGCTTTTGGAAACTTGTTTTTTTAGTTTACATTTTTTCTGCGTCTATAACCGACTACAGTCAGCAAACTTCCTAACGCAAATAGTGCCAATGCATACACAGCAGGATTTGCTCCGTCTCCTGTTTTTGGCAAGTGACGACCTGATTGTGCAATCTTCTTCAATAGTGTCGTCTTTTTCTCCTTACTTGAATGATTCAACTTGGTTGCTTTGTCAGTCTGTGTTGAATTCTCCAGTTGTGTCGGATTATCCGGCGGTGTTGTTGCGCTCGGTGGTGTCGGTCCATTCGATGGTGTCGGTCCATTCGATGGTGTTGTTCCGCCCGGTGGTGTCGGTCCATTTGGCTTATTCGGTTTATCAGGTTTATCGGGTTTATCAGGTTTATCAGGTTTTTCCGGCTTTACTTCCTTTTCATTGGTAATTACGAATCCGTCTACCATAGTGCCACCATAACTTACTCTATACCATGTTCCGGCTAACTCTATCTTTTCTCCGTTTACGCCAACTTCTTTGATGGTATACTCATAATTTTTACCACCTAAAGTCGCTGATACAGGTAATTTTTCAAAAGTAGCTGCCCAATTATTTGCTGATGTAAGCTTTAATGTCTTTCCTGTAGTCTTTCCATCTTGATACAATTCTACCGTTATTTCATCAACTGATGGAACAATCTCTGTTCCACTATCGTTTTGCCATACCTTAGTAACTCTAATATCTCTTGTCGGTGGTACCATCGGTGTCCACGAATTTTTTTCTTTGTTTGTTACTATAAGACCGTCTTTCATTGTTCCGCCATAAATAACTTCATACCATTTGTTATTTAATTGAATAGCATTTCCGCTTTCTCCGGTTTCCTTAACTGTGTAGTTATGGTTCTCTCCACCTAAAGTTGCTGATACAGGTAGTTTCTTGAATTCAGCTGTCCAGTTGTTAGCCTTTGTAAGTTCTTTTTTGTTCCCTGTTGCTGCTCCATCCTTGTATAGTTCTACTTCTATTTTTTCTACGGGAGCATTTAGGTCATTATTGTCCTTATCTTTCCAAAACTTAGTAACCTTTAAATCTCTTGTAGGTGGTTCCATCGGTGTCCATGGTGTTTTCTTCTTGTTAGTTACAGTTAATCCATTTTGCTGATCTGCACCATAAGTAACCTTGTACCAGTCGTTACCAAGTTTAATATTATATCCGGTTTCACCTACTTCTTGAACAGAGTATTTATGGTCATTTCCATATTTATCTGTTTTATCAAGATTTTTCCATTCATGAGTAGTATTTCCGTTGGTTAACTCAACCGGATTCCCTTCTGATTGTCCATCCTTTAAAAGCTGTAAGCTAATTGTAGGTTTATCTCCTGTCAATGGTGTTCCATCCGGATTTTCCCACTTTTTCGTAACTGTTACTGTTATTTTTTCTTTTTCTTTCTCTTTATTTACAATATTTTTTAATGCAATCTTATTAGTTCCAAAATCCTCAGGTTTAACAAAGATAGGATCTTTTAATTTTTGGTAACCTTTAGGAGCTTCAGTCTCAACAAGCTTATAATCATCTAAAAGCAAACCTCCAAGCTCACCTGTTCCGTCAGTAGTACTGGTAATTGTTCCGACTGTTTGTCCGCTGCGCACTCGAATAACATCGAATGTTGCGCCGGGAAGCGGATTACCGCTGTCCTCTCCTTTTTTCTTGATTTGAATTTTATATACATATCCCTCTGCTTGCCCTCCAGCAGCGAAATATTTATAACTATTTGTTCTTTCAACTTCTTCTATTTTCTGTCCTTTAAGGTTGGCTTTATTCTTAAATATTTCTCCATCTACTGGAATATATCCAATCTTTACCTTATAATTTACCCTGAGACCTTCACTTGGTTTCAAATCTCCAAAATTTAATTTAAAACTTCTTCCATCTTGTCCCCATATAACTGAAACTTCATTGGTAACAAGTCTCTCATTTTTTAGTTGATAATCTGATATATTTGAGTTCCATTGCCAACTACCTTTATAAACTTTCAAACTATTTTCTATATATTTTGTTTTTTCAGTTTGTAATTCATCCTCAAGCCAACCGTTTTTTATATCTTGACCTTTTCGATTTATAAATACACCATATGAAATTCCGTTGTTATTAGTTGACGATTTCCAAGAAGCTTTTTCCATAAACTGTCCATTAGCTTGACCCGGTCCTTCCCATTCTACTGAACCACCATTTATAATTTCATTGCCAACTTTAAAATCTAAAGTTATTGTTTTCTTTTCTTTTTCTTTTTCATGGTCTATTCTCGAATAAAAAAACAGAGTCCCTGTTACTCCTGAATGACTTTGTGGATAGTCAGTATAAGTTAAAGTAATTGTTTTTTTATTATGGTCTGCTTTTGCAATTGCAACCACTTTACCATTTGAGTCTTTAACATCAAATTTGATTGGAACATCTACAAATAGAAGTTCTTTAGGAAGTGTTATCGTCGTAGTGTCTCCTTCATGAATTTCATTATCTAAAAGCTTAAAAGCCATAATTACTTTCATAGCTTGCCATTGTTTTATATTATAAATAGCTCCACCACTTTCATCTTCAAGTCTAATATTTGTAATTACATTGCTCGGTACTTCTCCTGCATATACTACATTGTCGAACTGTAATATCATTGAACAAAACATCACAAATGCAAGAAGAATACTTAAACTTTTTTTCATTTACTTTCTCCCCTTTCCTATATTTATGTTAGACTTTGCTATTTTATCAGAAATAGGTTTAGACCTTAATTTATAGGTAAAATCCATCAATAAAGTCCTACCCGATCTGCCCACAAAAATCTCTCCCCCCACAGTTCAATAAAATAACAAAATCAACCAAATCATAATCTCTTAAACTCCAAAAGTTCCATCTTCGTGACTGTAATCACCCTCTAAGAGTTTGAGACATTTGACCGGTTACAATCTGAACTTCTCTTTCGGCTTGTTCTTATCTACCGCTTCATCATACCACAAAACCGAATATCTAATCATATTTTTTAACAATTTGTTCGCCTATTATTATTTTGATTACGACTTTTATACTAATCTCTGTTAAAATCCCTATCTCCAACTCTCTTTTATCTATGATTTTTTCAGATAATCATCTTGGTAAATTATCATATCCTTATCTCCATTCAAAAAATTTCGGTGGATTTCCGGCTTTTTATTTTTAGTTTATTTTGTCATAAATAAACAACCCCATCAATACAACATGCTAACCTTGTCTTCTGTTTGTGTTATGATAAAATAACTCCGACTGTTCTTTTGTAAGCAAGTTATCTTGCACAAGACGGTTCACAAAATTTTCTTCGTATCTTTCAAAATCCTCTATACAACCTACATTCTCAGCAAGGAGCAATAAAGCTTTCGCTATAATTTCAGAGTTTCGATTTCTTCCAAGCTCTGCTTCTATCTCTTCACACAACTTGTCTAAAATCTCATAATTTTCCTTGTCCGCCTTTTCAAAATCTCCGTTCCAATCGATTGTATCAAGTCTTTCTTTGAAATAAAGCAAATCTGTATCACTCATAGTATTCTCTCCCATCCTCTCTGTATGACCTTACTATATCAGCACTCTTTGAAACTACAACCATCGTTTTCTTGTTCCACCTAAGCGATGACATCCTCAATTTCCCTAACTTTGAGACGAACGAAGGCAAGGAGTCTTGTTATATGGAGTGTATGACAATCTGATTCTCTTTCGTATCAATCCTCTTACCATGACTATCCGTTACATCTGTTTGTCATCGCGAACCGGCGGAATACTGAAAAAGGTGTCCCCTATCTTGATTCTTGCGTAGAAGATTCCATCTTGATAATGGTATCCTTCAAATGGAGGATACTTGTCCAAAGTCTTCCGTACTTCATCAGGAAGACATCTAAAATCGTAATCTCTTAATGCACCTGCACCAATCAACCTCTCTGTTCGGTATGCTTTGATTTCTTTTTCATATTTTTTGCAGAATGTTTCCTGTTCCGTTTCATAAAGCGCCAAATCGTCTTCCTCCATTTTGTAATATCGGTCATATCCCGCAATCCAAGAAATATGAACACACAGCAGATGTTTCTCTATTTCAGGACAATACCCTATCGCAAAAAATTGCTCTCTGTTGATTTTCTGATTTTCTATGGTAATATTCCGTATCAAACAGTTCAAGTGAATACATCCTTTCTCTACCAATCATTTTAATTATCTTTTCATCAAAAGATTGCTTTTAGTTGACTTTCTATCGCTCTGCTTTGTATCAAATCATTCGTATCTATAATACTTGTCTACACCGATACCAATCGTATCCCAGTGTTTATTTTGATTATCTTGACGCCACAACCCTATACCGATATTCAAAAAACAATAACAATAATCCGCTTCACTGTCATCAACCTCATCGTCCTGTTCCATTATCATCTTAAGCAATTCATCTGCACTTGTTTCAAAAGCCGATACCCCATAAAGATACGGTCTGAGATTCCCGTCAATTCCACCAAGAAATTCAATGAATTCAAGCAATCCGCTTTCATCAAAGTCCAATCCCAATTCACTGTCAAAATAATAATGCCTGCCGGATTCTCCGTCACAGTTCGAAAAAACTCTGTCCGGTATTCCAATCAGCTTTTGCACCTCATTTATGTTCATCCCTAACATAATTTCCTTGTTGTCAATTGTTATCTTCTCAAGAGGAAATACTTCTACTCTCATTTCATTCTCTCCTAATTACATTCTATCAGCTTGTTTCTTATCCCTTTTATGGCAAGAGCACCCTTGCAACATCATAATTCGTTTTGTTCCCCTCACTTTTAGAAATTCCTTAATTCATCAAATAAGTTCAACAATTGCTCTTTATCGACTTTCAAGTCCTCCGGTAGTAAGTCTAATATTTCATCAAGCGCAGTATAAATATCCTCTCGCTCGACTGTATAGATAAAACAGTTTCGCTTATCCATCTTATTGAATCCCTCGGTATACTCCCTTACCAAAGTTTCAGCACTTGTCATAGCATCTTTATCAGAACCTTCTGCAATCTTTACGATTCCCGCTCTTGTCTTTCTATACAAAGTAGCTGCTTTCTTGGCATTGGCAGGTGTAATATTTTCCTGTCCGTCCCATGAACGAAACGGATTGTCCAAGTTCTGAGCAAGCCATTCGGGTTTTCTCGGCTTGCTAATCCAAAGATGAAGTCCGTCTTCTTTTCGCTTTTTATAAAGTTTCTTCGTTACTTTTGCAGCATCCTCCGGCAAGCTCTCCATCCAAAACATATACAAATTCGGAAGTCTATCGGGAGTTGGAATATCCTCTGCGGTAAAACCGAACAAGTCCATTGTTGTAAAAACTTCCAACTGCTGAAACTCCGACAACTTATCAAAATGAACAAGATTTCCCGGTTTTCCCCACAATCTTAATTCTGTAAGTTTTGGATATGCGTTCAAAACTTCCTCAATATCGAGTTCTTCGATTTTGATAACATGTAATTTTCCTAAAGCTTCCAAACCTTTCAACTTAGGAATCACTTTATCACATTGTAACAACAATGTCTGTTCATTTCCATTCGCCTGTATGTTGCAATTTTTCCTTACTTCTCCCAATAAAATAAGTTGCTCCAAACCGTCATTTAAGATAAGTTCTTCTACTCCTGTCATATCAATGGAAAGCGTACAAACTGATGTTCTTGAGAAATCCAGTTTTGTTTGGTTATGGTTCTCGAGAAACAGTTCAGAAATAAAAGGAGTGGATTGCAAATACTCATATAAATTTTTGTGCCATTTGTTTAATGTTAGATGAGTCAAACAAGGAAAAACCTTTAATTCCATTGCATCTTCAAAAGGTTTCCACTCATCATTCAAACGGCGCTTGGAAATGCCACACTCCTCTCCTACAAAGATGACTTTTTCTTCGCTCTTATCCGCTTTCTTAAATGCATCTGTCTGTTCTTTCGGTATTTCCTGCCATTTCAATTGTCTATAGACCTCATAACCGTTTCCCCATGTTGCGTATGAATTTGTACTCTCATCAGTTAAGGGAGTAACATTTCCAACGAAAGTATAATTTGTCGGTACATTCACATCAACATTTGATAGATGTATCCCTCGGTTCCAGTACATAAAGTCCTTATAAAGCGGTTTTATGGAAGATAATTCCTCCTCTTTCATAGGCTCTTCCCCCGACCAATCCAGTGAAAGAATGACCGCCTGCGGTTCCTTGTCATCTTCTTCTATCTTTGTGATTTGACAAGCTGTATATTTCTTTAAGTATTTATTATAGACGCAGTACACATCTCCTGCCTTTGCTATCATATTATTTCCTCCTTCTATTTTGTGTAGAAACTCCAATCGTTCTGCCAACTCTCAATTCCATGGTTTACCGATGCGATACTGAAATTCAATAAAACAATGTCATTATTCCATAAAAAATGAAACATTTCAGATGCTTAACAAATGATGAATAGACTCTGTGAACGTGTAAATAAACTGATGAATGATCATCAAAAGGATAGCTTGTAGAAATTAGATTGATTCAATCATTTCGTCGGGTTTTCGTATCAAATAACATCATACTGAATGTTGAGCACACAATCCGATATTACCGCAGATTGTTATTTCCTATAAAGTTCCGGTTTTTCAACCAACAATCCATACTTCAAATGAGGAAGTTGAATCATATTGTTGTATAACGCTTTCACTTCTTTACACGGTTTCAGTGTTAAATGCTCTATATTTTCAAGACTTAAAATAGGTGTATAGTCCTTGCTTTTTAGTATACCGGCTAAAAAATTAAAATATCTTAATTGTTTCATCTCATTGAGAAAATCAAAAGAATTTACATGAATATTTTTAGGCGCAAAACAATCTCCTTCGATTGACAAACTCTCTAAGTTGGTAAGATTGGCAAACAAACTGTAATCGTCCACTTTCTGAAAATTTTCTACCGACAAGGCAACCAAGTTTTTTAATTTTGAAATGGGTTCTATACTCTCTACACTTGCACCGGAACCTATGTGAAGATATTCCAGATTGGTAAGGTTGGTAATCTTAGAAAGATTCCGATATACGCCCCATTTGATGTATAACTTACGAAGATTTTGTTGTGCACAAACAGCATCAAGTAACTCTTGAGGCATCCTTGTACAGAAAGTCAGTTCTGTAAACGCTGTCGGATTATTCTGCAAAAAATCACACCATTCCTGTAAGACACGCTTCTTTTCCTTTGCTGTCTTATACTCCGGTGTAAAACTATCGCCTAATTGCGTACAGTTTATTGTCAATGCTTTTTCTCCGGTGTACTCCGATACTTCAACAATACATTTGTTCTCCGGTTCATCACGATGAAAGTAATCAAAACCGTATTTGATTTGCTTTTCATTTAGAATCGCCATAGATATCACTTCTCCTTCCATCTCCTACTCCAACTATTTATCTACTTCAGTTCAACCGAACTGATTATCCTATTTTGATTATCATGAAGTTGCTTGTACTGATACTTATGAAAGCTATTCGCAACCTACTCTCTATCAACAACACTCTTGAGCGATATGTATCATAGTAGTTTCATACCGCATGAATCGTTTGTGTCAAACTTCTGTCGTACTCACTTCTTCAAAATACTCGTCCAAATGATGATATATTTTCATATCTTCATCTGAACCGTCTCGCAAGACTGCATACTGATGTTCCTTCTTCTCATTGACAAAAACAAAATTATATTCACCGTAATAAGCCTGATATCCTTTGTCAGCTAATATCAAAATTTCCCCTTTTTTGAAGTTGAATATCTCTTTTTTAACACGATAAGTTTTTCCGACTTTCATTTTCATCCTATTCCTTCTCCTTCAAAAATACACTGTCGTTACTGCCATCAATCTGTAAACATGTTTTTTTGGATCAATCCATATCTTCTCTTGCAACAAACTTAACTGCAACAGACTTTACATCATACTCATGCTCTTATGTTCCGAAATCAGAGCATTTCTATTCTCACTTTCTGAAATGACAACATTCTTATTTCGAATTTCTTTTCCCATCATTCAGATGATTTGTGGTGACAGAGTACCTCGTCTATCATTTTCTCAATTTCATCATGATACTGCCGTTTGAACAATAATGTTTCTTTTACCGGTGTTAAATTTTTTTCATCCTGTATCAACTGTTCCAAAACAAGTCCGATATCTTCCATCGCATTGCCGCTCTTTCGTATTTTATAGCAAAGGCAATCAACCGCCCAATAAAACTTTGTTTTTTCTACATGATAGATTTCAATCGGTTTATAACATCTGATGACATGGGAAAATCGAGTTCTCACATCTTCCGTACAATACAAATGATTGTGAATCAAATACAACTCCTGTTTTCCGTATAATTTTTCTGCTGTTTTGCTTATCTTTTTTGCAATCAAATGTCTGACAACAATCAAAATCAGCAACGCAATCATCCCCAACAATACCAATAGGATGATATGATTTGTTGCGAACCATAATGTAGGTCCGATAACTACCGACATTGTGATAACCGCTCCAAACACAGGAATCACATCTTTTAACAAAAATATCATAACATCAATCGTAATTCTTTTCAGCCAATGATATCCGGTAATCTTATCGTTGTTTCGATTCACTTTACTCCCCACCTCATATATTATTATTTCACTTTTTTGAATTGATATTGTTTTACTGTTTTTGTCAGCGAAAGTACAATCATATTTATTTTTTCTTTTTCGGTTTTGGTGCAGGTAACTCATCATACATGGTCTTAAATAGTCCGATTAAATATTCTTTGTTATCTACATTATCTACCAAAAGCATTTCCTTTGCTCCGTCATATGGTAACTGATATTCTGCATTCGGCATATAATTTATCGCTGTTTGCACCGGTTTCACAAGCAACCTATCATCATATATTCCACCAACAATTTTTCCATTGTAGTAAATAATATATTCTCCCATCATTGCCCGATATGTTATTTCTTCCAACTCAGATAGTTGTTCTAAAATAAAATCTAAATATTCTTTCCTTGAAGCCATTTTTAATACCTCTCTCATTCCCTAAAACTTCAACAGTCCATTCTCATCAAATTGAAAATTTGAACCCCATGCAACTTCCCAATAAATCCGACAAAATCGCATCCGCATCTTCTTCGGATAAATCATACTGTTCCACTACCGATTTGATATTCTCATAAATCACAGCTAAATTCTCAGGACTTTGATTTCGATAATCTTCTACGGTCATTATCTTGTATTCATATAATATTTCGTCTATCTCCTGTCTGGCAATGGCATGAAAGGTATCTTTGACAAATTCTCCGTTTTCATCCCGATAATAACCTGTCCCAATCGGAGAATGAAGAAATGGAATAATATCCACATCATTGTTTGCAACTGCATTTAAGGTATAGAGTCCTGAATGATCCGGTTCACTCATATACTCATCGTCTTCATCTCCGGCAGTAAATCTCCAACCGCTGTCTCCGTTATAATCGGGATTCTCACGATACATATAGCCGACCTTTTCTCCGTCTACCATAATTCTGTCTGTTGCAATACAACCTTCTCCCTCATTCCAATGAAAAAGTTCTTTCATATCTTCTGTTTTTATGTTCCAATTTTTCTCCATGGTTCTCCTCCGACATATTGCTATCAATTTTTTCTTGGTAATTGTTATCCTTGATTGATGGTTCATTGATTATTGATTCATTGATCGAATATGACTCCAAACTGATTTAAAGTTCAACAAAGGACTGTTTTAAGTCAGACAATTCCTGTAACTTTCGTTCCAACACCACCGGATTCATTCCGTTTTGAACTGCAATTTCATAATACTTGTCAAATTCAGGATGATGATTTTGTTTTACAACTGCTAACAGTTCTGCAAAATATCTCCAAACATTGTTATAGCTTCTTGTAGAAGTATAATCTTCTCTTTTCGGCATCCACCTGAGTGTTACAAAGAATTTGTACAGTATCTTACTCCACGTTTCTACATCATCATCATAGCAAAAAAACTTGGTCTCAAACAAACTTCCGAAACGCCTGTCCCAAAATTTAACATCATCAGGCAAATACCACGTGTTGCGGGTATCACGACAGATTAATTCTATTGCTATTTTTTCAAGTATTGCAGCCGGATCTCCACCGGCACAGTCGTAACTTCCGGCAACCATACTTTGTGAGCCTTCTTCTTTTAATTCTTCATAGGCTGTCCTGCTGTCAAGCAAAACCAGTGCAAGTTGAGCACGATGCCCAAAGGCTTTCCCTGCACTCAATATTCGATATTTCTCAATCTCGTTCATAGTTCCTCCCAAAATCGTGTTTCCTTATAAGGATTTCTTTTATTGAGCCAATCCGTTATATAGATATCCATTTCTCTCTAAAATTCATTTTTTATTTCCTGTTCCGTTCATAATTCATCTTTACTGAAAAACATTATTTTCTTGATTGATAGAATTCCTGATACTTTGGATCATCAGACTGAAAATATCGGTTGCCTACACCTTTTTGTTTGAGCAGATTTTTCCATAATTCAAATGCTGCATCTAAGTTGCCAACTTCAAATTCATACTTCGCCTTCATATGTTCAACCTCAGAATCAAACAAGTGCAACTCGTCATTGTTTTCTATCATTCTGTCCAACCAAGATTTTGCCTTCACCATATCGCTATTTCCTATCGCATGTTTAAAAAAGCTTTTTGCATAGTTGTATCCCTGATTCCATTTTGCTCCCGACTCCGGAAAAGCGTTCCAACCTTGTTCAGCAAGAGCAAAACCTTCTTCAAGCTTATTTTCTCCTATTTTAGTGATGGCATCCTTACCATAAGCAATAACCTCTTCATATCTTTCATTATCCAGCAACATCTTGCATTCCTCCTCAAAATGTATTGTTATTTTACCTTTCTTTCATATGATTACATACTTTTCTATCTTAAGTAAATGCGAAACGGAAATCAAACTGCGAAATAAAATAGACTCTTCCAGCAAACTGATTTTAATAGCATGATGTTACTACACAAAAAACCGGTCTTTTGATGTGAATTTAACTCATTTTACCACAGTTTATCGTTAATTGAAAAATCTTGCAAATCTTAATATTGTTATCCTATTTTGCACAACGCAACTTCTTTTAACCCTCTGTCATAAAGAGAGGTAATACAACTATCTCTGCTGATGTTTTGTACCATATGTTTGCTCATTCCTCGCGGCAACCCGATATCAAAATATTCCCTTGCAGTAAGTGAAAAAAGTTTTTGTTTTCCCTTCCAATCATCCGTCTTAAACAGAGGTGTCATGATGACATAGTCGGAATCGGTGAACTTTCCGTTCACACCGCCTTTTTTGCCGTCTTGTTTCAAACTGTCCGATTCCAAAAGTTTTTCAATCACTGTTCCATCTTTAGAAATCTTTGCAAGTGCATAGTAATCCATACCCCATTTATTAACTGATGTTGTACTTTCTCCCGAAGTGAAAACATAGATGTCTTTGTCGATTATTTTCAGACTGTCAATTTTCGGTATTTCATCGGTTCGGTCATCATGATGGGTCAATCCTTTTTTATCAATGCTTGAAAAAGAGTTCCATTCGGCGTGTTTTTTTTGAACATCAAATTCCAAAAGAGCAAAACATCTTGCATCTCCGTAATACACATTATACTCAAAGCAAACCGGAATCATCGAACTGTCCGATATCACCTGAAAATATCTCTGTTGTGCTTTTTCGGGAACGATACTGTTCACATCCGAAGTCTCATTCTTGATCGGTATGATTTCCGGTGATGAAAAATCACCGGTATAGTATTGAATCTCCTGTCCTTTTTTTATGATTCCAAAGTCTTCTCCAAAACGGAACAGTACAGGATAGTTTCTTCTATCATCAGAACAGTCACAAACCTCTACTTCTTTCAGCCCGGAAGAAGATAATACAAGGACACAATATTTGTCGCTATCATCTGTTTCATTTGTCAAAATCAATACCCTTCCGTCAGAAAGCACGGCTGAACTATGCACAAAGCTGTACTTTTGGGGTATTTCCCATTTTTGTAAAAGACTCAACTTTAATTTCTCCATTACTTCTCCTCCAAACCGCTTAACTCTTCTGCAAATTTTTCTACATCCATTGTAAAGTTACCACCATCCTTGATGAGATGAATTTCAGGCAAGGCTTTTTGTAAAATACGATTCCCCTCCTGTAATGTTTCGGGATATTCATAAAACTGCATACCTTTAGGAAAATTATTGTTCTGTTGCCATTCTTCAAACTCTTTCAGAAAACACTTATGAGCCGGCATTTCTACTTTCTCGAACAGACTTTCATCCAAACATCTTACCAAGCGATACAAACCGTGTATCTCTACAACAAAACATTTGTCAATTTTTTTGACGGGATAGCCTTGTTTTTGGTATGCTTCACAAAGTTTTTGTAAGCATTCCGTAATTCCGTCCACCTCTTTTTTCGCAAGAGAAACAAAAAACCGAACATAATACTCTGCGATTCCGGTAAGTTTTTTCTTCATCAAGAAAGATTCGGCTTTTCCCATCGCCTCTTGCAATTTACTATCATCTTTGTAATAGATTGCATGGAGCAGATTGATGACATTTTCTGTATAAAAAGTACCTTTGAGTAACGGTGATGTATGCGGAACAAAGGATGAAATGACATCAAAATCATTACAGGCACAACAAGTAAATATTCCTTTTAGGATATTTCCGGTATAAGCCATTCCGCTATGTACAATACTCCCCTTCAACAAATCAGTTCTGCCACTTTGCCAAACGGCATTGTTCAAACTCTCAAAACTTCCTTCACAGAAAGCGGAATAGTAACCGAAATATTGAATTTTATCAAGAAGAAGGTCTACATATACTTTGGTTTTCAACACCGTGTCAGTAGACTCATTATATTTTTTCAAGTGTTCTTCAAAAATTTCTTGATTCAGCTTTTCAAAGTCTTGCATACTTTCCGGATGGGCATATTCTCCCCATTCCTGATAATACTCTTCTCTCATCTTTTGGTATAATTTAAGATACTCTTTCATCAAACAAACTCCTTTCTCTGAACGATTTTCTATCGTCTCATGATAGATTCCGTCAATTGCGATGATAGATGAATATTACGCCCAATAATATCAATGCGATTCCTACAATCGGCATAAACCATCTTTCACTTCTTACATACTCAAACTCTTGCAGTTCTTTCACAAGACACTCTTTCGGATTTTTTGTACAATAAAAAACAGTTGCCGGAACCTCTCCGTTCTTCTTATTCTTTCTCAGATATTTGGTCGAACAATGACTGGCATTAAACGGTCTTGTTACAGAAATCTGTTCTCCCCTAACGTCTGTAAACTTGATGTTTACAATATAATTATCAAAATGATGACGAGCATGATATTCAATATTCACAACATGAATCGTTCCTTGTGTTTGACATACATTGTCTTGATCTTCCAAAAATGCTTTCAATTTTTCAGATTTGGCAGATGAGTAAAATCCTTTCCAAATACAAATACAACCGCAAATAATTAACCAAATATTGACGATCATTTTTCCATCACTTCCTCACTTGCAATATGAATTACTCTCTGAAACGATACCCGTCGTTTGTGATGATAAAAAAGAGAATACAATATTATGATAAGAAAAGAAAAAATTTCTTACTCTATCTTTTATTCTATCTCTTATCTGTGATTCGTATGATTTGTTCACTTGATATATTATATCATTTTTTAATTTATTTTTATATCTTTCTTCCATTTCAGTCTGCTCTTACGTTAATCATCATATTTCCACAATCTTGTTTCCTGTCTGTTTTATTGTGTCGATGAAACAATGGAATCAATCCAATTTTTGCAAGTGATACTTTTGATTGTTTCATTCATCTGTTGATTGACACTTCCACAAAGTGTCCCATAATTTTTTGACTGTATGAAACACTTCGATTATCTCAAAAAATCATTCTATCGACTTTTCGTATCTGATTTTCTCCAACTGTTGACATCATCTTTTCATATTATCGTTTCCGGTCTGTTGCGTTGAATCTTCCCAACAAAAAAAACAGCAAACCTCCTAATGATGTGTAACCATGGAATACACATGATATATCTGATTTACTGCTTATTTGAATCAAAAAACAACTCACATATTATTCAATTAAAGAGAATGTCTCCATCATATCTAACAATAGATTCGCCTTATCGATTTCATCATTCAATAGGTCGTCATACTCCGTTTCAAGCTCCTCCTGTCTTTGAGCAATCCATTCCAAATGTTCTTTTGATAAAACATAGTCTTGATTTACAAAATAATATTCTCCCAAAAAACAATGTGCTTGTGTCACCGAAATCATATCGTTTCCGATATTGATGGCTTTCATCATACTGTCAACTGCTTTATCTATCTCACCTTTTGAAATTTGTAAGGAAGCTTTTGTAATATAAAGTTCGGCATTCATTTGATATCTCCTATTCTTAAATTCTATCGATACACAATCCGTCATTTACCAAAAAATATTGTTGCTTTTCTATTTCATTGTCTTCCTCCTACTTCTTTGTTAGCCGTTGATTCCGCAACATTCCACTTCGTAATTGCTATCTATCTCCATACAAGCCAAATGTCCAAGCAAATAATCAGGTTCTGCATCCAAATCAAGAGAAAATTCACTGTTTCTGCCTCTTATAAAAATCAATACATTGTTGACAAACAGAGCATCTTCAAAATCTTCCTGCGAAATCTGCTCGTCCGCATCAAAATCTCCACTTTCAATCATCTCGTTGATTACATCGACAAAATGATCATTTTCCTCCATAAATGCATCGACCACCACATCTCTGTTATCATTGAGCCAGTTTATCTTTTCAAACACTACATCTGTCACTCTGTTTTCATTCACGTCAATGTCTAAAAAAATATCCGTCTCCCTTCCCCAAACTGTCATCTTCCCCACATAGTCGCCACTCTCATACAATACAAACTCATTTTCGCCAATCATAATCTTAGTTTCTGTCATTTTTTCCTCCTATCACTCTGTAAAATTTATCATCAAACAAGACATATTGTTTTGTTGTAAACGACTTTGACAACTCACTTTTATCAACAATCGCAATGATATTTACAGAGAATCGTTATGAATCAGAACACTCATATAGGCACCTTTTTTGAAAAATGATGTACTCACACCCCATGCGATTGCTGAGCAAGCTAATTCATTTGCATGCTTCGTACTAATACTTCTGGCATCAAGCACAATGCCTTTTGGATATAACTCGGCTGATAAATACTGATGTAAGCTGTCTGCCGAACCGCTCTCAACCGCCTTTATTGAACGCAAAGGATGGGTATCCCACCATTCATTCGGCTTCGAAAACGAACCATTAGCTCTCATCTCACCCGAAGATAGCTTCTGTGCACAAACTTCTCTAATCATCTCTAAAGTTTCCTCGTCAATGACACCGTCAGTAATGGAATACGCATAGTATGCACATGCAACGCCATCATCATCCAACTCTTTAATCAAATAAAGGTTGGAAACACCTCTCTCCTTGAATTTTTTCCACTTGGATGATACCTTCTTAAAACTCGCATCCGTATAAACAGATGAATTTCCATCCTCCAACGCATGTCTCAGTTCTTCTAAATTAACGTCTTTCTTTTCCCATTCATCGATAAAATTGATTCTTAGGTTACTCATTTAAATTTCCTCCTTATATTCTTCTTGCCAACTATCCAATGTATCATTATCAAACACAATCATCGTGTCAACAAACGGTTCTACTGTAACTTCAGTATAAAAAACTCCCTTTTTACTGTGATATACTGAAATTCCTGAACGTGACTTTACAGAAAACTTCACCTCATATTGTCCCGGCGGAAGTAATATCGACGGTGTTAATACCTCATCGGAAAATAGCGCTTTATGCCACGTTTTTCCATCATCACTGACTGCAACATCATAGAAATCGCCATATCCGTGATCTATCCTAAGATACACTTTAGATAATTTACTGTTGTTTTTCATACTCTTAATCATCTGAAAAGCTTTCTTGCGTTTAGACTGCTGATAGACCAATCTCCCTACGCTGATATAAAACAAAATTGTCATGACAACAAATATGATCCAAGGTCTATCGTATACAAAACTTATCATTTCCTTCACACCATTTCCCCTTTCATGAATAAATTGCAAATGTATCCCTCTAAATATTTGATAATAGTATATCATTTTTTAACATTTTTTGTACTGTCATTTTTCATTCCCGCACTCCTTAAAATTGATAATCAAAAAAGATGTGTCGTTGAGTTGCAACTGAAAAGCTTCAATATCTTGTGTAATTTCATCATAAATATCGCTCAATGTATGAGCAGGTGCTATTAAGCCCAAATAATAGTCGTCCAATTCAACGGTTCCTATTTTTTCAAGGCAATCCGACAAAAGCCCCAAGTCCTTATGATTGAACCAGCAGTCTGTATCAATCCAATACAATGTATCATGCTTACTGCAAGCAATTTGGCTATAAAAGAAATCATCCATATTCGGTTTCTCTTTTTGTAATAATCGGGTACAAGCCAAATGATATTCTATTTTTCTCGGACTTTGTTCCACTGAGGATACAAAAACGACTCCATATTCGTGTTCGAATTTTACCGCAAGAACATCCCCTGTGTGAAAATGTGGTGTCCGTTTTGTTCTTGCCTTCGGAACTTTGATCGGTTTGAGGTTTTCACTCTGTAACTGCACCGCTAATTGATCCAACACTTTTTGTCGCTTGCTCAGCGCTTTGCTGTCAATTTCAAGCCAAAACGGATTTGCGCCACTACCTATGATTTCCAAAGCCTTCGTTTTTATCTCATCAGGTAAATGTCCTATTTTCCATAGAGAATAGGCAAGTGCCGTCCAATAAATCTCCGTATAAAAATCATCTATACAGTAATTTTTTTCGTCCTCCAACATCGTTGCTATTATTTTGTCGACGCTTATTCCATTCTTGTAGTTTTCGACAACATAGTTATAAATGTCGTAACCATCATCACTATCTATTATTTTGACTCCGTCTATTGCCATAAAACCCTCCGATACCGTTCCGTTTCTGATTTATGTATCACTTACTTACCCATTACTTCAATGACTTCAAAGTACTCTTTCGAGGATGATTTCATGATTGGATGAAACCTAACGTGTTTCAGATACTTAAAAAAAGTATAGACAAACTTTGTGAAAGTGTCAATCAACGGATGAACAAAACAATCAAAAGTACAACAGATATCGATTGGATTTATTGAGTTGTTAAATTGATTGTAATATCGGATTATGTTTCGTATCAGAAAAGAAAAAAGAGTAGATTGCTCTACTCTTTTTTCTTTCTCTACTTTATATTAAAATATTAAAGTTATTTTTTATTTTAATAACTCTTATTCTTGCTCAATGATTCCGTAATGTCCGTCCTTACGGATATACAACAAGCAGAACATATCATCTTCCGCTCTTCTGAATACGAAGAAGTCATGTCCCAACAAATTCATTTGAAGCATAGCCTCCTCTTCAGACATCGGTTTATAAACGAATCTTTTTCTTTTTACGATTTCCATAGTCTCTGTATCAGAAGACGGAGTTTCTATATTTTCATATCGAATGGTGTCATGTCCCTTTCGAATCAATTTTTCTTTGTATTTTCTTAGCTGGCGGGCTAATTTTTCTACCGCCAAATCCGCTGCATTGTATAAGTCTTCATCTTGCACTTCGGAACGGATGATTCCTGAACCGAGCGGAATCGTAACTTCTATTTTTTGTGTAGTTCTTGTTGCCGAAACTGCTACCCTCGCCTCTACATCGGTATCAAAAAACTTATCCAACTTACTTAATTTTTCTGTGAGAACCTCTTCCATCGCTTTTGTTATACTTATGTTTTTACCAATCATCTTTAGGTTCATAAAACTTCCTCCCTTGTGAAGATAACCGAAGATTATCTTATTTTAGAAACAACTCATCGCCGTTTCTTATTTCTATTATACATCTTTTTCAGATAAAGTACACCTTATTTCGTTGATTTGTTATAATATTCTAACTTTTTTATAAAAATAACAAAAATCGTAAAAGTACTGTTTAAGAAATCATCAATATTGGGTTTCTCTTTTTGTAATAAACGAGTGCAAACTAAATAATATTCTATATTTTCCGACCTTTCATCCACTAATCAAACAAACAGCAATCCATATTCATTGTCAAAGTTTACTGCAAGAACATTACCCATACTAAAATAAGGAGTCTGCTTTGTTTTTTACCTCATCCGGCAAATGTCCTATCTTCCACAAAGAGTATGCAAGAGCAGTCCAATAAATCTCTGCAACAAAATCATCGGTACAATAATTTTTTCATCTACCAACCTATCTGATATAATTTTATCAACACTTACTCCGTCCTTATAGTGTTCTACAACATCGTTGTAAATATCATATCTATCATCACTATCTATAATTTTTTACACCATCTATTGCCATGAGAAACCTCCTATCCGTTCATCCCATCATACTCCATCTCGTTGGTTTCCAAGTTAAACACTATTCCTAATAAATGCCCCCCAAAATAATCCGGAGAGGTAGACAAATCAATAGAAAAATCATTTTCAGAAAAATATACTGAATCCACAAAAATGCTTTTTATTAAGGTTTCTTTTTCAATGATACTTTGTAAGATGGTTCCATCAGGTAATTTATATCTTCCTTTTCTATCAATCGTCTTACTGATATTATAATTTATTCCATATAAAATACCATTTTCTGATGCCAAAGCAAATTCGATAATTTCATCTTTGTGTTCTTCTATCCAAGAAAGTTTACTTACAACAACATTTTTAGAAATCTCTATATCCTCATCTATTACAATGATACTTTCTTTTCCCCAAATGCACGTTTTAAGTTCTTTTTCTCTCAAATAACCTTCCATACTCATCTCTCCATCACAACTTCAATTTTTTCCTTCCGGAACAGTTTTACAAACCGGAATTTCATTCCTAAATCATTTCTATCAATTCATCAAAATGTAATCCTTATAGTTCTCCCCAAAATCCAATCATCCATTTTTCGGTATTCAAAGGGTAAATTTCATTCGCTTCGTTTAGCAAGAGCAATATTTTTTCTTTCCGTCTCATTTTTGCATTCTCGCTCTTTAAATCTTCTATTCCTTCAACCAGTTTTTGTGCCTTATTCTTTAATCTGTGCCATTTCTGCCAGTCTTTAACAGACATTCTCTCCGATTTTTCTTTTAATAGTTCTCTTGATAAAATTCTCTCTCTCACTTCTTCCGGATTTTCAGGTTCTCCCAATATTGCCAGCTCTAAATAAATCTCATTTAAAAAGTTAACCTCTAAAAATGATTTTATCTTTTCACTCACATAAATTTCCTGATTTTTTAAAGAATCAACGATAAAAATATCTTTTGTCGAGAGAGTAGATTTTACCAACTTTTCTTTTTGCTCATTTTCATCATAATAAGCATATCCTTCCTTCTCCGGAATCAAAGCATATAAATTCCCTAATGTTTGTGACAAATGCTCGTTATGTTTTCTGCAGGTGATATATTCTTCCGCATCCATATCACCCGACGGGTAGATTTTAGGTTCATCTGCAGATAAATCCCATGTCGTCCAATCCAAATTGACAATTCTTTCTTTACGAACCTCTGCAAAATTGAGATTTGAAAAACAGTTCTCCATTCGTTCTTTTACATGCTCTCTTACTATAATAACCGGACGCTCTTTATCATATTGAGTTCTGTATATTTCGGGACAAAAAGGTGCAGTCCTCAACAAACAATGTTCTTTTCTCTTCTTATCAAAATAATAAATTCCTTGCCATAGTACCTCCCCATAAGATGTCCATGGCATTTCTTTGTTCTTGAGTACATAAATCATCACATATTCTCCATAAAAATATCTTTGTTACACGAAAACTTTCCACAAAGTATTTCCCATTTTATTTTTTCGCTAACCGTCTTAACTTTCTACCTATCCTCAAATTCTAATTTGTTTCACTAATATCAATGATATTTTACCATTTTTAAGCCATTTTTTCTACTGTCAGATTTCCTCTACTTGCTTTCAAAACTTTCATTGAAATAGATAAAAAAACGGGAAATATGAATACAAAGTGGTCTATTTTTCTTTATCTTTTCCGTTCCGTTTTCACTACCTTGAACAGCTTATCTTGAAATGTCTCTTTTCTGTTTTTGTAAAACTATATCTCTGTTACAAAGGTCTTTCCGTTTGTATTTTTTGTTAGAATACTGTCATGATTTTGATGGTATGGTTGTTCTTCTATCTGTATTTCTTTATATTTTTTCATTTTCTACCATTTAGTCCTTCTTTCAACTTGCATAAAAAAAGATTTCCTGTATTTAGGAAACCTCTTCTCATATTGGTTGATATTTCGTTTTAGATATTGGTTTTAGGTTATAGCTTGTTTCTTGCTCTATATTCCCTTGTATACCATTCGGACATGATATAGATAAAAGGCACAAATTCCAATGTATTTTGGCCTTTACTGTCGATACTGTTATTGATAGTGATAAAGCATATATCCTTTCTTCGGAATATCTCCATAGCGTTTCCCACTTGAAGATAAGATTGGACACATTAGTTGCTAAAAAGCCTGTTCTTAAAGACACTCCAAGAGGAAATTAAGACTATGTGCCTACTCTCCGGATACGGTCACTCCGTCAAAAATAATGGCTGACGGTGTTACGGAATATCGACGGACTTCCTTCTCACGCGAAAATCTCATCTGATTTTGTATATTAAATATATTTTCGGAAATTGCTCCTCCTGTCACAAAGGTTTCTGTTCCATTTTGTACCAATTTTGCCAATCTGAATTCTCCTCCAAAATCTCCTGTGATTTCATCTGCAAGAAAACATGAGAAGGTCAAAATTTCCAAGTAATCTTGTTTTTTATATTCTTCTAACGACTCTTTTCCGCCAAGAACTTCAAAGGTATTGACTGTACCAACATGGTCAATTCCCAAATAATGGCTGAATTTTGCAGTAGTACGAAGCGCTTTGATTTCTCCTTCATACATAAGGTCATACTCTTTCAACACGGTTCCTTCCGCATCGACCGGTCGTGCATAGATGGAGGTTTCCAAATTCGGTTTCATCTTGATAGTAATCGGCTCTTTTGCATCTTTTGATTGAAATGCTTGTCCTATTTTGGCTTTTCCAATATTGGTATATACCATCACATCGGATGCCTGTTGCAAATAGAATTGGAAAAATTCTTCCACTGCATCTCCACTCAAAATAACTCTCATATCCGATAGGGTTGCATTTCGAACCGCCTTGCTTCTTCCTTCCGTTTCCATCAACTGTTTCTTTGTAATTCGTTCTATCTCCTGCAAATCCATTTCGGTCAAATAATATCCGTTAAAGATTTCTACCGGTTCTTCTCCCTCGTTGCAATCGGTCACTATCTCGAAAGTAAATTCATTTTTCGGGTAGGTGCAATCACAACCTGTTGAAGTAACCACTCTCTTTGTTCCCTCTATGGCAAATACTTCACAGGAATTGACTTTTGAGGTATATCCATAATCTTGATAGAACACTTGATGAAGGTCGTCATAGTATTCATTCAGAGCTTTGATATTATCCCTTTTCTTCATAACAGGATATTCTGTCGCTGTATTCACAGGTAAAGGATACCACTTGTTCTTGACAAATTTTGCAGAAAAAGCTGCTTGCTCTAATTTTTTTGTGAGTTCTTCCACACTGTCCAAAGGACTCAATACTACGTCAGCGTCTCCTTTATATCGTTCTTCGCCCTCTTGAAAATCCACAAATACTCTCACTGCAAACTCATGAATATCTGTTCCGCGATTCATATCCAACTTATCTTTGACAAAAAACAATTCTTTTGAGGCAGACTGTTCTTCTGTAATAATCCAATCGGATACTTCTGTCATGGAAGACAGTATGTTTTTTATTGTTTCAATCATTAGTTCAATCTCCCTTTCGCTTTGATATAAGATCCTCCTGTTGAGGTCTTCACCCATTCTTTCCAACCTTTTCCACAGTATCCGGAGCCGGACAGTTTCAATCCCGGAGATACCATGGTAATGGACTCCAACAATTCAGGCACATAACCTGTCAAATATAACGGACTGACAATTCTTCCTGTCAATTTTCCGTCTTTGATTTCTCTTCCTTTGGATGCAACACATTGAATTCCCCAGTTTTTCGGATCTTCCATACCGGAAGAAAAACCTTCCAACAGGTATCCATACTGAATGGATGCAATCATTTCATCCAAAGAATCTGTCCCTTCTTCAAAAAAGGTGTTCGTCATTCGTGTGTATGCTTTTCTCTTATAAGATTCCCTCTTTCCGTTTCCTGTCGGTTCTACTCCAAGTTGCAAGGCAGAGAGTTCATCACACATTCCCGTTTTCAAAATTCCCTTGTCGATAATCAAGGTGTCTTTCCCTAAATTTCCCTCATCATCAAACAGATAGGTTGAAACCTCTTCACAAGCAGTTGCTCCATCATGCATAAACACTTTGTCGGACGCTACTCTCTTGTTGACATACTCCTGTCCTTTTGCCCGTTCCTTAACAAACATATCCATCTCTGCACCATGTCCGAACGCCTCGTGCGCAATCAAGCCGGTAAAGTCGGGATCACAGATAATATCGTAAGTTCCGGGAACGACTTTCTCGCTGTGAAGGAGCTCTTTTGCACGTTCTGCGGCTTGATATACCTTTTCTTCCAATTCCTCTATCAATTCTGAACCACAAAGTCCGGAAACTGCAAGAAAATCATTTTTCGTCGTATGTTCATCTCCTGCAACTGCAACTCCATAACCGGTTGAATAGACATAGCTTTGATACAAGTCCTTGTTCTCCGAAATAAAAATCTTATTCACTTGGGTTGTGGTCAAACTTACTTGCAACTCCAACAAGTCCGGATGTTTTTTCATCACATCGGAATGAATCTCTGTCAATTTTCGGATAATTTCATCCGGTTTGTCTTCTTCCGGAAGATTTTTCACCTCTGAGAAAAACTCTTTGGTTATCTTCTCATCTTGAGGAACTGCCGGATATTCCAAAAACAAATTGTTTTTGACATATCTTTCTCTATCTTCTTTTGCTATCTCCTTCACTTTTCGAACTGCTTGCTCTACATCCAAGTGATTAAAGGAATATTCGCTGAATCCGATGTCCTGAAACACTCTTACTACAAATCCTTTTTCCGTATCCGGAGACGGTTTTGCTGAAATTCCGCTCTTTTTTACAGAATAAGCAGAACCTGTCACATCTGTTCCCAAAACGGATACATAATAGAAGTCTTTTTTCAACTCGGATACCAATCTTTTTAATTCTTCTTTTTTGCTTAATAAAAATTCAGACGGTTTTACCTTCATCTTTTTCTCCTTCCCATGCCGAACTCTCTTCGACACAAACGATATCTTTTCTATAACATCGTTCTATTTCTATGCCAAACTCAGCAACAGCGTTACCAAAACGGGTACACTGAGCGTCAAAATAAATCCTGTAATAAATGCAATAATTGCCGTTCTTGCATCGGTTGCTTTTGAAATGATCGGCAAGGTCGTATCCATTGCAGTTGCTCCTGAAGGTGCAATCGCCTCTTCGTGACCGATATACTTTGCAATCAACGGAATAAAAACAATCGCAAATACCTCTCTGCAAACATTTGTCAAAAACGCCAATACACTGAGTTCTTTGGAGTACGGCGTTATCATAATTGCGGAAAGAGAATACCAAGCCATTCCCGCTCCTATCAAAGAAGAGTCTTTCGCTCCATATCCCAAAAACTTTCCACACACAACCGCACCGACCAAACTGCCGCTTGCTACCATCAATGGTGTCGAAATTGCTTTTACACCGATTGATTTGATTTGACTCATCACATCTTTATTTTTTCCGATATCTATCCCCACAAAAAACATCAAGAGACATAGTCCCACATCAAGCAAGGTAGAAATATAGGATATCTCCTGTACTACGATGAACTTTCCGCACAAAATACCTGCAATCACTGACATCACGATTACCAAAGTCATCTATCTCACCTTGCCTTTCTGAAATTGTCCATAAATTTTGTTGAATAAAAATACAAACAACACACTGAATCCAATCGTGAACAACGCAAACAGAGCAGATTCTTTTCCGATATTGCCGAAAGAGTCCATAATCTCTTGATTCGTTCCCACATTGATTCCCATCACAAAGAGCAAGAACAATAAACACAGTAATTGGAACTTATCCAATCTTTCCATCAATCTTTTGCTTACCTTTCCGCTTCTGCCTAATGCAATTCCGGATCCCATCATAAAAAGGTAACACGCCATTCGAAATAACATAACATCCCTCCGCATTATCTTTTGTTTTTTATTTTTGAACACACCAAACTGACTGTCATCGCTCATTTCTGTTAAGAAATCGCGATACAGTTCATGTATCTTGTCTGGTTCCCCATATCCTCTTTTCAATAAAAGCTGTTCTCAATAAAAACACTTCCTTTTGATGACACGTTCCGTTATTGTCTTCTCCTTACTCTAAGAAATATTATTATTCTCAGATCAGAAAGAAAAACATGCCCATACACACATCAAACATATAGTTTTCTTGGTACAAAATCATTGATACAAGAAAAAAGAGAGACATCTCCTGTCTCTCTTATCTTACCTTGTATTCTTTGCAGTTGCAAGATACTTTTGAAGTTTTCCTACATCATCGGCATTCCGCCACCCATTGGAGGCATTGCAGGTTCTTCTGATTTAATATCTACTACCGCAGCTTCTGTTGTTAAGAAAGTAGCCGCTACGGAAGAAGCATTTTGTAATGCACTTCTTGTTACTTTTGTAGGGTCGATAATTCCCGCTTCAATCATATTGACATATTCTTCTCTGAACGCGTCGAATCCCATTCCTTTTTCGCCTTTACGAACATTTTCTACAATAACGGCACCTTCCAAACCTGCGTTGATTGCGATTTGTTTCAACGGTTCTTGTAATGCGCTTAAAATAATTTTGATACCTGTTTTGATTTCTGTATTTTCTTCTGTCAACAGTTTTTCAACTTCGGAGATAGTTTCAATCAATGCAACTCCACCACCGGATACGATTCCTTCTTCTACCGCAGCTCTTGTTGCATTCAATGCATCTTCCATACGAAGTTTTCTTTCTTTCAATTCAGTTTCTGTTGCTGCTCCAACTTGGATTACTGCAACTCCACCTGCTAATTTCGCAAGTCGTTCTTCCAATTTTTCTCTATCAAACTCAGAAGTAGTGTCTTCGATTTGTCTGCGAATCAAAGCTACTCTTTCTTCTATATCGCTTGCACTTCCCGCTCCGTTTACAATAACTGTATTTTCCTTCGTTACTTTGACAGAACCTGCACGACCAAGCATTGTCATATCTGCATCTTTCAGTTCCAATCCAACTTCTTCAGAGATTACGGTTCCTCCTGTCAAGATAGCAATATCTTGTAACATTGCTTTTCTGCGATCTCCGAATCCAGGTGCTTTGATTGCAACAACATCAAATGTTCCTCTCAATTTGTTCACTACCAAAGTAGCCAATGCTTCTCCTTCAATATCTTCTGCAATAATCAACAATTTTTTACCTTGTTGTACAATTTGTTCCAATACAGGAAGGATTTCTTGGATGTTTGTAATTTTTTTATCTGTGATTAAAATCAACGGATCGGAAAGGTTTGCTTCCATTTTTTCCATATCGGTTGACATGTAAGGAGAAACATATCCTCTGTCAAATTGCATTCCTTCTACTACTTCCAAAGTAGTTCCCATTGTTTTTGATTCTTCTACTGTAATAACACCGTCTTTTCCGACTTTTTCCATTGCATCTGCAATCATTTTTCCTACTTCTTCGTCTCCTGCGGAAATTGCAGCTACTTGTGCAATGGATTCTTTGTTTTCGATTGGACGAGAGTTTGCTTGCAAGGTTTCTACCGCTTTGTCTACTGCTAATTGAATCCCTTTACGAATGAAGATTGGGTTTGCACCGGCTGCCACGTTTTTCAATCCTTCGCGAACGATTGCCTGTGTCAATAGTGTCGCTGTAGTTGTTCCGTCTCCTGCAATATCATTTGTTTTTGTCGCTACTTCTTTTACCAGTTGTGCTCCCATGTTTTCGTAAGCATCTTCCAATTCGATTTCTTTTGCAATAGTAACCCCATCATTGGTAATCAACGGACTTCCGAATTTTTTATCTAAAATAACATTTCTTCCTTTCGGTCCGATCGTCACTTTTACTGTATCCGCCAAAATATTTACTCCGCGTTCCAATGCTTTTCTTGCGTCTTCCCCGAATTTAATTTCCTTTGCCATAATTCAAATTCCTCCTTATATTCTCTTTCTCTTATTCCATCTTATTCTACTACAGCTAAAATATCGCTTTGTCTTAGGATAATATACTCTTCTCCCTCTACCTTTACTTCAGTTCCTGCATATTTGGAGAACAACACTTTGTTTCCTTTTTCTACTTCCATTTTGATTTCTTTACCGTCTACTACTCCACCCGGTCCAACTTCTACAACTTCTGCAATTTGCGGTTGTTCTTTTGCGGTTCCTGTCAAAATGATTCCGCTCTTTGTTTTTTCTTCCGCTTCCAACATTTGAATTACTACACGATCTGCTAATGGTCTTATTTTCATTTCCAAAATCCTCCTTATATTTTATACCGAATGAACGATTCTTTCGATATAGAGTTACACTTCAACTTATCGTTGTATTAGCACTCTTTATTGTTGAGTGCTAATCTACGATTATAATAACGAATTTTCGATTACATTTCAAGTGTTTTTTTATTTTTCTACAATGTTTTTACAGAAAAATTCAACTCCTGTCGCAAAGTCGGAGTTTTTCTCCATTTCAAAGATTGCTTTCAGTTTTACAAACTACTGTTTTTTGTCATATTTTCACTTTTACTCGTTTTAGTTTCCATATTTCATTATGTTAAACTGACTCAAGTAATCATAAAAAAAGAACACTCTTTATCGTGTGACAAAGAATGTTCTCTTAATTCAACATGCACAGAAGTTCTATTTTGCTTCCTGTTCATCTCGAATTTTTTTGCTTTTAATTTTTTTCAATCGGAAGAAATCTTCTCTTTCTTTCTCTTCGATTACTTCCTGAATATATTTTACCGCTTCTTCATAACGTGGAATCTGAATTTTTTCCAATGCGTTCGCACGCTTGGCTGTCTTTTTGATTTCCATTGCTATTTTGAAAACAGCATTCTCTACTTCTGCCAACTCATAGATGAGATAACGAAGATTTTTGAATTTCATTACGGTTTGATCTACTGCTTGATTCGTTTGAAAGAAACTGTAATCCGTATGAAGTAACTCGTCTCTCTCAAAAACTACTGTCGGAACTTCCAAGCCCATGACACTGCGATACAAGATATCAAAGTTCTCTCTTCCCGGAATGGACATTGCAATTTCATCCGCTGTGTTTATCCCGATGGACAGATTGACCATTTGCAATGAGGCATATGCCTCTTCGAACTCTTCTTTGATTTGTTTTTGAAGCGTTTCCGCTTTTCCGACAAGTCCCATTGCCTCTCGAATCAACACAGTTCTTTTTTTATCCAACAGAGAAAATCCGCTTCTGGAGAAAATCAGATTTTCTTTCGCTTTCATCAGATTCGCTTTGGTAGGTGCTAATTCGTTTGCCATTGTACCACCTACTCTCCACAATAATACTTATCTATCATTTTCGGAGAAAGTCTTTCCAATTCTTCTTTTGGAAGGATGGATAGGATTTCCCATGCAATATCTAATGTTTCTTCGATCGTTCTCTTTTCATCCTGATCTTGCGTCAAGAATCGCTCTTCAAACGCTTTTCCGAACGCCATGAATTTTTGGTCCAATTCGGAAAGGTCATCTTCTCCGATGATTTGTGCCAAAGAACGCACTTCTTGTACTCTTGAATAAGAAGAGAACAATTGGGAAGATACTTCATCATGGTCTTCTCTTGTAAATCCGTCCCCGATACCGTCTTTCATCAAACGAGACAAAGATGGCAATACATTGATTGGAGGGTATACGTTTTGTTTTGCCAAATCTCTTGACAATACAATCTGACCTTCTGTAATATATCCTGTCAAGTCGGGAATCGGGTGAGTGATGTCATCATTCGGCATGGTCAAGATTGGTAGTAGGGTTACCGAACCTTTTTTGTCCAATACCATTCCCGCTCTTTCATAAAGTGTTGCCAAGTCACTGTATAGATATCCCGGATATCCTTTACGACTCGGTACTTCTTCTCTTGCTGAGGAAAGTTCACGAAGCGCTTCGGCATACGCTGTAATATCTGTCAAAATAACAAGTACGTGCATTCCTTCTTCATAAGCAAGGTATTCGGCTGCGGTCAACGCACATCTCGGTGTAGAAATCCGTTCTACCGCCGGATCGTCTGCAAGGTTGACATACATAACAACACGCTCTATTACTCCTGAGCCTTCAAAGGATTGTCTGAAGAAATCCGCATCATCGTGCTTGATTCCCATTGCACCGAACACGATTGCGAAGTTGGACTCTTCTCCTTTTACAGATGCTTGTCTTACGATTTGAGCAGCCAACTCGTTGTGTGGCAATCCGTTTCCTGAGAAAATCGGCAATTTTTGTCCACGAATCAATGTCATCAAGCTGTCAATCGCAGAAATTCCCGTTTCCAAATAGTCTCTCGGATAGGAACGGGCAACCGGGTTCATCGGTCTTCCGTTTACGTTATATCTTTTTGAGGAATAAATCGGACCGATTCCGTCCACACTTTGTCCCAATCCGTTGAACTGTCTTCCCAAAATATCTATTGAAAGTGGAATTTCCAACGGTTTTCCTGTAAAGTTAACCGCTACGTTGTTGGTAGAAACTCCCTGTGTCCCTTGGAATACTTGAGCAACTACCTTGTCGCCTTGGACGGCAACAATTTTTCCGTTTCTTTTCTTCCCGTCTTCTAAAGTGATGTTTAGTATTTCGCCATAGGCTGCATTTTTTACGCCCTCTAATACGATTAGGTCTCCCTTTACCCGATTGAGGTGCAAATATTCTCTGTCGCTCATTACTTCACATCCTTCCGTTTTTCATATCTTTTAATCAATCCGTCATAGAAGGTATCGATGGTATATACCAACTCTCCGATTTTGCTCAAATCACTGTTTGGAATGGTATATTTCATCTTAATCACTTCTTCAAATAACTCTGCGTTTCGAATTTCTCTTTGAGGAATTCCTTCTGCCAACGCATCTTTTGCACGTTGATTTAGATGGTCGATTGTCTTCAACATCAAGTATTGTTTTTGTAGCGGTACAAAGGTATCGTCCGCATGCATCGCATTTTGTTGCAAGAATCCGCGCTTGATGACTTTCGCAATCTCAAGTGTGATTCTTTGATCGTCAGGGAGTACATCTTCCCCAACCAATTGTACGATTGCATTCAATTTTTCTTCTTCATGCAATACCAACATCATACGATCTCTGATTTCTGCCAAGTCTTCCGCTACTTCTTGCGCATAAAAATCCTGCAATACTTTTCCATATCCACTATAACTTGTCAAATATCCGATGGCAGGATAGTGTCGTGCATACGCCAACTTACGGTCTAATGCCAAAAATGCATTCACAAAACGTTTGGTATTTTCTGTAACAGGTTCAGAGAAGTCCCCTCCCGGAGGAGATACTGCACCGATAATGGTAACAGAACCTTCTTCTCCGTCCAATGTGGTAACATAGCCTGCTCTTTCATAAAACTGTGCCAAACGAGACGGTAGATATGCAGGATATCCTTCTTCTGCCGGCATTTCTTCCAAACGTCCTGAAATTTCACGAAGAGCCTCTGCCCAACGAGAAGTGGAGTCCGCCATAATCGCTACGTGATACCCCATATCACGATAGTATTCCGCCATTGTGATTCCTGTATAGATACTTGCCTCACGAGCTGCAACCGGCATATTGGATGTATTTGCAATCAAGATAGTACGATCCATCAGCGGTTTTCCACTTTTCGGGTCAATCAGTTTCGGAAAGTCTTCCAAAACCTCTGTCATTTCATTTCCACGTTCTCCGCAACCGATGTATACGATAATATCTGCATCTGACCATTTTGCCAACTGGTGTTGTGTCATTGTTTTTCCGGTACCGAATCCTCCCGGTAACGCAGCTGTTCCGCCTTTTGCAATCGGAAAGAAAATATCCAGTACCCGTTGTCCTGTAATCAACAACTCTTGAATCGGACGTCTTTCACGAACAGGTCGCGGAGTACGAACAGGCCATTTTTGATACAGTTTCAATTCTTTCTCGCCACGGTTGGTTGCAACGATTGCAACAACCTCTTCAATATTGTATTGTCCTGAAGGTTTTACATCATGAACTTCTCCTCTTACTCCTTGAGGTATCATCAATCGATGTTGAATCAAATCCGTTTCCTGAACTGTTGCATATACTTGTCCTTCTTGAACAAAGTCTCCTTCAGAGATAAGCATTTCCACATCCCATACTTTTTCCATATCAAGAGAAATCAAACCGATTCCCTCTGCGATAAATTCTCCTGAAATTTCTTGGATTCTTTCCAATGGACGCTCGATTCCGTCAAAGATATTTCCAATCATTCCCGGTCCTAATGTCAGAGAAAGAGGACGGTCTGTGGGGATAACGGTTTCTCCTGCTTTCAATCCTTCTGTTTCTTCATAAACCTGAATGGTTCCAACATCGCCTTCCAAAGAAATAACTTCTCCAAGAAGCTTTTTGCTTCCTACCATGACCATTTCACGAACTTCAAAGTCTTTCATTCCGGACGCTTGAACAACCGGTCCGTTGACGGATGTTGTTATTGCTTTTGATTTATCCATTCAATTCAGTCCCTTCTCTTACATAGTTGCTCAAATATTGTCCGATTGGTTCTCTCATATTGTCCATTGTTCTGATGATGGTTTTGTTGATACGAATATCATCTTCCAACACTTCTAAGATGAATCCTCCTATTTCACGAATTTCGCCTTCTTTGAATTGAACGTGCTTGTATCCTCTTTCTGTCAGCAATTCTTGAAATTGGCGTTTTACTTCATCAAAGTTGGACGGACAAATATAGATTGTCACCTGTCTGTCTAAAGCGATTTCATTTTTTGCCAGTGTCTGTCCCAATACTCTCGCAATAAAAGGCGGATAATCCGGTGTCAAAACAAAGTCTCTTGATTTTTCTTCTACTTTTTGAATTAAATCTTGGATAAATAATTCATTTTTTCTCAGATAATTTCTTTTTTCTTCTTGTTTGATGGTAGAGATTCTCTCTAATTTTTGTCTGTCTACACGACGAAGAGCGGAGCGTTTTTCACGATCCAAAGCAGATTCTATTCTTGATTTTTCTTCTTCCAAGAATGCTTGTACTTCCGCTTGTTTTTCAGCCAATTCTTCGCTGATTTCCTGCTCCACTTTTTCATCTATCATATCACTAAATTGCTTTAATTTTTCTTCCAAGGTTATCATGTTATTTAACCTCCTCCCTTACAGCTTAATTCCTACAGATTCGTTAATATACTGTGTAATATAGTTATCATCTCTTATTTGACCATGTCGATCAGGAATTTCGACGATAAGCGGTGTTCGACGGTTCATTCTGATATCAAGCAATTCTGCTTTCGCCATGTCAAACACTCTCTCCGTCACAATCAAAATTCCAACTTCTTCCTTCGATAAAGCAAACTCAATCGCTTCTATCACTTCTTCTCTGTTACTCGCCAAAACGGATTTTACTCCGCCCAAACGCATTCCAACGAGGGTATCGTTGTTATCGGATATGAGCATTGTTCTCATATAATCACTTCCTAAAGTCTTCCCAAAATCATGATAGAAACGATTAGACCGTAAATAGCAATCCCTTCCGCAAGACCAACGAAGATCAATGTTTTACCAAGAATTTTTTCATCTTCGGAAACCGCTCCAAGAGCTGCAGCACCTGCGGCACCTACCGCATATCCTGCTCCGATTGTTGCCATACCTGTTGCCAAAGCTGCACCGATATATCCTAATCCCGCACTTGGATTTGCTGCTGTCTCTCCTGCAGCAAAGATGATTTTCGGCATCATCATGGCAATAGAAGAACCTACCAACGGTGTGAACAATGCCACATTTGCCATAATTACCGTTTTCAAACTGTCTTGTTTTCCACCTTTAATATACAAACGAATTCCCACACCGATTGTGGATAATACAAAAAATATCATTAATGCTAACACATAGTTCATTAGATTTCCCCCTCTTTTTCTATAAATGTTACCGGAACAAATGCACGTCCGTCTCCTTTAAAATATTTTCCAAATAACTCATAATACTCTAAACGAAGTCCTTGAATCAATACAATCAAGCCTTCCAATCCGATGATAATAATGTTTCCGAGTACCATAATAAAGATACCGATTGCTTTATTGTTTACCATGTTCGCCATTGTGGTAAACGCTAAGAACAAACCGACATGGTTCAATGCAAATGCTCCTACCCGAATGAACGAAATTGTGTTTGATAAGAAACTCAAAATCGTTTCTATCAAGTTAAATCCGCCTTCAATATAGTAAGAGGACTTTCCTTCTTCATAGTGCGGTTTTTCTTTGTTCATCATTGCATACAACGGCACTCGAAGCAAAATCATTCCCAACGAAATAACGGAAATGACCACCAATACGATAGAAGGAATCACATTGGAACCTAATACTGTCTGTAACAATCCTACCAACAATGCAATGTAGAACGCCAAGCCTGCGAATCCATGATTTCCGAAAATCATTTCATCCTTCTTACCTTCTACACCAAGGTTATACATAGACATTCCAAAACTGATTAACAATAGAATAACCCCGAATCCAATCGCTGTGTACAGCACTTGGTTGATGTTTTCCATTGGTCTTACAAGCAATGCCGGAATGACTTCTTCCAATCCGAAGATACTTCCGTACAGAAAACCGAATATCGTCGAGCTGACCCCGATTCGTTTCAAAATCTCTCCATATGGAGACGGTTTTTTCTTTGGAGACAACAAGAACCCAATCACTATGAACACAAGCCCCTGTCCGACATCTCCGAACATCGCTCCAAATAAGATCAAGTAAGTAATTCCTAAGAAGAAAGTAGGATCCAACTCATTGTAGTTTGGAATTCCATACATGTTTACCAATAATTCAAACGGTTTGATCAAACTGTTATTTCTCAGTCTGGTCGGCGGAATAATTTCTCTTTCCACCTCTTTTGATTCAAGGGGATGAACAATGATGTTTTCGTGTTTACGAAGCAAGTCCTGTTCTACCTCTTTCCAATCCAATTCCGAAATCCATCCGGTAAAATAGAAAAAGTTTTTGGTTACTGCAACATTGTTCTGTAATTCATGAATTTCTTTTTCCAACTGAAGCTCTGAATTCAACAAAACAATTTCTTCCAAATACTGTGTTTGAATTCCTTTCACAACAGCTAACCTGTCTTCTTTCTTTTCCTTTAAAACATCTACCTGCTTCTTGATGTCTTTGGCTACCTCGCTTACCACACCGGTAAGTTCTTCCGGAATGGCAATTTCTCTAAAGTTCAAGGATTTCAGTATTTTACTTGTTTCTTCTTCATTTTGTTTCGGGGTAAAAATCAAATAAGATTCCGTTCCTGCCGAACTCCCGATATGAAGTACTACTGCCGGAATATTTTCATAGTTATCGCGCAACTTGATGCGACGCTCTTTCGTCAATGTTCCGATATGATAATTGAAATGTTCCATATTTTGAATTTCAGAAATATCAAAATCCATATCCTTCAAAAATTCAATACTCTCAAGAAATTCTTCCTTATCACGAATTTCTTTATCTTCAAAAAGACGATCCTTGCTCAACGGCTTCAAGGATTGATAAATCTCTCTGATACGATTTGCTACCTTATCAAATTCGTAGTGTTCATCCACTTCTTTTTTTACCGGAATTTTCACATCCAACAACCGTTCAATTTGTACGATGTCTTCATCCAATGATTTGAAATCAATCTTTTCCGGACGATATCTCGTAAATCTGCCCAAATCACGAATAGGATCTTCGTACTTTGACAACACCGACATCGTTAAGGAATCAGCAATCTTATCCTTGGTATAGTTTTTAATATGCAATTTTTCGCTTAAAATCAAATCTTTTAAGATATCATGCATATCTTCGATTGGAGCAACGATATTCATAAGCTTCATCTTTTCTACTGCCATTTTTCAATCACCTTCCTTCCTTTCTCATTTCTGTTGTTGTAGGTATTATATACTTCCATTTATCTGCTTCTTTGTATTTCGCACTTTCTACTACAGTAACTATATTCAAGTTTTCATATTCCAACAGACGCACATACTCAATTAAAGGAGCAATGCTCATCGGATGTTTCTTTGAAATCTCTTTCATCTTTTTCGACAAATATTGCGAAATCATACGCTGACCGTAGATATATTCATCTTTCTCCAACATCCCACGATAACTTTTATCAAAAAACTCCTTAAACTGTGTGTCAAAGTTATTAGAATAAATCATATCTTTCATTTTATTGAAGCTTAATTTTGCTCCGCCTTTTAAGGTATAATTCAAGATTTCTTCATCTGATAACTTATAATTTTTCTTCGCCCGATAAATCCATTGCCCGTTTGTAAAATCAATAAAAGCGCCAACACTTTCATTGACGATATCACGGTCTTCCTTATCTAACTTTTCCGCTTTTTGAATCAAATTCAAAAAGTAGACATAGTCCACATTCATTTCGATATGAAACTCTCTTTTTTTGACATCTTCTTTGGTTACATTTCTGAAGGCATCCTCCAAAATTGTCCCCTGAAAATGCAGAATGAACTCATCTACGTTATCCGATCTTAACAATCGATCATAATCCAAGTTCAAATACGACTTTGTATCATAAAGATTCTTTTTGATATCTTGGATTGGCCTTTTTTGACTAAGTCCGCGTAAAATGACTTGTACATTCTCCACCTCATGTCGAAACAAAATTGCCTTCAACAAGTCCTTATACTCTTTTTTCAAATAAAAAGAGAGACTACGCACCCTATCCACACCATAATTTCGAATTCTGATTTCCAACTCTCCACGGTGAATCTCTTTGAGATTCGCATCCTTCAGAGCCTCTCGATAAATTGTGTTGTTGTACAGGTATTGTGCAATTTCTCTTGTTGAATTCAATCGAAATAATTGTTCATAATCTTGCTGTTGCAATAGATCTCCTCGCATAGATTGGATTTTCGTATTCAGTGCCGAAAATTTACTTGCACTTCCCATACCTATCCCTCCATACTTCTTAATATCATGCGAAAAGTTTCTTCACTAATCTTATCGGCATATTCTTGATATCGTGCATCCAGTCTCTTAGAACGCTCTTCTCCTTCTTCTCGAATAACCTTTTCTTCCTCCAAAATTTCCGCTTTCGCCTTTTCTCTATATGCTTCAATTTCTTCCTTGTTCTTTGCTTCCATTTCAGACTTTAGTTTTAAAAGCAAATCTTTTTTCTGACGCCCAAGCAAATCAAGTTCTTCTTGTGCTTCTTCTTGTCTTTTAATTGCATTTCTGTCTATTTGAATAATGGATTTGATGATTTGTTCCACCTTTACCACCCCTTTCTTTCAAAATTCCCGTCCGGTAAAAAGCTCAATGGTATGAATCCTTTGTGATAAGCTAATTTTACCCGACTTTAAGGCCTAATGACATAATATACCTATTTTTACAAAAAATCAAAAAATATATTTTTCAAAAAACTTTGATTTTTGCAAAGGAAATCGTTTGTTATAAGATTCCTATCTGTTGTAATCACTATTTTCGCTATTTTTTTTACAATAATCATACTAATTTACCTTATTTATAACTAAAATAAACTGTTTTTTTATCACTTTTCTATCTATGTGTATTATATTTTCTGTCAAAAGCAATACTTGTACAGTATCATTTTATTTTACAAAATTCACATACTTATAAAACAAATCTTTCTGTGCTTTTTGTTCCATAAAAAATAGAGCAACCTTTTTATCCGATTGCTCTATCTTCCATAGCATTTTTGATTCAAAACGATGATTCAGTTCTTATTGTATTTCTATTTTTTCTTCCTAAAGAAGTACTTTCCACTTTCCGTATCCTTCTTCATCCATTTTGTCCATCGGAATAAAACGAAGTGATGCACTGTTGATACAATAACGAAGTCCACCCAACTCTTTCGGTCCGTCTACAAAGACATGACCTAAGTGAGATTGTCCGTTCTTACTTCTGACTTCCACTCTCTGCATGTTGTGACTCAAATCTTCTACATACTGTAATGACTCCTGATCAATCGGTCTTGAAAATGCCGGCCAACCACATCCGGAATCAAATTTGTCATCTGATAGGAACAGCGGTTCTCCTGTTGTAATATCCACATAAATCCCTTTTTCAAAGGTATCGAAATACTCATTGTCAAAAGGAGGCTCTGTATGAGAATGTTGTGTAACCACATACTGTAAGTCTGTCAAATGTTCCATCAAAAAATCATCATCCGGCTTTTCGTAGACTTCCTCAATTTTCGGTTTTTTGTTCGGAATATCCGTTAAATCCACATGACAGTAGCCCCCTGGATTTTTGTCCAAATACTGTTGATGGTATTCTTCTGCACGCACAAAGTTGCGTAGAGGCTCCACTTCAACAACAATCGGTTTATCATACTCCTGTTGTTTTGTGGCAACAAAGGCTTTGATTGCCTCCTCTTCCTCTCCTACAAAATAAATTCCTGTACGATACTGTGTTCCGACATCTCCTCCCTGTTTGTTGACAGAGGTCGGATCAATGATTTTGAAAAATGCGTCCAACAACATCGTAAGCGATAGTTTCTCTTCGTTATAGACAATGTGAACTGTTTCACTGTGTCCCGTCTGTTTCAAAGTTTCATAAGTTGCCTTGTCGGACTCTCCGTTTGCATATCCGACTTCTGTAGACAATACTCCCAGCATTTCATGGAAGTATGCCTCTACTCCCCAAAAGCAACCCCCTGCTAAATAAATCTCTCTCTTTTCCATCCTCTACACCTTTCCTTTCTTTCCCATTTTTAGAACTCATGATACAAGACAGCAACATCCTGTTTTGTACCTGTATACCAAGATGAAGTTGCTCTTCCATCACTCTATTGTTTCAAGTTTTCTATTGTTTCAAGTCTTTGATTGTTTCTTTCATCTCAAACATTTCCGGACTGTAGTACATACTTGTCGGAGAGGCAACAAACAGCACGACATCCGGCTGATATTCTTCCACATACGTCTTGATACTTTGTGGACGATTTTCTTTTCGAATATCCAACATTCTAAGTTCCGACACATTCAAGCTCAAAAAACTGGCAATCGGCATCGCAAAAGAATCTTTGATAACCAATACCTTTGTTCCGTTTTTTACATTACGGTTTTGAACCCAATCTTCCGACGCACCCCAATCCATAAAGACAATATATTTGTCTTGAAAAATATCTTCCTCCGTGATATATCCGTAAAACAAAAAGCTCTCTTCAAATGTTCCTTCTCTTTTCTTAATCTGCTTCCCTTCCCGATTCCACTTCGTATAGGACAACGAAGTGTCAAACTTCGGAAGTAAGACCGACACATCATCTTTCTTATCATAAAACGCCGTTCCCACTCTCTTTGCGTGAGAACCCAAATATGTTTTCTCCCATTTCTTTTCGTTATACTGCTCACGATTGGTAGAAAGGGATACATTCTCCAAAGCCACATCCTTTTGCTCTAAAAACTTTACAATTTGTTGATACCCCCAAAAAGCCGTCGGAATCCTCCAATGTGTATCCGTCTTAAAAAAATCTTCCTGTTCTCTTAGGACAGTATCTCCGTTTCCCTGAACCGCCAAGGTATTCAAATCCAAGACAGAAATCTGTTTTTCTCTCAATCGATTCACAAACTCATCCGCCGTCTGATTTCCATAGTCTGCCACTCCGACAGGAAAAACGGTAGAATTTTTCAAATGCTTGTACGGACACTGCACATAGACAAACGGAATGTCCTTCGATGTTAAGAACTCGTTTAATTGTTCAAACGAATCGACAAACGAATCGACCTCCACCGGTTTGTCAATCACATAGTACAACATATCTTCTTCTCCGACAAATACCGTTCTTGCTCTGTCAGCATCATCCACTACATGACGATGAAGTTTCTTTTGAATCGTACCGTATTGATCCAAAAACTTCTGCCTGTCAAAAAACGCCTCGTTATATCGATTCTCTTCCTTAAAAATTGCCTGTTTCATATTCCTATCATTTTCAAAAAAACTTTGTTTCGATGAAAATGCTTCACGATACGCGGCAAAAAAACCATTCGGACTATAAAAATTGTTATGAATGAAATAATATCCCAAAAAGCAAAAGAACAGTACAGTCAAAACACTGTTTCTTATTTTTTTGATGCTATCTTTTGACGAATTCAACTGACCGTTCCTCCTCTCCTTCTCTTTTCCAACCTTACCATATCCGACATACCCTAACACAACTCAATTCAGAAACATCCTATCCGAACTTTCTTCCTCTAAGAACAAAACTTCTCTAAAAATTAAAGTAGATAAACGGATTATAACTTCCCTTGACAATAGATACGACCGCACCATAGAACAACACAGAAATCACAACCATTACAACACCATGGTATCCCAGTTGAAGTTTCCAATTTCTAATCTCTGTCCATTGTTCCAACAAAGGAAATAACGGCACGCTTGCCACGATACTCATAACAAACGCAAGACCGTACTCTCTGACATAGAACAAACTTCGTCCCGACACAATACCGGTTGTCCCAAACGAAAACATCGCACCAAGATATTGGATTGCATAAGAGAGTGTATCTGCTCGAAAGATAACCCATCCGATCGTAACAAGAACCATCACATAGAGATGTCCGAATATACTGCTCTCCAACTTTTGTTTCCACTTTTTCGGAAGAAGGAATTTTTCAAAGGATAACCATACAAAATAGTACATTCCCCACAAAATAAATGTCCAGTTCGCTCCATGCCAAATTCCCGTCAGCAACCAAACCACAAACAGATTCACAAACTGTCTTGTTTTTCCCACTCGATTTCCGCCCAAAGGGATATACACATAGTCACGGAACCACGAACTCAGTGAAATATGCCATCTTCTCCAAAAATCAGTAATCGAAGTTGCTGCATAAGGATAGTTGAAGTTTTCCAAAAAATGAAATCCGAATATCTTTCCAAGTCCGATTGCCATATCGGAATACCCCGAAAAATCAAAATAAATTTGAAGTGTGTAGCAAATTGCACCCAACCATGCAAAAGACATCCCCAAGTCAGATGCTGGAGAAGAAAATGCCACATCGGCAACAATTGCCATATTGTTTGCAAGCAACACTTTTTTCAAGAAGCCGACCAAAAACCGTACCGTTCCTTCTGAAAAATCACTCCAAGTCTCATGACGCTCCTTCATCTCTTTGGCAACCGTTTCATAACGCACAATCGGTCCTGCAATCAACTGCGGAAACAAAGAGACATACAATCCGACCAAAAACGGATTTTTTTGGACAGGATTTTCTTTCGGATTGCGATAAATATCCAACACATAACTCATTGCCTGAAATGTAAAAAAAGAAATCCCGATCGGCAAAGTAATCTTCCTGAGAGGATAACTTGTTCCAAGCAGTGCGTTTGCATTCACAATGCTAAAGTCCAAATATTTGAACACATAAAACAACGATAAGTTTCCAATCACCATAAACCACAGAATAAACTGTTGCGTTTTTTTCGATGATTGAAAACAGTGTATTCCAAGTCCCATCAAATAGTTAAATCCTATTGAAGACAACATCAGCAATACAAAAAGAGGTTCTCCGTATCCATAAAAAAAGATACTCACAAAAAACAACCAACTGTTTTTTAATATTCTATGTGGTAATAAGTAGTAAATCGCTACTGTAATCGGCAAAAACCAGAACAAAAAAATACCACTGCTAAATAACATACTGTTCTTCCTCTCTTTTTTGATAGCTAAATTATATCATACTGTTTCTTAGAATACGATAATCATTTCAGAATCCCCTATCCATCTGAGAATCTCTTATCCGTCACAAAAACTCTTATCCTATCCATCATCCAACCGAATTCCTATGTTAGTATATCTTCAAAACACCTATCGGATGTTGACCTTCTATATAAATTTCTTCAAATGATTCAAAGCAGAACGGTTTTATTATTTTGTTATATCGTAACTATGCTCCTCATCTCTTGCCTTATCTTTCGTTCCCATAACTTATCTTTACTTATCTTCCATTTCTTTTTCCAATCAACAATTCTTTTTCCAATCAACAAAACAATTCATTTCATCCATTTCCAAATAGCCTCTGTTCCTCTTATGACAATCAAAAAGCACCTTGACATCACATGCCTCAGTGCTTAATAAATCAACTGTCGATTTTTACTCACGAGTCTATCCACAATAGATTCTATTATCCTGTCCGTTATCTTACTGTATTTTTATATTACTCTTTTTTTATTAATCCGTTTTATCTTACTGTGTTTTATCGTACTTTCTGTATCTTCCATTCTTCCGATTCTTTTCCCAAACAACAAAACAACTGATTTCATCCATTTCCAAATAGGCTCTATTTCTCTTTTCAATTTTCATACTTCGTTTTGCCGATGATATTCTTACTTTCTTATCCTATCAGAATCTGTTGTCTTCTTCCAAAGGGAACTGCTGTTCAAAAGGATAGAGAGGATTGTTAAAATCCACAAAGCCTTCGACATAGCAGGTACGACATCTTCCAACGCAATCCAATCATGTTGAAGAATCCACTCTGCACATTCATGATAAAACGCACATAGCGTCAACGAAGTAAACGCCATGCTCAAAAATCGAAGATACTCCGACTTCTTCTCCTGTACATCAAATATCACATTCCATACCGCAAATACAATTGCCGCCACACCGAATAACACCCACATCTATATCCCTCTTTTCTATCTGTCAGCAGCCTGTTAGTAACCTGTTATCCACAATTCTTCACTTCTGAAACCAACTTCCAAATTTGTCTAAAAAATTATTTTTTCAACAACACAAAAAATAAAGCTACGATTAACAAAACCACTAACATGATAAATCCTGAAAACATAATATCTCTCCTTTTTCCAACAACGCTCTGATATGCTATCACAGAAATTGAAACTACACTAACAATATCTGATGAAATTTCGACAAATCACGATAGTTTGATTCATCGCTTTTCAACATCATTTCATCAATTATTATGCACATTCATTCTATCATAAAACCAATCCCAAATACTATTGTTACAAAATTTTTACTCAAATAAAACCCCATTCACGAAATTTCAAACTGTAACCTCTCCTATCAACGATTTCTTTTGATAAAAGTTTGTTTCTACAGTTGAAAAACAACAACGCATACGATACACTTAACTTCACAAAACAACACAAACAAACAGCAACAAAAAAAGAGAACTCAAAACCTATAACACATTCTATCTCCTTTTGATAACGTCAACTTCTCTTTTTCTGTTGTGAATTACAAACAAGTACAACAATAACTTTTCATTTGTTTCTTTATCATACTCACGATACGATGATGATAACAATATATTATTTGAGAGTTCAATAGAAAACAAACCGATTCCATTCCAAAATAAAAAACGAATCATCCTATCACCGGCATCGTTGTATCCCGTTTCTGTTGCAAATGAACAACAAACTATCACTTTCAGAAAGGAATTCACACTATGTTCGATATTGCTGTAATCGGCGGAGGATCTGCCGGTATGATGGCAGCCATACACGCAAGCAAAACTCACAAAGTCATTCTTTTGGAAAAAAACGACTCTCTCGGAAAAAAACTTCTTCTTACCGGAGGAGGTCGATGTAATGTGACTAACAGCATTCCGATTGAAAATTTCATCCAAAATATTATCGGAAACGGCAAATTTTTGTATAGTGCCTTTTCAAAGTTTGATAACCAGGACATCATTCAGTTTTTTCAAAGTCGAAACACTCCTCTCAAAGAGGAGGATAACGGAAGAATGTTTCCGGTAAGCGACTCTTCCAAAACCATTTTATCCACTTTAAGACAGGAACTTCAAAAAAACAATGTTTCTGTTCGATATCATGCAAGAGTAACGGATTGGAATGTAACGGAACATCATATCGAATCCCTTGTTTTGGAGGATAACAGTATCGTTCAAGCCAAAAACTATATCCTTGCAACGGGAGGAATGTCCTTCCCTCACACAGGCTCGAACGGAGACGGATATCGCCTTGCACAAAAACTCGGACACACAATAACCGACCTCTATCCGTCCGAAGTTGCTTTGCGAAGCAATGAGCCGTTTGTTCAGGCACAAACCTTAAAAGGACTCTCCTTGCAAAATATTGAACTCAAAGTCTTAAATACCAAAAACAAGGCTGTCGTTACTCAAAATTCCGATATTATCTTCACACATTTTGGAATAGCCGGACCGGCAGCATTGAGATGTTCGAGTTTTGTGTTAAAACAAAAAGAAAGAGAAGTTCCCCTCTCCCTTGACGCTTTGCCAAATATATCCAAAGCAGAACTTCTTCACATCATCCAAGCGGAACCCAAAAAAGCACTCAAAAATATATTAAAAAACTATCTTCCGCAAAGGTATGCCGATTTTATCTGTATGGAATATGCCGATACCAAAAGCTACCAATTGAATGACAAAACCTTACAAAGCATCATCGAACACATCAAAGATTTTCGATTCAAAGTAAACGGAAGTCTCCCTATCGAAAAAGCATTTGTTACTGCAGGCGGAATCTCACTCAAGGAAATTGATCCGAAAACCATGAAATCAAAAATAATCGACAATCTCTACTTTGCCGGAGAAGTGATGGATATTCATGCCTATACCGGTGGATACAACATCACCTGTGCATTTTCAAGCGGACATCTTGCAGGAGAAGTGCTGTAAATACATTGTGTATGGATTATGATTTGTCGTATAGGTTGAAATTTTTTCACGAATAACGATACCCGTTTAAACATCATGTGTAAAGAGAAACGAGTCAAACCTATAAAATCAAATAAAAAAATGGTACAATATTAAACAAGTATTTGATTTCGGAGGTGTTTAATTTATAAGTGAAAGAGAAAAGATCATTCGTTTATAGTTTGATATGTGGCTTACACAACAAGACTTAGGAATAGATGATATTTTTTCGGATGATGTAATTTATATTGAGAGTTGGTGTCCTATGTATGAAAATCGGCAAACAGTAAAGCACTGGTTTAACGAGTGGAATACAAGAGGAAAAGTGCTTGTGTGACATATAGAGCAGTTTTTTCATAAGAATAATCAAACTATCGTAGAATGGCACTTCAAAAATCAAATGAATAAGGGGAAAGTTGAGGAGTTTGACGGTATCTCTTTTATTGTTTGGACAACTGATAATATAATCATAAAAAGAGTTTGGATGTAATTGTAATAATTACAATCCTCATAAAGAGAGTAAAACCCCATTGTTTAGAAGATAAAAAAGTAAATTGATTTTGAGGAGATAGAATAATGATAGAAAGCAGACCCGAGTTTGATAAAATCACATCGTTTGTTGAGTTTAATAAATATTATTGGTATCGTGAAGAACTTTCACAGATATGCAAGTCATTAGGATTAGAGTATAAAGGTACAAAACAGGAACTCAATTATATTATTGAGCAATACTTTAAGAGTAATTTAATTAAAAAGTCATCAATAAAAAATGAAAAGAAGAAACTGGAAACCATCACCTTAGATACGCCATTACTTGAGTGTCAGTTTTCCTTTAACGCAAAATTCAGAGAATATTTCTCCGCTGTAACGGATGTTTCACCTTTTAAATTTACTGCTGATATGGCTACTGCTTGGAGAAAAGTAAAAAGAGAAAATAATCTGAGTTTTACAATTCAAGATATGCTAAAAGTTTATTATGAGAAATCAGACTATGCCAAATATGATAATTCCGTTTGTCAATGGAATCAATTTTTAAAGGATTTTTGTGCAGACGAAAATAGTCGCAACTACTCAAACAAATTAAAAGTAGCTGCTATTCTTTGGAAAGCAGTTAAAAATTCAAGGAATGAAAAAATTTATTCAAAGAATCTTTTAACTGAATATGCACTTGAAATAAAAGAGTATTGCAAGTAGGATATTCTTAGTTTACTAAACTAACAATTTAATAAAAGCTAACACGAAAGCAGTAAATCAAAAAAGGTTTACTGTTTTTTCTTTGTCTAAAAGCGAAAAGAAGGACTTATGGAAGAAGAAATAAAAGAACCTCATCTACAAGAAATATATTTTCATCTATCCACTTTTTCATAACACTTTCTCCCTTCTTATCATCTGCCTCTATCATTTTTCATCTTGTGACCAAAAATTTTTATCCTTCCTTCTTTTTTTCTCTTCTCTCTTTTCCTGTTTTTTCTTCTTCATCTCATCTTGTGACCAAAAATCATATTTTTCCACTTCAATTCCGTTCACATAATTACGATGATTCAATAGTTGTTGAATTGCCATAAAAAGGGTAAATTTCCAAAAATGGTATATGAACAGAAAAGAAAACAAGGAATTTTTCTCAATGGTGTTCATCCCTACACCTACACGCATTCCGACAACGATACGAGAAAGAAGTGCCATGACAGGAATGATAATAATCCAAAACCCCAAACTGTTTACCGTATATTGTTTTTTTGCTCTTTTCAAAACATGTAAATATACTGCGATTACAAAAAAACACCAAAAAGGAGCATCCGTCCACGAGTTTCTACCGGCTAAATAATTAATACATAAATATAAGGTAAACAAAAAATATACCACAGCATCTACAAGAAATACATGTTCCGATATCCAATTCTTCATAACACTGACTCCTTCTTATCCTCTAAATCTGCTATTTTTCATCTCGTGACCAAAAATTTTTATCCTTCCTTCTTTTTTTCTCTTCTCTCTTTTCCTGTTTTTTCTTCTTTCTCTCGTCCTGTGACCAAAAATCGTATTTTTCCACTTCGATTCCGTTTACATAATTGCGATGATTCAACAGTTGTTCGATAGGAAACAAAAAATGAATCACCCAAACAGGATACATTGATAAAAATCCAAGAAAACTTTGTTTGTCCACTTTTTCACTAAGACTTGTAAAAAACAGATAGGAAACAAACGTAACGATCGCTTTAACATTACGAACATCGACACAGTACACTTCTTTTTCTTTGATAAACGGTTTAAGATATCTATCAATTGAAATCGCCGCTATAAACACCACTACAAACAGAGGAATCATAAATTCCTTTGTCCATAAACCTTGCTTATAGATGATATACAGTAACGGAAAATTTATGAATGTTAAGAATGCCTCTATAAGAAATACATATTCATCTATCCATTTTTTCATAACAGTCCACCTTCTTATTCTTATCCTTTTCCTCTATTATGGTGTTATCCTCTAACCAAAATGTTTCCGTCTTCTTTATTTCTCCTCTGTTTTGTTCTTATATCTCTCTTTCTTTTCTCTTTTTTCTTGCTCTTTCTTCTTTCTCTCATCCTGTGACCAAAAATCGTATTTTTCCACTTCAATTCCATTCACATAATTGCGATTGATTCAACAGTTGTTGAATTGCCATAAAAAGAGTAATTTTCCAAATCCCAACTATCAATAAAACGTATAAAAATGTATTCACTTCAAAAATTTTCATATGATTACCTACAACAGAAATAAGGACCAAAACCAAAATCGTCTTTACCCAAAATCCGTAGCTGTCCACTGTGTACTGTTTCTTTGCTTTTTTTAACCGTCTAAGACATAATGCAATTGCAATAAAACCCCAAAAAATAACTCGCATCCATGTAGTTATATTCATGAAAGCAATGATAAAGAGAAATATCGTAAACAAAAAATATACAACTGCATCTATAAGAAATACATGTTCATCTATCCACTTCTTCATAACAGTCCACCTTCTTATCCTTTTCCTCTATTATTGTGTTATCCTCTAACCAATATGATTCCGTCTTCTTTATTTCTCCTCTATTTTGTTCTCTTTTCTTAGCTTTCTTTCCTATCTCTCTTTCTCTTCTCTTTTTTCCTGTTTTTCCTTCTTTCTCTCTTCCTGTGACCAAAAATCGTATTTTTTGACTTCAATTCCATTCACATAATTGCGATGTGCAACCACATACTCAATCGGTCTTAAAAGATGAATTGACCAAAGAGGATATTTTTGAAAAAATTGTAATATGGAATATTGATTTACCAAATTTTCCATACTAAAAGTCATAACTCCGGATAATATAATTGAACCTGCGAGTACCTTTAATTCAAGAGGATATTTATCTATTTCATACTTTTCTTTTTCTTGTAAAAACGGCTTCATTTGACGCTGAATATAAAAAAGTGCAGCAAACAACGCAACGATATACTTATTTCCAATGATACTTCCGTCTACATAATATGCGATATATGCTAAGGGAAAACTTACCAAAATAATCCCTGCATTAATAAGAAATACATTTTCAGATACATATTTGTTCATAGGACAACTCCTTTACAATTTTATTTTTCATCTTGTGATTCATCTTTTTACCTTAATTCTTTTTTCTTCTTTCTCTCGTCTTGTGACCAAAAATCGTATTTTTCCACTTCAATTCCGTTCACATAATTACGATGATTCAACAATTGTTCTATAGGAAACAAAAAATAAATCGTCAACATGGGATACATTGACAAAAAACCAAGAAAACTTCGTTTTTCTACCATTCCACGGAGGAAGGACAAAAACATACACGAAATAAAAAAAATAACTGCTTGAACAGGACGAATATTGACACGATATACTTCTTTTTCTTTGATAAATGGGCGAAAGTATCTTTCGACTACAATCAGCGCTACAAACAGAGCAATGATAAATTCATTTTTCCATAACTCTTGCTTATAGAGATAAGCTATGTAAGTTAACGGAAACAATCCAAAGAAAAAAATCGCATCTATAAGAAATACATGTTCATCTATCCACTTCTTCATAGAATTCCTCCTCTTAAAAGTAAATAACATCAGCCTAATTACACCAACATGTTATTATTTATGTTATCACAACAAGATATCTTCTACAATAGGGAAAAGCGCTGAACAAATCGTGCTTTTCCATTATCACTGTCGATAGAATACTTCTCCTGTATTTTTCGTATTCCATTATATCTCACCTATATCATCTGTTCGGTTTTGGTATTGTATCCTACTTAAGCCATCAAAAAAGATGTGTTTTATCGAAACTCTGTCCGATTACTCCACATCTTTTTGATTGTTTTTTATCCTATTCTTTTGCTTGACTCAAGGCATTATTTACCGCTTCTTTGAACAAATCATAGGAATTAGTCGCTCCGGAAATGACTTCTACTTGTTCGATGTCATTTGTTGAAACCAATTGTTTCGGATAATCCTGTGCATTTTTAATCGCATCCTGTGCAATTTTAATCAAGCCCGGATTTCCGGTATCTTTTCCGTAATCTTCGCCTTTTTCATTATTATCTTTGTCAATATTGTGCAATTCTGCAGCAACAATCATTCCGTTTTCTATGGTGATGTCTGCCTCTACGTGTCCACCCCAATCGTCATTGGAGCTGACTCCGTGATAGGAACCGTCCTTCCATGTGCCTGTATCGGTATTTTCGGTTGTCTTTCCTTGACAACCGCCGAGCAATAATACTGCCGCTACTGTTGTTACTAAAAATTTTTTCATTACAAAAACTCCTTTATCTTATTATTTGTAATAATCGGTCTTTGTCGCTGTTTCATTTCTTCTCTTGCAATTCGTCCATGCTCCAACACAATCATTCGTTCCGCCTCATCTCCAACTTCGGGGTCATGCGTAACAACGATGATGGTTGAGCCTGCGTTATGCAATTTTTCAAAAATATCCATTACAATATATTCATTTTTTTCATCCAAGTTTCCTGTCGGTTCATCGGCAAGAATCAGCGCGGGATGGTTAATCAATGCTCTTGCGATACAAACTCTCTGTTGTTCTCCACCTGAAAGCTGACTCGGCAAATGCTTTGCCCGATCTTGCAGACCGACTGCCTCCAACGCCGCCATTGCCTCTTCTTCATCCGGCATGGAATGATAGTATTGTGCCATCATGCAGTTTTCGAGTGCAGTCAAGTAATTAACCAAGTGGAATTGTTGAAAAATCAATCCGATTTTATCTCTTCGAATGACTGTCAAATCTTTCGGAGAAAGTCTGGAGATGTCTTGTCCTTCCAAAATGACTTCTCCAAGAGACGGTTTGTCCATACAGCCGATGATATTCATCATTGTGGTCTTTCCGCTGCCGGAAGGACCCATAATTGCCAACCATTCTCCTTTTTCAACCGTTAAATTGATATTGTCCAGCGCCTTCAAATCGCCGTATATTTTCGATACGCCATTGAGCGTTAGTATATTCTCCATCGTTCCTCCTATTCTCCCCTCAGTACCAATGCCGGTTCGACATCAACAGCAGTTCTGACCGGAATCAAACATGCAACTACCGTTATGATGACTGCAACGATTATGGTAATCGGAACCAAAGGAATCAAAAAGTTCACTTTTCTCGCAAACACGCTGACACTTACCTGACTTGCAAACAAATATCCAAGCACTACTCCAAGTGCTCCTCCGCCTGCACCAAGCACGATGCCTTCTCCCAGAAAATCCATTACTACCGACTTGTTGCCTGCACCGAGTGCTTTCTTCAATCCGATTTCTTTTCTGCGTTCCGTTACAACTGCCATCATTGTTGTCGATACACAAATCATCATAATAAATAATACAATTACCGTAACAATCCACACCAAAGCCTGCAATTTCTCAAGAACAATATCTTGCGACTCTGTCACTCTCTTCACCAACTGCGGTATTAAAGTAGAATCGTTTTCGCCGATTTTTTTTGCAATATTTTCCAATTCGGTCGCTTCGGCCTCAACAGAACATTCAACAACATCGTACGGTACATCTCCGATGATTGCTCTCAAGTCGGAACTTGACATAAAAATCAGCTCTTCTTCTTTTCCGCCGGTAATCACGGTAGAGACTACCACAAAGTCTGTCGCCGTCGTCTCTCCGCTTTCTCCGCCTTTCTTCGGTATATTCAGCGTAAATTTTGTTCCGACATCCAATTCCAGATTTTTTGCAATTTCCGCACCGAGCATCACTTCTCTCGGTTTTGCCGGCCATTCTCCGCTGACAAGCCAAAACGGACTGTTGTTTTTCAACCCTTCCATATCGGTACCTGCTACGATATACGGTTGTTCATTGATTTTTGCGTTCTGATAAATATACGGTGCCAATCCTACCAGCTTTTGCGCTCCGATGGCACTCCGGATTTCCTGTACCTGTTTTTCTTCAATTTTTGAAGAAGCGTCGCCCGGAATCACAATGAGGTTTGCACCATAGCTTCGAAATTCTTTTCCCAATTGTCGGGGAATATCATAGTAGATTGTTACAAGTCCCGATAAAATGGTTGCACCCATAGCAATCGCCAAAAGTGCAGTAAACATTCTGGATTTTCTTCGCGAAATGGAACTTCTTACCATTTTCCAAAAAAATGAATTTTTTCTCATTTCATCCCTACTTTCCATGCAATACTTCGGTCGGATTCAATTTCAACAAATATTTGATTGCCGGAATGCTTCCCAAAACCGTCATTAACAAAATTAAGATGATTACAATCGGAATGACCATCGGTGTCGGCGCAATTGCCGAACCGAACACTTTGAATCCGATGATCTGCGTCAATCCCAATCCTATGATATAACCGACAGCTCCTCCGATAATACCCGAAATAATAATCTCTGTCAGGATTGTTCCGATAATCCGTCCGTTGCTTGCACCGATTGCTTTCTGCAATCCGATTTCATTTTTTCGTTCCATGACCGTTGCGGTAACCAAATTCGAAATTCCGATTGCGGAACCGAACAAGCTGAAAATAGTAATCAGCACCATCAAAAAGGTGGTTTTGTTAAGGATGTCTCCCTCGCTTTCAGCTACCTGTCGAATCGGTTTTGCAACAGAATCGGTCATTACTTCCTGAATCTGATAGCAAATTGCGGATACATACGCAGTACAGTACCAAACTTCCCATTCTTTTACTGTAAGACTGAGCGGATTTTTTGCGGCTTTTCTTGCCAAATCGTTGTCCGGTGTTGTCAATGCGCTGACTTCAACTCGATTTACTACATTATCCGTTCCGGCAAGTTCCTGTGCCACATCAAGAGGAACATAAATGGCTTTATCGTCATCACTTCCCGATTCAAACACCCCTGCTACCGTAAATTCTTTTTTTCTTCCGTCTTTTTCAATCGTAATCTTATCACCGAGTTTGTATCCGTTACGCAATGCATAGACGGAGCCGAGCATCGCTTTGTCCGTATCTTCATCGGTAATCCAGCTTCCCTCTATATTCCACCATGTTTTCAACTTGGACATTCCGGTATCTACCGACTCTCCGGTCGGCAAATCCAAATGCTTGTGAAACCATGTTCCGACTATCTTTGTGTTGTTCGGATCACCGTCCACATTCGCCCACACATTGAAATACGGTGTATAATCAACGATATTGTATGCCCAAAAAATTGTTTTAATCATTCCCAATTCGTCTTCTCTCAAATAATTCTGAACCGAATTCTCATTTTGTTCCACTCCGTAGATGTCATCTAAGAGAGATGCTTCTTTGGAAACGACATTGATGTTCGCACCATAGGCTTTGAGTTCGCGATTTACCTTGTCTCCGACGCCCAGCATGGTATTGAGCATAGAGGTCGAAAGGCTCGCTCCCAAAGCAATGGTAAATGCAATCATAAGCATTTTCTTCTTCTGTCTGAAGATAGAACCTCTAATCATTCTAAAAAACATAATTTCACCTACTTAAAAATATAACTGTCTTTGTCAAGATCTCTCGGATCAATTTTGATTTTTTCATCATGAACACGATATGGAAACGGAATGGGATTACATCCACCCTTAAAACCAATCGTTCCGCGATTCATCACAACATCACACAGCTTACAAACAACATCATCTTTTCGTTCAAAATATCCCGACGGTCCGCAAATCTCACAAGCATCCAAAACGGCCACATAGGAACCCGGCGATTTTTTGATTGCAAAAAAACGCATCTCCACACCGTCGCTCGACTTATAAGTAAATCGATGCAAATGATTATCTTCCAACAGAGAGAGCGGAATCGTAATCATACCGTCTTCCAATGTGTACTCTTCCGGTGCCGACAACGGAACTTCTCTTCCTACATAATTTTTTAAATAAGAAAGAGAAAATACATTGATAACAATAATTACCAAAAAGAAATATGCCCACTGACGGTTCTTTTTCATCGTATACTTAATTTTTCTAAGTTCCGCTTTATTTCTGTATTCTTCCGTAATCACACGATTTTTTCCAATCAACAAAATAGGAATAATCAATAGGAATAACATCATCCCGAAGTGAAAATATCGCTCATTGTTCAACACAAAAGCAATCGTGTTCAAAATCATACCGTTTCTGATAATTAAGTGTAAACTGTACAATCGTTGTACAATTACAAAAAATTGAGGCACAAATGCAATTAACAGGGAAATAAAAACGGTATTTTCCAGTTCTTTCCTTGACAGTTTTCGTGTCGTATTATAAACGGCAACCGCCGACAAAATCATCATCACAATTCCAAGAACGTATCCTATGATACGAAACAGTACCATTGTACTGACTGCGGATTCCCCGTAGTAGACAAAGTTATTCAACTGTATCAAAATCGGCGGCATATAGTAAAAGAAGGAACCGATTACATAAATGCCTAACAATCCGATAAAACAATTTTCGTACTTAACTGACTTTTGGTCGGAAACCTTTTTTTTCAGAGGAATCAAAATCAACAGTCCCACTGCCGCAATTACAATCGGCAACATTGACCAAAAACTGAGCGATGCCCGATTGACAAAGTTCGGAATTTCTCGAACAATTGCAGATACAATCGCCGCAACTACTCCCAACGAAATTGCCGCAACTGAAAAAATTCTCTTCTTTCTGATATCTTTGGTTCTCAAGAAAGCAAACAGAAGAGAGATTATCATCGACAATGTAATTCCGGACTCCATCACTTTAATAAATATTTTAAAAATAACAATCACCTCCGGTTGACTCTTCATCAGGTCACGAATGTCTAAACGACAAGAAAGGATTGGTGTAAACCAATCCCTGTTCCTGTTCTATTGTGTGTTACATTCTTACCATTGTGGACCTGTCCATTCAAATTCCGGCCATTCAACAACGATTGGTTCTGTCCAGAATCTTCCTGTAACTCCTGTTTCCTTATCAACGTGCAACAAGTAATCATTTCCCGGTGCTTTTACTTCAAATTTTACACTGTATTTTCCTAATCCTTCTTCAAATTTGATGTTTGCACCATAGTGAGGACCGTCAGAAGCGTTCATAGGCATGAAAGCAACTTCTTGTACTTTATCTGATCCTTGTTTTTGAATGTATGCTTTTACACTTAACCATGGAACAAAATCTCCTGCACCGTAACCTAATGTTGTTCCTTCTTTTGTTGCAGAAATGTCCGCTTCAATGTGGCAATCCGCTTCTTCTTTAGAAAGAGAGTTTCCGGCAGGCTCCATGTCAACAGGTTGGAAATAAACCCCTGCGATTGCAAGCGGTCCTACTTCTTGATCGTCTCCGATTGGGAATTCCGCAAATCCCGCATCTTCTCCCGGTGCAGCTACATCAGTATTATCCGCTGCAGGTTCTTCTGTTTGTGTAGCAGGTTCGTCTGTCGGTTCTGTAGGTTTTTGCTCTCCGCAAGCTGTTAACCCCAATACCATACTTCCCACCAATAATGATACCAATAAACCCTTCTTGAATTTCATTATGTGCCTCCTTAATATTTTTGTATTATTTTTTTTGAGCTTGTTGTTCCAGCTCTGCCTTTATCTTTCTATCGCGCTTCAATTGAATCGCAACAGTTATTACCGTTATTACAATCAAAATCAATTGAGGTAATAACGTTTCTAAACGGTCATAAATACCGAGTAGATCCAAAGTAAATCCGTTCATACCTTTGATGACGGTTCGTCCAATCACACCGGCTTCCTGCAATTCGTAAACTCCTTTTCCGGTAAATGAAATGCACATAATGAACATCAAAGCACTTGTAAATGTAAAGAACGGTTTCAATTTTAAGCGAATACTCAATTTTGTAATCGCAAAGTATATCACTGCAAGTACCACAACCGATACTGCAAGCCCTCCCCACATAAAGGAAGGATTATTTGCGATATTGGAACGCATTCCCTGAAAGAAAATAATCAGTTCGGCACCTTCTCTTGCTACTGCAATAAAAGAAGAAAAAGCAAGTGCCCACATGTTTCCTTTGGTCAAAGAAGTATCCACCTTATCTTGAATATATTGATTCCAAACTTCAACCTCGCTCTTGGAAAGCATCCAGTTGGAAACATAAAATAGAACTGCCACTGCTACAAACATTGCAATTCCTTCAAAAATTTCCTGTTGTATACCGCTTTGCGCATCACCCAGCTTTGTGGCAATCACATTGAAAATAACTGCCAGAATAATACTGAATACAACTCCGAAAACTGCGCCTCCATAAACGCTCTTTAAGTACTTTTGGTTATTTGTCTTCACCAAATATGCCGCAATTGCAGCAACCACCAATATTGCTTCCAAACCTTCGCGCATGGTCAACACAAAAACAGAAACAAAAGTACCCCATCCGGAAGCTTCCCCTCCGTCAGATTCTCCTCTCATACTGTCCAATGTTTTTGCATCTTCATGCAACATCTCAATCAGTTTCTCTACATCCTTCTGAAACTCTGCAGGTTCAACTCCCATTCTCGCAGCTTTTTTTGAAAGATAAAACTGATTTTCTACATCCGTTCCGCGTTTCCCGGAAATAGTTCCCATAACAATTTTTTCAAACCCTAATTTCTCATAGTATTTGAAGTATGCAATGTCAATTTGATTATAAGCATCCTCCGAAGCGGTTTCTCCACCTTTTTGGTAAATTTCAATCGCTTCATTTAACACTTCTTCCATTGCATTGGAAACATCCGTCCAATCTTTATATTTTTCCTCTGCAAAAATGCTTGTTGCAAAGCAGGAAAGTATCAAAAAAACTGATATTACAGCAAAAAATCTCTTACGCGTTTTCATGCACTCCCTTCCACTGATAACAAAATATGCTATTTGATACACATCTGATTCGATTGTGTTTGTCTAACCTTGTTTTTTGTCAAACATATCTTTGAACAGAATTTATTATAGCAAACCCTATGTAAATAGTCAATAACTTTTATCATTTAATATCTCGTTTGAATTGATATTATTTTATCTTAAAAACAAGTTTTCATAGGACATTGTATCACTGACGATAAACAGACTCGCTAAATGTTATCCATCCTGCTTTGTCTGTTTTTTTTGCTTAATACAAAAAAACACAGAGATTTATTTCTCTGTGTTTTTTCCATAGTTCTTATAATAAGATTTTTTGTACTGCCATCATTCTTTTCCTTATGTTCGGAAACCGATACAGATGGTTATCAATCATTTTCACGCAACAATACTGCCATTTCCTGACGATTCATCTTTGCTATCGCAAATGATGCAGATAACGGTCCTATCAAACTTCCAATCAAAACTGTAAAAACAAAAATCAAGAACATCATTACATAATTCGGTGCCAAAAACGGTAGATTCAAACTTTTGCTGATTGCACTGCTGAACAGCAAAGCTACCGCAAGCGCAAATCCTGTACCGACAACAGAGCCTCTGATGTTAATCATCAACACTTCCGTCAATACCATATGATTCAATTTCTTCTTTGTCGCACCTAAAATACGATACATTGCAAATTCCCGCTTTCGTTCCCGAATGGATATGGAATATACAAGAAGCAATAAAATCAACGCCAACAGCCAAATCAACACAATCAATGTGTAGATGTATGTCAACAAACTGTTTGCAGCGGTTGACACTTCATTCATCATCTGTTTGGATAACAGCGGATAGACGCCTTCTCCCTGAAATTCTTTTCGAATTGCATCGCTGACTTCTTGAGCACTTGCATCTGGTTTCACCTTAATCATGATGGACGAAATCATATCCTCATGCTTTGAAATCGGAAGTTCCAAAATTTTTTCATACTCTTTGGCAAGACGCACCGTTTCATCAAAATTCATAAATACGGAGGTATCAAATCCCATTCCTGTTTTTGCCAAACGACCTTTAATTTTGAACTCCTGATTAAAAAATTTAACGTTGGAATGAATATCTCCGACAACATCATGTCCGACTACTACTTCCTGCTGTTTTAACGGTAGTTTGACCTGTTGCTCCAACCATGGTTTTACCAAGAAATCCGTATCGGAATCAAATCCGATGACTTGAATCGGATAAGAACAGCATCCTGCGGACAATGTCGCTAAATACTGTTGAGGTGTCGCCTTTTCAATTCCTTCTATTTTTTGCAATCGTTCAAATATGCTTCTTTCAAAGAAAAAAGAATTCGGTTCCCCGCGCAAAATCGCTCCTGAAATTTTAGAATCATATCCTTCCGGCACCACGATAATATCCGCGCCCATTCGATCTGACAGGGAATGCAAACCGTTTTTCACGCTATAAATCAGAAAAGTAGACAAAAACAATACAAAACATAAAAAACCGGTCAGTGCCATCAAAGAATAATTTCTTACCGGCTTATTTTCAATATTTTTTTTCGCAATTTCTCTATTATTTAACTGTTTACTCATCGCTATCCCTCGTCAAAATTCCGTCCTGCATACGGTAACAGACATCACCGTATTGCAACAGCTCTGTTTCATGAGTTACAATCAAAAGCGCAACTCCTTTTTCATTGATCCGGTGCAAGACTTCCATAATCTCTTTTGTTGTCACAGTGTCCAAATCCGAAGTAGGTTCATCCGCCATCAAAATTTTCGGTTCATTCATCAATGCTCTTGCCAACAAAACCCTCTTTAATTCTCCGCCGGATAACTTGTTGCAAAAATCATCTTTCAAATGCAAAATTCCCATCATATCAAGCAACATCGTTGCACGCTCCACCGCATCTCCGTCCCTCTTCTCAAAAAAATACGGCAAACGAACATTGTCCAACACCGAAAGGTTCGGCACCGTTCCAAGCGACTGCGGGACATAGCCGATCAATGAATTGCGATAATGACTGCGTTTTTCATCATCCGTCTGAAACAGAGAATTTCTTTCTATCAACACTTCTCCATTTGTCGGTTCCAAAATGCCGGAAAGCAAACTGAGCAAAGTAGACTTTCCGCTACCGCTTCTTCCTACAATGTAAGCGTACTCACCTTGTTCGATTGAAAAACTTACATCTTGCACAGCAAAAAACTTCCTACTTCCTCGTTCAAACTCTTTGCTGAGATTTTTTGTTTCCAATAAAGCCATTTTATTCACTCAACTCTTCCTTATTCTTCCATATGAAAAACGCATTGACAACAATGAAAATTCCGGACACCAACAATATCATCGGTTTCGTGTGTGTATTGCAAGTCATCATCGGTTTCATACATCCGCCAATCAAAACGGTTGTAATCAATATTGCAAGAATTCCCAGCAACACATTTGATATCGCCAAACCTACCTTTGCACTTTTTTTCTTCACAAAAAGCATCATAACGCCAATCCCTGTTTCAACTCCACCAATCCCTATAACAGCCTGTCCCATCCAATGGCATTTCATAAATTTACCATCCGGCATCGGTCCGCAAGTCGGTGCTATCATTGTCGGTGTCAACATCAAAACAACTCCCAAAACCAAAATAATCACTTCAAATATTATATTTTTTTTCATATCACTTCACCTTATTACACCTTTCACATCATATTTTATTTTACATACTACATTCAAAAATAAGTTGTGACTCAATTTGCCATATTTTGTTTTTTTAATTTTTTATCTCAATTACTTTATGTTCACTCAATGTGGTTTTTATAAACTAATTGCATTTAATTCTTTTTATCATTTAGTTAGACAATATTGATTTAATCACAAAATATCATTTCTGTCAATGTAAATCAGACAATGTGGCAACTGAATTTGCAGGTTTATCAAAGATGTGTGAGGCACATGTAATTTATGGGTTTCGAAATCTTGTTATCTCTTGCGAAAATACAAATTATTCGCTATAATCTTAGAGGAAAAAGAGAACTCTTATCGATACAATCGAAGATGTTTTTCTTGGATGTTTTATTAAAAATTCGATTCAAAAGAAATTGTCGGAGCCTTTCTTCCATCGTAGCAGCTACTGTTATAGGAAGAAACTTGAAATGACAATTTTTCACTCAATGATTTTATATGAAGGAGGATTTCTATGAAAAAGAAATTATCGGTATTACTCGCAACTTTGCTTATGGTCGGAGGTTTGACAGCTTGCAACAACACAACTTCAAACGAGGTGCAAACACCGCCTGCAGCGGAACAGGCAACCATTAAAATTGCAGCATTAAAAGGCCCTACTTCTATGGGGATGGCAAAAATGATTCATGACCAAAAAGATTTGGAAACAAAAGCTTACGATATTGAAGTTTTGAATGCAGTCGATGAAGTGATTCCGAAAGTAGCAACAGGAGAGGTTGATATTGCAGCTGTTCCATCCAATGTATCTTCTGCTTTGTATAACAAAACAGAGGGAAAAATCGTGACTCTTGCAATTAACACACTCGGTGTATTGTATGTAGTGGAAAACGGAGATACAGTTCAAAGCGTTGCCGACTTGAAAGGCAAAACAATCTACTCCAGCGGAAAAGGTGCTACTCCGGAATACGCACTGAACTACATCCTAAAAGGAAACGGAATTGATCCGGAAAAAGATGTAACAATAGAATACAAATCCGAACACGCAGAATGTCTTGCAGCGTTAACGAATGACAAAAACGGAATCGCAGTGCTTCCTCAACCTTTTGTAACGGTTGCACAAACAAAGAATGATGCTCTTCGTGTAGCGTTGGATTTGACAAAAGAATGGAATGCCGTAACCGAATTGCGTTCCGACATCAAAAACGGAACTTTGATTACCGGTGTCATCGTAGCACAAAAAGAATTTGTAGAACAAAATCCTGAGTTGGTCAAAACATTCTTAGAAGATTACAAAAACTCAATTGAATTTACCAACAGCAATGTGGATGAAGCTGCCGCTTTTATCGGAGAGGCGGATATTGTACCGGAACCGGTTGCAAAAAAAGCAATTCCTGAGTGCAATATCACTTATATTGATGGTGCGGAAATGAAAGAACTGTTGAGCGGATACTTGAATGTTCTTTTTGAAGCAAATCCTAAATCAATCGGAGGAACATTACCGGGTGAAGAATTCTACTATGCGCAATAACAAAAAACAAACTTATTTGGTCGCTCTTATCTTTTGGCTGATTGTTTGGGAACTCACAAGTAGAATCATTGGACAGGAGATACTTCTGGTATCTCCTGTTTCTGCTTTTCAAAGACTTTTTGTTCTCAGTTTGGAACTTGATTTTTGGAAAACAGTTCTGTTGTCTTCCGCAAAAATCAGCTTTGGATTTTTCTTAGGAATTGTTTTGGGAATGATACTTGCGATTGTGTCATCCTTAAATCGGACTGTTCGCATCCTACTTGAACCAATCATTACGACTGTACAGGCAACCCCTGTCGTCTCTTTTATCATTTTGTGCTTGATTTGGTTATCTTCCAAGAATCTTTCCATCTTCATTTCTTTTTTGATGGTCATTCCGATTATCTATCGCAATGTGTTGAGCGGAATTGACAACATCCCAAAAGGTCTCTTGGAAATGGCTACTGTATTTCGGGTTGATAAAAAAAGATTGGTTCGTATCATCTATGTTTCTGAAGTGTTTCCGTATTTTCGTTCTGCATGCAATATTTCTTGTGCGCTTGCGTGGAAATCCGGAATTGCAGCGGAAGTAATCGGAATCCCGAAATATTCTATCGGCGAACAGCTCTACACTTCCAAGGTCTATTTGCTGACAGCGGATTTGTTTGCTTGGACCATCGTGATTCTGCTACTCAGCGTTATCTTCAAGTATCTTGTGTTAGCAATTTTTGACAGATTGGTTATTTATTTGGAAGGAGGAAACAATGGACATCACGATTCATAACTTATCAAAATCTTACGGGACTTCCTCTGTTTTACAAAATATCAATTTCTGTTTCAAAGAAGGAGAAATTACTTTTTTGCAAGGCGCTTCCGGAATCGGAAAAACAACGCTGATTCGTATTCTGATGCAATTGGAATCTTCTGATACGGGAACTGTCACCGGACTTGAAGATAAAACAATAAGCGCCGTATTTCAAGATAATCTCTTGTGTGAATCGGTGAATGTCAAACAGAATTTACTGTTAATCAATCCGAATCTTTCTTATGACACGATGACAGAATCTATGGATAAAATGCATCTTCACGATTGTCTGAATAAAAAAGTTTCTTCCCTAAGCGGAGGTATGAAACGAAGGGTTGCGATTCTAAGAGCCTTGTTGTATGAATTCGATGTGTTGATTATGGATGAACCGTTCAAGGAACTGGATTTTGCAACAAAAAAACAGGTGATGGACTTTGTGATAGAGTGCACCGGAGACAAGACCGTAATCATTGTCACACACGATACAAGTGAGTATGCGTATTTTGTTTCACAGATTCCTTGTAGAGTGAATCTCTTAAGTCTATCCAAATAAGTCATATCAAAACAAACCTTATCAAAATAAACTGTATCAAGATAAAGCAAAACAATCTTGGATAAAATACTAAAACGAAACAGTATGATTGCATGATTTCCTGAAATAATGTAATCTTTCAGATACTTGAAAAATCAATGAACCAACCCTTGTGAAACGGCAAGTCAATGTTGGAAACAATTAGAGTATCGTTTGTAAAGATTGGATTGATTCAATCGTTTCATTAAGTTTCGGTATCAAAGAAAACCAAACGAATATCAAAACGATATTGAGAGAAAGTACACCAAAAGAAACAATATAGAATACAAAAAAAAACCGGAAACAATATTCCGACTTTTTTTGTATTCTGACTATTCTTCTATCAAATCAACATAGAATCCTCGTTCTTTCAAACTCTCTTCTATTCTGTCCAAATCCTCTTCCGTTTCTGCGGTTACGGTATGAAAGTGCAATCCGTCGGTCAAGGAAGTCAGCAGAACGGATTTTGTTTCATCAAGTTGTTTCATAAATTCTTTTACATCTCGACGATTTTTCAAAAACATTTCTACGGTAATCTGTCCATAAAGATCATGCTCTACGGTTGTATTGAGCACATGACCGCCCTCATCCACAATCAGATTCAATTCGTCAAGCGTCTCTTCTCGTGTATGCTTCACACAAAATGTACGATGCGGTCTGCTCTCCTGTTGTCCGAAGATATAGCCTCTGTTGGTAGAAATAATAGGGTGATTTTCTGCACGCAAGATTGCAATATCCTGAACAATGACTTGTCTGGAAATATCAAATATCTTTGCCAAATCCGTTCCGTTCAACGGTTTGTCCGTTTCTATCAATCTTCTTAGAATATCTTCTCTTCTCTCTTTTCCTTGCAAAACAATCACTCCTTTTATTTCTAAAATTCATTTAGTTTTTTGCCATGGTTTCTACCAATGTTTGTGCAGCTTCTCCAACCGGATTCAAACAAATTTCCCTCATTCCGTCTTCTGTATAATCCAGTCTAATCTCTAATCTATCTTTTGGCAAGATGGATTCGATTTTGTCCGACCATTCGATAATCACAACCGCATTTTTGGAAAGGTAATCGTCAAATCCGATAAAATACAGTTCTTCGGTGTCATCAATGCGATAGACATCGAAGTGATAGAGAGGGAGTCTCCCCTCATATTCTTCTACCAAAATGAAGGTCGGACTGGTAATATCATCCATAATGCCCAACCCTTTTGCAATTCCTTTCGTGATACAGGTTTTTCCTGCACCGAGGTCGCCGTTCAAACAAATCAACAGCTTTTGTGTGATGGCACTTCCAATCTTCTCTCCGAACAATTTTGTTTCGTCTTCATTTTTCAGTAATATCCTATTCTTCATTCCAAACTGTCCTTTCGTCACTTTGCACAACAACTGTTATACCTGTGTTCGGTTTGTTGATTTATGGAATAACTTATAAGTTTCGCCTACAATAAACGGAATCAACGCAAACGGTATGATTCTGCTCCATTCCTCCGCTCCGAGGAATACGGTGTGGAACAAGGTTCTCATAAACGGAATATAGACTACAATCAGTGTCATGAAAAGAGAAAATACTGTTCCAAGTGTCAATGCCCTGTTTGAGAACATTCCGATAGACATTACGGTATGACTCTCACTTCTTGCCGAGTACGATCTCAACAGTTCTGCCAAAATCAAGGTAACAAATGCAATGGTTCTTGCTCCTTCCAAAGAATGTTCCGTGAAGTGATGCAAACCGTATTGATAAGCGCCTATCGTTGCTATCGTGATGGCAATACTTTGTACTGTAATCCGAATGGAAGTTTTCTTGTCCAAAATCGGTTCCTGCGGATCTCGAGGAGGTTGATTCATAATATCTTCGTCACCTTTTTCGACTCCAAGCGCCAATGCAGGGAAACTGTCCGTCACCAAGTTGAGCCACAACAGTTGAATCGGTAACAACGGAACAGGAAGTTTCATCAAAATACTTACCAAGACAATCAAAATTTCTCCAATGTTGCAGGATAATAAGAAGGAAACAAACTTTTTGATATTGGAATAGATGATTCGTCCTTCTTGTACCGCATCGACAATTGATGCAAAATTGTCATCGGTCAAAATCACTTCTGCGGTATTTTTTGCAACATCTGTTCCCGTAATTCCCATCGCAATTCCGATATCCGCTTTTTTGATAGCAAGCGCATCGTTCACACCGTCTCCGGTCATAGCAACAATGTTTCCGTTTTCTTTCAATGCTGTCACAATTTTCACTTTATGTTCAGGAGATACTCTGGCATAGACACGTTTATCTTTTACAATTTCTCTCATCTGTTCTGCGTTGTACTGCTCCAATTCCGTTCCCATCATTGCTTGAGAAATATCCTCTACCATTCCAAGCTGTTGTCCTATTGCAAAGGCTGTTTCTTTATAGTCCCCTGTAATCATCACCGGTATAATTCCGGCATGTTTACAAAGTTTGATGGCTTCTTTCGCTTCTGCACGAGCCGGATCAATCATGCCGACCAATCCGACAAAAATCATTTCTTTCTCAATCTCATCTACGGTAATCTCTTCCGGCATCTTTTCGAACGAATGATATGCCAACGCAAGCACTCTAAGAGCATTTTTAGAAAATTTTTGATTCACTTTCGAAATCTTCTCTCTCAGTTCTTCATTCAATTCAACAATTTCATTGTTTTTTCCCCAGTAGGAACAGCGAGACAACACCACATCCGGTGCTCCTTTTGTAAAGGAAACAACAGGATTTTTTCCGATATTTTCATGGAATGTTGTCATCATCTTTCTATCTGAATCGAACGGAAGTTCATTTTTTCGAGGGTGTGCTTCTTCATAGTCTTTAGAATACATATCCCATTTGTTTGCCAAGGTAATGAGCGCTCCTTCTGTCGGATCACCCATTACTCCTAATTTTCCATTTTCTAATCGTTTCAATTTTGCGTCATTGGCAAGCAGTGTTATTTCAAGCAATCTCTCTAAGGTCGGTACTGTTTCAACATCAACCTCTTCTTTTTCATGACAAATTCTTCCGTCCGCCTCGTACCCTTCTCCTTCTACATCAAGGATATGTTCATCTACAAACACTTTGACTACTGTCATTTCGTTTTGTGTCAAGGTTCCTGTTTTGTCGGAACAGATGACAGTCGTTGTTCCAAGTGTTTCTACTGCCGGTAATTTCTTCACGATGGCGTGTTTGGATGCCATCTTACCCATTCCCAAGGAAAGCACAACCGTAACGATAGCAGGAAGCCCTTCGGGAATTGCTGCAACTGCCAAACTCACAGAGGTCATAAACATATCCAACATAGGAAGATTCTGTAAGATTCCTATCACAAACACCACAACGCAGACTGCCAATACGATAATTCCAAGTTGTTTTCCCAAACGAGCAAGTTTTTTTTGCAAAGGAGTGGACTCTTCTTCATAGCCTTGAATGACCTCTGCAATTTTTCCGATTTCTGTATCATGTCCTGTTGAAACAACGACACCTTTTCCTCTTCCGTAGGTCAAAATGGTGGAGGCGTACGCCATATTCTTTCTATCCGCCAACGAAACATCTTCTTCACAAATATCTTCTGCACGCTTTTCACTTGCAACGGATTCTCCTGTCAAAGAAGCTTCTTCAATTTGAAGGTTATAACTTTCCACCAATCTCAAATCCGCAGGAACAATGTCTCCCGTCTCCAAAACAACTACATCCCCGGGTACCAACTGTTCTGCCGGAACAGAAATCGGCACTCCGTTTCGAATTACATTTGCATTCGGTGCTGCTAATTTCTGTAATGCCTCTATCGCTTTTTCCGCTTTTCCTTCTTGATACAACCCCAACATCGCATTGATGATAACGATGGCAACAATAATCATCGCATCGGTTTTTTCTCCGATACTGAATGATACCACACTGGCTACCAACAATATCAGAATCAAAAAATCTTTGAATTGATCTGCCACTTTCGAAAGGAATGTCTTTTTATTTGCCTCTTTTAACTGATTCCATCCATATTTTTTTTGATTTTCACTTACCTGCTCCGTATTCAATCCCGCATCGAGACTGATTCGAAACTCTTGTAACACATCCTGAACGGAACGCCTGTCCCATCTTATTTTTTCCATCATCATGCCCCCTTTCTTGCTTATATACCCTTAAAATCAGAAAAGGACCTCTATCTAAACGAGAATTGTTTAAACAAAGGTCTCTTTCTTAGAGCAATATCGTAAGCAAATGATTTCTTTATTGTGCAAACTGTTTTTACCCTAAGAAAGCAATTTATTTTACTTTTGAAATCGTTCTGAATTCATCAATAATAGACAGTACAATCTCCTTACATTTTTCCATGGATTCCAACGGAACAAGCTCTAATTTTCCGTGATAATTATGTCCTCCGGTAAAGATATTCGGTGTCGGAAGTCCCATATAAGAGAGCCTTGAACCGTCTGTCCCTCCGCGAATCGGTTGAATTTTAGGTTCTACCTCATTTTTTAAGAATGCTTTTTTTGCAATCTCAATCAACTCCATATGATCTTTGATAATTTCTCCCATGTTATAGTATTGATCTTTGACTTCCAAATCAATCGTTACATTTTTTTCTTTTGCGAAGTTCTCTACTGTTGTTTGAACAAACTGTTTTCTCTCCTCAAAATGTTGTCTGTCAAAATCACGAATGATATATCTCAACGTTGTGCCTTCCACACTTCCTTGAATGTCATTTAAGTGATAAAATCCTTCATATCCTTCTGTATGTTGCGGAGTTTCTTGAACAGGAAAACGCAATGCCAACTCGTTTGCAAGCAAAATAGAGTTTACCATCACATCTTTTGCAGTACCGGGATGCACATTTTTGCCATGAACGGTAATCTTTGCAGATGCGGCATTGAAACTTTCGTATTCCAACTCTCCGATTTCTCCTCCGTCTATCGTATAAGCAACATCGGCACCGAATTTTTGAACATCAAAAAAATCTGCTCCTCGTCCAATCTCTTCATCCGGTGTAAAGGCTACACAAATTGTCCCGTGAGGAATCTCCGGATGGGTTACCAAGTGGTGCAACGCCTCCATAATCACAGTGACACCTGCTTTATCATCTGCTCCGAGCAATGTCGTGCCATCCGTTGTGATAACGGTTTGTCCGATATAATTTTGTAAAACCGGATTTTCTTTCTTGGAAATCACAACTCCCGACGGCAATAGGATATCTTCTCCGTCATAGTTTTTGTGTAACATCGGCTTGACATCTTTCCCGCTCATATCCGGACTGGTATCCCATGTGTGCAATCAATCCCAAAGAAACGGAATCTTCTTTTTGGTTAGACGGTAACTTTGCCATCACATAACAATGTTCGTCCAATGACACATCTTGCAACCCCATTTCAATCAGCTCTTGCTCTAACTTTCTCGCCAAATCAAATTGTTTTTTCGTGCTCGGTACTCCCTCTGCACTTTCATCTGACTGTGTATCAATTTTTACATAACTTAAAAATCGTTCTAACAACATTGCAACACCCCGTCTTCTATTTCTCTTTCATCTTTTCTTCAAAGAATTGTTCTATCGTTTCCAATGCTTCTGCTTCATCGGAACCGTCAATCATCAACTCTATCTCGTCTCCGTCTGCTACTCCCAATCCCATCACACCGATGATTGATTTTGCATTGACTGTTGCACAATCTCTCTTTAGGATGATTTCCGAGTCAAAACGATTGCATGTTTGGACAAACAACGCTGCCGGTCTGGCATGCAATCCCACATCTAATTTTATCTGAAACTGTCTTGTCAACATAAGGACTCCCTACTTTTCTTCTAACTCTTTTATTTTTTCAGCAAATTGCTGTATCTTTTTCAACCGATGATTTACCGCAGATCTTCCGAGCGGAATTTCGAGTTGTTCCCCTAACTCTCTCAAACTGGCATAGGGATATTCTAACCGCAACTTGGCAATCTGCTGCAATTCCTCCGACAACTCCGACAAACCGACCGTATCTTGAATATAGCGAATACTCTCAATCTGCTTTCCCGCAGAGTTAACCGTCTTATTTATATTCGCCGTTTCACAATTGACAATTCGATTGATTTGATTTCTGACTTGTTTTTCTATCTTTACACTTTCCATATGACAGGTGTTTTCAAAATCGCCCATCAGTGCCAACAACAGAGCGATATGACTGCTGTCTTTCACATACACCACATTGTTCGTCTTCCTTTTTGTCACATTGGCATGCAAATCATGTTCATTCAACATATTCTTGAAATGCTCCGCAAACTCGTCATCACTTGTCACAAATTCCATATGATAAGATTTCGCCGGATCCCCAACGGAACCTCCTCCTAAAAAAACGCCTCGAATATAAGCATTTCTGTTTTCTTCTATGCTCAACATATGATTCGGAATTTTACTTGTTAAAGAATAAAACTCTTCATTTTTGACCAAAATTCCCGTTTCTATCAGAATCATGTTTGCTTTTTCATCCTCAGGTATCGAAATCGTATAAAATCTCTTTTTCAAGTTCTCGTTCTTCTTGACACTAATCTCTACCCGAATCCGAAAACATTGTTTGATAATCTTTACAATTTTGCGACAAACAGCGGGGTTTTCAATTGTAATCACAAATGACAACAATCCCCTTCCGACAAAACGCAACGTGGCACCCACACGAATCATTCCGGAAAGTTCACTGATTTGTTCTTCTTTCGTGTCGGGAATAATTCGAGCTAAATTATTTTTTACCTCTGTTGAAAATGACATCCTATTTTTTTCCCCGTTATTTTTTCCAAAGCAACTTTAATAATTGCACCTTCATCATCATAGCGCGCCAACTGAAGCACTTGATTGAAATGAATGAACTTCGCTTCTACAAACCCTTCCTCCTTTTGTGGCAAAGTGTTCATAGCCTTACAATTCATCAGATACCAGTGCACTGTCTTATGAACCAGTCTGTCTTCATCCCAATTTTCTTTGTAGGTGTAGTGAATTTCGCCCAAGTATTGTTGAATCTGCCCTTTTACTCCGCTTTCTTCCGAAACTTCACGCAATGCCGCCTGTTCCAAAGTCTCTCCTTGCTCCACTTTTCCTTTCGGCAAGACCCAGTCTCCGTTGAACTTCCTAAGAAGTAAAATCGCATTATTAAATACGACCACTCCACCCGAACTTATCTCTTCTTTTAACAAAGTCCTCTATCCTTCCTTAAAGATATAATTATTTTATTATATCTCAAAAAATATAATTTTTATATTCCTTTTGTCAAAATACTTAAAATTATTTTTGAAACTTTTTCGCTATCGTGCATAATTGCACCATATTCCGTTTCTACCACAAAGTCTCCGCGAATGGTTTGAATCCCCAAACGATTGATTTTGATAATATCTTCTTCCTGCGCATACAAAAACTGTTTTTCTTCTTTGCGATAGTTGTCTTTTGCTTGTTCAGATATGCTGCGATTGTTTAACAACACATAATCCAATCGACAATCCATTATCTCCTGCAACACTTGAACATGTTGATAGGTGTTTAAGTGATGTGTCTCTCCGTTTTCCGTCATCAGATTGCAGATATATATTTTCGGAACCTTGCTTTCTTTCAGTGCAAGTCGAATTTCCGGAATCAACAGATTCGGAATCAAACTGGTATATAAACTTCCCGGCCCGATGACAATGATATCCGCTTCATGAATTTTTTTGATTGCGATAGGGTTTGCCTCAGGATTTCTCGGAATAATTTCTATCTTTTCAATTTCCGACTGTTGTGTCAAACAAGTCGGTCCTATGGCAGATTCTCCAATCACAACATTTCCGTTTGCTAAGGTAGAAATCAATCGAATCTCTACCAATGTCGCCGGAACTACCTTGCCTTTTACCGCAATCATTTCCGACACTTGATCGATGGCAATTTGAAAATCTCCGAAAATTTCATTCAAGGCGAGCAAAAACAAATTCCCGAAATTTTGATTCTTCAAGCTCCCATATCGAAACCTGTGATTCATCAACTTCTCCATCGTCGGATCCATATTGGACAGCGAAATCAAGCAATTGCGAATATCTCCCGGCGGAAGCATTTTCATCTCTGTTCGAATGGTTCCGGAACCGCCGCCGTCATCCGATACCGCAACAATAGCCGTCAAATCCAACCCTTCTTCCTGTTTTAGTCCTCTCAAAAGATTTCCTTGTCCTGTTCCCCCGCCTAAAACAACAATTTTTTTCTTTCCCATATTCTTCATAGAATTCAAACCTCTCTATTTTATGCTACCCTATGCCTGCTAATCCCCTCTTAGCAAGAGATTGTTCTCTTTCTCAAAAATAAACTCCGTTTCTTTCCGCACAGTATGAAACCTGTTGATAAAGAGCTGTTTTGTCGAACTTTTCCTTTCATTTCCGTTTCCTATCCGTCATCGTAACTGCACACCATCTTCCATTGTACTCATCATCTCAAATTCATCATTTGTGATGCACATCATTCTCTTTCTACTTGTTTTTGTGAGCTACATTATGCTAACACAACAGACAAATTCATTCTGTGCTTTCTGCTTTCCCTTTCAGACATTTTGTTTCGGTATTCCGAAACACACACTTTATGTTGTATTCACAAGGCAATATTCTCATATTTTATCAGCATCCCTGTGATGCCGAAATACTCGATATCCCTTTTGTTCCAAATACTCATACAACTTATTTGCCACTGTAACGGAACGATGCTTTCCTCCTGTGCAACCGATGGAAATTAATAGTTGTGTCTTTCCTTCTTTGATATAGTTCGGAATCAGAAAATCAATCATCTGTTTCAGATAAACCATAAATTGATGACTTTCTTCCGAGTTCATCACATATTCCTGCACTTCCGGTTCGTTTCCCGTCTTTGTTTTGAGTGACTCGACATAGTAGGGATTCGGCAAAAACCTCACATCAAATACCAAATCGGAGTCAATCGGTATTCCGTGTTTGAATCCGAACGAATTGACAATCAAATTGATTTTTTGTTTTTCTTCCGTGTTTTGATACAACTGTATCAGTTTTTCCTTCAACTGTCTTGTGGTAATACTTCCTGTATCAATAATGTGATCGGCTCTTTGACGAAGAGGTTTCATCTTTTTCTTTTCTTCTCTGATTCCCTCCAAAATATTTTGGCTTCTTGCCAAAGGATGACTTCTTCGGGACATCTTGTATCGCCGTACCAAAACTTCTTCTTTCGCTTCCAAAAACAAGATGTCGATATCATCATGTTGAGATGATTCCAGCAATTGTTCAATTGCATGAAAATCTTCAAAAAACCGATATCCGCGAATATCAATCCCAAATGCCACTTTTTCGATATAATCCAAGTTTTGGTTTCCCAATTCTCTGAATTTCATAATTAAGGAGGGCGGCATATTGTCAATACAATAATATCCCATGTCTTCAAATATATTCATTGCCTCACTCTTTCCGGAGCCGGACAATCCCGTTACAATAATTGTCTTCATTAAATCCCCCTATCTGCCAACCGCACCTCTCTATTGCTATCGTTCCTCTAAATTGATAATCTTATCAACAGATACTCCGGATTTCAAAATATTCTGATATGCCTGATCCAATATTCCGATATGTGTCGGATGATGTGCATCTGCTCCAACTGAAAATTTCAAATCCATATCCTTGATTAACTTCAACTGCTCCACACTTAAATTAGGATGATGGGTGTTGATTTCCAAAATGGTATCGGTTTCTCTTGCAACCTTTGCCACTTCTAAGGTATCAATCCTCCCCTTATCACCCGGATGTGTCAAAATAAACAGATTGTTTCTTCTCATTGCATTAACCAATGCTCTTGTATTGTATTCTATCTCCAAATTTTTGAGCGGTTTGATATAATTACAGATGTGATTGCGAAGACCTCTCATTTTTGTAATTGCAGACCCGAAATGATATCCCGCCATCACATAGTCAACATATTGCAGGATAAAATCATCTACATCAATTTCTCCGCTGTCATCCAAAATATTTGCCTCTACTCCCAACAAAATCTCAATATCGGGATATTTTTCTCGCAATCTCAAAATTTCTTCCTTCATTTTAGGATAATCTTTATATTTTACACCAAACCCCATATGACGATATCCATGATCGGAAATTCCTATCGTCTTCAATCCTATCTTTCGTGCCATCTGCACATTTTGTTCCATTGTACCTTTCCCGTCGCTGTAGAATGTATGGGTATGATACTCTGCTGTCTGTACAAATCTATTCTTCTCCAACCAACCTCACCTCTTCTTCTAAAGAGACTTGGAATTTGTCGTATACGGTTTTTTTAATCATATTGATTAACTCCAACACATCTTCACAAGTGGCATCTCCCTTGTTGATTACAAAACCGCAGTGCAACTGAGAAACTTGCGCTCCTCTGTGAGATACGCCACGCAATCCGCTATCCTCAATCAACTTGCCAGCAAAATATCCCTCCGGTCGTTTGAAGGTAGAACCGGCAGACGCCTCCTGTATCGGTTGTTTTGTATTTCTGCGAAGTGCATAGTCGTCCATCTTTTCCTGAATCTCCTGTCGATTTCCCTTTTCTAAAGAAAATGTTGCTCCAAGCACGAGCAATCTCTGTTTTGACAGAATACTGGTACGATATCCGAACTCCATATCTTCCCCTTTCATTTCGAAGATAAGTCCTTTTTCATCCATCACCAATACAGATTTTACAATATCTTTCATTTCTCCGCCGTAAGCACCTGCATTCATCACCATAGCACCGCCTACGGTGCCCGGAATTCCGCTTGCAAATTCAAACCCTGTGAGCTCCTCCTCCAAAATAATTCTGGATAGAGCAGAAAGAGATAATCCCGCTTCCGCAAAAATATCAGTTCCTCGAATTCCATAATTACTGATATTCCTTGCCAACTTGATTACAACCGAACGAATCCCTTTATCTCTTACCAATAAATTTGTTCCGTTTCCCATTACAAAAAACGGAATCTGCTTTTCATTTAACATTCTCATTAACTGTTGCAACTCTGCAATACTGCTTGGAAGTACCAAAAAATCGGCATCTCCTCCGATACGAAACGAGGTGTGTTTTTTCATACTCTCTTTTTCTGAAATTTGGTCTTCCTTCAAAACTGTTTTCAACATTTTTCTGATTTCCTGACGGTTCATCACTTCACCTACTCTCTGCATATTACTTTTTCCATATGAAAAAAATTATCATCTTCTATCATTTCTATTATATCTGTTTTTTTTATTTTTTCAACAAAGGAATTTCTAATGCAATGCCTGTTGTTTTTCCAATTCTTCTATCAAAGCTCCGATTTCATCCACTTTCTGTTGATATACCGAAAGCGAACCGTTGCGAAGCGCTTCCTGTGCCTCTCGATATTTGATGCCCGCTTCTTGAATCTTATCACTCATCGTACCATTCTCTCCTGTGTTCGGCACGGTTTGTGTCGGTGCAACGATTCTTTTGCCGTCCGGCGCAAAAATTTGTTCCAACGCTTTGGAAAGTGTTTCTTCCATTACAATTTGATCCTTGTATCCCACAATGATTCGTTTTACCTCCGGAATGGCATTTTCTCCCGATGCACGAATGTACAGCGGTTCGATATAGAGCAAGCTGTCATCAATCGGAATTGTCAAAATATGACCTCTCAACACTTCCGAACCTCTACTGTTCCACAAGGACAAGTCTTTGGAAATTTTATCGTTGTTACTGAATTTTCCTTCCATCTGTTGCGGTCCGATGATAATTTTATCTTTCGGCATGCGATACAGAATCAATTTGCCGTATTCTTCTCCGTCGTTTCTTGCAATGAGCAATCCGGTCAAATTTTGTTTTGCTTTCGGAGTATATGGAATACTCAACAGAAACTCCGCCTGTTTTTCTCCCGGAATTCGGTAGGTAGAATAGATAGATTCCATCTTACTCTCTTCTCCTCCGTAAAATTCGGAAGGTATGCTCCACTGGTCTTCACGATTATAAAATACTTGAGAATCATTCATATGATAGGTGGAATAAATTTCCGATTGAATATCAAACAACTGCTGAGGATATCTCAAATGCTCTTTGACTCCCTCCGGCATAGTATCGATAGGCTTGAAAAGGTCGGGAAATATTTTTGCATAAGTTTTGACAATCGGATCCGTTTCATCCAAAAGATAGAATGATACATCACCGTCGTAACTGTCTACCACTACCTTGAACGAATTGCGGATATAGTTCATTTTTTCCGTTCCGTTTCTGTTTACGATTGGTTGCGAATACGGAAAATTTTCTGAAACAGTGTACCCGTCAATGAGATACATCACTCTTCCGTTTACCGCAACCGGATAAATATCACTGTCATAACTCAAAAACGGCGCTATCTTTTTGACTCTTCCGAGTACATCACGATAGATGAGAATTTTGCTGTCCGATGTGATGTTTTCCGAAATCAAAATCTTAAAGTCACGTTGACGCATCGCAAACAGCAATCGATTCACAAAATTCAACGGAATCCCGCCATTCCCTTGATATTGCGTCATCTCGTTGGACTCTCCTTTCGGATAGTCAAACTCCAATTCTTTGGTATTCACGATGACATAATCCGCTGCCAATTCACCGAAATAAATTTGCGGTTTTTCCAACTTCAAATTCGGATAATTACTTTGAACCGGCACATTCTTCATCACCATTTCCGGTTGTCCGGACGGAGTCAATTGATTGACAGGTGCCATCGCAAGCCCATATCCATGTGTATACTTCAACTTTGTGTTAATCCAGTTTTGTGCCTTATCCTCCAACTTTGACTTATCCATCTCACGAACGGACAAAAACACCTGTGTCAAATTACCGTCCAACACATATCTGTCAATATCCACATCGCTGAACCGATAGTAACCGCGCAACCCTTGTAATTGGTTGAATGCTTCGTTGGTAGGACGATAGTCGTTCAAACTGATATTCATCACTGTCTCTTGATTTTGCGACAGACCTTCCGCCGTCATATCATTTTTCAAATCAAATTCTCTTGTCTCAATTTTATCCAAACCATATGCCAATTTTGTATACTTGATTGCATTTTCAATATACGGTTTTTCTTTTGACAACTCATTCGGCGCAACAACAAAGTTTTGAACGGTCGTTTCTAAGAAGGTGCTTCCCAAATTGATAACTAAAGTTATCCCAATCAAGGATAACACAAATTTTTTGCTCAATTTTTTTCGAACAAGAAGTACCACGCCTGCAACCGAAGCTAACACCGCATCAATGCGATATACCCAAAGATTGATGGCAACATCGGTATATCCTGCTCCAAACACAGCCCCTCGTTGGGAATACAGCAAAAAGTAAGACAACATCAAGCTTCTTCCTGCAATCAACAGGAAGAACATCGCACCGAAAAAACGAAGGCGTTTTACAAAAAATGTCGACACTTGGTTTTGTAACCGTTTTTCAGGGTGAATGAATCGTATCCCTTCTCTTTCTTCCTCATGTCTGTCCAACAAGGTTGGTGACAGATACAAAATCAACAAAAATCCGAACACGATGGTTGTCAAAAACAACAACACAACCAAACTGGACAAAGCCAGTAATATTTCATTCATAAAAGAAAGCTGAAACACATAAAATCCCAAATCTTTTTGAAAAATAGGGTCATTGATGCCAAAGGAAACACCGTGAATCGCCTTGAGCATATTCATCCAACCCTCCGACACAACCGCCCTGGTAAAACCGAAAGACAGCACAAATGTTACCAAAGCAATTCCCCGTTTCACAGGTTTACGTTGATTTTCCTCTTCCAAAGTATTAAAGTGTACCAAAAAATCCTTGTAGGTCTTGTTGAAAAAAAGATATACCAGTAAGCTGACACCAAAAAAGGTAGGTACTCCAATCATCAAAGAAGCAAATACGCCTCTTAAATAAGTGCTCAAATATCCTATTTGTCGAAACCAAACAATATCCGTTGCAAAAGTAATCAATTGAGTAGAAATCAAAAATAATACAAAAAATATTCCTATCAATATCCACAGTTTTTTCTTTCTAAAATCAATACTCCGCATTTTTTTCGCCATAGATGTTTCTTCCTTTCTTACTATCGGTCATCCTATCCGTTATCTTAAAACAGACGGTTCTGTGTTCTTGCTCTATCCGACTTATCTGTATGTTTACCTTTTATAATATGCACTTATTCTATCATATTATTCTGTTTTTTTCATGGAATATATTTTTCATATCCCCTTCTATCTCAAATGTAGAACAAAGCTCTCTTTCGATGAAAAATACTGTCTTATATTTTTATCTGTGCTATAATGGGAATCATATGAAAAGCAAATCACATTGTCATCCGTTCCATGTTAAAAATATCTCTTAGCTTTTTTTCTTATCCAAAGTTAAAGAACTAATACCAAAATCCGATTGAACTGTTGAACGAACCGAATCTCTGCAAGTTCTATTTTTGACTGTTTCATGAATCAGTTGATTGACACTTTCACAAAGTCTGACCATAACTTTTTCAAGTGTGTAAAATGTTTTGTTTTACAAGAAATAATAGAATCATTCTATTGAGTTTTGATATAAGTATGTCATTACTTAATGTGAACAAGAACGGAAATGATAACCTGTAATTTAAAGTAACAGTTATATGAGCAATTCAAAGTAAGAAGCTTATCATTTATCAAATTTTCAAATCCTGCAATCGCAAGACAATCAAATTCTCATTTTGAAAGGAGAATGCACCATGCTCGACAAAAAAATTATCAATCAATTGTTTAACCTCAGCTCAATGCTCTTTTTTTGTTCCATCCTCTATAAACAAAATGTGTTTCTGCCTAAAATAGCAAGTGTATTTGTCATCATCTCATCTATTTTAGGAATTCTATACAATCATCAAAATAACAAAAAATTCATTACCTACTTAGGATATGCTCTGCTGCTATGCATTGCCTTATATATTATCTTTTTAGAATAAAAACAGAGGTGGTTACTATGTTAAACAAAAAAAATATCCAAATTTTACTGATTACCATGGTTATCTTGATTCTTTGTTCCATGATATTCACAGAATCTGTTCTTCTGCCGAAGATAGCGGTAGCCGGCGTTATCATCTACTCTATCGCAGCAATACTTTATTTCTATACCCATAGAGTAGAGACAATTATCTTACTGAATATCGGAAACATATTTGTATTGCTTTCTCTCGGTTTTGACCGAAATATTTTATTGTTCAAAACAACCGGTGTCATACTAATGATTACAGGTATAGTCGGAGTATTCTATTCCTACCAAAACGAAAAAAAGATACTTTCCTGTCTCCCCTATTTCTTTGAAGCGTGTGTGGGAGGATATCTCTTATACTATCTATCTTGTGTCATAAAATAATAACGCTAACAATCCAATAAAAATCCTTGTTTTGGCACGAAAGTCTGTCAGAGTTACGATAAATTTCCATTTGAAACCCCTTTCTTCAACAGTAACCTAATTGGAAATAACGGAAAAAACACAATCTCGGTTAAATAGAAATCGTAATGTATCATGATGATAGCGATTAAAACATGAGTGAGAATGATATTGTCCAACAAATCATAAACAGAAAAATATGCCATCATCGATACAAATATGACGGAACATGTTACAACTGACAAAACAGTTCTAATAAATTTTCGCATGATAAAAGCCCTAAAAAAGATACCGTTCTTTTTCAGGGCTTTATTTTTTCAATAAGTTTTGTTATTTTAATTTTTGTACCACATATTTTTTATGCAATTCTTCGATTGTTTTGACATATTGTTCATGTTGCTTTTTCTCAAGAAGCGTTGCTTCAATCTCCGGTTCAATCAAATCAAATGCAATCTGTTGTTGCGGATATTTTTTATCCACTCTGATGACATGATATCCGAACTGTGTTTTTACCGGTACGGAAACCTCATTTTCTTCCAAAGCAAACGCTACACTTTCAAATTCAGGAACCATTTGTCCGCGACCGAATTTTCCCAAACTTCCTCCACTTGATTTTGACGGACAACTTGAATGTTTTTCCGCCAATTCTTCAAAAGGAATCCCTTTGTCAATCTTGATATAAATTTCTCTTGCCAACGCCTCGTTATCTACCAGAATGTGGGAAGCTTCCACTTCTCCGCTTTGTACAAAAACATTCTTATGTTCTTCATAGAATGCTCTTTTTTCCTCGTCTGTAATCGGTTCCACTTCCACAATTTTATTGACACCGAATTGAATCAACAAGTTTTCTTTCAAGATTTCCAATTGTTTTTGGAATTCTTCCGTTTCATCCAACTTCTTTTCTTTTGCATCGAAATAAATCATTTTTTGGTTAATCATTTCATCCAACAATCCATCTTCCGCATTATCTCCTTGCAATTTTTTTAAGATTTCTTTCCCTAAGGACCGTTTCATGATTTCAAACTCTTCTCTTGTAATATCTATGCCATTTACTTTCGCTAATACTTCAGACATATTTTATTCCTCCCCATTTTTTGATTCACACTGTGACTATTCTATCACAAATTTCTCATAATCAAAAGAAAAAGCGTTTTTCTTACCGATTCTTTGCATATAATATGAAAAACGAATTTATCTACTATCGATTTATCTTTTGAAAAGATACTCTCTTCCACAGAGAACGCAGTGCAATATTCACTTATGTAGACGTACAACGAAAACGAATCACAATAATGAGAATCTTCTTAGTTCTTCGGATAAAAACTCCTTGTATTTCAAAACAAAACATACTACAATAAAGCTGTATACTATATTTCTATTCACCGAGATATTTTCGGTTCGCCAACTGTTTTAGATGAAAAATCCAAATAAAAACCGAGTGCATCTCTATTTATTGTTTTTACGGACATTAAAAACACCGGTTATGAAATCACACATATCGTTTGTCAATCGGTCTGTTTTTACTATGATAATCGGTTAAAGATAAGTTCTCAAGAAAAGGAGGTATTCCCTTGACTTCAAAATTCTCAAAAAACAAAAAATACCTTTTTTACATAGCGATTCCCATTATAATCTATGCTTTGTTTCAACAGGCAAAACAGTTTTATCTTCCCAAAACCTATCCGATTCCTATCGAACAACAGGGCTCGTCTGTCACATCGGACTCCGACACTGATGAGGAGCAACAGACAGATACTCTTGATTCTCTTGCAACCTCCAATCCGACTCCCGTTGTCATCTATGTAACAGGCGCTGTCAAAAATCCGGGAGTGGTAGAGCTGAATTCGAGCCAAAGATTGAAAGATGCGATTGAACTGGTGGGAGGATTTACGGAAGATGCCGATATCGGCAGTATCAACTTGGCTGAATTCGTCAAAGACGAACAGCATTATGTCGTTACCAAAATAGGCGAAACTCCTTCGCCTCAAACTGTTTCATCCAATACAGGTACAACAACTCCAAACACAGCGAATAACAACGCTCTTATCAATATCAATACGGCAACAAAGGAAGAATTGAAGTCATTAAACGGAATTGGTGACGCGTTATCCCAAAGAATCATTGATTTCAGAGAACAGAACGGTGCTTTTTCCGATATTGAATCTATCAAGAGCGTATCCGGTATCGGAGAGAAAAAATTTGAAGGAATCAAAGATTATATTACAGTTCAATGATATTTTGTGCCTTGCTATTGAGAAACAGAAACAAGTATGGTATCATCAATACACCTAAAAAAGGAATCTGTTATTATTTTCGGGTTTTGCAAAAACACTTTTATCAACTACAACCTTGGGGGCGTAATGGTTTCGACGGGGCTTTGAAGGTTTGAGTAGCGAGTCGTGCGAATTCTCAGAACACGTTAATCTATGAGAAACTAAATATAAACGCAAACGAAAATAATTTATTAGCTGCCTAAGCGCGGCTATGTTCCCTCTATGTCCTCCTGCCGACTAGAGCTGAACATCAACTATGCAGGGAACTGTATTGTGGATATCCGGACACAGTACGGAACAATTCGGAAGTAGTGAAACTTTAGCTTGTTATTTGGGCGATTGCGACACGAATTTCAAAACAAATAACTACACTCGTAGAAGCTTAGGCTGAATTGGTTTCGGACATGGGTTCGACTCCCATCGTCTCCACCAATATGAATATGACGTTTTATAAAACCTCTGTAACAGTAATGATTACAGAGGTTTCTTTTTTGAAAATATGTTGTTGTTCGTTCGTTACGTCTTCAACTCTAAGGAATATCGGATTTCCATATATACAAGCACCAATAAAATACATCGTTCCACAAGGGCGAGTTTTCAGGTAGTGGAATATCGTATCATTCTGCTCGGCATAAAATACATCTTCTGCATCTTTCAACAAACATTCTTTGCAAATTATTCCACAACCTTTGTTCTCTCCCACTCTATTCCATTTCAAATAGCGAAACAATACCGATGATAAGAGCCTATCTGACTTCTCATCATTCCATAACATTTCACAAAAAAAGGAACTGTTGCATCATCAAACAACAGTTCCTTATCTGTATCTTATCGAACAAACTGTCCGTTTCTTCTTTACTTCCCGTCGTACTCCCTTTCTCTCCTACAGTTCTTCATTCTGTAGAATATCGAGCAAGTAAGCAACTCTCGAATCAATAGAAACCCCTTTGAAACTGATACTCCAGTCTGTCAACTGAGACAGAGGATACGTTCCTCTATCGCCCGGAACAATACCGCCATTACCAAACAGTTCTTGCAGCAGGATTCCGGAGATTTCTTTCTCTGTGATTCTGTCAATCGTAAACCATACATGTTCAACAGCCTCTTCCCCTTCATCGGTCATCACATCAACTGCAATTTTTGCAATAACACGAATGTCCTCATCTTGAGATTTTTGTTGAAGTTGTAATGCTCTTTGGGGATAGGATACTCTCTCCCTTGCCATCGCTGCCATAATCTCCGTTGTCTTTGTTCCAAACATAAATAGGGGATTTTCTCCGATTTTTTCGGCAAAAGAAGCAGGCTTTGTCAAGATTTCGTTATGGAAGTCTTCTTCATTTCTGTATAGAAAAATCAGACTTGTATAGGTGTTGTGAGAACTTTGGCGATCCTCTTCCAAACCCTGTACACCATCTTCTTCATATTCTTTTATTCCTGACATCCAAGGTACGACAGTTGTCACAATCGGATCTCCGTCCGAGCAATTTCCAACAAAAAAGATAACGGGTTTCTCATCATCCTCATTGTAACAACCTTCAATCGGCTCTCCGTTTGAACAATTTCCCACAAAAAAACTAACAGCTTTCTCCCCATCGTCCTTATAACAATCTTCAATCATCTGAGATGCTACAGAATTGATTAAACTGAACATGGAATCAACACTGTCTTTGTCAGCACCCAAGATTTCAAGTTCTGTAATCCCAAGAGGCATCAGACCGTGAGTATGAAGCCATACATCTCCGTTCGGTCCTTCAACCGCCTGTACACGATAGAGATCCATGGGACGAAGTCCCGCTTTGGATTGAGCAACCATGGCAATCTCTCTTTTGTTGAGCATACACTCCTGACTTTCCGCATAGATTGCAAGCATATCCGGAACCAAAGCATACAGTAATTTTATCTGAAGATGAATGGTTTCCAACGGATTTTTTTGCACCTCCGTATACAAAACCAGTGCCGTATCTGACGAGGAGATTTCTCTTTCATCCTCTTTTGTAAAATATTTTCTTTGTAACTCAAAAATGATATCCGAATCAAATCCGTCCATAAACATATCGAAATCATACTCATTATCCTGATAAACAACTTTGAATGCAACAGAGTTCTCTTCTTCTGAATACTCGAATGCAACACACTTGACATCATCCAAAGAATCCAATCTCTCTCTTAAGTTCTCTTTAGAAAAATCTTCTTTCCCTTTTGGGTAAACACCTCTCATAATCGAAAATCTTTCCCATGGTTCCAAAGAGATACCACCCATCATCCTGTCACAAAGTTCAATCATCGCTATCGTATCTTCATCATCCGGCAAAAGCTCCAAAGCCTTTTCAAAATGTGCTTTTGCAGGTTGATATTGCTGAAGACCTTCGTACGCCATTCCCATTCTGTACTGATAATTATGATTGTCTGACAAATCCTGTTCCAACGGTTTCAGTATTTCAATTGCTCTGTTACAACACTCCTCTTCAATCATGCTATCAGCAGAACGATAAATCCAAACTCTGCCCAACTCACTTAAAAGCTCCGGTGTTCTCTCCTCTTCGGAAAGGCTCATTACCACTTCCTCAATCTTGTCAACTTCCCCTTCCTTAAACCATTTTTGGCATTGTTCCAATAATGTCATAGCATATCCTCCTTTTTCTCTATCATTAATGAAAGAAATCTCCCTTTCAAAAATATCTTCCTTTTGTACTTCATGCAGTGTATTCACCGATTCCAAAAAACTGCTTATCAGCTCATTTCATAGTATCCGTCAAACACAAATTTTTCCGGATGCGTTCTCACATACTCATCCTCATATACTCCCTCATAGTCATATACAAAGCTGTCCGCATCTTCAAATAAGTCCTCTATTTTTTCATCCTGCATCCATTCTTGCAACCTGTCACAACGCATATCTCTATCGTAAGGAATTCTGCCGCCGAAACAATCCGCAATTTTTTGTAAATTTGCTGCAAGTTCATTCATCCCGAACAACTGAAAGCCGTTCAATGTATCTTCCCAAACAATACCCGTGGAATTTTCAAGAAACTGCCAATGTCCTCCGTTGTTCACTTCCAAAAAATACCATGTCGTTGCCAAAAGATATCTCTGCTCCAATGTGAACGCCTCCGCCGATTTCAAATACTCTTCATAAGAACCGTAGATATCGACTCTCCAATACATCGGCTGTGTTATGTCCCAAGTATCATCTATGTTTTTCAAATCATCGACAGTAATTTTTTTGTAAACTTGTTCCATGTGCAATTCCAACCCCTTATCGCTTTCATCTCCTGATTTTATTCTTCCCGTATCCAAACACTTCTATTATTTCTTATTGAATATTTTACTATTATTCGATACAAAAATAAATATGTATGAAAAGATTGATATCTGTTCCGGACAAAAATTTAAAATATAAACAATAAATTCTTGACATATTTTGATGATATCCGTATAATGATACCATAATGTAAAAATGCGGAAATTGTCTGTACTTATGATATTCTGCATAATAAAGGAAGGTGGTGGATAAAATGAAGAGAACTTATCAACCTAAAAGAAGACAAAGAAAGAAAGTACATGGATTTAGAAAAAGAATGCAATCTGCAACCGGTAGAAATGTATTGAGAAGAAGAAGAGCAAAAGGCAGAAAAAGATTATCTGCGTAATAGAAAGGCCGCGTGTTGAGATGTGGCCTTTTTTTATTAGTTTTTATTAGTATTAAACATGAGGTACTGTATGATTTTTTCGAGTTTAAAAAAGAACGAAGACTTTCGAACCGTATACAACAGAGGCAAATCCTTTGCGAACAGACAGCTTGTATTCTACTATATGCCAAACAAATTGTCCGAGAACAGAGTCGGATTTTCTATTTCAAAAAAGTTTGGAAAAGCGGTGTATCGTAACAAGGCGCGCCGAAGATTGAAAGAAATCTTAAGAGCTTCCTCTTGTAAAAAACAAGGATACGACATGATTTTTATTGTTCGTCCCGGTGCAAAAGAGGCGGACTATGCAACTCTTGAAAAATCTGTAACTCATTTATTTCAAAAAACTGAGATGATTTAATGACAAAACTACTAAAAAAGATTATAATAGCATTGATTCGTTTTTACCAACTGGCTCTATCACCTCTAAAACAACCTACTTGTCAGTTTTCGCCGACTTGTTCTCAATACAGCATAGAAGCCATTGAACGTTTCGGAGTGATAAAAGGCACTTATCTTTCCGTTCGAAGAATTTTGAAATGCCATCCGTTTCATGAGGGTGGATATGACCCCGTGCCTGAAAAATGGAAATCTTAGGAGGATTATCAGTTGACAACACCAATTGCAAAAGTACTCGGTATGCTTTTAAAGATGATTTATACCGTCACCCAAAACTACGGACTTGCCATCATATTTTTTACGATTATCGTAAAGCTGGCAATGTTACCGCTTACCCTATCTCAAAATAAATCAATGATGGAGATGAACAAAATCCAACCATTGATTCAGGATATTCAAAAGAAATATCCGAAGGATAAACAAAAGCAGGCAGAACTCACAACACAGCTTTACAAAGAGCACGGTGTCAATCCGATGATGGGTTGCTTACCGTTGCTTGTACAAATGCCTATTTTATTTGCTTTATTTCGTGCATTGCGTAATCCCGTAGAATACGTATTCGGCTCTGAAACATTATTTCAAGTTGCCGATACCAGTTTCTTGTGGCTCAAGAATTTGAGCAGTCCCGACATTATTACCATCGGCGGTTTTGCGTTTCCTTTCATTTTTCCGATTGTTGCCGCAGCAGCAACTTTTATTGACACCAAGATGACAATGTTAAAAAATGACAAGAAAAAGGAAAAACAAAAAGACGGAAAACAAAATCAACCGGAAAATCCGGGAGAAAGCATGCAAAAAACAATGTTATATATGATGCCATTGATGATTTTTTGGTGGGGACGTTCTTTCCCTGCAGGTCTTTCTATCTACTGGGCAGTATCAACACTGTTTTCTATCGCACAACGCAAAATTGTAGAGCGTATCAGTCTGTCAAAAGAAAAGGGTACTCAAGCTATCGAAAGGAGAAAATAAGTATGAGAACAATTGACGTACTTGCAAAAACGAAAGAAGAAGCAATTGCGAAAGCAATGGCGGAATTGAATGTTCCGATGGAACGCCTCGAAGTTGAAGTAATCGAAGAAGCAACCAAAGGCTTTTTGGGATTGATAGGAAAAAAAGAATGCCATATCCGTGTGACGGAGTTAGATGATACTCGTGCAGAAGAATTTGCAACAGAATTTTTGAACGGACTGTTCGAAGTGACTAATACCGATTGTTCCTTTACTTGCGAAAAAGATGAAGATGGCATTTTGCATATCAATGTGGAAGGAGAAGAATCTTCCCTATTCATCGGTCGTCGCGGTGACACATTGGACGCATTGCAAATGTTGACTACTTTGGTGGTAAACAGACAATTGGAAGACTACCAAAAAATTATGATTGACATTGAAGATTATCGTGAAAAGAGAGAAGAATCGCTCACAAACTATGTAAAGAAAATGGCTCGACAAGTTGCAAAATACAAACGCAGTGTAAAATTGGATCCGATGAATCCTTACGATAGAAGAATCGCACATTCCGTATTGCAAGGCGATCCGTATGTAACGACCTACAGTGAAGGAAAAGACCCTTATCGCAGAGTTGTTATCTCACTGAAGAAAGAAAAAAGAGTTCCTCAAATTGCCGAAGATCCGGAAGAATAAAAACAACATCCAAGGTTATTGTCCGCTAAAGGGCAATAACCTTTTTTATACTTATTCGGTCACAAATTTTTGAAGTTGTTATTGTTTCGTACAATATCATTCCAAAAAACACCTCTCTGTCGAATCCTTATTCCTATTTTGCAAAAAGAGTATTCTATGGTAAGATGAAAACAAATCTTTTGGAACATATTTTTAGACATGATAAAAAGGAGAATCCATGAAGTATTATCAGATTTACACATTTGATATCATCGGTACAATCACAGCAATTGCAACAGAAGACTACATTACACATCTTTCTTTCGCAGATCGTTCCTCTTTCTTCCATCCTTCTTCCGAGAAATTGGAACAAAGAGAAACCGCTCTGTTGAAACAACTGAACCGGCAACTTTGGGAATATGTCCGCAAAGAAAGAACCGTCTTTACCGTTCCGTTTTCTGCAAAAGGCACTCCGTTTCAAGAAAAAGTATGGCATCAGCTTTGCCAAATTCCATACGGATGCACCGAAACATACAAAGAAATTGCCGTTGCTATCGGAAATCAGCAAGCATCTCGCGCAGTCGGAATGGCGAACAATAAGAATCCCATCAGCATCCTGATTCCATGTCACAGAGTCATCGGCAGCAATGGAAGTCCTGTAGGATATGCCGGAGGATTGGATAAAAAAATACAATTATTATATTTGGAAGGGAATAACTATGTTTATAGATGATACAATCGCAGCAATTGCTACCGCAACAGGCGAAGGCGGAATCGGAATCATCCGAATCAGCGGTATGCACTCCTTGGAAATTGCAAAAAAAGTCTTTCGCTCTATCTCAAACAAACAGCCGGAAGAGTATCCGCGCACACTGTGTTACGGTCACATTGTCAAAGACAACACCGTTCTTGATGAAGTGCTGACAGTCTATATGCCGGCTCCTCACACCTACACCAAAGAAGACATTGTTGAAATTCAATGTCACGGCGGAATGATTGCAACCAAAATGATTTTGGAATGGGTACTGGAAAACGGCGCAAGAATGGCGGAACACGGGGAATTTACCAAAAGAGCCTTCTTAAACGGTAGAATTGACTTGTCACAGGCAGAAGCAATCAAAGACATCATTTCCGCACAGACGGCAAAAAGCTTTCTTGTTGCCCAAAACCAGTTGCAAGGCAGCATTTCCAACAAAATAAAATCCATTCGAAACAAAGTGACGGAAGATGTTGCAAAAATTACCGTTGCTGTTGATTTTCCGGAAGAAGATACCCCGGAAGTCACCTATGAAGAATTAAAAGAGAGTATGCTTCTTTGCCAAACGGAAATGAAACAACTTCTTGAAACCTTTGAAACAGGACGATTGCTGAAAGAAGGGCTGAAAACCGCCATCATCGGAAAACCGAATGTCGGCAAATCTTCCCTTCTGAATGAAATTTTGCAAGAACAGCGTGCCATTGTGACCGATATCGAAGGAACCACACGCGATGTCATTGAAGAAATGATTACCATTGACGGCGTCCCTCTTCGCATCATCGACACTGCCGGTATCCGCGATACAGAAGACATTGTAGAACAAATCGGCGTAAGTCGTTCCAAAGAAATCATGCAACAAGCTGATTTAGTTCTTGTGCTTCTCGATTTAAGTCGTCCTCTCACGGAAGAAGACCATATTATTTTAGAACAGAGCAAAGAGAAAAAAAGAATTCTTCTGCTTAACAAAACAGATTTGCCTTCCGTTTGGAATCCGAACGAAGAGCCGTCCATTGCAGGAGAGATGGTCATTCAGACCTCCATGTCACAAAAAATCGGAATCGAGACCTTGAAAGAACAAATCAAAGAACTGGTATTTCAAGGACAAGTCATTATCTCAAACGATGGAATGTTAAACAATGTCCGTCACAAAAACTCATTAATTCATGCCATCAAGAGCAGTGAAGATGCCCTCGACTCCATCGAACAGGCACTTCCTCTTGATATCTTGGAAACAGATTTCAAAAACTGTTGGACCTATCTTGGAGAAATCACAGGAGAAACCGTATCAGAAGAGTTGTTGGACACCATCTTCAAAAACTTCTGTATCGGAAAATAAAACCATACTATAAATGAAGGAGATTATCTATGAAAGAAATGTTTGAAATTCTGACAGACTCCACCTTTGACCTTATGCCGAAACAAGTTGATGAATTGAATATATCCGTTGTTCCGATGAGCTTTCAAATGGAAGGTGTCAACTACCTGCATTACCATGATTTTCGACAAATGTCATTAGATGAATTCTATACCAAATTGAAGAAGAACAACTCAGTCAGCACAAGTCAAACAACCCCACATCAATTCTATGAACAATTCCTTCCTTTTGCAAAAGAAGGAAAAAATTTCTTATATATCAGCTTTTCAAGTGGATTGAGTGGAACTTATGATTCGTCCATCCTTGCATTGGATCAACTTCGCACGGAATTTCCGAATGTAACAATGCACGCAGTAGATTCTCTCAGTGCATCCGGTGGGGAAGGACTTGTCGTTTACCTTGCTTGCAAAATGAGAAAGAACGGAGCAACCTTGGAAGAAACAAAACGATGGGTAGAACAAAAAGCATCCAAACACATCGTTCACTGGGTCAGTATCGACAATCTGACACAGTTGTCACGGGGAGGTCGAATCAATCCCGTTCTTGCTTCTGTCGGCAATCTTCTCCATGTCAAACCTCTCCTCTGTGTAACAGAAAAAGGAACCTTGGATTTGAAAGAAAAATGCAGAGGTAACAAAGCCAAATACAAAAATGCTGTCGACACCCTCACTCAAAAATGGCTTCCTAACGAACATAGTGAAATCATTATCTTTCATGCGAATGCGAAAGAAGACGCATTGAAACTCAAAACACTTTTGGAAGAACAAGAGATTGTAAAACAGTACCAACCACATATCATGCTCTCCCAAATAGGACCGGTCATTGCATCACACACCGGACAAGGTGCTGTATGTATGGCATTCTACGGAACCGAAAGATAGGATACGACATAGGATAGCAATTCCAATCATTTGCATCAAAGTGATTGGAATTGCTGTTTTTATAAAAAACAACACTCTTACAAGCGTCCACTCCATCTTCTCCCATTTCTATCCTCTGTTCCAGTTTCATTTTTGAAATATTCATCGTATCCGGACATATCAGAAGAGTCATTCCAACGCAAAATTGATATATTTTTTATTCTGTGCTATGATGAACAATATGGTAAGAGATTATCAATCAAAAGTTCTGTAGTAAGAGGTAATCTCCTCTTACAAAAGAGCCTTTCTACATAGAACAAGCGGAATGGAGGTTTTACTATCAGCGCGCAAAAAAAATTGTTTTTACGATATGTCATTCCATCTATTGCAGCGATGTGGGTTTTTTCAATCTACACCATGGTAGACGGGTTTTTCGTTGCAAAATTTGTCGGAGAACAAACTCTCTCCGCTATCAATGTCGTTCTTCCGTTCATCAACGGAATTTTTTCAATCGCGATTTTATTTTCTACCGGAACAGCTACTTTGGTGGGAATTTCACTTGGAGAAAACAATCACAAAAAAGCAAACGCACTCTTTACGTTCACCACGGTTGTAGAATTACTGTTCTCCATCTTGTTATATGTTGTATGTCGATTGAATATCATACACCTTGCAAGTTTCTTAGGTGCCACACCGTCTATTGTCAGTGATGTTACCACCTATCTGAAAATCATTCTGTTATTTAACAGCTTCTTTATTATTTCTTACAATTTGGAAGTGCTTGTGAAAACTGACGGATTCCCTGCACTTGCAACAATCGGAGTGTTGCTGAGTGCATTCACCAACATCTTCTTGGACTATCTTTTTGTCGGAGTATTTCACTGGGGCATTTCAGGAGCTGCTTGGGCAACCGGTATCGCTCAAGTATTTTCCACAGCGTTATTTATGACTCACTTTCTTTCAAAACGCTCTGTGTTAAAATTTCGTAGCTTTGAATGGGATTTTAAGATTTATGCCAAAATTTTATTTATCGGATTCGGAAGCTTTATCTCGGAAATTTCTACCGGTGTCATCATTTTCTTATATAACAATCATATTGTAAAAGTGATTGGAGAAACAGGCTTGATTTCATACACCGTACTCTCGTATATCAATCTGTTTGTCAGTATGTCCATGATTGGTCTCACACAGGGAATGCAACCGCTCGTAAGTTATTACTACGGCAAAAAAGATCCGGACTCCTACCATAAATTTCTCAAATTTTCTTTCATCGGAATTTTAGGATTATCCGCGACCTTCTATGTCATCACTCTATTATTCCGTCAACAGCTGACCGGCATCTTCATTCGTGCGGAGCATGCAGAGTTGTTCGCATATACACAAAGAGCGCTGTTCTACTTTGCACCGTCCTTCTTATTGATTGGATTTAATTTATTGATTTCCGGATATTTTGCATCCATCGGATACGCAAAACACTCCCTTATCATTGCCATTGCAAGAGGGTTCCTCTTTATTTGGATAGCACTTTCGGTAGCAACCTATTTACAAAAAGATACCTTGTTGTGGTTATCTTCGTTCTTCTCAGAACTCATCACACTACTGGTATCCATCTTACTGATACTATCCATCATGAAAAAGAAAAACCTCTCTTCTATAAACGAAGAGCAGACATCTTAACATTTTGAAAGAAATGCTCTGTTTCACCTTCTCATCATGAAAGTAAGTGAAATAGAGTAGTGGAGTAAACCATGAATCGTAACTTAACATGATAACAAAGGTCAGGTAAGTATCCGTACTCAGAGTATAGCGGACCATAAAATAAGTGAAACAAATCATAGTATCACATATTTTCATACTATAAAAAATAGCATTAGGATGATTCCTAATGCTATTTCTATCTAAACTTCATTTCTATCAAATTTATGTTCTATCCATTAAGCTCTTTTTGTTTTCAAAACCGCTTTACAGATTCCTACCGTAATAACTACCGACAGAATTGCTTCGGGGATTCCGTTATGAATCGCAACTCCCGTAAACAATGTTGCCACAGCTGATGTGCTCATATCAAGTTTTTCAGCCAATTTCCCGCTATATAACAAATATCCCAAGCCCAATACTCCGACCGTATTTGTCAATGTTCCCAAGAATGCCGCAACAGACATTGCAACAGAATCATTTTTCACACGAGTTGAAATCGCACGGTACACAAAGTATGTGACCAAACCGATTAACATTCTCGGCAAAATGGAAATCAACGGATTCCAAAAAATAAATGATGTCGGCAAAGGTACCAGAAACGCTCTTACCATAGATACGATTCCGAACAACAATCCTACCATCATCCCAATCATAGGTCCTTCCAAAATCGCTCCGACAATAACAGGAATGTGCATTGTGGTAACCGAAATTGCACCTACTGTGATAAAACCTAATGGCGTAAAGCCCAATACTGCTGAAATTGCCCCAAGCATCCCGACTACTGTCAGTTGGCGAGTGGACATTCCTTTTTTTGATACTTCTTGCATCGTTTTTTCTCCTTTCGTTCCAGTTCTTAACCAAGATACCGGACTATTCAGTTTTTTATTACCGAAAAGTATTATACGCCTCTCTTGTTGAAAAATCAATCCTTTCTATCTCAAAATGTTATATTTCTATTTCAAAAATCAATCCTCTCTCTCATTAATTTGATAATTCACTCCAAAACGTTGTCCACCCTCAACCTTCTTTAAAAAACATTAAACCACTACACACATTGTTTTTCCAATATATATAGCGGTTTTTATCAACACTTTTTGTCCTATAGGTCTCTTAATCACTTCCGTGTTGAGCAGATAGCGTTCATTATACTGATATCTATTAAAACTCACATTGCTACTCCAATCTCTATCAGCAATACTTCTAATCCTGTCATCCTCTATCTTCATTCATTACAGGATATGTCATTTATCTACTATCCGGTAGGTTTTCATATTAAACCCTACTGTATCATACAGTTTGCACTATACAAAAAGAAAAAGCGGAAAGAAATCTCTCCGCTTTTTCTGCTTCTATTTTATTTAATATCTTGTTATTTTTGTTTTTTTGCTGCTACATCTGCCAAATAATATTTACCTGGTGTATTGAAATATTCTTTGGCAAGTTCTCTTACTTTTGGTGCCAATGCGATTACTGCAATCATGTTAGGGATAATAATCAATGCCAAGAATACGTCAGTGATGTCGAACAATGTTCCCAAGTCAGGATAAAGTCCTCCTACGATTGCTACAATATACACAAATTTCCAATATTTAGCAAATTTTGTTCCGAATAAGAATTCTGCTTGTTTTTCTCCATAGAATGTAATTACGATGATAGTTGATAATACGAATAAAATAACACAAATTGTTACAAGAGCATCTCCAGCAGAGCCGTATACTGCTCTAAATGCCATAGAAGGCATTCCTCCTGCATTAGCAGGTTCAACAGCTGTCCAAGCTCCGGATACCAATACGGTCAATGCTGTTACAGTACATACAATCAATGTATCCACAACTACTTCAAAGATAGCCCATAACCCTTGTCTTACAGGGTGATCTACTGTTGCGGTAGAGTGGGCGATAGGTGCAGTACCCATACCTGCTTCATTGGAGTATACTCCACGAGCAGCTCCCCAACGAAGAGCCAATTTAACAGTAGTCCCGGCAAATGCTCCTGTTGCTGCATGTCCGGTAAATGCTCCCGCAAAAATATTTCCTAATACCACAGGAATATTTGCAATATTAAGTGCTATAATTCCTAATGCCGCTACGATATAGATACCCGCCATCAAAGGCACCAATTTATCTGTAACACTTGCAATACGTTTAAATCCACCAACAACTACAAGTAACACTACTATAACCAATGCTGCAATGATTCCGATTTTAAAATTTTGTAATTGAGCAGGATTTTCTTGAATTGATTGTGGTAACAGTGTTACTACATTTTGAACGATAGACGCTCCTTGTGTTGAAATAGATGGAGCAATTTCTATCATAAGTAAAAATGCAAACCAATAACCGAAGAATTTACCGATTCCTCCCAAACCTAATTCTCCAAGCCCCTTCGCACAATAGTAAAAAGGTCCTCCGGAATGTTCTCCTTTTTCATTTGTTTCACGGTAATGAACCCCTAGAACGATTTCCACAAACTTTGTAGCACAACCTAAGATTGCAAGAATCCACATCCAAAAAACTGCTCCCGGACCACCATATGCAATCGCAACAGGTACTCCGATAATGTTAGATGCACCGATACTTGATGCAAGTGCCGCAACCGCAGCTGAGAATGGTGATACTGCGTTTGGATCATCCGTTTTCGGTTTAGAGAACATCTTACCGAATGTTTGAGAACAAACATAAGGGAATCTTGTGAGTTGCAATGCTTTCAATTGCAATGTACACCAAATTCCACCACCACCGATTAAGATTAGTATTGGGGGACCCCAAAACCAACCTGCAAATGATACCATAATTTTCATAATAGATTCCATAATGCCCTCCTTAACGTTTCTATAACTTGAATACCAAAATAGAAGCGACCATTTCCCTACAGTATGTAAGAAAGAGACATATCCTTGTAACGGACACACCTCAAGCATTTTAATCACTTAGACTAAAATGCCGATGGTTTTTTAAGATATTAATTCTTGCTCTAAGTATAACAATATTCTAAGAAGTAAGCAATCTATTTTTTATAAAATTTGTTTTTTATTTTCTGAATTTTCTTATCACAACTTTTTATTTTGAATACATCATTCTCTTTATTCTGTTTTTTTGATACAATTTTTGATTTTCTTCAAAACAGCACCGTGCATCCATTTATTTCAAACAAAATTATTTTGCATTCTTCTTAATTCATTTTGTTTGAAATGAATATGATAATAAACGATACAAACAAACACTATGACTATACAAATCATCTTAAACAACCTATCTTAAACATAGGGCAACAGATATCGTTCGAATCAATTTCAACAAAGAAAAGGATACTCTTCTCCCGAGATGATCTGTTTTGATTCTTCTTTATCATAAACTGAATACCACAATCCGTTCCATTTGCCTTCTATAATAATTTAATATCGTTATGCATCATTCCACGACTCCAATCTCTGTATTCAACTTACTTTCATCTCTCTATTCACTTTCTTTTATAAAAATCATGTGAAATAGAAGCGTTTCAAATTCAAATTTATGACAGCTCGAGTTCCTTTTCGGATAAGAGCCCCCTGAAATTTGATTTAAAACAAATTCATAGTATAATAAATGTAGTGATATGTTTTATAAACATAACCAAACCAAAGAAAGGAAGATGAACGATGAAGAAGTTCAGCATGATGAAAAAATGCATCAGTATCTGTTTGTTGAGTATTTTTGTTTTAGCCGGAGTTGTAGGATGTGGTAGTTCAAATTCAACGAATGACGATGTAGCATGGAAACCCGTTGTCTTAGATGACGAATTGTTAAAATACTATGTCGAGTATAATGAGTTCGGTAAATTTGATAAGAAGGCGGCAATCTACGCTCTGTATTCCTTTACCATAGAAAAGGCTTGGGATTATTCTGAAGAAGAGGATGGACATATCGTTATCAAGGATATCGATGAGAACAATGCGATTGCCAAAGTTTATTATCGGGATGATTCCGTCGACGAAGTTAAAATCACCAAAGACATGGATAAGGGCGGTGTTTGGATTCCGTTGGAATATCGCGAAATACAACCGGCTCAGTTAGAGGAAAAAACCGTGATTCTCAGTTATCACGACGGAAGCTATTACTATGATGAGGCAGAATGGGTAAATGACTTTGATGAAGAAAGAATCAAAGAACTCGAAGAACTCGGAGTGAATGATATGAACTTCGAAAACGGATACTATGTCTATAATGAGAAAGAAGAACAAATTCCTCTTACCGTTGATAAAGATACCAAACTATACCTTCTGAGCCCAACCCTTGAGTATTTTGAAAAAGCGGAAGAAAGTGAATTTCGTAACAGTGTGGAAGAGAATATGTTTTATGGATACCATAATATCTATGTAAAGGACGGAAAGGCATTCAAAATCTTTCAAATCTATGTTCCTTAAACCCTAATTTTTTTCAATTTGATACAGATACCTCAATCCCGTGCAGACAACCAAGACATAATTTTTAAATTTCTGAAGAGTTTGCTTGTGAACAACATCATTTTGTGATACAATGTTTTAGCTTACAATTTTTTGTATCTCATATAGAGATACATTTCTACCGAAATTGTTGCATCTTTCTGCTCGCAAGAGCCGTTAAAGTCCAAAGGGAGGTGACTGAAAGTGAGAAATTACGAACTGATTTATATTTTGAAACCAAATTTAGAAGAAGACGTAAAAGAAGCTGTATTAGCAAAAGTACAAGCTATCGTTGAAGAAGGAAAAGCTGAAATCGAAAAAGTCGATGTATGGGGAAACCGTAAATTAGCTTATGAAATCCAAGATTTCACAGATGGATACTATGTGTTGATTAACTTCAAAGCAGGTGTTGATGTACCGAAAGAAATCGACAGAAATCTTAAAATCAGCGATGCTGTTATCCGTCATATGATTGTAAATATCGAAGACTAATCATTCAAACAGAGAGGAAGGTTTTATATGAATATTGCAGTACTGATAGGAAGACTTACTAGGGATCCGGAGCTTAGATACATTCCATCTACAGGAAAAGCTGTAGCAAATTTTGCAATCGCCGTAGACCGACCGTATACTTCAAAATCCGGAGAACGAATGACAGATTTCTTTAATATCGTTGTTTGGGGAAAACAAGCTGAAAATTGTGCCAATTATCTTGCTAAAGGTAGATTAGTGGGAATCAAAGGTACCATTGAAAACAGAAGTTATGAGAACCAAAACGGAGAAAAACGATATATTACCGAAATCATTGCTGAAAATGTTCAATTCCTTGAATGGGGAGAACGCAATCAAAATAACAGCAGAACAACAGGTGTCCAATCTAATTATCAAGACTATCAGGGAGGAGCTGCTCCGGTGTTTGAACCATCCGGATATGGCGACACCCCGCAATCCGCTCCGAATTCTTATGAACCGAAAGGATTGGATGCGGAAGGATATCGTGAGTTAGAGGACGATGACGTACCATTCTAAAAGAAGGAGGAAAAATATAATGGCATTCCAAAAAGGAAACGTTAGAAAAAGAAAAAAAGTAGATCCGTTTGCCGGAGATAAAATCAATACCATTGATTACAAAGACGTTGCTCTTTTGAAAAAATATATCTCTGAAAGAGGAAAAATTCTTCCAAGAAGAGTAACGGGAACTTCTGCAAAAGCACAAAGAAAATTGACATTAGCAATTAAACGTGCCAGAAACATCGCTTTGCTACCATATACAGTAGACTAAAGATGATAAAAGAACTTGCCTTTGAGTAAGTTCTTTTTTTATCTATCTTTTGATTTACCGAATACCTTTTCATTTTTATACAATCAACAAATATTCGCTTATCTTTGTAAACATATTGCATAATAAGACAAAAAAATGTAGTATATAACGTAACACATCCTACTGAAACCAAAGACAACGGATACTCGATTGATTCATTTTTTCAAACACTTCAAATATACATGATAGAATAGGGCATGTCATTTGCAAATTGCTCTATGAGAGGGTTCAATAGCAACAAAAATATCACGACAACAAAAGGAGGTTGTTTCTCTTGCAAAAAAAATTATATCTATCCCAAACTGACAAAAAAATCTTCGGAGTATGTGGTGGAATTGCCGAATATTTCGACATAGACAGTACCATTATTCGAATCATCTGGGTAATATTGGCATTTTGTTACGGTATCGGAGTTTTCCCATATATTATTATGGCACTGATAATACCGAAAGACAATCAAAGATGCAACAGATAACCGCTTTATCAAACAACAATCCAACGATATCGTTCTTCTGTCAGTATACGATTTTAGACGGCACGAAACTTCTCACAATAGGAAGAACCGCTCCTGCTACAACAGGAACATGATGATCAGCATTGTTGTCGCAAAAGTTATTATCTAACCGTTCGACCGATGACTGTCTTTTCAAATTTTTGATAAATAATCCAAAAAGGAGAGAATATTATGTACCAAACCATTGGAGAAGAAATCATGAACTCCGAAGAAATTGCAAAAAAAATAACCGACAACACACCGTTTCATCTCAAAACAGACCTTACCAAAGCAACAGGCAGAGAAGATGCCATCGGTCTTCGTCTTTCCTGCAAAGTAACTGATATTCCAAGTTGTGAGCAGCTATCTGTTCCGAATGAAGAGCAACTGAACCTTGCCATGGAACAATTGGACGAATTCAGCCATAGCGAAATGAAAAAAATATTCTTCAACCGCTATGCCTTTATGACCTTTGCGTACGGTTATGACGAAGTGAAAAACGAAATTTTATTTACCTTCGTATTGATGAATCGAGAAAAAGAAAAACATAAAATCAAAGACGTCACCAATCGCTTATTGCGTGTATAACAGTGAAACACAAAAACCATCTTATGACAGACGGTTTTTTTCTTGCAGATTGTTTCAAAAAAAGTCGTACCCATAAAATACTATTTTAAAATATAAAAATCGTGTGCGATTAGAAATAAAGAGAATACAATCATATGAAACGCAGATTTTTATGATAACTTAAATCAGACATTAGTATAAATTGCAGGTTATCAATTTTTTCAAATTAAAAGGCTACCGATTTTTTATAACCGATAGCCTCTTAATGTTTTAGTTCTTTTTCCATAATCTCAGACTCTTTCATCTCTATTTGATATAAAATCAAACCCCTTATATTTTGAAGTTTTTGATTGCCATTCCATGATAAAATCTGCTTCATCAGTATTTTTCCGGTGACACAAGAAACCTTTTTCAAATAGTGAAACCTCGGCAAATCTTATAGCTTACACAAAATCTCAACATCAATCGGTTCTTCAAGGTCAGACAATCTCATATTCAGTTGTCTTAAGTGATACGATTATACTTCAGGTGGAATCAACCTCCTACAAATTGCATTTCGACTTCGAAACAACTCCTTACCTCTATGTCAATACCGTCAAAGAAAAAACTTCACTTACAAAACAAATCTTTCTTATAACAGTAGGGATATTAATAAGTTGTTCAAAATCACTTACCTTCCTGGTGGAATCATCTCCCTCATCTCCTTGCTAATATAAAAACAAGTTTCTGTTACCATCTTCTATCTTAATTCCTAGGAAAATAGAAAAGAGTAAGATAATCTTTGTGAATTATCTTATTATTATTATACCATAATTTATCACTTTGTAAACACATTTTGCAAAATTTCTGAAAATATTTTTAGTTTTGCGGTATAAATTATCTGAAAATATTGTCTTTTCCTTAAAGCATCATCTCAATGACCTTTTTGATATCCTTCGGTTGTACACTCGGCGCAAACCTTTTGACCACATTTCCTTCTCTATCAATCAAAAATTTTGTAAAATTCCATTTAATTGCCTTCCCCAACAGTCCGCCCTTTTCATTCTTCAAAAAAGTGTACAGCGGCTCTTCATTTTCCCCGTTCACTTCTATCTTTGACATCATCGGGAATGTCACTCCGTAGTTCAGCTGACAAAAGCTCTTGATTTCATCATTTGTTCCGGGATCCTGTGCCGCAAATTGATTGCAAGGAAATCCGATAATTTCCAACCCTTTCATATGACATTGACGATATAACTCTTCCAACGCTCCGAACTGTGGCGTAAAACCGCATTTGCTCGCTGTATTTACAATCAAAATAATCTTACCTCTACATCGCTGCATATCAAATATATTTCCGTTTGAATCCTTTACCTTAAAATCATAAATTGACATCATAATACCTTTCTTACCGTATCGGTACATACTATTTCACAAAATATCCGGTTCAACAACTTTCATCAACCGTTTTCCTTCTCTTGTGTATGTGTACCCCAAAATAGATTGTATCAATCTGTTCCGTTACAAAACAAATATTATTTTTGAAAAATATTTGCATTTTATTCGGAATGATATCAAAAATATCATTTCTTATTATTCGTAGTATATCGTATTTTAGTATGAAATAGTACTCAAAAATGCAAATATTTTTCTGTTTCCTCTATACAGAATCCAAAAAATTGAGTATCATATAAATGCGTTTTTATTTTTATATTATTTTTTATAGGAGGAGTTTATGGAAAACTTTTTTGAAAAATCCTTTCATCTAAAGGAACATAACACCAACACAAAAACAGAGTTGGTTGCCGGTTTTACCACCTTTATGACAATGGCATATATTTTGGCAATCAATCCGAGCATCTTATCAGAAGCCGGAATGGATGCAGGTGCAGTATTTACCGCAACCGCGATTGCTTCTTTTGTCGGAACGGCAATCATGGCATTTTACGCAAACTATCCTTTCGCACTTGCACCCGGAATGGGACTCAACGCATTCTTTGCCTATTCCGTTGTTTTGGGAAAGGGACATAGTTGGCAATTTGCTTTAACAGCCGTATTTATCGAAGGACTTATTTTCATTTTATTAACTTTCACGAATGTTCGTGAAGCGATTGTAAACGGAATCCCAAAAACCGTAAAACAAGCCATCTCTGTCGGAATCGGTCTGTTTATCGCATTTATCGGATTAAGAGGTGCCAATATTGTTGTTCCCGGAGAGGGAATTCCGTTGGACTTAGGAGATATCACTTCTCCTGAAGCGATTGTTTGTTTCGTCGGACTTACCGTTACTGCCGTACTTCTTGTGAAACAAGTTCGCGGTGCGATTTTACTCGGTATCCTTATCAGTACCGTTGTAGGTATTTTCTTCGGAGTAACTCAATTACCGGCAGGAGCGCCCATTTCAGCACCGCCTTCTATCAAACCGGTGTTTATGCAATTGGAATGGACCAATATTCTATCTGCAGATATGGTAATTATTATGATTACTTTTCTCTTTGTCGATATGTTTGACACAATCGGAACATTGGTCGGTGTTTCCACCAAAGCGGGATTGGTAGACGAAAACGGAAACCTTCCTCATGTAAAAAAAGCCTTGTTTGCCGATGCAATCGGTACCACATTCGGCGCTTTGCTCGGTACCTCTACCGTAACAACTTATGTAGAGAGTGCATCCGGAGTTGCAGAAGGCGGAAGAACAGGACTTACTGCATTGACAACAGGCGTACTGTTCTTAGTTGCATTGTTGCTGTCTCCGATTTTCTTAATGATTCCGTCAGCTGCAACAGCACCGGCGCTTATCACAGTCGGACTTTTTATGATGAGTCCAATCAAAGAGATTGATTTAGATGACTTTACAGAAGCAGTTCCTGCATTCCTAACCATCTTGTTGATGCCGCTTGCTTATTCCATCGCACAAGGAATCGTATTCGGAATCATTTCATACGCATTACTGAAACTGTTGACAGGTCGCTACAAAGAAGCATCCCCAATCCTATACATCCTTGCATTTTTATTCATCCTGAAAATTGCATTCCATGTATAGATCATCAAATTTGACCGTTTCAAAAACTTCTTTCTATAAAAGGAAGAAGTTTTTTATTACAAATATTCTTTACTACCGATATTTTTTATGACAAACGAAGTATCAATGCTATCACTTATCCGTTTCAATCACAATACAACAGATAGTTTCCATATCAAAAATACCGCTTTTTCAAACGACATATATCAAAAATCATAGCTTCCGTTACCCTTCTTTGATTTCAGTAAACGGATTCAATTGCATATTATGGAATTAAATGTTATAATTTATGACGGACAAAGCATAAGAAAAGAGGATGAACGATGATTCAAAGCTTACAACGATCAATGGAACTCTTGGAAACAATGGCAGTACCCGACAAGAGCTTTTCCGTTTCAGAGCTTTCTGAACGACTCAATCTGCCGCCCAGCACAATTCATCGAATTCTGAAAACCTTTTGTGCCATGCAATATGTCACAAAAGACAACGTTGCACACCTTTACAAACTCGGTCCCGCACTTATCCTGCTCGGTAAGGCCGCAACACAGAACATTCGTATGAACGATGCTGCCAAACCGATTTTGAAGACCTTATCGGAACAAACACAGGAAGATGCTTTTTTAATTATTCGAGTGGGGTACAAAGGCGTTGTCTATGACAAAGTCGAAGGACCCAACAATCTGAAAGTGGTAGAGCGGTTCGGTTCCGAAGTAGACCTTCATTGGGGTGCTTTACGCAAAGTTCTGTTAGCATACCAAACAGAAGAGTTTATCCGAGAATATATCGAACACGGACTCACTCCGTCACCGTCATACGAATTCGATAAAAACACACTTTACGAAGAACTTCAACAGATTCGAGAAGACGGCTATGCAGCTTCAAAAGGCAACTATATTGCAAACGGATACGGAGTCGGTGCTCCCGTCTTTGATTATCAAGGACAGGTTGTCGCATCTATCGGAATTATTGCTCCTTCTTCCAAAATGAAAAAAGAAGTCATTAACCAAATGAAGAAAGCTGTATTGGATGCATCAAAAAATCTATCTCGTCAACTCGGATATATAAAGTAATCTCTCGGGTAGAACAAGCAATATCCGAAAATTTCCGCAAAATAGGGAAGAATCAAAATAGAAACAGTTTATGTGTTTTCATTTCGATATAAATATGGTATACTGATATCAGTGTGAAATATTTCAATATTTGGAGGTTGATGAAAAATGAGTAACGTATGGGATTATGATGATTTTATTTTCAAAGGTGACGAATTAAAAGGGATGACAAAACAAGGGAAAGACAAAGTAAAGATAGACGGTCTTACAGATATGGTAATTCCTGAGTTAACTCCTGACGGATTGCCTGTAAAAAGCATCGGAGAAAATGCATTCTACAGACGCAAATTAACTTCAGTTGTAATTCCTGCTACAGTTGAATACATAGGTTACGACGCTTTCGGCGTTTGTAATTTAACAGAAGTAGAGATTCCTGATGCAGTTCATACAATTGACGGATTCGCATTCTATCGTAACAAATTGAAAAAAGTAAAATTAAGCAAAAATGTAAAAACAATTGCACCAAGTGCTTTTGCTTTGAACGAATTGGAAAATATTGATTTACCTGAAGGATTAGAAGTAATCGACACTTCATCTTTCTACAAAAATGCATTGACAGAAGTAAAAATTCCTTCAACTGTGAAAAAAATCAATATGTATGCATTCTTAAAAAACAATATCCATTCTGTAGATGTACCGAAAACAGTAAAAGAATTACACCATGCGGCATTTGAGCCACACACATCTGTTACATTGGTATAATCAGAAAAGATTATTCGTGGAGTGACCTGTTCACTCCACTTTTTTTATGCCGAAAATTCAGATGAATAGAACAACATTGATTCCAAACATTCCATGCGGTTCAATCCGGCTTTTATATGATTTGATACGATACCCCGATGAAACGATTGAGCCAATCACTATGCTTTGGTCAGTATCATTTGTCAATCCAATGCTTTTATGCTATAATTATCGAAATAAAGAAAGAAAAACAAAAAAGCGCCTGAGCCTTTCCGACAAGAAAGGTTGACGAGGAATGGAATGATCGAGATATTCGGCGGATATTCCATAGGTATCACAGCCTTAGAACAACACAAAACACAGGAGTAATCTTGTGAACAAAACTTGTTCCGTGACTTTCTTTATATCACATTAAAAGAGGCAAAGAAGAGCAAAAAACAACAAAAGAAGAATAACCAAAGAAAAGCGACAGATACAAGAGCAAACGACAAAAGAGAGACCAACCAAATACAGACACAAACCAAAAAACTCTCTTGATTCGTGACACCGTCACGAACATACTCTCCGTTCTCAAAGAGAGCGTTGCTTGCTGTCCAAGTTACAGCCCTTTCTTTGCGCAAAATTAAGGAGGTTTTACTATGTGTGGAATCGTGGGATATATCGGAAAATCCGACGGACAAAAATTTGTATTAAACGGGTTGGAAAAATTGGAATATCGTGGGTATGACTCCTCCGGAATCGTAACCGTATCCGACAACCGACTCCATTTGACAAAAAAGAAAGGTCGCTTGCAAGTCCTTCGTGACGAGTTGGAACAACATCCGCTGCGAGGACATCTTGCATTGGGACATACCCGCTGGGCAACCCACGGAGCGCCGTCCGATGTCAATGCACATCCTCATACAGACGAAAAAAGTGAGTTTGCCATTGTGCACAACGGAATCATCGAGAACTATATGGAACTGAAACACGACCTGCAAGAAAAAGGACATCACTTCCTGTCCGATACCGATACCGAAGTCATCGCTCATCTTTTGGCAGAATACGATACGGGAAATCTGTTGGATACCGTATACGAAGTCAAAAAACACCTTCAAGGTGCATATGCGCTCGGCATCGTATCCAAAAACGAACCCGATACCCTTATCGCAGTAAGAAAAGAAAGTCCGTTGATTATCGGAGTCGGAAAAGAAGAAAACTTCATCGCATCCGATATTCCGGCAATCTTAGAACATACCAGAGATGTTTACTTTATCGAAAACGGAGAAGTCGTTGTCCTAACCAAAGACAATGTAACCATCTTCGATGAAAACAGAAACCTTGTAACACGTGAAGTAAAACATATCGACTGGGATATGTCCGCTGCAACCAAAGCAGGCTATCCGCACTTTATGTTGAAAGAAATTCACGAACAGCCACAAGCCATTCGTGATACCGTCAAACACAGACTGCAACAAGACGGAACCGTTTCTCTCGGCGATGTAGCATGGACCAAAGAACTGCTGCAAGACATCCACAAAATCTATATCGTAGCTTGCGGAACCGCATACAATGCCGGCAGAGTCGGGAAAGTCGCATTAGAGCGATTGACAGGAATACCGGTAGAAACAGACCTTGCATCCGAATTCCGTTATCGTGATCCGTTTGTCAACGAACACACCCTGTTGATTTTGGTCAGTCAATCCGGAGAAACCGCAGACACTCTCGCAGCACTTCGTGAAGGAAAACGAAAAGGAGCGCGTATCTTCTCCGTTACCAATGTCATCGGCTCATCCATCGCAAGAGAATCCGACGATGTCTTCTACACATGGGCAGGGCCGGAAATCGCCGTTGCTTCCACCAAAGCATACACCACACAACTTGTTGCATTTTACCTGATTGCAATGAATATGGCACTTCTGCTCGGCAAAATGGAACGCAGCGAATATGACCGACTTCTCACAGAAATCCTTGCTCTATCGGACAAAATCGAATTGATGTTGAAGAAAGAATCTAACATCAAACAAATTGCCGACAGCATCAAAGACAAAAACGCAGTCTTCTACTTGGGAAGAAATATGGACTATAACAGCGCCATGGAAGGTGCTTTGAAACTAAAAGAAATATCCTATATTTTTACCGAAGCATTTGCCGCAGGAGAGTTAAAACACGGTACCATCGCATTGATTGAAGAAGGTACCCCTGTTATCACCATCGCAACACAAACTGCGCTCTTAGACAAAACTTTCTCCAATATGCAAGAAGTCAAAGCAAGAGGTGCGCATTTGATTGCATTCACAAGAGAATCCGCAACCACCATCTGCAACGAAGCAGATGTGACCGTTACCATTCCGGAATGTCCGGATTTGTTGATGCCCGTCGTAAGCATTGTTCCGGCACAGTTGCTTGCATATTACACCTCAGTCCTAAAAGGAAACGATGTGGATAAACCGAGAAACTTGGCAAAATCCGTTACAGTAGAATAGTTTCGTCAAAACAAACCACAAATTATCCAAAGTTTTGCCACGATTATTCACAAAAACTAAAAAGTTATGCACAAAAAAAGAAGACTTGTCCACAAAAACAGTGGATAACTCTTCTTTTTTCTCGTATATTCCAAAAAAATCTTCGATTTTCTTTCGAATGCACTCTATTTTTTCAATTCGTCTATTCTTTCAATCAATTTTTCAAATTTTTCTATCATATAACTCTTCAACCAATAATCCTATATTAGAACCGACCTTATATTCCAGTTCCGATTCATCCTCACAAAATTTCTTTTCATTTTTGATAGCTGTACAAACACAAGGAATCAGTTTTTCTACATTATAGCGATTCTTTTTATATCCCGGAAGTCTTATTTTCAACTCTTGCTCTATATAACTGATTCCCTTAGAAACCTTGGGATTCTCAGATAATTTTTCTAAATCAAGAGCATCAATATCTTCAAAATGCAAAAGCAACCAAAATTCGAAGCACGGATTTGTAACATAAAAATGATATTTTTGTTCCTTGCATACCGTCAGAACATTTTCATATTGAACTTTTGTAAAACTGTTCTTATCCCTATCCACAACAATACACATCTTATCAAAACCCGGCTCAAACGAAATCTTCGACTCTATGATTTCTTCCTTCAACTCCGAAATCGTTGTCTCTATAGAACAACCGCCCAACTCTTCCACAAGCAAGCAACATATTTTTTCAAATTCATTTGTTGTACCGGATAACAAAAAACCGTTCTCTTCTACTGCTCTTTTCAATCTTTTGAATATCATATTTCTAGGTAGAGGAGAAGACAATAACATATTCTTATCTATTAAAAAATCCATCATTTTATTCAAAATCGTTTCATAAGAAAGAAAACCGGTTTTTTCCTCTTGTAAAATACGAACCAAACTATCTACTAACTTTTTTGGATTACTCCAACCGGATTCACCAAAACTTCGCATAATCGGTACCATTTCTATCAAACGATTCTTCTTTCTACATTCATGAAACAACTGATTAAAATAGATAAGTTCCGTCTTCTCTCCTTCACAAACCAAAAAATATTTTTTATTTGGCTCACTGCTTTTGAGCGTCTTCGTTCTTTGTGTAAAATTTGATTTTGATTCACGCATCTACTCATCTCCCTTCAAGGGAAACATCAAATCAAACACAGGAACCCCTCCATACCTACCTTCCAAATATGCCTTATCTAATTTTTTATCAAATCTCTCATTGTACTCATCCAAAGAATACACTTCACTGGCACCATTTTCATCTTTGTTCACAAACCAAACCTCATCTCTTCTAAACAATTCAAAATTTAACAATCTTGATTCATGAGTGGTAAAAATAAGCTGTACATTGCGTTTTTTTGCCAAATCCAAAAATATTTCCATAAAGCGATATGTCAACATTGGATGCAAACATCTGTCCAACTCATCAATAACATATGTCTTGTTCTCATTCACCAGCAAAATTTCCAGCAATTGCAACAAGCGAATCGTTCCATCCGACTCTTCCGGCAAATTAAAAAAAACTCCCTTTGATTCATGCTCAAACCGAATTGTTTGGCATATAATTTCTTGATGTTCCACCTTGAAAATATAAAAATCTCTTCCGGCACGAATAAAAAGACCGCCTTCTATGATTTCGCCTGATTGTAGGATAGAACTTATCCTTTCAATGTTTTCCTTAACATCTTCTTTCATTGGATCCGGCATCACTTCCAAAGCCTTCTCCAGTGGAATATTCTCAACCTTTACATCCCGAATTCCGGTATCGAAATATGAAATCATCTTACATACAGTATCGATATCTTCACTTTTTGCTAAATATGAATAATTCGAAATCGGTTCATCTGGATAATTGATATCCAAACGCTTGTTTACCCAATGATATAACTTCTGAAAAACCAAACTTTTCTTACTCTTAGATTCTTTGACTGAAGCATAAAATCCATCTTTATTTCGATTCATAATTTGCAAAAATAAAATACTATAATCCGATTTGATATCTTCCATATATACAGTTAATTTTTTTATATCCGGACCATCAGTTAAATCCTTACCAAAGTCATACTTTCCCGATGGAATATCACGACTAAAAATTATTTTCTCTTTATCCTTACATAACTCTACAAGCCACTCTGAAACAAATTTACCTTGACTCAAAATAACCTCAAAACCATAAGCATAATATTTGTCATCCAAACAAATTTCCATCTCAAAATAACTGGCTTGATTCTGATTCTCTTTTTTAATCTTGCAATACAACTCCGTATGTCCTTTTGGCAAGCCATACAACATTGTATGCTTCATAAATGACATAGCTTTCACAAAATTTGATTTTCCGGATGCGTTTGCCCCGTAAATAGCAGCTGTCTTTAACAGTTTCAATGTTCCGTCATCAAAAATACGGTCTCTTTTTCTGGAACCTTTTCCGGAAATCATAGAAAATTCTACACTTTTCCCCTCATCTGTTTGAAAAAAAGATAAAAAGTTTCTCACATTAAATCTAATTAACATAACTCTCATCTCCCTTCAACTCAATTATATGTGATATTTTCGTTTTTGTAAACAAAAAAATAAGATTAATTTATCAAAAATAATCATTATATGTGATTTTTTTGTTATTTTATTGTTTCAAGTTTTTTAGGATTCTCCTTTTTCTTTACCAAACGATAGCTCCGATCTATCAGATCAAACAACTCTTTATCCTCCAACGAATCATTCAGACAGATGGTATACCAGTGTTTTTTGTTCATATGATATCCGCCGAAAAAAATCTTATCGTCCCGTCTTTTTTGAATATGTTCCGGCGTATCCTTCAAATCAATGATTTCTATCTTTCCATCTCCGTCCAAGCCCAACTTTCTGCATTCGACAGTCAACATCACAGCAATCCATTTCTTGCTGTCATTTAAACGAAAAGCACAGTTTAGACTGTCTTTCCACAAAAACTCCGGCTCTATTTGATATCGTTCCTTCAGATAAGCAATAACCCTCTGTGTTTGCTCTCCCTTTAACATTGCCGTATCAAAGCAATGTTGCGACAGTGCCGACAACACCTCTTCACATGCCACAGTTACCTCAGCCAAAAATTTCCCTGTTGCACTCGGTACCTTAATCAGCACATATTCTTCATTCGTATCCGCCTCAATCAGTCGATAGTCAATATGACTGTCCTTATCAATCGCAAGTTCCAAACGAAATTGCTCCCCCAATATCAAAAAAGACTTTGTGTACATACCGTCACAGTATACAAAACCGTTTGCCAACAACTTTTCAAAATTTGCTTTTTTATATCGAAATATCATTTCTACATCAAGCAATATTTATCACACCCCTTCCGTTTATTATGTATCATTTATTATGTATTTCTGTACCCGCTCTTATCCTGTAGTTATCGGCTCTTATCATTCATTTCTTATCTCGTTGTCCTAATCTCTTTATGATAAATATCCATCATTTCACGTTATGAAAAATAGCATATATGTAAAAAGAGAGAAGATTGCTCTTCTCTCTTTTGGTTTATCCTGTTTCAGTCTATACTGTTCAGTTTCACCTGTTTCGGTATATACTTCTTCGGTTTGCACCGCCTTAGTATATCCGCTGTTGTATCAAACTAAGCTTTCACTTATTTTGTTTCTTCAGCTTTCTTTTCTTCAGGTTTTACTTCTTCAGCCTTTTTTTCTTCAGCTTTCATAGTTTCTTTTTTAGGATAAATTGTTACTTGTTTTGTAGCTTGACTATAAGTGTAATCATAATCTCTTGTTAATCCGAATGCATCTCCTACAGAAGAAACAGGAATGAACATTCTGTCAGCTGTTACTGTAGCTTTTGTTGCCATTGGATATTGGTTTCCGTTTTTGTAAAGAATTTTTGCATTTTGTGTAACAGATACTACGATGTCTCCATCGATGAATGTAGCTGTTAAGTTTTCTTGGTTCCAAACAACTTCTACTCCCAATGCATCAGCGATTGCTCTAACAGGTAACATTGTGTAGTTATCTTGTGTGAATACAGGTGCATCCAATTTCATAGCTACGCCTTCTACTGTATAGTCAGCAGAACCTAATGTGAAGATTGTTGTCTTTTTCACTTTGCTTACTTTGTCAACTACTTTGATAAAGTTTTCTGCATTGATATCGGACAATTCATATGCTTTTTTAGATTCATACATATAGTTTGTTCCTTTTTTGATATCATCTTTCTTTGTTTCTTCTGTATCAACATTTACAAATGTTAATTTGTGTGTTCCGAACGGTAATGCACGGTTAGATACTACTTGTACATCTTTCAATGTAATCTTAGCAGGAGCATCTTTTTTAGAACGTCCGTTGATTGTGAAGTACAATGTTTTGTCATCTTTATCTAATTTGTAATCTTTGATATTGATTCCTTCTGCTTCAATAGTACCTTTTGTATCAAATTTTGCATCTTCGAATTTCAATCCTGTTAAGCTAACACCAAATCTTGTTCCGGATTTGAATGCTCCGGCTTTTGTTTCTGTAATTACGACATCATTTACAGCAACTTTAGCATCTCCGCCAAGTACTTCTTTTTCTTCCACTTTCATTTGAGCAACAGGAGTTACTTTAAGGATTGTTACTTTTAATCCCTCATAACCTCTTGGTTTTGCAGTAAGAACTACATCTCCCTTTGCATCCCAATCAGGTTTCACTTCCAATTTTACTTTAACTTCTTTCTTTGCAGGAGTAGGATTGTTCCATGTGAATTCATCATCAAAGTCATCTTTAGATTTTCCAGTAAATTCACTGCTACCGGTAACTTTTACATCAGCACCTTCTGATTCAAAATCAATATATTTTGGAAGTGTATCTTTGTCTGTAGTTGTAACTTTTACTTCTACTTTGTAGGTATCTCCGTTAGCTAATTCTTCTTTTAGAGATTTTACCAATTCCATTTTGATTTCATGGTCAACATATTCTCCGACTTTAATAGTGTCTGTCTTGCTACTAATCAGCACATCATCTGCAGTATCGGCAGTCCCTTTTGTGTCCACAATTTCTTTCTTTACATCAAGTTCAATATCTCCTTTAGGAGCATCTTTATCTACAGTAATAATAGGATTGAAGCTTACCTTAGTAGAAGTCATGTTGAATGTAGCTTTTCTTTTATTAAAGGTAATTGCATGATTAGGTGTTACTGTTGTTTTAGTTGCGCCATCCTTATCCCAGCCAAAATCATCAGACGGCAATGTTACTGTAATTCTAGCTTCTTCATTTGCACCAAGTATACGAGGTTGTTTTATTTCAAAAGAAGCTAACACTTGATCTTCCCCGCGTCCTACTTTTTTTGCGGACTCAGTTACTCTTGTAAAGTCTCCATCATTGTCTTTTACCTTTGCGTACACTTTTTCTGTTCTTCCAAGACCGATATCTGATAAGTCGTATTCAACCTTGTAATCTCCATCAGCAGCATTATCAAATTTCACTTTACCTTTGATAGTAATTTTATCTCCTGCAACAGGCGCTGTTGTGAAGTTAGCATATGCTTGAGTTTTTCCGTCAAAATCTGCTGGATTCCAACCTGTGATTGCTCCTGTGCCAACACATTCAATAGAAAGACTTGCTGCAACATCGGTTAATTCAACATCGTCGCCTAATAATCTAACTGCAACTGTTCCTGTTTTTAAACCGGCAACATCTTCGGGCTTTACATCAATAATTGCCTGAAAAGTAGCTGTTCCATCTTCACTATTCTCAACAATTTGCGGACTGCTGTAGTGATCTTCATATGCAAATGCTGAGTTTACCGGTGCTAATGTTAATGCCATTAAACCGGCTACTGCTAAAGAAAGTTTTTTCTTCATAGTAATTCCTCCTAATATAATATAATATAATTTTTGAAAGGAAAATGGTCCTTTCTCCCATGTTCGGTACATTATGCCGAATTACATCTCGTTTATCTCATAATTTCCAACAGTCTCTTCCGGAAAATCTTCTTTATGGAGACCTGCACGCTTTCGTACCGGACTATGAGATTTGAGTTGTCGAAATTGGAACTTCGTGCGATGCACCGATTCTTTATCAACAACCTTATCCTATCATCTCTTATCAAAAAGAGAAACAGTTTGATGTGAAATGTAATACAACTGTAATGCACTCCATCTGCCATCAACGCTCTGCAGAAATCTTGCAACCGACAAACAAGGATTCGAACTCTATATTTGATGGAGAATATAGTATCTTGTCTCTTGTGCCCTGCAGCTTGAGTTCTTACAGAAGTGAAAAGCTAAATCCCATTGAAAACAGCATTGTGAAATAGAATCTGTTATATGATGTGTCGCCGCACGAATCATATATCTTATAATCATATATGATCTTGATGGCATTTGTGCAATGACAATCATACTGATTATATCTGACAATAATCTATCTCCGATGAAATTTATAGCTATATACTACACTATTTTTATCAAATTGTCTATTACAAAATCATTTCAATTTTGTTGTTCCTCTGTTACACAGGTAATGAGATGATAGAGTTGCAAAACGAAAGTCCGGAGTTTGATTCTCTGTTCGCCGATACTATAAAAGGACAGGACAAGGATACAGGATAGAGAAACAACGATTTGCTCTTTTTGTAATAACGATGTTGTTCTTCTGTAATTATGTATTTTGCAACAGTTGTATCATTTGATACAGGTCGGTGTGATATGGTTCATCAGGTGAATTGTCTATGGAGAGCAGGAGGACTTATCCACGGATTTTAGTGATTGAACGATGATTGAGGATGTTGTTTGTTGCGTATTTCGGATAAGGTTTTTATTGATTTTTGATGTATTTTTGATGTGTTTTGCATTTTTCGATGTTTTATGTTTCCACACTTTTTTTACAATTGTGATATGTTGTTGATGATTTATGAATCATGTCTTGATCGTTTGTGAATGATGTTTTTCGGAAGTTTTGTTGTTTCTGTGATATTTTGCATTTTGTGTGGTATAATGGTATCTCACTGAGAGCAGGTGTCGATGATGAATGCTGTCTTCGGATTTGCCTAAATTGCCTTGCTTATTATATTTTTTTGCTTATTATACTATATTATGGAAGCTATATAAGGAAGCTTTGTGTTGAATTTGAATGTGATATAAGATGAAGTTTGTATTGGATATATGGGAGTAGCGGAATGAAGATTGTGAATTTGAATCAGTTGAATCAGCAACAGGAGATTCCTAAAATTACATATCGCCCGTTCAAAACTTATGGGGATTTTATTTATTTGGAGAAGGTTGCTTCTTCTGTGGAACAGGAGTGGACGGAGGGGATTTTTGAATTTTCTCTTGAGTCGCATGAGATGGTTCGTATTGATGTGGGTCCTCAGGTGGACAATCCTTTTTTGTTTGATATGGAGATTCCGTTCACTTTGTCGGATATTGAAAAGATGTCAAAACATAATCGTATCTACTATTCTTTGGTCAGTCAGGTGAATGATGAGGTGATTTTGTCTTTCTATGAGATTGATTTGGAAAGTCGCAAACAACTCTTGGTGGTTTCGTTTTCGTACGGTGTCTCTGAGTTTGATTATCTTGGAATGGAGCTGCTATCGGAGGGATTTTTCTTTTTTCGTTTGGCTGAGACTTCTCGTAACAGTGCCGGCTCGGAGTTGGTCTATTTGGTGGATGTGTCTGAGCAAGCATACTATTCGGTGAAGGATTCGGTTTTGTGTATGACATTCGGAGAGAAGTCGGTGTTTGACAGTGAAAAGGGGCGTTTTTTGCTTGTGGAGGAGTGTTATCTTTCGGAGGAGGAACAGTTTGAGCTGCTGACTTCTCGTGATTTGGAGCTTGCCATTGAGGTTCCGAAGGGTTTGACGGAGGATTTTGTGCATCAAAATTCGATTCTTATCATGGATTTTGAGTTGTTCTTAGATGAGGTGAAGTCGGGTAGGGAGTCTCTTTCGTATCAAACTTTGGACGGTATTTTTATGGACGGTTCGGTTCGTCTTATCGGAGAAAATTCGACGGCTTTTTATTACAGACAGCGGGTGTATGATTTTGTTCTGCAAAGGAAGAATGATTTTATGTCCAGAATGATGATGGGTCATGAGGTGATTGTGGAGTTGAACAAAAAATCGCTGAACACTCGCGTGGTGGCGAAGGAACGGTATCCGAATAAGGTTGTTGTGAATCATCACGGGTTGTTTAAGGTGATACAATCGGAGGGCTGCATTGAGATTGTATCGCTGCTTCGCAACAAGACGCTTGTTCGTTATCAAAAGCATCCGGGATTGTACGATTCGGAGGAGTTTGTGGAGTTGGCGAATGAGATTTTGATTATTCAATGTCAATCGAAGCTTCATCATTTGCAGGAGTATATCAAGTTGGTGGATATCACGAATGAAAATGAGATTATTTCGATTGCAAGGGATTTTTTTGTGTTGGGGGATACTATTTTTACGATTTGATAGGGACGGAGAAGCAAATCGAATAAGTGTCTATTTGTCAATTTGGGGACTGTACGGATAAGCTTGTCGATTTGCAAATTTTTGGCAATAAAATAAAACACTCTGTGATAAACCGGCTCTTATGTGAAATCTCAACTTTCACGATTGGGAGAGGCTTATTCAGAGTGTTTTTTTGTTTTTTGTTTTCTTTAACGATATGGTTCTACACAAGGTTTTCTTTCCAATTGGTCGTTTACCTCGTCCATCAATTCGTTGGAAATAATGTTCAACATTTCTTCCAATTTTTCTACATCTTCTTTTGGGAATCGTTTTGCAATCCGATCGGATACTACTTCCAAATATTCGTAGTTGACTCCGTAGTATTGTTTGAATTTGTCTGTTACTTCCAAATGAATTTTTCTCTTGTCGATTTCAGACGGTATCTTTTTAACGAATCCTTTTTTGACAAGATTTCCTACTTTGTAGGCTACATTCGGTTGAGACACTCCCGTGAACCGAGATACTTCGTTTACTGTAGGATGATCTAATGCATAAATCAACTCTACGAAAAATGTCTCGATTGTGGTCAGTGTGTCTTCTTTCTTCTGTAATGAATAAAATACTTTTCGATAAAAATTTAATTTGAATCGATAATATACTTGACTTAACCCTTCTCCTACCATATTCATTCTCCCCTTTTCTTTACTGTTGTTCTTTTGTTTCAAAATATCCATAAGGAAAGTTAATTTTGTTCACTTGCATCTGTCAGTAGAGGTGAGGTTGTCTTCATCCATTCTCTGCTATCTGTCTTATTGTGACTCAAAACCCCTTACTCATACTATACTACTTTTTGCTTAAAATACAAGTGTGTTCCGATATTTTATATAATATCTTTATTTTTGTGTAATTGGTATGATTTTGCTTGATATTATAGGTGCTATGGCGTTCTTTCCTGTCTGTTCGGTTTGAAAGCTGATTAACGGAAAAGAAATTTCGTTAAGTGCTTGTTTGAAATGATTCTGTAAAAATGACTTTATATGATAAATTTTTTCGGTTTGCACGGATAGTAGGGTTGCTCTCTTATGTTGTCTATTCCATGATGATGCTGTTGTTACTTCCTTACATTACTGTTCTCTTGCTTAATAGATACATTTGTTTATTTTTTCAAGTTCATATTCAAAATAATTTGACCGTTGCTGACGGTCATCACATTGACCGGTATATGGTCTTGTTCTTCTACGACAATGAGATCTGCTGTTTTGCCTTCTGCGATTTCTCCTTTTTGTCTTAGATTCAATGCTTGCGCCGGATTGTAGGTTCCCATGCGCACTGCTTCGACCAATCCGATTTCTTCTGCCATAATAAAGATGGATTCTAACAGGTTTTCCACTTTTTTGTTGGCTGTCACTACGCTGTAGCTTCTTCGTGTGATTCCTGCCGAATAGTCGGTAATTTGTTCCAAATCCCACAGGTTGTTGATATCAATGGTGGCATGTTTGTCGTTTTGTTGAATATAGTCTAATGCTTCTTTTTCGAAGGAATCCAATATAATCGGTATGTTCATACAATATCTTGTTTGGATATCTCTTGAGATTCGATAATCGGTTGTCGCTACAGGTATTTTGGCTCCGTACACGTACTTGAGTCTAAGGCTCAACTCTTCCAATTTAATCTGTCCACGCTGTTTTTCGATACGGTTTAGGATTGCCCATGTAAATGAGTCACTGATTTGAAATTTGTCTTTAATATATTGGAAAAAGTATTTGTCCCGATATCGTTCCTGTCCGTTTTGTGAAACGTAGGTAATCATATCAACAAGGTTTCCGTTGAGCAGCTCCCATATAAAATCGATGTGCTGTACGCTGCCCAGTTGAAATTTGAGGTGGACACAATGATCGATAAGATGATTTTTGCGTTCGACATCTTTCAAAAATTGAAGTTCTTCCAATGCTTCCTGTTCGCTATGTTCTTCCAAAAAGCGATTCATGTTGATGCAGTGGTAGATGGTGGTCACGCCTGAGAACACATTGAGCCGTTCGATTTGGCTGAATGCTTTTCGTTTTGGAAACGGACTGAAGTAGGGACTATATTCTTCTTGTATAAAATCATCATTTTGGATGTTAATCAATCCGGGCATAACGATTTTGCCGGTACAATCAATGTAGTCTGTTTCCGGTTTTTGTCCTATATGAACGGATTGTATGATATCTTCTTTTATCTCTAAATATCCTTCGACGAATCTGTCTTTGAGTACGATTCTGTCACTGTATAGTTTCATAGCGTTCTATTCACTCCAAACTTAGCGTTTCTGCTTATCCACTAACTGTTTGTCTATGTGTTACCATCAATTCGAAATCTTACACTTCATTTTGTTCTTATTATCATTCCTTTTTTTGGAATGATATCACTTAACTCATACTTTGTCTTCGACTTGTCCTTGTTAAGTTACATCATTATATCATATATCTGTTGTTTGTGGCAGTATTTGTGTTTTTTGTTGTTTCTTTACAATTTAATTTTTTCTCCATGTGGTCGGTAGGAAGATAATGACCATTGGGAACAGTTCTAATCTTCCGGCAAGCATATCAAATGACAGGATAAGTTTGCTGATGTTGGTCAAACTGCTGAAATTATCGACCGGTCCAACTACTCCAAGTCCGGGTCCTACGTTGTTCAAACAACAGGAAACCGCTCCGAATGTGCTGAGTAAATCCATTCCCTGTGATAACAACACTAACAGGGAAATAACCATGATGCACAGATACAGGTTGAAATATGCTTGTAGCTCCTGCATAACACCTGTCGGTACGGGGCTGTTTTCGATTTGAATACTAAATACTCTGTTGGGGTGTTGTATTTTTCGGATTCCCATAACGGTATTTTTAATCATAAGGATAATTCGCGATACTTTGATTCCTCCACCTGTGGAGCCTGACATGGCGCCGATATACATCAAGGTAAGCAGGATTCCTTGTGACAGGAACGGCCACTGCTGATAGTCTCTTGTGACAAATCCTGTTGTGGTAATGATGGCTGCTACCTGGAAGGATGAACCGCGAACAGCTTCGCCCCAGCTTCCGGCAACTGCTCTGATATTGAAACTGATTAAAATGATTGCACCCAAAATAATCAGAAGATAGTATCGAAGTTCTTCGCTTCCGAAACAATCTTTGAATTTTTTGAGCAGTAAAAAGTAATAGAGCTGGAAGTTGATTCCGAACAGTATCATAAATACGGTTATGACGGTTTCGATATAGACGCTGTCAAAGTAGGCGATACTTGCGTTATGTGAGGAGAATCCGCCTGTTCCGGCTGTTGAAAATGCGTGTATCCAACAGTCGAAAAAGCTCATGCCTCCCGCATACAAAAATCCTACTTCGATGACGGTCAACAGGATATAAATTCCGTATAAAATTCGTGCTGTGAGGGATATTTTGGAAACGAGTTTTCCGACTTTGTGTCCCGGCACTTCCGCTTTCATAATATACATACTGTTTACACTGCTCTGCGAAAAGATGGCAAAGGCAAATACAAGTACTCCCATTCCTCCAATCCAGTGGGTGAAACTTCGCCAAAAGAGAAGTCCTTTGGACATCACTTCGATATCGGTTAAGATGGTGGACCCTGTGGTGGTGAAACCGGATACCGTTTCAAAAAAGCTGTCTATATAGCTTGGTATCTCTCCGGTTAGATAGAAGGGCAATGCTCCACACAAGGATAGCACGAGCCATGTTGTCGCTACGATAACAAGCCCTTCTTTTGCATAGAACTCTGATTTGTCGGGTTCTTCATAGGATAGAATCGAACCGAGAACAGTCAGTCCGACACATATCTGAAATATCGTTTTGGCAATGGGTTCTCTGTAATAAACAGATACCAGCGTCGGTATCAGGAGTAATAATGCTTCAATCCGAAGCATTTTGCCAATGAGGTATCGTATCATTTTATAGTTCATAGTGGTTTCCTTCCAAAATATCATTTAAGTCACGCAAATATTTTTGTGTTGTTACAACGATTACTCTGTCATGTTCACAGATCATGTCTTTTCCCGTCGGATAAATCAATGTGTTTCCTCTCAGGATGAACGGAATCAAGATGTTTTCTTTCAATTTCATCTCTTCCAAACTGACTCCGATTTGTTGAAAATTCTCTGATACATAGAATTCAAGCGCTTCCACTTGGTTGTTGACAATTCGATAAAGTCGTTCTACATTGCTGCCTTGTGTGTTTTGTTTTGCTCTTACATAGCGTACGATTCGTGTTGCCATAATGTGTTTTGGTGTGATATAGCTTGAAAGTCCTACTTTTTCGATAATCGGCACAAGGTTGATTCTACTGATTTTGGTAACGATTTTTGGCACACCGAGACTTTCGGCATAGATTGACGTAACGATATTTTCTTCATCGATTCCTGTGAGCGTGATACACGCATCGTATCGTGCCAATCTTTCTTCATCCAATACTTCATGCAGTGTTCCGTCGTTATGAACAATGGTCGCCTCTTTTAATTTTTGACTCAATTCCAAACATCGTCGTTCATGTCGTTCGATAATTTTGACTTGGATTCCCTGTTTTATCAATTTTTTTGCCAAGTAGTAGGAGATTTTGCCTCCTCCTATCATAAGCACATCTCGAACATTTTTTTTGTAAACTCCTTGTTGTTTGAAGAACAGTATCAGCTGTTGCGTGGTTCCGGTAACATAGATGCCGTCCCCTTCCTGCAGCACAAAATCTCCGCGAGGTATCAATACTTGCGAATCTCTGGTTACAACGCAGATTAAGATGTCCAATTTGGATGATTTGCGAAGTTCGGTCAAAGAAACTCCAATCAAATCACTGTTGGCGCTGACTTTTCCTTCTACAATATTGACACGTCCTTTCGCAAAACTTTCGACATTGGACGCAGACGGAAATTGCAACATACGGAAGATATCATTCGCCGCCTCAAATTCCGGATTGATTACCATGTCGATTCCCATCTCTTGTTGCAATAAATCAAGTTGCAAGGAGTATTCGGGATTTCGAACGCGCGCAATGGTATCTTTGACACCCAGTTTTTTACCTATAATACAACAAAGCATATTGATTTCATCAGAGTTGGTTACGGCAATGAGCATATCTGCCTTTTGGATTTTTGCATTAATCAATACATCGTAAGACGCACCGTTTCCGACAGTTCCTATAATATCGTAGGTGTCTACCAACTTTTCTACTAATTCTATTTTTTCGTCAACAACGATAATATCATGCTTTTCTTTAGAAAGGTTCTCAATAAGAGCTTCTCCTACTTTTCCGGCTCCAACAATTAAAATATTCATAAGTTCCTCCGTGAAAAAATATGACTTTTTTCTGTTTCTTTTTTCTTAGTTTTTTAGGTTTTGTTTCCTGTTTTCTTTTTCTTGCTTTAAAAACATACCTTTTATTATATACTATTTTCCCACTCATTATATACTATTTTTTCAAGAAATTCATCTTTTTTCATAGAACAGTTGCAACAAATGTCTATTTTTCAATCTTGTCAAAAACTTCCGTCTGATAACAGGAATGGAAATGGAAATTGATTTCGAGATTGTTTGAGAGTTGTTTGGCTTGATTTAAGTTTTGTTTTGTGGTGGACGAGGGTTGTTTTGAAGAGTTGTTTATTTTAATTCCCATTTACTTTGGGTCTTACTTTTGTTTTCTTTTTCATAATCTACGCAATGTCTACATTTTAAAATGTTGTTTGGTAGTTGTTTATGAAAATATGCAAAATTCTTACAAAAAGTATAATGATGCAAAGAACGCAGCAATATATACTATATATAGTGTGTCTTGCTGCGTTGTATACTTCTTGTAGTGTCTTTCTCTACAAGATAGCATCTGCAATTTGTTCTAACAACATCAATCGAAAGAGTTGATGAGGGAAGGTGAGTCTTGAAAAACTCACTCTGAAATTTGCTCTCTGTTTGACTTCATCACTCAACCCGACGCTTCCTCCTATAATAAATGTCATCCCTTTTTTTTGAGTTCTGTGTTGTTCAAACAAGTTGCTCCATTTGTCTTTTGTCATACTTTTTCCGTCGATATCCATTGCAATCATAGTATTTAATCGGTTGACCTTGGACAGAATTTTTTGACCTTCTATCTGACGAATCATCGTCAATTCTTTTTCAGATGCTGTTTCAGGAACCTTTTCATCTTCCAATTCAATCAATTCCACATCTTCTCTTTTGGAAATTTCATCCAAAAAATATTGTTGTCCTTCTCTTAAATAGGATTCTTTCAATGCTCCCACCACAATCATTTGTATCATATCAGTTCATCTCTCATTCTCGAACAGGTTTTGTATATCGTTCTGCAATCTTCTTATGGATGGATCATAAGGCGGTTTACCATTCGATATCCAATTCTACAGGACAATGGTCGGAGCCTAAAATGTCGCTGTGAATTTTAGCATCTTTCAGGTTTTCTTTCAGTTCTTGGGATGTCAGGAAGTAGTCAATTCTCCATCCGGCATTATTTTTGCGTGCGTTAAAGCGATAGGACCACCAACTATATGCTCCTTCCAATTCGGGATAGAAGAAACGGAAGGTGTCAATAAATCCGGAATCCAAAAGGGTACTCATTTTTGTTCTTTCTTCTATAGTAAATCCGGCATTTTTCTGATTTGTTTTCGGATTCTTAAGGTCAATTTCCTGATGGGCAACATTCAAATCTCCACATACGATAACCGGTTTGGTTTCGTTCAATCGAAGGAGATAGGAACGAAATTCATCTTCCCATACCATTCGATAATCCAATCGCAACAGTTCATTTTTGGAGTTCGGCGTATAGACGGTTACCATATAAAAGTTGTCAAACTCCAGTGTAATAACACGACCTTCCTGATCGTGTTCTTCAATTCCCAGTCCGTAACTTACAGAAAGAGGCTCTTGTTTGGTAAAGATTGCTGTTCCGGAATACCCCTTACGTTCGGCATAGTTCCAGTACTGATGATATCCTTCCAATTCCAACTCTATTTGTCCTTCTTGCAACTTGGTTTCTTGCAGACAAAAAATATCGGCATCTGTTTCCTTAAAAAAATCTAAAAATCCTTTTTTGACACATGCTCTGATTCCATTGACATTCCATGATATTAGTTTCATATGATCTCCTTATTTTTCTGTTCTTCCTGTTTTAATTGTATGGAATGCATTGATTTATTATCAACACATTCCGTTTTTTCGCTTCTGTTTGATATTCCTTGTTTTCTTTTTACTGAAAATATCCACTGTTCGTACTGATAGATACCCTGATTTTATTATTTTATCCCATTATCTGTTTCAGTTTCCGTTTGCGGTTTCATAACAACGCCCTGTTTTGCTTTATTTCAAGCGGAATACTGTTAAAGAACGCATTTCTTTCAAACTCGGATTTACGGCTGTTCTATATCAAAACAGAAACAGTTGAGATAGAAATAAGGTGTTGTTCCTATTCTAATGCTTGATAACTCTGTTCTGCATGTTGCAATCAGGAAAAAATCAGATAGAACTTTTCTTTCAAATTTATGAAAACTTCGTTGGATTTTAGTATAACAACTAAACGTATAAGTTTTATCGGTATATTTCTGTTTTGTATTTCTGTTTTGTATTTCTGTTTTATATTGCCGATTTCCCTCTACCTAAAAAAGTGGACATGACGTCCACTTTTTAAAACAGCTGTTTAAATCACTCTCTTAACATTCTATATTCCATGTTTTAAGCAACGATATCATTTCTTCTATTTGACTTTCTTCTTGTAAGGTAACACTGTGATGTACTCCGTCTCTCACAAAAGAAATTTTGCAGATGTTTTTTTCTTCCAAAATCTCTTGCTTCATCTCTGCAAGTTCTTTTTTGGTCATGCCGGCCTTAAAATATTGTAGTGTTTGTGCGGGGTATTTCAAAATGAAAGGAAGATAATGCTCTGCGATTTCTTCTTGGATATTCGGTTTCATCATAGCAATTTTGGCTCCCATTTCTAAAGAAATTTTTCCTTTATAGAACCAGTCCAACAAAATCGGATTGAGTTTTTCCAGTTTTCTGTAACGATCGATATGTCTGCCGCTCATCTGAAAACTTTCAGCTACAATTTCTCTTGTCTTTCTGCTTTTGTAATCTCCGGTGTTTTCTTTTCTTTTCTGTTGGATGATTTTGTATTTTTCTATAATACTTCTGGTCAGTAACTTTTGCCCTAATTGTCGCTGAGCATAGTTTGCATCAATGATGATTTCTCTTGCGTCTTCTTCCGATAAGTCTTCTTTGATGATGGCATAGATTTCGTCAAAATCTTTTGCATTTAATTGGGTGATGTCTACCCCGTTCAATTCCTCCTGTTGTGCAGACTTCAACTCTTGTATTTTGCTGCGAATAAAACGATACGCTCTTACGCGGTTATGCCCTGACAGAATCATCGTCTTGTCCTGTTTTTTTTGTACTACGATAGGGTGCAACAATCCATGAACTAAGATAGAATGTACCAATCGATCGAACTCTTCTCCTTGCAACGCCGGATAAAAATTCCATTCTTCAGGTGCCGACTCTAATTTATCAATTTGAATGCGAACGATGTTTTCCTGTTCTTCCGTAAGAATGTTTTCTTTTTGTGTCGCTAAGGAATATCCTGCCCGTCTTGTGTTTCCGAAATTCATTTTGGAACCCAAATCAATGTTTTTGATTGACACGCTTAACAACCTCCTTCGCAAAATCCATATATTGCATTGCCGCCTTGCTCTTCGGTGAAAACTCCAGTACGGCAATACTGTTCCACTGTGCTTTTTCAACAGAGGTATCTAAGTTGATTTTGGTACGAAACAACATATCTTTTCCGAATACATTTTCAATCAAACCTTGTCCTCTGGTATTCATAATTTTGTTGCTCGGCTTATACAGTGTTGTCAAAATACCGAGCACTTCCAATTTTTCGTTCATGACTGAAAATTGGTTGAAAAAATCCAAGAAGGTTCGAATTCCCCTGATTCCGAACATTGCCATCGGAACGGGTATAATAACATAATCGCATACATTCAGTATGTTTGCGGACAAATCTCCTAAGTAGGTTGATGTGTCGAAGATGATGAAGTCGTATTCATTCTTGGCAATCAAATCTGTACTGATTTTCTTCAATAGAAATTCGCGCTGGAATTCATGATGCAAATCGTACTCTATTTTGCTGATATAATCATCTCCCGATACAATGTCTACATTGTCGTATCGAGTGGGAGTGATGTAGTTTGACAAATCGTCTTTATTTTTCATTGCCTGATAGATGGTTTTGTTGAAATCAATCAATTGCAAGCCGAATTCTGTCAATGTTTCGTCTACTGTAAATCCCATCGTATTCGTTAAGTCCATTTGGGAGTCGCAGTCGATTGCAAGAACTTTGTATCCTAATTGCCCTAATGCGATGGACAGCATGGATGCGGTGGTGCTTTTCCCTGAGCCGCCTTTAGAATTTGCAATGGAAATCACTTTTGTTTTTTTCTTTGCAGAATGTTTTGCCATAGCGATTCCTCCTTTTCGTATATACTATTTCATCATATCACACCTTGTCTCAATATGCTATTGTTTCTCATTGAAAAGCAAGAATGCCTCAAAAAACGCCGATTTTCTTCTCAACCCCCCTGTTTCACGATTGCTCGCTTTTGCTTTTTCTTTGATAATTTTTGACATTGTTTGTTGTTTTGTTGTACACTATAACAAATAATGTTATCGTCCACTGTGGTTGAATTGCAACTGGCTGAAAAAGGCTGTTGCTTTTCCAAAAATTCAGAAGGAGAGATGAATGATGAAAAATACCATTTTGATTATTGAAGATGAAAAGCCTATCTCTGATATTGTGAAGTTTAATTTGAAGAGAGAAGGTTATGATATTATCACCGCATTTGACGGTCTTGACGGCTATCAAAAAGGGATTCAAGAGAATGTGGATTTGATTCTGTTGGATATTATGCTTCCGTCAATGAATGGGTTTGATGTTTGCAGACACATTCGCGAAAAATCTTCTGTTCCTATTATTATGGTAACAGCGAAGGAAGAAGAGGTAGATAAGATTCTCGGACTGGAGCTCGGAGCAGATGATTATATCACAAAACCGTTCAGCTTGCGCGAATTGATTGCTCGTGTAAAGGCAAATATTCGCCGTACTTCCATGCCGAACAACAACTCTGCGGAGTCGGATTTGATTCAACACAAAAATTTGGTAATTGATACTTCTAAATACTCTGTTACCAAAAATGATACTGTTTTGGAGTTGACGGTTCGTGAGTATGAACTTTTGAAGTTTTTAGCTGTTCAACCGAACCAAGTTTTTTCAAGAGAACAACTTTTGAAACAGGTTTGGGGATATGAATACTACGGGGATATTCGTACGGTAGATGTAACCATTCGCCGTCTCAGAGAAAAATTGGAAGATGATGCATCTAACCCTACTTATATTTTGACAAAGCGGGGAGTCGGATATTTTTTTAAGGGGGAATAACGCTTGTTTAAGAGTATTCGTTGGAAACTGATTTCGATTCACTTTGTGTTGGTATTCGTTTCCATGGCGATTGTCGGGTTGTTTATTACCAATCAGCTGCAACAATACAATATTTCTTCCGTTCAAAAAAGTCTAACTTCCGCTTCCAACAACTTGGTAAATGAGAGTATCCGTTCTGATATGAGCGTTGTCAAGCAACAGTATGACCTGCAACAAACTCTGATGAATACCACTCTCCCTGCCGGATATGAAATCTCCGTTATCGATATGAAAACCGGAACGATTGTCGCATCGACAAACGAGAATTTGTTGCATCGGCAGAGCATGGATGAAATGAATATCGAGGTGCTGCTTGCACTGTCCGAAAATCCCGTTGCAACCAAGACGGTCATGCAACAGGATCAGTCTTCTGTTCGATTTGAACACATCGCCTTTGCCTATCCCAAAAATTCACCTGATGATGAGGGATATATTATCTATGGAAGAGCTTCTCTTGAGAAGACGGATGAAATGCTCAATCATGCAAATATCATTTTTTTGAACGCAACCTTGATTGTGCTCCTTGTTACCATTTTGCTCGGATATGTTCTTTCCACTTCGATTACCGCTCCTATCAACGATTTGAAGAAGAAGGCAATTGAAATTTCAAAAGGAGATTTCTCTCAACGGGCAACAATCCATTCGAATGATGAAATCGGTCAGTTGGCAACATCTTTTAACTACTTGACGGAGCGACTCCACAAAACTTTGATGGAAATTTCGTCGGAACAGGACAAGTTGAATGCCATTATTGAACATATGGAAGACGGCTTGATTGCAATTGATCAACAAGGTAAAATTATCCACTACAATATTGTTGTGGAGAAACTTTTGGATATTTCTATGGAAAACAAACAGTATTTTGATCAAATCTTTCTGCCGATGCAAAATAATTTGTCTCTGAAACGGATTGTTCAACAAAATTCCGAGATGAATGAAGGTATGAAACCTTCTGAGTTTACGATTGAAATCAACAGCCGCATTCTATCTGTTTCATCAGCATTGTTCAGTGACACCAGTAACACTCTGACGGGATATGTTGTATTGTTCCAAGATATTACGGAACATGAACGACTGGATCATATGCGAAAGGAGTTCGTTGCCAATGTATCACACGAACTCAAAACGCCGATTACAACCATTCGAACTTACTCGGAAACACTGTTGGACGGTGCGTTGAAAGATCCTGCTATCGCAAAAAAATTTATGGAAGTAATTGTCAAGGAAAGTGACCGAATGACATCGCTTATCCGCGATTTGTTACAACTTTCTCATATTGATTTCAAGAAAGAAACATGGAACTTTGATTACACGGATATCAATACTTTGATACAGGATTCGATTGATAAAATGGAACTGTACTACCAAACGAAACATCAAACTCTGGTATCAAATCTGTTGGGACAAAGCCGACAAATTTGGGTAGATAAAACAAAGATGGAACAGGTTATCATCAATATTTTGTCCAATGCAATCAAATATACAGAGGAAAACGGCAAAATCTCCTTGTCTTTATTCGTTTCAGAGGGTATACTGGATATAGTGATTGAAGATAACGGAATCGGAATTCCAAAAGAAGATGTAGAACATATTTTTGACCGCTTCTATCGTGTCGACAAGGGTCGTTCCCGTCAACAGGGCGGAACGGGACTCGGCCTCTCGATTGCAAAACATATTGTCGAAGAACACGGCGGCTCTATTTCCGTTCGTTCCGACTTCGGCAAGGGAACTGTTTTTACCATCTCCTTACCGATTGAACCAAAAAAAGTGTAAGGTATCTTTAATGATGTTGTAATTCTTTTGTAATAAAAGAACGGTATACTGTTAGTACGATTTTGAGAGAATTTATTTTAGTGAAAGAGAAAAGAGGTGAGGTCTGAATGAAAAAATGGGTGTTAGTTGGGATGCTTCTGTTAACAATATGCAGTACAACTACTTTCGTATCCGCAGCTCCCAAGGTAACAAAGATGACAGTGCATGATATCAATCAATTTGTAGAAACATTGGATGAAGAAGAAACTCCTATTTTTACAGCACCGGAGACCATCACTTCATCAACTACTTCAAAAACCGTTGTTGTATCCGGTGTCGGAAAAGCAAAAGACAAGGTTATCATAGAACTCTATCAAAAGGCAGATCGCAACACATATGTTTGTACTACGGAACCGATTGAAATTACCGTCGGTGCGTTGGGAGTATTCAGCAAAGAATTGGATGTATCCCATTCCAAAAATGTGTTCGTACTTGCAAAGATATATCGAAAATCCGAATGGATAAAAGACGGTCGCTTTATCAATGTTGTCGATAAAGAGGACTTGAAGAAAGCATTACAAAATATCGGAAAAATTCAATAAGATAGTAAATTTTAAAATATCATGATAAAATATTATCGTGATATTTTTTTATCCAATGATAGGATGTATTTCGCTATTACTTCGTGATGAAAATCAAAGAAAAGAATGGGATAAGGGTTAGTTTTCATCAATATTCCGGATTATTTTTTTGGATGTTTTCAAAATGTCGAAATACTTTGTGATAAAACCTTCTTTTCTATATAAGCTTATTTTTAGGAGAATGAGTATGAAACTATTGAACGAAAAACAGAAATCTATTTTGGTGACAGCGTTATTTCTGTCTGCATTTTTTCTTTTTTTCGCAAAATTTTACATTATCCCCAAAAATTTACAACCGAAAAATACACAACATAATATTGATATCAATGTTGCTTTCAAAGAAACGGTACTTCCTTCCGATATCTTGTTTTATCTCGGAAACAATCAAATTGCAAAGGATGTCAAGGACTCCGAACGTTATTTTCAACAAATTGTTTCTCTGTTAAATGAATCTATTACCGTAAGCAACAAGCCCGTTTTTTTTGAAAAACAAACTTTTCCGTTCTCTCAGAACAAAAAAGGGGTAGAGCTGATTTTTTCACCCGAAACAAATGCAAATTTTGTCTCGATGTCGTTATTCGGAAAAGAAAATTATTTTGTCGGACTGTCTACCATTTCAAAAATCTATATCCCTTCCGTAGATAACAAATCTATCTATGTACAAGGAAAAGAAGGTTATTTGCAATTTGATACAAAGGACTATAATCAATTTCCTTTCTTGGATAAGATTAAAACTTCCGATCACAAGATATACTATACTTTGAATTTTTTGTTCAAAAGCAAGAGTTATGCCGTTATCAGCAATGACACAGTCAAAAATCTCGCTATATATCAAACGGAGACTCTGCTAAATCCCGATATGCAGGAACAAATCGCTAAAACTCTGTTTGCCAAAAAATATGATTTACTGAACAAAATTGTCGAAACGGACGGAAAATATATCTATACTTACAATTACGGTCAACAGATTTTGCGAATATCTCCGCAAGGCGGTATCGAATATATCAATGAAAATTTCAGCCCGGAAAACACTGCTGTCACCGGACAATTCCATACAGCGGTAGATTTTATGACAAAAATCGGATACACGCTGTCTGATGTTGAGCTTCATCATTATGAGCCAATCAGAATTCACGGAATTCCCGGAACAAAGTTTGTCTTCAAACATATTTTTATTGATTTGCCGATTGATTCCAAGAATAATTTCTATAATATTGAAGTAAGTGTTGTGGGCGAAGATGTCTATAAGTTTTATGGATATCAATACAAATTTTCGGATATTTTTTTGAACGAACCCGAAAGCGTCCAAACTTCTTTTGAGCTTTTGGATTCGTTGTATCTGACCGTCAAAAAACAATATCCTTCTCTTGACAATATTTCCTTTTTTGATGCGATTGATGAGATTAAGACGGTCTATTGGATGAATGAAGATTTTTCTTTGACTCCTTGTTATCGCATCACATGGAATCAAAAAAACTACTACCTCAATATCTATACGAAGGAGGTGCTCTATGAACTGGAATAAAGTAAAAACTTATCTGATTGTCAGTTTGCTGTTTGTAAATATCCTGTTTGTAGCAAGTATCTCTCTTGACTTCTACAGATACAGGAATTCGTCACGAACCTCTCCTGAACTGGAACAGCACTTACAAGCGTATCTCAACCGAAAACAGATTGTTCTTAAAGCAAGTTTGGAAGAGTTCAACGATACCATGGCACCGATTGATATTTCTTATCCGAAATTATCGGAAGAAAATTATCCGAAATTATTTGAGGATTATCCGATGTATACCAAAATTCATCAGAACAAGAAGCTGAGCATCAATCTTCCTTTGGCGATGGTTATCAAAAAAGACGACAATTTGGATACTTATGTCCGACAATTTAACATGACTTATTTTGGGTCGGAAGCTTTTTTGCTGAAATTCAAAAAAGAAGATAATTTGAATACATGGTATTATTTTACACCCGTGTACCGTGAAAAACCTTTGGAAGAAGCTTTTTTGATCTATCATTTCGATAGAAAGAATCAAAATTTAAATATCCAAAAAATCAATATCGCTGTGGGAAACACCGTTTATGAACAAAAAGAAATTTCTTCTCCGTTCAAGGCGGTCGCTCTCTCGGCATCTCGTATGCCGACTCATTCTGTGATTACGGATGTAGAGCTTGTATATTATTATGCTCCGCAAAAAAATTCCAATATCATTACCACAGAAACAGCTCGTGCCATGCCAAGCTGGAGAATTCGTACCGAAGGTGGGGACTTCTATTATATTTCTGCAATTGAATAGCAAATCAAAGTTTTCCTTCAAAAAACACCCTGTTTACCGTTTTTAAGTAAACAGGGTGTTTTGATATTATAAATTATTTTATTTTCAAATAAGCAGTGTTTTTTTGTCTATTTATTTTCTTCCGTTACTTCTTCTTTTCTGATTTCTTTGGTACGAATTTCTTTGCAGATTCTGTCTACAAAAGAATCTACCGCTTCGATTCCTTCATCGCCTGCGTAACGGCTGCGTACGGATACGGTTCTGTCTGACGCTTCTTTTTCTCCGACAACCAACATATAAGGAAGTCTGTTCAATCTTGCATCACGAATCTTGAATCCGATTTTTTCGGAACGATGGTCTACGGTAACATCCACTCCGTTTCGAGCAAGCTCTTGTTTGACTTCTTCCGCATACTCTGCATATTTATCGGAAATCGGAAGAATTCTTACTTGTTCCGGACACAACCATGTCGGGAATTTACCGGCATATTTTTCAATCAGCCACGCCAATGTTCTTTCATAGCATCCGAGTGATGTTCTGTGAATGATGTACGGTCTTTTTTTCTCTCCGTTTTGGTCGATATAGTACATATCAAAGTTTTCGGCAATCGCACAGTCTAATTGAATGGTAATCATGGTATCTTCTTTTCCATACACATTTCTCGCTTGGATATCAATTTTCGGACCGTAGAATGCCGCCTCTCCGTCCGCTTCTTTGAACGGAAGTCCTTTTTCTACCAAAATATTGCGAAGTGCTTCCTGTGTGGTTTCCCAATAGCTTTCGTCACCCAAATATTTTTCTCTGTTGTTCGGATCCCATTTGGACAGTCTGAATGTCACATCATCTTGCAATCCCAATGTAGTCAACACATATACCGCTAAGTTCAAACAATTTTGCAGTTCTTCTTCCGCCTGATCCGGTCTTACCACGTTGTGTCCTTCTGAAATGGTAAATTGACGAACTCTTGTCAAACCGTGCATTTCTCCGGAATCTTCATTTCTGAACAGTGTAGAAGTTTCTCCCATGCGATATGGCAAATCTCGATAGGATTTTTGTGTGTTCTTGTAAACATAGTATTGGAACGGACAAGTCATCGGACGAAGTGCAAACACTTCTTTATCCACTTCTTCATCTCCAAGTACAAACATTCCTTCCTTATAATGATCCCAGTGCCCTGAAATTCGATACAGATCCGATTTTGCCATCAATGGAGTTTTTGTTCTTACATATCCCCATTCACGGTCTTCCAAATCTTCAATCCATCGTTGCAATTTCATGACCATTTTGGTTCCTTTCGGAAGCAAAAGGGGAAGGCCTTGTCCAATCACATCAACGGTAGTAAATAATTCCATCTCTCTACCCAGCTTGTTGTGGTCTCTCTTTTTGATTTCTTCCAAATAGACCAAATAATCTGCAAGCTCTTCTTTTTTATTGAACGCTGTTCCGTAAATTCTCTGTAATTGCGCCTTGTCGGAATCCCCTCTCCAGTATGCCATTGAGGAGGAAATCAATTTGTAGGCTTTGATTCCCTTTGTACTCATCAAGTGAGGTCCTGCACATAAGTCAATAAACTCTTCCCCTTGTTGATAGAAAGAAATCACTGCATCTTCAGGAAGGTCTTGAATCAATTCCACTTTATAAGGCTCATTTTTTTCTTCCATCAACTTGATTGCTTCTTCTCTCGGCAATTCAAACTTTGTAATCTTCTCATCTTCCTTAATGATTTTTTTCATTTCTTTTTCTAATGTGTCCAAATCTTCTCTTGTAAACGGAGCATGGTCGATATCATAGTAAAATCCTGTATCAATCGCAGGCCCAATCGCAAGTTTTGCATCCGGAAACACACGCTTTACCGCTTCCGCCAACACATGAGATGCGGTATGACGAATGGTTCTCAAGCCTTCTTCATCTGTCGGTGTCAATATGCTCAATTCGCAGTCTTGTTCTATCACTGTTCTTAAATCTACCACTTCTCCGTCAATCATACCGGCACAAGCTACCCTTGCAAGCCCTTGGCTGATGTCGGATGCAATTTCATATACTGATTTACTTCCTTCGTACTCTTTGACAGAGCCGTCTTTCAATGTTACTTTCATTTTTCCTCTCCCTTTCTTCTTTGCTTCTGCAATGTACCGTAAAACGGAGGAACTTTTTTCTCCAATAAAAAATAGTGTACACAACAGAACTCACCTAAAACAAAACGAACACATCCTTTCACGTATCGTGAAAAATGATTTGTGATAGGGACGATATGACTTGCATACCGCGGTTCCACCCTAATTGCTTACACCACTTCATTTTGATGATAACGGAATCACCGGGCTGTATTAAAGCCACTCGGAGATGGTTTTCGCATCAGTATCAGTCCGAATGTTCTCAGCAATTACATTCTTCTCTGTGTCCTGCCACTGCACTACTGTTCTCGTCAACGATTTATTCTATGTCCATCCAGTTTAAACAATCAGATATCTCTTGTCAATATCTATCACATGATTTTTTTTTCTTTTTCCGGTTTATTATTTTTACTTTTTTATCTTCTTTTATCTTCAAAATCTCACAGCTCAAAATTTTTGATAAATTTTTGATAATTTGTGATTAATTTTTATTTTATGGGTATGATAAGAAAGAGATCTTAATTTTACTTTATAAATTCAATTGATAATAAGATTATAGGGTTTGGGGAACTCTATAAAAAATTTTTTCGCCAAAAAAGTTGCCTATATCAACAGTTTTGTGTTGTAGGTTCGCTTTTTGGAAAGAAAGCTAATCATTTTTAATTGACTTTGTAATGATTTCATATTAAGATGAGATTATCTTAGCTATTTAAACTATTTTTCAATGAATAAAAGGGGGAAATTTATCATGGAATTAAAAGGAATGAAAGAATTAGCAGGAACAAAAACAGAACAAAACTTATGGAAAGCATTCGCAGGAGAATCTCAAGCAAGAAATAAATATACTTTCTTCGCTTCTGCAGCAAGAAAAGAAGGTTACAACCAAATCGCAGCTATCTTTGAAGAAACTGCAGGAAACGAAAGAGAACACGCTAAAATGTGGTTCAAATTGTTAGACGGAATCAGTGCCGATACAAAAACAAACTTGCTTGCTGCTGCTGCCGGAGAAAACGAAGAATGGACAGATATGTATCCAACAATGGCAAAAGAAGCTGAAGAAGAAGGATTCAAAGATATTGCACGTCTATTCACACAAGTTGCGGCAATCGAAAAAACTCATGACGAAAGATACAGATTGTTGGCAAAAAATGTAGAAGAAGGTTCTGTATTCAAAAAAGAAGAAACAATTACTTGGTACTGCAGTAACTGCGGATACGTATTTGAAGGAACAAAAGCTCCTGAACGTTGCCCTGTATGTCAACATCCGAAAGCTTACTTCCAAGAACATGCAGAAAACTATCGTTAATTTACGGTTTTCATAAAAACCTTGTTACAAACATCCAATAAACGCAAAAGCTCTCGACAATATTGTCGAGAGCTTTCTGTTTGAAAAGAATAAACTTTGATACTTGACTTCTGTCATTCATTGTTAGAATCTATACCTTGTACCAAAAAATACTTTGTTTTATCTTGTGAAAAAATGCTTTTTGATAATTCCATTGTATTATCTTTTTTATCATCCCATTAACTGAATGACCACTCGAATAAAGAAGATGGTCAACACTGTAATAATGACCGGTTTAATCCATTTTGCCTCTCCTTGAATAAACACTTTGCTTCCTATATAGTTTCCCAGTATACTGAATGCTCCTGCTGTCAATCCGAGCGGAAGCAAGACTTTTCCGTGAAGGAAAAATACGGTCAAGGCAGCAACATTTGTTGCAAGGTTTATTGCCTTAGCGACTCCGTTCGCTTCTCTTATATTCATATGTCCTATCAAAACAAGCAATAGAATCATAAAGGTTCCCGCTCCCGGTCCGTAAAACCCGTCGTAAACCGCAGCAACAAATGCTACCAAGCAAGCTCTTCTTACAGTTTTTTTGAAAGGATAAGCAGGTGCGTCCGTCTCAAAAGAAATCCCTCTTACCACATACCATGCTGTCAACGGCAAAATGACCAGCATCAATTTCATCAAAAACAGTTCTTCTATAATAAGGGATAATTTTGCACCTAAAGACGCCCCGAAAAATGCGGTAATCACCGCAAAGAATGCGATTTTATACGAAATATATCCTTTTCTTGCAAAACGATAGGTAGTAAGTCCTGTCCCAAGACCGGAACTCAATTTGTTTGTGCCGATTGCCATATGAATCGGTATGCCTGAAATCAGGTAAGCCGGCAAAGAAATCAACCCTCCGCCTCCGGCAATCGCATCGATAAATCCTGCTAAAAACACAAGCGGGCACACGATGAGAAATTGAATGAAATGCACTTGCATACTGTCACCTCTTCTCTTTGAAAATGAAATGATTGAGGATGTTTCAACCCTCCTTTCATGATTGACTTTTTTGGATATTAAATTTATTATAGGAATAAAGTGATAAAAATACAATATTTCTAAATAAAAAAGAATCAAAACCTTGATAAATTTATCAACCATGGACTCGTTAAAGTGAGCGGAAAATCTTTTTCCGAGTCGTTTTTGTGAAAAAACGGAACGAACCTATTCTCCGATTGATTGTTGAGGGCGGATATATGTTATTTAGGATGGATAAAAAAAGAGAGAATTAGAAATCAGAAAATAGATACAGAAAGAGAGAGTTATTATGTTTTTTCATGCAGGAAGTTATGATGTGATTGTAGTCGGTGCAGGTCATGCAGGCTGTGAAGCTGCTTTGGCATCCGCTCGTTTGGGCAAAAAAACATTGATGGTCACCCTGTCGCTGGATGCAATCGGACACATGCCTTGCAATCCTGCCATCGGCGGAACGGGAAAAAGTCAATTGGTAAAAGAGATTGATGCGCTGGGTGGAGAAATGGGACAAAACATTGATAAAAGTTTTATCCAAAGCAGAACGTTGAATTCTTCCAAGGGTCCTGCCGTACAGTCTGTTCGTGCGCAAGCTGACAAAAATTTGTACCACAGAGAAATGAAAAAAGTGTTGGAAGGTGTCGAAAATCTTGATATTGTCATGGATGAGGTCACATCTTTGATTCATGACGGCAAAAGTGTATCGGGAGTTCGCACCAAACTGAACTGTGAATATTTCGGAAAGACAGTTATTTTATCGACGGGAGTATTCCTAAACGGTCGTGTCTTTATGGGAGAAGTCAATTTTCCGTCCGGTCCGCTCGGACAAATCCCGGCAGAACAGTTGACAGAGAGTCTGAAGGAGTTAAACCTTCCTCTTCGTAGATTCAAGACGGGAACTCCTGCAAGGGTTCATGCGGATTCGATTGATTTTTCAAAAATGCAACTGCAAGAGGGCGACGCGGAAATTGAACCGTTCTCTTTTATGAATGATTATTTGCCGGAAGGAAATAAGGTAGTCTGTTACTTGACCAGAACAACCCAAAAAACGCATGATATCATCCGTGAAAATTTGCAACGCTCTGCAATGTACGGTGGATTTATCGACAGCAAAGGTCCTCGTTACTGCCCTTCCATTGAAGACAAGGTCGTTCGTTTTTCGGACAAGGAGAGCCATCAATTTTTTGTGGAACCGGAAGGATTGGATACCAAAGAATACTATATTCAAGGATTTTCAAGCTCCATGGCATACGAAGTACAGCTTGAAATGTACCATACCGTGCTTGGATTGGAGCATTGCCACATGATGCGTCCTGCTTATGCGATTGAATATGATTGTATCGATCCGCTTCGATTGAAACCTTCTCTTGAAATCATGGGCGTAGAAAACCTCTTCAGTGCAGGTCAGTTCAACGGAACAAGCGGATATGAGGAAGCTGCTGCACAAGGTCTGATGGCGGGAATCAATGCAAGCCGAAAAATTGACGGTTTGGAGCCGATTATCTTGGATCGTGCAACAGCCTACATCGGTGTACTGATTGATGACCTTGTTACCAAGGGAACGAACGAACCTTACCGTATGATGACTTCGCGTGCGGAATATCGTCTCCTTCTTCGTCAAGACAATGCAGACCTTCGATTGACGGAGCTTGGATATAAGATTGGATTGGTCAAACCGGAGCGTTATGAACGATTCTTAGCAAAAAAAGAACAGATTGCAGAAGAAATCAATCGTTTGAAAAAAGAAAAAATCAAACCGGAAGAAATCAATCCTCTTTTGGAAAAGATGGGAAAAGCTCCTTTCACCAGAACCATTTCTCTTTATGAGGCACTAAAAAGACCGGAAATCACTTATCCTCTGCTTGCTTCTCTTGGCAAAACACACGAGTCTCTTCCGGTTCAAGTCCAAAAGCAAGCGGAAATTACCGCAAAATATGAAGGTTATATTAAAAAACAGATTGAACAGGTCGAATCATTTCGCAAGTTGGAAAAGAGACAACTTCCGGAAAGTATGGACTATTCCCTTATCGAGGGACTTCGTTTGGAGGCGAGACAAAAATTGAATGAAATCAGACCGTTCAATATCGGACAGGCATCGAGAATATCCGGCGTTTCGCCTGCGGATATTTCCGTTCTGTTAATTTATATGAAACAACAGTCCGCCTCTAATACGACACAAAAATAGAAGGAGTTTTTATGAAAAATACAATTTTGAAAGATGGATTGGCTCTTTGGAATCAACAGATTACCGAACAGCAGGAATTCGACTTTCATATCTATATGCAGCATCTATTGGAAAAAAACAAGGTAATGAACCTAACCAACATCACCGAAGAGAATGAAATCTATACCAAACATTTTTTGGATTCCCTATCTTGTCTTTCGGTCTATCCCATTCCGAAAAACTCTACTGTCATAGATATCGGAACAGGAGCCGGTTTTCCCTCCGTTCCGATTAAAATCATGCGACGAGATTTGAAGATGACTCTGCTCGATTCTTTGAACAAGCGCATCAATTTTCTGAAAGAAGTCGGTGAAGTGCTACATTTTGAGGATATGACTTATCTTCACGGTCGTGCGGAAGACCTTGCACAAAAGGCGGAGTATCGCCAAATGTATGACTTTGCCGTTTCAAGAGCGGTTGCATCCCTTCCCGTTTTGTTGGAATACACCATTCCTTTTCTGAAAATCGGCGGAATTTTTATCTGCCAAAAAGGACCTCAGGCAATGCAGGAAATAGCACAATCCAAATCAGCATTGAAACTGCTCGGTGCCAAAGTGGAAGACAGTATACCGGTAAAAATCGGAACAACCGATTTGGAACATTCTATTTTGATTATCAAAAAAATAGAATGCACATCCAAAAAATATCCTCGAAAGGCCGGAAAACCAAGTAAAGAACCTCTATAAAGGCGGAATCTCAATGGAACTACAAACAATCGAACTTCAAAAAATCATACCCGATCCCTGTCAGCCACGCAAATTTTTTGACCTTGCGGCGCTTGAGGAGCTCGCCTCTTCCATTGAACAATACGGTCTGCTTTCTCCCATCATTGTCAGAAAGCAGGGTGACCGATACATTATTGTGGCGGGAGAAAGGCGATATCGTGCCATGCTGCTGAACAAGATGACGCACGCTAATTGCATTGTGCGAAATCATATTGATTTCAGAGAAGTTTCTCTGATTGAAAATGTCCAAAGAGAGGACTTAAATCCTTTGGAAGAGGCAGAGGCTCTCTCTTCACTGATGATAGAAAAACACTACACACAGGAAGAACTCTCGAAATTGATTGGAAAAAGCCGACCTTATATTACCAATCAACTGCGATTACTAAGGTTGGATGACGAGACAAAACAAGCTCTCCTTGACAAAAAAATATCCGAAGCACATGGTCGCTCGTTGATTTCTTTGGACAATTTGAAACTCAGAAAAAAATTGCTACACGCCATTATCGAACATCATCTCTCCGTTCGTACAACGGAAAAGAAAATCAAACAGTGGAAACAAAAAGAAAAACAACAGCACGATGTCTATCTCAAGGACTTGTTACAACAGTTGGAAGAAAAACTCGGAACGAAAGTTACCCTACAAGGTTCTGCCAAAAAGGGAAAACTGAGCCTCTTCTACTTTCAAGAAGAAGACCTTGCTTCCTTGATTGAAAAACTGTTACAAGATGAGTAAAAAACAACTATTTCATGCGAAATAGCTCCTTCCTTAATCCAAGGGCTTGTAAACCCTTATGTTTTTTCGAAAATAAGTCTGAATTTGTCGCTTCAGGAGGAAATATTTTGCTTCTTTCGTAAAAAAGAGAACAAAAGTATGGAGTTTTGTTCTCTTTTTATGTACAATAAAAGATAAACAATCAGGATATCATTCCCAAATAAAGGTATCCGGTAAACCTAATCTTCAGGAGAAATTCTTTATGAAACGAAGAAATATCATTGCCGTCGCGGTACTCATCGTTCTGTTCTGCAATCCTTGGACGATTCGATTTTTAAAAAAACAATTTGTTGTCGTAAATCCGAACAGCAGTATCGACATTGCATTTCGCCACTCGAACAACAACTATGCAGAAGAGTTTGAACACGGTCTCTTAACCTATGACGGCTTAAGTCTAAAATTAATAGAAACAGATGGTACGGAGCGGTTTGATGTTACCATCAATGCGGACAACTATAACATTTCCACATCTAAAAATCGTATTTTTCTGCTTGATATTGCCAAGAAAAATGTATATATTTTGGATGGAAAAGGTAAAATTGTCAATCAAATTACGGTCGATTACCTTCCAAAGAGAGTTGTAGCTCTGGATAACGGTAATTTTGTTGTCCATTATTTTACGGACGTCTACATTGAAGGAATCAAGCTCTTTTCCGAAAACGGAAAGATGCTCAACGACATCACCTATCCGAATGTGACACTGACCTTGATTCAAGGAGATAAAAACAATCATTTTGCCGTGCTCGGATTCTTTAAAAACGGAAGTTCTCTTGAAAATAGCGTGTACTTCTATAACTATGCCGGGGAGTTGCAATATGCCAGCCAAATCAACAATGTCATTATTCATCAACTCCTCTTTCAAAAAAACAAAGTATTGATGCTTGATATCAATTCTATCTTAACCTGTGATACTACATTCGAAGAGGTGTCCAGTCTGGAATTGCCGCTTGTATTAAAAAAGGTTGTGGCAAATGAAAATAATATTTATCTCCTCACAAAAGACAACTCCATTCAAGTAATGGACTCCGAGTTTCAGAACACCGATCAACTTTCTTCACAAGAAAAAATTATCGATATGTTCTTGGTAGATGACAAACTCATTTACTACACGCAAAATTCTATTTTATGTAACTATGACAAACGACAGTTTTCAAAAGATATTGTCAAAGTCATACCGGTGGATGATACGCTTATCATCTTGTTCAAAAATGAAATAAAAATCATCCAAAATGATTTCTAACAGTAACGATAGGTGGTGAGTTCTATTTTTTCAGACTATACAAAAGTTGATGTTGTAATTGCCGTATTTTTGATATATCAGGGATTACGCGGATATATCAAAGGCGTTCGATATGTTATATTCGATACCGTTAAATTTTTCGGTTCCTACTTTTTAACAAAGATAGCATATCAATTATTTTATCAATCTGTTGCAAAAACAGTTTGGTTTCAATCTCTTTTGAATTTATTAAGAGACAAAGTTCTCAACCGACTATGTGAACTGTTTCCCATTATGTCTTTTTTTCCATGGGATTCCATTGTTTTTTGTACCGTTGTATTTTGCGGAATCTTTCTGTTGTTTCGTATTGCCCTTTTGGGATTCTCCAAAGAGGTCACATTCTTACAGAAAACAGAAGGCTTTGTGCTCGGTATCATAAAAGGAGTTGCGTATCTCTTCGTCCTTATCTCTATTGCTGAACCTCTGTTGCAAGGTTTCAGTATCTTGGGATTTTCCGAATGGTTACAAAACAGCAAGATATTACCTTATTTGTATGAATACAATTTTTTATTGGACTTTTTATCCTTTTATTAGACAAAATGAAGTTGAAGAAACGATATTCTTCTTTCAAACAGCATAACATCAGGAGGAGCTTATGTATCAACCGAAAAAAATTAACATTGGCGATCGTGTGACATTAAAAAAAAAATCATCCTTGTGGCGGAAATCAATTCGTGATTACAAGAGTAGGGATGGATTTTCGAATGAAATGTCAGACTTGTCAAAAGGAAATATGGATTGAACGCCCTGAGTTGGAGCGTAGAATAAAGGTCTTAGAACCGGCAAAAGAGGATGAATAATCATCCTCTTTTTTGTTCTCCTTTTATTCCAATCCGTTTTTTATTCTCTTATGCTGTTCCTGTTTGAATGACTTAATATCATCACTGTTTCAAATTGAGATTCATCACTTGAATTCTTATTTTTTCAAGCAACTACATTCCCGTTTCCCTAACTTTGAAAAGAAATCGGTTGAAAAACATTTTTAAATTTCCGACAGCTCAATCAAATTTTAGTATTGTGCCGTTATCTGACCATCTTTCCCTGCCATGAGCTGATTCCCGCCATACTATAAATATTTGTATATCCCATTTTCGCAAGTTTTCTGCAAGTCTGTCTGCTTCGATATCCGCTGAAACAATAGACAATAATATTCTGATCTTTCTTTTTTAATTGTGACGGTTCTTCTTTCCCGATGGTTTCGTTCGGAATATTGACAGCACTCTTAATATGCCCTTGTTGATACTCCACCGGTGTTCTTACGTCAATCAATTTGTAATTTTTATCTTTCTTCATCATATCCATAGCTTTCTCATGAGAAATCACCTGGTACTTTCTTTTGGATTTTAGTAAAGTGAATATCCACATCGTTCCTGTCTTCCTTCCTGTAAGATATCATCAATATCATTTTTATTCCGTTGCATCTTCTCTGTTCTAAATAAACAAGTTCATATTGGAATGGTCGTTGTCATCCAGCATAGAGGCAACTCCGCCGATTTCTACACCGTCTAAGAGTTCTTCTTTTGTAATTCCCATCACATCCATAGACATTTGGCATGCTGTCATTTTCACTCCTTGACTTCTTGCTTCTTCTATCAGTTCCTCCAAAGAAGAGATTCCTTTCTTTTTCATCACCGCCCTCATCATTTTTGAACCGATTCCACAAAAATTCATCTTAGATAAGGAAAGTTTCTTGGAACCTCTCGGCATCATCATACCGAACATTTTACCGATAGTATCTTTCTTTACATTTATTTTTTCATCTTTTCTGATGATGTTCAATCCCCAGAATGTGAAGAACATATTGACTTTGTTTCCCATTGCGGCACTGCCTGTCGCAATGATGAAGGATGCAATCGCTTTGTCCAAATCTCCGTCAAACACTATCATGGTTTTTTCTTTTGCAGATACTTCTTTTCCCTGTTCTTGACGATTCTCTGCAAAATTGCTCCCTTTTTGGATTTTTGCAACATATTTTCCTTTGTCTTCCGACTTTTCAATCAGAAGATTTCCCGTATTGGAACACCATGAACCGATGTCGTTCATAAAACCGGGATCGGTTGCTTCAATGGATAGAATATCTCCGTCTTTCAATTCACTCATTTTTTTGGAAACACTTACAATCGGGCCCGGACAGGAGAGACCGCACGCGTTCAAGGTATAGGTTTCCTGTTGATGTGTCTCAAACTTATCCTGATCCGTAAACATCATGGATGCGCTTTCGGCCGTCTTCACATCTCTGCTTCTTTCAAAAAATGTTCTGGTTCCTCCCTGTAAATATTTTACTTTGAATCCTTCTTGTTTCAGGATGCGCTCTGCTAAATATCCTCTCAATCCGACAGCACAATAAGTCACGTACTCTTTTTCTTTGTCCAATTCACCCAATTTGGAACGCAATGTGGTAAGAGGCATCAAAAGAGCTCCATCAAGAGTTGACATACTGAATTCCGGTTCTTCTCGAATATCAATTAAGGTGTATTCGTCTTCTTTTTCCTTATATTCATCATAGGTAATCGGTGTCGATAAACCTTCTATAATATTGCATGCAACATATCCTGCCATATTAACCGGATCTTTCGCTGAAGAATACGGAGGTGCGTAGGCAAGCTCTATTTTGACCAAATCATAGACGGTTCCGCGATAATGAATACTTGTAGCAATGGTATCAATTCGTTTATCAACACCTTTAAAACCGACAATCTGAGCTCCTAATATCAATCCGTCTGTCATATCAAACAGCAGTTTCAATGTGATAGGAGTGGCTCCCGGATAATAGCCTGCATGACTCATAGGATGAATCAATGCAATTCCGTAATCCTTCCATCGTTCTTTTCCCATACTCTTTAATACTTTTTCATTCAAACCTGTAGAAGCAGCTGTCATATCAAAAATTTTGGCAACACTCGTTCCGATTGTTCCGTCATAGGTCTCTTCCTTTTGATTCAACATATTGGCAGCTACTGCTCTTCCCTGTTTGTTTGCAGGTCCCGCCAAAGGAATCATTCCCTTCGACTTAGAAAGCGGATTATAAATTTCAATCACATCACCGATCGCATAGATAGAATCGTCACTTGTTTTCATCCGTTCATCTACGATGATTCCGCCTTTGCTTCCCACTTCAAGAGACGCATCCACAGCTAATTTAGAATTAGGACGTACCCCGATAGAAAGCAATATCATATCCGTTTCCACTTCTGTTCCGTCATTCATAACGGCAAGTCTTCCATCTTTTTCTATCGATGCCAAACCTGTATTCAACATCAGATGAACACCCTTTGTCCTCATGTGATTTTCCAATACTTGTGTCATATCTTTATCAAAAGGCGGCATAATTTGGTCTGCAAACTCCACCAGAGTCACATCCAATCCTCTTTCTCTTAAATTTTCCGCCATCTCTATCCCGATAAATCCACCACCTACAACAAGTGCTCTCTTCGGTTTATTATCTTGTATATAGTTATAAATCCTATCTGTATCTGGAATATTCCATAGTGTAAACACATTAGGAGCATCTTTTCCTTTGATATTCGGAACAAAAGGGGAAGAGCCTGTGGAAAGTAATAATTTATCATAATTTTCTGTATATTTAGTACCGTCTTTCAAATTGGTAATCTCGACTGTTTTTTCTTCTTTATTGATACGAGTCACTTCAGAAAAATTTCTGATATCAATATCGTATTTGCCTCTGATTGTTTTGATGTCAGAAACAAACAATGCATCTCTGGATGATATCTCTCCACCTAAATAATAAGGTAAACCGCAGTTTGCAAAAGATACAAATTCTCCTCTTTCAATCAACAAAATTTCCGCGTTGTTGTCTAACCGTCTCAATCTTGCCGCTGCGGTTGCTCCTCCCGCAACTCCACCTACAATAATAATTTTCATACTATCTCTCCTTTTTTTCATCAAATAATACACTCATAATATGTTTGATACTGTCATCTTTAATAAAGTAATATACTGTCTGACCCTCTTTTTCACAGTCAACGACACCCAAATCTCTCATTTTTGCAAGATGTTGAGAAATATTTGACTGACTGGTTTCCAAACAATCCGTAAAATAAGTGACATTACATTTTCCGTTTTCATAAAGTTTTCTGGTTAAACATAATCTTACAGGATGTGCGATTGCTTTTAAGAGTTCCGCTTTTTTTCTCATCGCTTCCTGATACTCTTTTGTCATTTTCATAATAATCTCCTTATTTTCACTGTATTATATTAGTATATACTAATATAATAATATAATGAAATCTATTTTGTCAAGTATTTCATAAAAAAAAGACATTTAAACATCAATGTCTTAAAAAATGTTTCACGTGAAACATCAAAAATGTTACTTGTTTTTTATGTTTTACTCTATTGTTCCATTCATCATGATTCCGTTCATAAATCCGATTCGACCCTGCTTTTCTCTCAATGTTACTATTTGATTTGATGGACAAAAAAGACTTTTTTTCTACCAATACATCCCTTTCAAAAATCAATCCATACTACCTTTTATCAGATACTTCACCTTATTTATGATACGGCTCATGGTTCAAAATACGATAGGCACGATAGAGCTGTTCTCTCAGTAACACACTTTTCATCTCTTTCGAAATCGGTAAACTGCAAAAAGAAAGCGGTACCATTTCTTGTGCTTCCTTCTGTGCTACTTCCTCTAAGCAAAAAACAAGATGACTGTTGCCTGACACCGTATACTCCGCTATCTTTTCTGCTAATTCTTCTGAAGAAACGGTATCTGTACCTGTTTCTATCTTCAAAACGATACAACCTTCTTTATTTTGCCACTTTTTATCTAATTGATGGACTTTTTTCAGTTTCACATACCTTGTTAATCTCTTTTCATACTCTTCTATGGCTTTCTGATAAAAAGAGTTTCTTTTTTGCTTCGGTTCTACAATTGTAATATTCATAGTGAGTTCCTTACTTTATTCTGATATGGAATGAGTGCTGCGATAAGACGGAATATTTTGTACCGATTCTGCCGATTTGATTGCATCGATGACTGAAAGTTTCATTGCCTCCTGTGCCAGATAACAAACGGTATCAAGATTAGCTTCTGCAATTCCGGATGCAAGTGTAAAGATTGTATCTCCGTCCATACTCGTATGAATCGGGCGAATGGACAGTGCATATCCGTTATGTGCCACTTCAGCTACTTTGTTACACTCTGTTTTAGTTAGTTTTGCATTGGTTAAAATACATCCGATGGTAGTGTTTTTTCCTGATAAGTCCCTTTCTGCTCCTTCTAACATCAGCTGATGGGAAGAGATGATTTCTGTTTTATCATCGTTCAATGCACCTGCCAATATTGTTTCTCCTTCATAAACTTCGCCGCAGGCATTCACACACACATAGGCACCTACCTTCAATCCTCTTTCAAGACATATCTCTACATATCCCGTTCCACCTTTCATCATGGTATCAAATCCACGCAGTTTTCCGACTGTTGCACCACAACCTGCTCCGCTGTTCCCGATAAAAATCTCAGTGGATGCTTTTTTTGCCGCAAGATATCCCATCTCTTTATCCGGACGGATATTAGGGTCTCCTACTGCTAAATCAAACAAAACCGCTCCGCAAACAATCGGAACTTTTGCAACTCCGACATCAAATCCGACTCCCATTTCTTCCAAATAATTCATCACTCCGCAAGTACTTTCCAAACCGAATGCGGAACCTCCCGACAATACAATACTATGTACTTGCTCTACTGTTTTTTCCGATTTTAACAAATCAGTTTCCCTTGTTCCGGGAGCGGAACCTTTGACACAACAACCTGCAATTGCTCCTTCTTTTGCAAGAATAACAGAAACTCCCGTCAATGCCTGATGATTTTCTTTCGTACCTATTTCAAATCCCTCTACTGTTATCTTTTTTTTCATGGTTATGACTCCTTTTCTTCCATATCTATCTCAAACATACCGCATGAAATTTATTTATGAAACTTCTCTTATCATAAATCGTATACGAAATCATTCATTGGTAAAATTTATAAATCATACTGTCAATTTTCTAAAATGGTATCCGTGTTTTGTATGGTTTCGGTATCAACTATCACTTTACTATATTTTCGGCAAAATCAAAAGATAAATTCTGTTTGTTCTTCATAAAATAAGTTCACATTATCAATCATCGTCTTTTCTATTTCATCTATTTCGTCAAAAAAAAATCGATAACGAAAGGAATTTCCTTTTTGTATCGATTTTTTTTATTATCATTCAATCATATTTTTTCTATCATGAATTTTTTATTGCAAAATTTTTCATATGACTACAATGTATATTTTGTAATTTGTATTTTATCCAATGCTTTTCCTACAATAAAGAACAACACTACTCCCATAAGTCCCTGCATACAGTTAGACGGAACAGATGTTAATGCCACGGCAAAACTTCCTTTCAGAATTGTTCCTCCAATCAAATATCCTCCCACCATCACAACAAAGCCTGCCAACACACCGAGGATTGTTCCGACAGAAAAGAATTTTTGTTCTTTGGATTCATATTTCGAACAGTATCCTACTACAAAACCCATCAATCCTTTGATTACAAAAGTAAACGGTGCCCAATGTCCGTAACCGGAAAAAATATCCGCAAACATGGATCCGATTCCACCTGCAATTGCTCCGTTTCTTCTTCCGAAGAAAACCGCAATCAAAAATATCATACTGTCTCCAAAATGTATGTATCCTTCCGTCATTGGCACCGGAATTTGAATAATCATCGTACTCACGGTAACCAAAGCAATAAATAGAGCCTTTAACACTAATTTTTTCAAAGATGTGCCTGTTGTATTCATCTTTTCCCCCTTTTATTTAATCTTTTTTCTATTCTGATTACAATTTATGATAAAAAATAAAATGAGTTTTCTCCTATTTTCTCTTTCATCAAGTCAACCAATGATAATATTAACCTTTTCCAAATCAGAAATCAAGAATTTTTATTTGTTATTTTTTTATCATACTAATAAAGATAAACAGGATTTTTATTTTCGATGTGAATATTATTTATTTTTTATCCACATATCTTGTTGAAGTTTTTGTTATCTTTTGGTATATTATTTTTGCTTGTTAATAACTTCTAAAAAGTTATCCTTTTATCCACATTCTGTTCATAACTTTGTGGATAAAGGCTTATTTTCAATCATAAACATAAATAATTATCCAATTTTCGGAAGTTATCCACAATATCTTCATATTTTTTTACTTTTTTCAAATTTTATGTTATCTACAGAATTTTACTTTTTTTTATTACTTATACACAAAATTATAAACATA